>DAMBVB010000004.1:0-147927 GCA_032053185.1 Lysinibacillus sp.
TTATGGGCTTCTTTTATTTCCACTTAGGTGTTGCACTTAATATTACAATTCGTCTCAACTAAAAATGTAAGGAATTTTTAAGATTTAATGATTGATGATATTTTTATAGTCGGGGATATATATGAAAAGGAATGCCCTTTTTCTTTGCTATATTTTTCAAATCATCTATAACACCTACCGCAAAAGGACATTGGGCAGTGAAGTAAAAGACAATACCACTGGCTTCGAACCGAGTGCACAACATATATGCTGCTGTTCAATATTGTTCCTAGTAATTTGAATATAACTCACTTTTCCACAGCAAAAACGTGAACAATTGGAACACTCACGGATATCAAACCCTAAATATGCTTTTTGATTACATTAACCCTTATCACATCTACTAAATATAGTCAGTATTCTTCTCTTGCTTTCTAACGGTCTTATCACAAAGGACGTAGCAGTGAATAATATTCTATTTTTGGGCATATAAGTTTCAAAATGGATCAGCACTTTTAACAAAAGTCATTCACAGCTTTTGGTGATCCTGCAAAGTGGTTTGTCATTTTCCTTTATGCAACTTTTTTTCACACTAGTTATATAATAGGGGTTAGGAAAAAACGTTGTTATAGACCCACTCAAAGTTTACTTGGTATTATGGGTCTATCAATATCAGGAGGTGATTTCAGTTGAATTCATCAAAAATTGCATTTTTATCAGTTTTAAGTAATTCTACTGTTGTCTTATTAAAAATTATCGTTGGATTGTTCACTGGATCAGTTGCAATTTTATCGGAGGCAATCCATTCACTTCTAGACTTACTGGCCTCTTTTATTGCCTTTCTCTCCGTACGAATTTCCAGTAAACCAGCTGATAAAGAACATCCATACGGACATGGAAAGGTTGAAAATATTTCTGGAACAATTGAAACCCTTTTAATTTTTGTTGCTGGGATTTGGATTATTTATGAATGTATTCATAAAATTATCACTCCCACTCCAATCAAACTCCCAGTTCTAGGAATACTGGTCATGTTACTTGGCGCCTTGATTAATTTTGTTGTATCAAGAATTGTTTATCGAACTGCAAAAAATACCAACTCTGTAGCCATGAAATCAAATGCACTGCATCTGCTTACTGATGTCTATACATCATTGGGTGTTGCCTTAAGTTTATGGATTGTCCATTTAACTGGTTGGTATATTTTAGACCCGATTATCGGAATAATATTAGCATGTTATATTATGATAGAAGCTTTCAAACTAATGAAAGAAACATTTCCTCCATTATTGGATGCACGATTATCAAAGGAAGAGGAAGAACAAATTATTCAAATTATTGAATCTTTTAAAGAGGAATACATCGAGTATCACGATTTTCGAACTAGACGTTCTGGTGCGGAAGAATACATCGATTTCCACTTAGTCGTAGCATCCAATAAAAGTATTGAAACCGTTCATAATTTATGTGATCGTATTGAAGAAAAGATCAATAACCTCTTTCATAAAGCCAATATTCTTATTCACTTAGAACCAGAAAATGAAAAAATAAATGAATGATTTGCAAAATGCCCAGGTCTTCTAAAAAAAGTTGTCATTGTAATCACAAAAAGACATATTGAAAGTTGTTGGTATTGGCTTAGTATTCTTCTAGTTAAATAAATAAATAATCAACAAAAGGGTACTGAATCGTACTATTCTAGTACCCTTCTATTTGTCGTGACAGTAGGTGTTTTTCTCCTGAAGCTATAAACAGGACATGTAACAATACGCTCGTTTATGACACCTGTTTTCAATGCGAATGCAAAACTTAATTTCGATACTTTAAATGCTTCGACAAATCGGATAGACAAAATGAGTTGTTTTCGTTTACCTGTCAGCATATTTATAAATAAATTTCTCATAAAACAAACATTGAAAAGTTACATAGTGGTGTTTAACCAACTTTATTGAGGGAGTGACAGTGAATGCATCTACAAAAAAAATCGTCTTGGTTTCTTGCATTATTAACGCTAGTAGCGGTTATTTCAGTGTTTTCCTTGTTGGATTCACCAAAACCATCAAAACAGGCTATTACCTTGACAGAAGAAGCTGATCAAAAAACGGCAATACAGACTATTACGAAGGAAGTATCGTCTTCTAGCCCTTTATTTGAAGAAACACGCCTACAAGTGCGCAACGAAAGAAATCAACTTCGCCAAAAGTTAACACAAAAAATAACGTCAGATGAGTATTTTGTTGACGAACAAAATACAGCGTCTATGGACATCGAAACTCTCCATAAGGAAGAATCTACAGAGGCAATGCTTGAGAGGCAAATAAAATCATTAGGCTTTCTCGATGCTTTAGTACGAATAGAAGGAGAAAACTTTGCCGTAACTGTGGTGGCAAATAAATTATCAAAATCTCGAGCAAACGAAATTATTTATCTGGTAAAAAAAGAATGCGAGGATGCAAATGTGCAAGTAAAATTCGGTGCAAATCATTATTGAAAAATAGAAAAAAGGGGTCTTCATTTTATTTCCGAAAAGCAGCGTCACGGACGATTTTTTTAGCGGAAATACCGTTCTAAGACGCTGCGGCCCCCCTCCCTCTTTAATTTTATTCAGTGATAATTTGATGTCATCGAGCTGTATTTTCTACATATAGCTCGGGATATGATAGAGAATTTATACAGACAGATCTCATCACTTGAAGTGGTCTTTTTATAGAGATTACAAATAAATTCCTCAGTAACCTTTTTTGTCTTATCCCAAAAAAATATTACCTATTGTTGAATGGATGAATACCCCACTCCTTCTCTACAGCCTACATATTATATATTGTTGAAAGGAGGATTTTTTTATGGGATACTACGGAAACGTGGGTAATTTTAATAATTATTCCTGTGGCTGTTATGGTGGCTATAGCCGTGGCCACGGTTCATCATTTGCGCTCATTATTGTGCTATTCATTCTTCTAATTATTATCGGAGCTACTTTCTTAAATAAGGAAAGCTGTTAGCATATCCATACAAAACTACCAGTATTTCTCACCTCTTTAAAGGGTCGCTCCTTGCCTAGTGACCCTTTAATCGTTTCTTTCCTCATGTTGTGCAGTTACTTTTTATCATCTATTTAACATAGTCGATGTTGACATGACCATTGCTGGCGTTCGGCTGTCGAATTCCATTAATCTAGAATCTATTCTGTACGTAGAGGGTCTTTCTCACGTAGATATTGAAGGATCGGATCATGGTAATAATAAATTACTGAATCATTAAAACACATGAAAAAGGACACTTCCTATACTTAGGAAAAGCGTCCTATAAAGTTGGAACACTCCCTTAGAGAGATTTATAGTCTGATTATATTAAGTAAATTTGTTTTTCAAACCTTTTAAAAGCCTCAGACATTCTGTTAATAATCTCTTCAACCTGTTGGCTTGTAATAATAAGCGGTGGAGCAAGTGCAACCGTATTTGTTCCCTTCCAATCGAAGTAACGCAATTGTAACCCTAAGTCCATGCATATATCTGTATACAGAGCTGCGGCGTGTACCGACGGATCAAATGAGATGCCATTTTCAGGATCTTTAACTAGCTCAATACCGGCAAGCAAACCAAGACCTCTTACATTCGTTATATGTTTATGATTGCTTTCGAGATACTTAAGTCCTTTTAATAATTCTTCACCGCGAAGTCTACTATTCTCAACAATTTGATCTCTTTCTAATATCTCAAGTGTCTTCAAGCCAACCGCGCAAGCCATTGGATGTCCACTATATGTGAATCCATGGAACATCATTTCATCTGATTGAATAAATGCTTCTCTTACATGCTCTCTCATAATTACGGCACCCAGGTGGGCATAGCCACTTGAGATTCCTTTTGCAACACATAGAAAGTCCGGAACAATGTCCCAATTATCAACACCAAAGGTCTTTCCGGTTCTTCCAAACCCACAAATCACCTCATCTGCAATAAGCAAAATATTGTGTTCGTCGCAAAGTTTGCGAACAGCTTGAAGGTATCCGTCAGGAGGGAACCTTACCCCGCCTGCGCCTTGGATTGGCTCCAGAATGACAGCGGCTATCGTATCGGACCCTTCTGATTCAATTATCCCACGAATAGAACGCGAATAATTTGGATCACTTTTATCACCAAGTTCTGCATTCAAAACATGCGCTGTAGCTGTAAGGAAGTTCGGAGCATTGGAAGTCGTAAATTTGTTGAATCCCTCGATTCCGGTAGCACTCGTGGCTCCTATTGTAACCCCATGGAATGATTGTTCAAGAGAAATAATTTTCGTTTTCTCTGGCTGACCTTTTACTTTCCAATAAAAACGGGCTAGTTTAAATGCCGTATCATTAGATTCCGAGCCTCCCGATGTGAAGAAGCAAACATTCAAATCACCAGGTGCTAATGAGGCCACTTTCTGTGCTAAAAGGATAGCGGGCTCATTCGACTGTCCGCTGAATGAAGAGCTGTAAGAAAGTTTTAACATCTGCTGTTTTGCCACCTCAGCAAGCTCTTCATTGCCATAGCCAAGGTTAACATTCCAAAGCATCGAAACCCCATCAATACGCTCTTTCCCCTCTATGTCTTTCAGATAAATTCCTTTGCCTTCTGAAAAAATTGTTGAAGGCCCTGATAAATAATGAGCTCTCGGTGGTGTGGTTGGATGCAAATAATGTTTTTTATCAAGTTCTGATAATTCCAATTTGCTTAGGTTATGCCCCTTTGTAACGTATTGCATTTTATTCCTCCCTTAATAGACAAATATAATTTAGCCTTCCTAGCTAGTTGCCATATCAATAAATCCTCCCAAGATGGTTAGTTATAAAGATTATTATTTTATCAAGCGTGTTGATTGACCATTTTTATCCACTATAATTAATTAAAAGGCTCTGATTTCCGCTACGGGCTACTCGCTTTCCTGTGGGCGAGAGTCGAGTAGCCCTACGCTACAATGAGTTAAAATGCAAATTAAGATAAAATCGGAATTTCCATCCAAAAATTCTTCAAACATGCGCATGTCGGGCTTGAATTTCGCTGCAACCCTAAAACGGATAATCTAATTTACTCGTCTGTACAGAGACCCATTTTGCAACAGTAAACTCATTTACAATCCATTCATAACCAAAACGCCCAATTCCACTTTGTTTCACTCCACCAAATGGAACATTTCCTTCTAGCACTGCCGGCATATCATTTATATGTGTTGTACCAGAATCAATCTCAAGGGCTAATCTTTCCCCTCTTTCTAAGTCATTAGTTATAATGGAAGAAGATAATCCATACTCCGTGTCATTCGCAAAACGAATGGCCTCTTCATCACTTTCAGCCGGAATAATTTGTGCAACAGGACCGAAGATTTCACAAGATGCAAGACTTGAATCATTCGGGACATCCACAAATACAAATGGAGAAATAACATTCCCTGTACGGTCTCCTTCTACGGAAACTTTTAATCCATGTTCCTTTGCTTGATTAACTAAATCCATGATTTTATCAGCTTGCTTTTCATTTATAACAGGTCCAATAATTGTGTTAGGGTCCTTGGGGTCTCCTACTGTTAATCCCTTTACTTTTTCTACGTATTTAGCAACAAATTCATCATAAATATCTCTATGAACTATAATGCGGTTTGTAATCGCACAGATTTGGCCACTATGCAAAAATTTCCCGAAGATGGCGACTCTCACTGCTTGTTCAACGTCGGCATCTCTTAAAACTACTAAAGGATTATTGCCTCCAAGTTCTAATGCCATTTGTTTTAATGTTCCGCCTGTTACCTTATTAATATGTTTTCCTACTGCCGTTGATCCTGTAAAACTGATAAACGAAGAATTCGTATTTAACAGGAATTCATCTCCTGATTCTTGAAGATCAGTTAAAATTGAATTAAACACTCCAGCAGGAAGTCCTGCTTCTTCGAAAGCCTTTGCAAAAACTTGCCCACCAACTATTCCAACTTGGAGATCTGGTTTATGAACAACACTGTTGCCGAGAGCAATAGCAGGGAAAATGGTTCTTGTTGCCATGTTAAATGGAAAGTTAAAAGGTGTGATGGACGTAATAACACCTAAAGGTAATCGATATACACGGCTAACCTTTCCTGGTGTAGTAGATGCATAATTTTTGGCTGTGTATATTTCATCAACCATCTTAATAGCATCTTTTATGTCACTCATCCCAAAGCCAAACTCAATATGAGCTTTAAGTTGTGTTCCACCTGTTTCTCGTGTAATTAATTCCAAAATAGGCTCTTTCTTTTTCTCTAAATAGTCTAATGCTTTCGTTAAAACTTCTCTTCTTTGTTTTGGAGTAGATTTAGCCCATTCCTTTTGTGCTGCCTTTGCTTTGTAATAAGCGTCTTTTATTTGCTCCACATTCGCTAATTCTATAGAGGTAATAGTAGACTGATCATATGGATCCTTTATTGAATATTTTCTTTTACTACCACCCTCTACCCATTGACCTCCAATATAACTTTTGTTTATGTTACTTGCCCATTCAATGCAGTTCACATCTAAAGCCAGATTCTTTGTCATTTAAAGTCCCCTTCCCGAAATGAACATCTATACTTAACGCGATGTAACCTAAATTGTAAGCGGTATTAATTGTTTTTTATTGTAAAAAGCGGAACTATACTTATCAAGATGATAATTGCTAAAAGAAGCAAAAAAATAAAAGAATGGGAATGGATGACAGATAGGACTTACACGCCTTCTTACTTGTTAAAACGCTTATGAATATTGTTATACTTGTAAGTTCCTTCCTCACTGAATTCAATCAATTCCATAGATACTGCCAGATATCGCCTAGTAAATAGATCAGCAAAATGATCCTTGAGTACTTCGAATAGTTCGTCACAAGTTTCTTTCTTATTGTCAGCCGATCTTCCTGCCCCAATTTTTAATATAGCATGAACAAATGCATCCTCTGCTGTTCCATCTGCTACTCGGTAATCTTGAAGTTCGACTGCTCTTGATCGAATGCCTCCAATCGGAAAAAGATGACTACGGCTAATCAAAACATCATTCACTTTTTTTAGCAAATTCGGAATGTCTGCTTCTTTCTTTATGTTATCGGTATACTCAACAATAAAATGCGGCATATTTTCATCCCTTTCACTGACTAAAAATGGCGCTATCCCTTTCCGTTCTTAAGTAATGTTTTTCACTAATAATGGTATTTACTAGTCGTCCCACACCTTCAATTTCAGTAATGACTTCATCTCCTTCTTTTGTATCAACTAAGCCCTCAGGCGTACCAGTAAGGATAATGTCGTTTTTATTTAAGGTCATAAAACTACTTAAATATTCAATTAAATGCGGAATACTAAAAATCATATCTTTCGTTGTGCCTTCCTGCGTCACTTTTCCATTGACATACGTACGCAATGTAAGATTCATAGGATCTTCAATATCTTTTGCATCGACTAGCCATGGACCGATTGGTGTACAAGTATCTCTATTCTTTACTTTTAAATTCGGACGATAATAGTTTTCTAAATAATCACGGATGGCATAGTCATTGGCAACGGTATATCCGGCTACATAATCATAAGCATCTTCTCGTTTAATATTAGTCCCGGAACGCCCAATGACAACTGCAAGTTCACATTCATAATGCATATTGGTTGCCTCAGTCGGTCGGTAAGTCTGACCTCGATGACCAATAAAAGTATTAGGACCTTTTAGAAAAACTAAAGGTTCTGTTGGTGCGTCAAAAGCAAGTTCCTTTGCATGATCTGCGTAGTTTAGTCCTAGAGCAAAAACGGTTCTAGGTTGGACAGGCGGTAGCCAGACCACTTCCTCCTCAGAAACAGTTTGTCCATTATCTAGTTTCAGATGACCATCATTTGTTTCCATTGCGTGATGAATGACATTCTGAAATACTACACGTGCATGTTTCATCATAATCGCGCTCCTTTACAAAACAATGAAATTCTCATTTAACTATATTTTCTAAATAACCGATTCCATCGATTTCAATTCGTACCCGATCTCCCTCTTTCACAAGCGGAGGATTTTCTGGTACCCCGACCAGTAAAACATCTCCCTCATACAGCGTCATGAATTGCGAAATTTCAGAAATCAATCGTGATACAGGACGAATTAAATTGGCCGTTGTATTCTGTTGTTTTAATTCATCGTTAACGAATACAGTAATCGCAAGCAAATTCGGGTCAGAGATAGCATCTCGTTCAATAATCCATGGACCTACCGGGCAAAAGTTATCTCTTGCTTTTTGTTTAATGGCAGGTCGATAAAAATTTTCATGTGGAATACTCACATCATTTACAATGGTGTATCCTAATACATGATCTAAAGCTTTTTCTTCTGTTACACGAGTCGTATTTTTCCCCATGACAATACCTAATGAGGCACCTACTTGCAGATGAGACGTCCCCTCGGGTAATGGAATGCAAGATTTAAATCCAGTAATGGTGTTCACCGGTTTAATATATAAGACAGGCGCCTTGGGAGGCTGTTTATAAGGTTCTTTCGTTAACGATGATCCTAATGCCTTAAGCTCGCCACTATAATTTAATAAAGCCCCATATACTGTGCCCGCAATTGGCGCCTCCAATGAGGACTGCTCTACTGGTATATTTCTATCACCGAGAATAATTGTATTGCTTTTAGGATCTACTTCCACTTCTTTTGTGTGAGGGGTTTCACTAAATTTAATAATTGCCTTACTCATAACAATTCACTCCTCTCATCAACTCGTAAATTCTTCTTCATCTTATTGAGCTTGCAAAACTGTCACTAATGATTACCTACACCTTTAATATCATTACCAATATTTGACTTAACGATAATTTCTGAAAAATTATCCTCTCCATTTTTTGACTTACGGGCCCCTATAAATGTACCAATATAGCAGCCTAAGAAACCCAACGGTATCGAAAGAATTCCTGGTGATGCAAGAGGGAAAATAGGATGACCAATAAATAAGGCTACACCTGGTTCTGGATTCCAAACATTAGGACTTAACATCACCAGACCAATTGTGCTAATTAATCCTATAAGCATCCCAAAGATTGCTCCAGTTTTGTTAAATTTTCTCCAAAAAATAGTTAATAAAATAACTGGTAAATTCGAACTTGCTGCTAATGTTAGCGCGATTGATGCTACAAAGGCAACATTAAAATTTTGCAAAAATAGTGATAAGGCAATGGCGATAGCAGTGATGACAATCGATGCAAGACGTACCATAAACATTTGCTGTTTTTCGGTTGCTTTCCCATCTTTTAAAATTTCGTTATAAAAGTCATGGGAAAATGCTGTTGCTCCCGACACGACAATTCCAGCAACCACTGCGAGAATAGTAGCAAAAGAAACCGCAGAAATGAAAGCAAACATAAAATCTCCGCCAATAAACCTTGCTAATAATGGCGCTGCCATATTCCCTGCTGGGTTAGCCTCTATAATATTCGAAGTTCCAACTAGCTTAGCTGCTCCAAACCCAAGGAAAATGACCATAATATGGAAGAGTCCCATGATCCACATAAGCCAAACAACTGACTTTCTAGCAACCTGAGCATTAGGTACAGTTAAAAAGCGAACTAATACATGGGGCAGACCCGCTGTCCCAAGAATGAGCCCGAGTGTTAAAGAGGCTGCATCCCAACCGTTTTTATATTTCAAACCAGGATTTAAGAAATCAATTCCAAAAGGAGTAGCTGTTTTCATATCCGTAAAAATGCCAATAAAATTAAAATTAAATTTCCACATAACCATGACAAACATAATAAAGGTTCCACCTACTAAAAGAACGGCTTTAATAATTTGAACCCAGCTTGTTGCGGTCATTCCTCCAAACAAAACAAAAGCTAACATAGCAACACCAACAATAAGGACTGAAATATTATACGGAATACCTAATAATAATTGGAATAAAGCTCCTGCAGCAACAAGCTGTGCAAGCATATAAAAAACGGAGATGATTATTGTATTGAAGGCAGTTACACCTCGTACTTGTTTAAACCTAAATCGAGCAGTAATCATATCACCTAACGTATATTTCCCAAGATTCCTTAAAGGTTCTGCCACTAAAAATAAAATGACAAGAAATGAAACAAGGGCACCATACATGAGGAAAAATCCGTCATATCCCGTTAAAGAAAAGGCTCCAATTAACCCCAAAAAGGTAGATGCAGACATAAAGTCTCCAGCTAAAGCAAGACCATTTTGCCTAGCGGTCAGACCACCCCCAGCTGTATAAAAAGAACCTGCTGTTTTTGTTTTTTGGGAAGCATAGTACGTAATGAAAAGTACCCCAATTGACATGACTGCAAAAAGAAGAATAATAGCCCATCCCATATGTCTACAGCCCCTCTTTTACTAAGATATGCTTTACCTTTTCGTCAAATTCAGCAGACTTCTTTACATAAACACTACATACTCCAAATGACATAAAGATAATTGAAATACCGTAAATCCACGCCAACGTAATGTCTCCTATGACTTGGACGTTTAAGCTATTTGTAAACAAGGCTAGGAATGGTAAAGCTAGTGAATAAGCCAAATAAAAAATGGTGTATGAAATAATAAACTTTTTTTTATTTAAAAGTAGTTGTTTAAAATCCTCCGAAGTGGAAATTTTGTCATAATCTATTTGTTTGTTGTCTTGTTGTTCGATGTCTTTTTTTACATTACTCTGTTCTGTTACTAGCTTCAAATTGATAGCACCTCTTTCCTAATATTTCCTTCCTAAATACTTCTAATTCTTCGATTTTTAATTTCTATTAAAAACTACTAGTTTTAGCTCTGTCATTTCCTCTACAGCATATTTTATTCCTTCTCTTCCCACTCCACTTTCCTTCACACCGCCATAAGGCATGTGATCTACACGAAATGTTGGAATGTCATTAATCATTACGCCTCCAACATGAAGGTTTTCAGCTGCAGTTAACGCTGTATGAACATTATCCGTGTAGATTCCCGCCTGGAGACCATATCGCGAATCATTTACTTGCTCAATTGCTTCCTCTACTGTTTGAATTTTATTGATGGTAACAATTGGCGCAAACACTTCTTGACACGAAACTTTTAAAGAAGACGCTGCATTTAATAATACCGTTGGCAAGAGTATATTCCCTTTTGCGATTCCCCCAGTTGCTACTTCTGCTTCATGTTGTTTTGCCTCATGAATCCAATCTAAAGTACGTTCCACATCCCCTTTTGAAATAAGCGCTGAAACATCCGTACGTGGATCTAAAGGGTCACCAATTTTGAGTTGTTGTGTTGCTTCAACGAATTTTTGCACAAATGTTTCGTACAAACTTTCATGAATATAAATTCGTTGTAATGATATACATACTTGACCTTGAAAAGAAAAGGCTCCCTTTACACAACGATTAATCATTGAATCTATATCGATTCCTTTATCAATAATAACGGCTGCATTTGAACCCAGTTCTAATGTCACGCGCTTCAGTCCTGCTTTGTTTCGAATACCAATCCCAACAGCTGGGCTTCCCGTAAATGTAATAGCTGCAATTCTATCATCGGTCACGATTTTATCCCCCACGACGCTTCCGCTTCCAGTAATCACATTAAAAGCCCCATTAGGTAAACCAGCCTCCTGTAACAACTCTGCTAAAAAAATAGAAGATAGTGGCGTTTGACTTGCTGGTTTTAATACAATTGTATTTCCTGCGGCAATGGCAGGACCTACTTTATGGGCAACTAAATTCATCGGGAAATTAAATGGCGTAATCGCTCCAATAACTCCAATAGGTTCACGCACCGTATAGGCTACTCGTTTTTCTCCACCTGGTGCAGCATCCAATGGCAGTGTTTCTCCATAAATTCGCTTTGCTTCTTCAGCTGCAAACTTATACGTTTGTATTGTCCGTTGCACTTCATCGATTGCTGTAGCAATTGGTTTAGCTGCCTCTAAAGCGATTATTTCTGCCGCTTCATCTAAACGCTTGTCAATCAAAGCTACCAAACGTTCCAAAATAGCTGCACGTTCATGAGCTGGCATTTTCGCCATTACTGTTTTTGCACGAAAGGCAGCTTCAATTGCCTCATTCACTTCTTGTTCATTAGCCTTCGGAATATATGCAATAACATCTCCAGAGTATGGAGATGTTAGAGAGGCATGTTCAGTGGCTTCTTTCCATTGACCATCAATGTATAAGTGTTTCTTTCTTGCTTGCGCTTTTAAATTCATATTCTACTCCTTTCTGTTATAGCCTACTAGCTCATTAGATTACTAGCTCATCTTTTTTCATGTATTCATTCACTCCGTATGACTCATTCAGGATGTTGCTCATTACTAGATATTTGGTGCTTAGGTTCCATCATAATGATTAATTTCAACTTGAATATGGTAAATACCAGGTTTAGGCATTCGGTATCTTTTTTTACTATGAAGAAACTGATGTTTTTTGTAAAAAAGGGACCTTTGATTCACTTCCCCATTAATTTCATAAAAATCGCCAAGGTACATTGGAATCTTTTGCACATGACCTTCATCAAGCATTTTTCGGATTGCTGTTGAACTAATTTTTTCATCATAACATTGGATCTTTAGAACAGTCGCTACGTCCAAACTTCCGGGATTATACTCTGATAACGCTTTCATATGACCGAGTTCATTATAGCCATTATGATAATCAATGCCTGCTACAACATGTATACAACCAAGTCCTATAATGTATTGTTCAACAAAAT
Source organism: Lysinibacillus sp. (assembly GCA_032053185.1). Classification (GTDB taxonomy): domain Bacteria; phylum Bacillota; class Bacilli; order Bacillales_A; family Planococcaceae; genus Lysinibacillus. Next base: position 12,656 of record DAMBVB010000004.1, read on the forward strand.
GGTAGGGGAAAGACGGGCAAACGCAGGGCTAAACTCAACAGCAAATAACGTCTCAACATCCAGCTTTTTAAATCGATCTTCTCTCAAAGGAAGCGGAGTTAAATAAGTCATTGCCTCCATATTTTTTGGGTGCGGATAAAACATCATAACAACAAAGGCTTATGGTTTTGCACATAACTTCCTTTATTGTTTCAAAAATTCTTTGATGACCGATGTGAACGCCATCAAAAAAAGCAAAGCTTCCATTTCAGTGAATGTTGATGTAGCCATTGAACTATTGATAGTAATTGTCTCCAGCGTTTGTCCTCTCCTTTTATGTTAAGTTAACTGCGGTGCCGCGAGCTGACCATATTTTCCTGCAAAGAATGTCAGAGGATTTCCTTCACGAAGGACAATATTTTCTACTTCTCCAAGGAACAGCGTATGGTCACCAGCTACTTGCTTTCCATATACACTGCATGTAATATTTGCCAGCGCGTCCTTTACTACCGAGATTTCGTTTAGGCGGTCAAATTCTGGTTTACACTTTTCTTTGATCTGGCCAGCGAATAACATGGAAACTTCTTGCTGGTCTTCCGATAAAATATTCACCGCAAATTTACCAGAGCGATTGATTTTATCTAGCATTTTTGCATTTTCTTTAATCGATATTAGTACGAGTTTCGGGTTTAACGACACTGACATGAAGGCATTTGCTGTCATGCCATGAGGTGGCTCTCCATCAATGTCCGTTGTAATAACTGTTACGCCGGTTGCAAATTTACCCATCGCATCTCGAAATGTACGATCATCCATTGAAATTCCTCCATTCTTTTTATTTAAATCACTAATTCTGGCTTACGCTGTGCAAGATTTGGTGACATCGTTTGAATTTGCTCATTCGTTTCAATATCTAAAAACGGAGATGTTTCATTAAACCAACTGTCCGGTGCTTTTGCACCCCATAATGTTTGACGACGTGGGTCATTTAAATCCCATCGAATTGGCTCGAAGTCATTATCACTTGTTAAGTAATCTCCGTTATACAGCTCAATGCGGTATCCATCTGGATCTCTTAAATACAAGAAAAACGCATTGGATAAGCCGTGGCGTGCTGGACCTCTTTCAATGTTCTTTGAATAGCCAAGAGAAGCTAAAACATCGCAGCAGTGAATTAAAGCAAGTGGATCCGGTAGCCAGTAAGCAAAATGATGAAGACGCGGACCATCTCCGTTCATAAAGGCTTGATCATGCACGGTCTGTTTGCGGTGGAGCCACGCAGCCCAGATACTGCCATCTTCTATCGTTGTATATTCAGAACAGGCAAAGCCTAGCTCGTTGATAAAGAAGTTGTAAGCTTTTTCCACATCCGGCACCGCACAGTTTACGTGGTCTATCCGCTGAATTCGGGCACCGCTGTATAAGTCGTAGCGCTGAAGTAAGCGCTCTGCTTTTTCAATCTTGCAGAAAAATTCAAGAGGCATCCCTGAAATATCATGTACATGCAGTGCACGCCCAAGAGCATGCTGCGTTCCTTCCTTAAGCCACTTTGTTTTTAAGCCTTTTGCTTGAAACAATTCAGCCAGACGGTCAAGATCTTCTTCTTTTTCTACTTTGTAACCGAGTGCGTGTACCCCTAACTTCTCGGACTTTTTAAGAACCAAGCTGTGGTGTGTGTGTTCTTCAAGCCCTCTCAAATAAACACAGTCGTCCTTTGTTTCCGTTTCAATCATGCCGAGCGCTTTTACATAAAAATCTTTTGAACGCTCTAAATCCTTCACATTAATAACAGTTCTGGCAATACGAATGATATTGAAATCCATACTCCTCATCTCCCTTCGTCGATTCATTAGTTATTTTTTAACTAACGCTTCTGAGCGATTCAAAAATTCTTTTACACGATCAACATATTCCTGTTTGTCATACTCGTTATAAAGCGTACTTGCCATTCTAATTGGATCACCGAAGAAGAAGCGCTCATAAAGTGTTTGTCGAGAACCGAATGAGCTTATACAGACATCCCATGCCAAACGATAAAGTTTCACACGATTATAAGCATCTCCAGTGGCTGATTGTAAATACTTATCAAGGTCAGGACGAATAGCAGAATTGAAGTCTGATTCTGATGGAATCGCCATTAAGCCACTTGCACCCATTAATTGCATAATTTCTGTAAAGCGAGGGTACATTTTTGGGAAGTAATGACGTGCTACATTTAACGGTGCAAAATCTGGTGTCATAGTTCCCCATCTATCCACTTTTGCATTTGCTTCGGCAGCAACGACATATGCTTTCATCGTTTCAAGCGCAATAATGACCTCAGAGATTTTCTCCTGTATATGTTGGTATTGGCCAATATTAATTGTCTCTGCCATTAATTGAAGAATACCAAGTACAAACTCTGTTTTCGCGATATTTTTTGAGACAACTTGATGTGTCATATGAACAACTGCATTACTTTCATTGTAGGCCTGGTTGCACACATTCACATCACCAAGGGCAAACACTCGATTCCACGGAACGACAACATCATCAAACACAACAATGGTATCCATTTCTTCAAAGCGTGATCCTAGCGGATGGTCGAAATGAGACTTACCATAATCAAAAGATTCTCGACAAATAAATTTTAAGCCTGGTGTGTTATTAGGAATAGAAAATGCAAATGCATATGGATTTTCTTCAGCTGATTGTTTTAACAAAGTAGATGGGAATACCATGATTTCATCGGTAATACCACCTTGAGTAGCCAGTAATCTTGCCCCTTTCATTACGACCCCTTCAGATGTTTTCTCTTTAATTCGTGCTGCAATATATGGATCTGGAAGCTGTGCTGAATTTACTCCCCTATTGACTTGGGGCTGAATCAACGTATGTGTTAATGATAAATCATTTTCACGGCAATATTCGTAATAGTTGGCCATGTTTTCGGCATAGATCGAGTCCTGTTTTCCAAACATGTCTGCAGCTGAACCATACGCCATCATCCCGACATTAATGTAATCAGGGGAGCGTCCCATCATGCCACCATTATATTTCGCCCATTCTTGCATCATTTTGCGACGTGTCACCAAATCTTCTTTTGATTTTGGCTGCATAAAAGATGTACCTACCCGTTTACCCGTTGTTGGAGATACATATGTCATGTAATCCTTTTTGTCTGGATCATGTTGCAAATCGTATAGTTCTGCCTGCGTTTTCATAACGCCTTTAAAAGCTGGATGTTCAGAAATCTTGCCTTCTACTCGTTTGCCATCAATCCATATATTTGCCTGTGCATGATCAACTCTTTCGATATATTGCTTTCCTGTTTTTGCTGGCATGATTGTTTCCCCCCTTGAAAAATAGTTTCTACTTCCCAAATTGCGGAATATGATGGTCACCTATAGCAACATGGATTATCTTCGGTTCTGTATAAAATTCAAACATCGCGTAATGCCCACCCTCTCTTCCAATTCCACTATCTTTCATACCGCCAAATGGGATTCGAAGATCTCGTACGTTTTGAGCGTTAATCCAAAGCATACCTGCTTCAATAGCAGCCGCCATACGATGTGCTCGTTTTAAATCTTTTGTCCATACAAAACCAGCTAGTCCGTAAGATACGTCATTTGCCATCTGAAGTACTTCTTCATCTGTTTCAAATTCGATTACGGCCATAACGGGACCAAAGATTTCTTCCTGACATACTCGCATGTCATTTTTTGCATTTAATAACAGTGTCGGTGGTACAAAATTACCTGCCTTTACTGTTTCCGGAACCACTCCCTGAACTACTTCACAGCCTTCTTGTTTAGCGATTTCTATATATTTTTTTACTTTGTTGTAGTGACCTTTTTCAATTAGCGGACCAAGCTCAGTTAAGGAATCCATTGGGTCACCGATTTTAATGTTAGCGACACGTGCTTTTAATTTTTCAACAAATTGATCTTTAATATTTTTATGCAAGAATACGCGAGAATTGGATGTGCAACGTTCCCCATTAAAAGAGAAAATCCCCCATATTGCTGCATCTAGAGCTCGTTCAAGATCTGCATCATCAAATACAATTAAAGGTGATTTCCCACCAAGCTCCATCGATGTTTTCTTTAAAGTATCCGCAGCGTTTTTAATAATAGTGGAACCTGTAGTCGTTTCACCAGTAAATGAAATCGCTTTCACATCTGGGTGCGCAACAAGTGCAGCCCCTGCTTTTTCTCCAAAGCCATGAACGACATTAAAGACTCCATTCGGCACATTAGCTTTATGAATAATTTCAGCTAATTTATTGGCAGTCAATGGTGAAAGTTCAGCTGGTTTGAGAACAACCGTATTGCCAGTTGCTAACGCAGGCGCTACTTTCCAAGTCTCTAACATGAATGGGGCATTCCATGGAGTGATTAACCCTATAACGCCTAATGGTTTATACACTGTATAATTAATGAATTCATCGTCCATTGGGTAAGATTCGCCGTGCAATTTTGTCTCAACCATTCGTGCGTAGAAACGGAAATTTTCTGCAGCACGTGCGGTTTGATTTCTTGTTTGGCTAATTGGCAGACCTGTGTCTAATGATTCTAAGAAAGCAATTTCTTCAATCTCCTTGTCGATGATATCTGCAATTCTATTAATATACTTCATTCTTTCTGTCAATTTCAGCTTGCTCCACGGACCATTCTCAAACGCTTCTTTTGCTGAAAGAACAGCTTGATTTATATCCGCTTCACGCCCCTCAGCGATATAGTTGTTTATGTCATTGGTAAATGGATTTTTATTTTCAAAAGAAGCACCTGATTCACTGTCGACAAACTGTCCATTAATATAGAGTTTTACATTTTCTACTTGCATGTGTACGTGATTTTTTTCAGTCTCCGTTACTTGAACTTGCATGTGATTACACCCCTCATTCTTCTCTTACTCCTATCACATGGAATAAGAGAATTTTTTAGATTTTGAATGATTATTTAGTGACAATCTCATTTGATAAAATACCATATTGCTGTAAAACTTCGCGAATTTCGTGTTGAAGTGCCTCAGATGGTAAATCCATAGGCTTGCGTAAAACTGGCGTAATTTTACCCATCATGCCCAGCGCTGCTTTTACTGGTCCAGGGTTCGTTTCTTTGAATAACACATCATTTAATGTCATTAATTCATAATGAAGATCTAAAGCTTTTTTAGTGTCTCCTTCCTCCCAAGCATTGTGCATTTCTGCTACTTTCGCTGGTGCAATGTTTGCTGTGGCGCTAATAGAACCTTTTCCACCGATTGTTAGCATTGGGTAGCAAAGAAGTTCAATTCCCGAGAATAGACTAAAATCTCTCCCACAATTTAATAGCACCCGATTGACATGTTCAAAATCTTTATTTGACTCTTTGGCACCCATAATGTTCGGGCAATCTTCAACAAGTCGAGCCATTGTTGTTACGTCCATATTCACCCCTGTTCTTCCAGGAATGTTATAGATAATAATGGGAATATCCACGGCATCGGCAATAGCTTTATAGTGTTTATATAATGCTTGCTGGGAAGGCTTGTTATAGTATGGAACAATGACCATCGCAGCATCTGCTCCCATTTCTTGCGCAGCCTTTGTTAGCCGAAGCGCTTCATTGTGATTAACGGATCCCGTTGCCGGTATAAATGGAACTCGTCCGTTAATCGTTTTACTTGCTGTTTCCATCACAAGCTCTCTCTCGTCGATCGTTAGAGAACTCGGTTCCCCAGAAGTCCCGGTTACCGAAATACCATGGCTCCCACTTTCGATTTGCCAGTTAATTAAACTTTTAAATGTTTGTAAATCTAAACTTTCATCTTCCTTGAATGGTGTAATAACTGGTGCAATCGAACCCTGTAAACTTTCTTTAGCTTTCCGAATTCTAGACATATTACCGTCTCCTTTTCTACCTTTTTATGGAACCGTTTGCAAGAATAATGTATCATTAAGTTTGAAATATTTAAAATATTTAAAACGTTTGTAATGTATATAAAATAAATATGCTTTTTAAGGAGGAATTTCATGGATATAAGACAATTGCGCTACTTTGCCACTATTGTTGAAGAAGGTCAAATTACTAGGGCAGCAAAAAAATTACATATGGCCCAGCCCCCTCTCAGTAAACAGCTAAAAGCGCTTGAGGAAGAACTTAGTACTCTTTTGGTAGTACGAAATGGAAAGAATATAGAACTAACAGCAGCAGGAAAAGTTTTATATAAGAGAGCTACCAATCTTTTAAGTCAGATTGAGGAAACAATTATGGAAGTGAAAGAAGTAGGAGAAGGCCTGAAGGGTACCTTATCAATTGGATCTGTAAAAACATGCTTTGCTTACCTACCTGAACGCATTCGTTTTTTCCGTGAAAAGTATTCAAACGTTACATTTCGTTTATACGAAGGGGATACCTATCGATTATTACAAGATTTAAGAAATAGGCATATTGAGGTTGCGATAGTCCGCTTACCTTTAGAAGCAGAAACAGATGACTTATCCTCACTGCCATTACCTCCGGACCATTTTGTAGCCGTTATCCCTGAGACGTGGAATTATGAAAATACAATAAGACTAGATGAACTTTCAAGTATGCCACTAATGTTGCTACAACGTTTTAAGGGTGTTGGTCAATACGAACTGGTGATAGAAGCATGTAGAAAATATCACTATGAACCAAATATTATCTGTCAATGTTCAGACGCTGTTATGATTATGTCCTTAGTTAGAGAAGGTGTCGGTGCTTCCTTACTTCCAAGGTCTGTCTTACGTTCATTTTCGATGAATGGCCTGAAAATATTGGAGCTTGAAGAACTTAGTATTCAATCAGATTCCGCCGTTATCTGGTTGAAGGACCGTTACCTTTCAAAAAGTGCTGTTAAATTTATTGAAACTTTTAAGAGGGAATACACTATAAATATTTCACAGAAGTAAGCTTCAGGGGTGGGCTGACTGAAGTGCTTTTTCTTTATAGAATGTTTATATTGTAAATAATCAAAAAAAGAAAGGTGTGACGGGTAATGACGAAATGGAAGAAAGATTGTTTTATTATAGAACTCAAGTTACTAATAGATATATGGCAAAAGGATAGCCTATTAAAACGTTTTGAAATTGCCCGTACACTCTATAATACAACTTTGTCTTATGCAGTAAAACAATATACTTTCATGCAAGAATCAAAACACTATCGAAAACAATTACGTTGCTGGCCTCTACTGTCTGGAAAGCGGTTCAAAATGTTCTATTTAAAGGGAGCAAAGCATACTTTAAACGTTACGGAATGCTTCATTCTGTGGAAGGGAAATCTAATAAAGCAGGAATTCGATTTAAAGAGCAACTTGTCTTGTGGAGGGCTACGAATTAAAACATCTGGGGAAGGTTTTTTAGGATGTTCTATAAAATCATACATAGTCATTTGCTTTTGTTCTTCCATATCTTATATCCCCCTCTCTACCATTCCAACCAATTTTCTAAATTACCGGGTCTGTTGCTATTAATTGATTGTGGAAGGCAATCCCCTTCCTCTAACCAGTTATAAAACGGTACTGGGCGTTCTCTATCTGCCGTTTCTTCTATATATGATGATTTAGTTGTCTTAATACTTAAACGCTCTACAGCCTTATTATATGCACCTACCAAAGTAACCAATTTTCTAAATTAGGTTTCGATTCTGGCTTACTAGGCTTCCAATCTTTCGGTCTTTCTCTTAGCCAATCATAAAATTCTACTTTGTCACTCTTATGAGGTAATTCCTGTAGAATCGATTCAATAACTACTCTGTTTTTTGAACGTTCTAGCGCTTTACTATAAGATCCAACGAATGCAGCTCTCAATGACTTAGTGACTACCATTTCACCACTTTCAATATCCTTTAAAACATTAAAAAGAACATTTTTAGCCTTAATAAAAATCTTTAATATCAGTAATGTTTGAAGCTAACACAGCTTTATATAATTCACCTTTGATTGAATCTTGTACAGGTAAATCATTAAGAAAGTCATATAACATTCCTTGAAATTCATTCATAAATTCTTTTGGATCGTTTTCAATTTCGTTACAAGCTTCTTTTTCGTCATCTTCACTTACTTGAGCGCTAGTATTTATATTATTTGTAGTGCGTGTTTTTAAAAGATTAAAAGAGTTAAAAGATACTTTTTGGTTTCCTTTTTGTTCACCCTTACTCTCCGTAAGTGTTTCGTCATTTTCTCGCTGTGACTTTTCTCGTTCGGACATTATAGGACAACATAAAATTTTATAGATATTAGCGCCTTTAATACCATTCATTTTTACACTTGTAATAACTTCTATTATTTCTAAACCACTTAACTTTTTCATAGCTCTCCATACGGTTTTAGTGCTTATTTTTAAATCAGTGGCAATCGTGTCTGCTTTTAAATGACAAGCACCAGTAAAACGTAATGAATGTTGTGACAGTTTTAAAAGAATTTTTATTTCCGATTTCGTTAAGTTTAAAAAATGCATTTCAATATGCTGTATCACATGCTCATTCATTTCTTCCACGCTGTTAAAAGTTTTGTATTCTGATAAATAGTTGAATCCTGCCATATTTATTCCGCCTTCCATTCCACTGATTCAAAATTACCTTTTACTAACTACTGCAATCGCTTTTGTTAATGCTGCTGTATAAGCCATAATGCGTTTAGCACGGTGTAACTGGTAAGTTGCTGATTTATGACGCTCTGCATGTTTACGATAGATTGCTTTGCTACGCGTGATTTGCTCAAATGTACGTTTTTCAATTTGTTCACCTCATTTCTAACGAAATATCAATATATCGTTATGTTGTTATTTACATATTGATATCGAAATATCGATATGTAAATAAAATACTTCACGAAATATCGATATGTTGTTATAATGGTATTAAGGAATATATTCTTAGGAGGAGGTGTGTGGTTGTGGAGTTGTATATAAAGTTAAAAGAGGTTTTAGTTGAACGAGGTATTACACAAAAGCAACTTGCAGAACAATCTGGGATTCGTGCTAATGCCATTAGTGAAATGGTCAATAACCAAAGGCAGACTATCAATAAAGATCAACTTGCAAAAGTCTGTGAGGTTCTAGGGATTGAACGAGTAGAGGATATGCTTGAGTTTAGGAAATAAATAGTGGAAGACAGATAACTAAGTCTGTTTTGTATATGTTACAATTAAAAAAGACCAGGTTCTCACCAAATGAGCACCTGGTCATATGTTATTATGACTTAAAAGTAATTCTTACATATCCAAGCTCCTAATCAAAGTGTTTTCTTAACTAGGAGTCTTTCCTTTTACATATGGTAAAAATATAAATAAATTAAAAGGGCTTAGTAATTACTCAACAATATCTCTATTCACTAATTTAGGATTTGATGGGTCTGTAATATCCCAAGTATTTACAGTAAACAGACTGCCATATATACCTTCGACCCTAGCTGTCCCTTTTGATTGTAGGTAATCCTGATGAAGTACAGTATTGCCTACTTGAGTAAATTCACATCTGAAACCAATTCCATTTAAAGTGCCTCTTTGGGAATCAGTTAGACCGTACCACAATGTTGAAGCATTATTTTCAAAAGTATATTTCTTCGAATCAATCATACCATTTGGAGCCGTATACGATGCAGTTGTTTTTATAGTTGTTCTAGGATCTTTCGCTTCACCGGTAAATGTCACATCAGCCCAATAATTTCTTTGTGCCAATAAAACCTCTACTTTATATGTTTTACCCGGTGGAATTGTTGTAGTTTGAGGAGATGCTTCTATTGTTCTCGATTCGGATTTTGTTTTTGCCTCTGTAGAAGAAGCGTTAAATTCTGCATTTAATTTCATACCGTTACTTAAGATTATTGGAATACTAAATATGTTACTAACGTCTCCCCCCACTTTAAAACCCTTTGTTGTCGTTGTCGTTATTGAATCTTGTATAGTCTTAGTATATTTAGAGGTTACTCTCTGCTGAGGTAATTCAGTGGGGTTATTAAAAATATTTTCCCCTAAATACTCAAGGTTTGTTGTATCATATTTCAAGTCACCAACTTTAAAATCTGTAATACTAAAGTCCATTTTTATATCAAAACTATCTGGTTTGTATGCATACGTCCGATGGTCCACTTTTTTCCCTGCGTAAGTATTATTATAATAATATTCTCCCATTTTCTTCAGATCAGATTGGACATCTGTAATACCAACTGCATTTTTATTAACACTAGTTGGAGTATTTTCTACTGCTAGTACACCATGTTCTCCAGAAGTATTAATTTGATCTGCACTAGCCACCCCGGGTGATGCTATAGCGAATGTTGTCCCCATAGATGCAATAGCAGCTATAGTTAAAGTTTTTTGTACTAAATTTTTTCTCTTTTTCATAGATATATTCTCCTCTTTAGGTTTATTCTGGCACACTTAAAGAATAATGCCAATTATAAAATTAAGCAATTAACCTAAAAATATAGCAAAATATAAATAAATGAGCATTTTATTACAACCTAACTTATAGTCAAATAATAATAAATACGTAACTTTAATGAAATCATACTATTTTTTTACTTTTATAGATCATTTGAGACTTATTAATCTTCACAAAAAAGTAATAAAAATATTAAAAATTTACAATAAAGGGAAAAATACACAAAAGAGTTTTTGTTCGATATTTTCAACAGAGCGAACGTTCGTATTTAGGTAAATAAAAAACAACTTCAAAAAAAGCCCAGGCTCGAAATTAATTGAGTACCTGGGCATTTGTTTATATGGCTTAATACTTATTTTATTTAATTACACTCAACAAATTCTTACATACTCCACTTAAAATATTTTGTTTTTCTAAACTAAGTAATAAATATTTTAAAGGTATATCAATTTTTAACTTTTGAATACAATCTTCTAATAACTTTAACTTCTCTTCTATCATTATAGGTATATCTTTTATTTTTATATCAAATTCTTCTAGTTCTTGCGTTTTTTCTATACTGAAGATTTTATCGTGTTCCAAATATTGAAGTACTGCCAATAATAATTTTACCTGTTTCTCATCTAAATCATACATAATAATTTGTTGAAAGAAAAACAATTCATCGGGATTTTCATGACATGCAATATCTAATAGTATTTTTTGATGGTATCTTCTTTTTTCTAAGGTTTTCTTTATTTCTTCAATGTCATTTGTCATAAAACATTAATACCCCTTTCATCATTCATCAGTTCTTAATTACATTATAGGGCAAACATACATATTACCCAAGCAATAGAGCGAGCTGAAGAAGACGAAAATCCTAATTCAAAAATCATAAATTGAACCATATTAGCTTCAATACTGTCTGTAAAACGTTCTAGAGCATCAGCTAACTCACTAGAATGTTTCTTTAATAGTTTACCATTTTTATCACTTAAAAGTTTAACCATGCTGCCAAGCATATCTCCACCATATCTTAAAGCAAACACTACTGCTGTTTTTTTAATTCCATATGTAGAGATTTTAGTATTGTTTTCTTCTCTATCCTCTAAATATAATTGATACCCTTCTTCTGAAAATTCCGTTTGAGGTATAGTATCATTAAGATTTATAACATTACTTTCAACTTTATTATAGATTTCATCATTTTCAGCAGCACTTGCATTTGGAGCAACAGCACCAAATAATGTAGTAAATAGCAAAACAGAAGAACTTAAAATTATAGGTATTTTTTTATACATTTCATTTCCTCCAGTAACATTTGTTTTTTATAATATTACTTTTGCTATAGCAAATTATTACCCTCGAGTTACTATTACCTTAACATTACCAAAAGTGAAAATTCAATCGAATATTCAGGCCAATATTCGACGCTACTACCGACAATTTTTGGCGGCTTTCGTTTACTTACTTTATAAATACGCCAAATCACGCCGCTAACACCGCCATTTTTTGGCGGTGATTATAGCTTTCATTAATAACAAAGTATTGTTTTTGTTGATTCCGCCGAATATAAATTGACATACAAAACAATATAGTATCTATTCATTTATTATTTATTCAATAGTAATTTTCATTAATTTGTCAAAGACTTTACATTATACACTCAAACAAAAAAACTAGCTCGGCTAAATTAGCTTTGCTAGTCTTCATTTTCTATTTAGATGTACCACGAACTGTTGCATATAAGATAATCAATAGCCATGAATCCGATTAGAACGGTTACAGCCATCCCTAGACCGTCCACAGCATAAGAGACTAGAGCACCAATTATTTCACTAATCGCTCCTATCCATCTTTCCATTACAACACTTCCTTTTCTATATAATAAAAGCCCTCCACAATAATGTAGAAGGCACTAGAAATACCTATTTAGTTTAAATATTAAAAAATTAATCTTTTACTATTTTTAATTGACTTAAAGCCACAGTTAACCAGAAACCTAATTGAAAGGTAAAAAAAGATGTCAAAATCGGATGACTGTATATTGTTTCCATAAAGACAACCTCCTATACTTATTTTAAAAGGGGGTGAAAATAATGAGCACTGAAATAAACCTAATACCAAAATTCGTAGATAAAGCTATGTCTCCTGTAGCTGAAAGCGTTGGTAATTCTATTGCAAACATATGGGACCTTGTTTTTGGTAACCACATTAAACTTTGGAAACAAAAACAGGAATTTAATCATCAAAAAAATTACCAGGATTACGTTGAAAGAGTTAACAATAAAATATCAGAAATTCCTACAGAAAGTTTAGCCGAACCTTCTCTTCACATTATTGGACCTGCTATTGAAGCTTCTAAATTCTATATTGATTCATTAGAATTGAGAGAAATGTTCGCCAATTTAATTGCTGCTAGCATGAACGAAAATATGGTAGATACTATCCATCCTTCATACGTAGAAATAATTAAACAGATTTCACCAGATGAAGCCAAATTATTAAAATTTATGCAAGGTGGAAACTATCCTTTCTACAACGTGCACTCCTTACAAGGAGGAAACCAAAAAATAACGTTAATTAGATATTTCTCAATTATTGGTTTTCAAGCTGGATGTCAAGACCCTGAGAATATCACCGTTTATTTAGATAATTTAAATCGTTTGGGTTTGATACAACTTGATTCAACTCGCTTTGTTGCCGATCATTCTCAATACGTAGAAATTGAAGAAAACACATTCTTTAAAGAGGCTATTGAGCAACTTAGTCTTTTTGATGACAAAATTGAAAAACAAAAAGGTTATATTGAATCAACTTTATACGGTATTAATTTCTATAAATCATGTATCGAGTAATTTCGTTTTAGCAATCAGATTTTGTTCTGGTTGCTTTTTAGCATAAAAAATAACGCTAAGCATCTGCTTGCGTTTCCTGTTCGTCCATTACTGTAAGTAACCCCGTATATTCATCATCTTTTAATTGGTTATTAGCATAAAAGACGTTTACCTTATTTAACATTGCATCATGCTCATAGCGATTACTATCAATTAAAAATTTACATAATTCATATACTTTCATTTCATTTTCCTCCTAATAGTTCGTTTCGAGATACTAGATATTCTGTATTGAGCAAAATTTGAGCTTGCATTTCTACAACTGACAATTCTGATGTCGGTTGCGCTGGTTCAGTCGGCTCTGGACGAGTGCTTTCTATAAATTTACCTTCCTCAGCATCGTATAGAAAACCTTCTTTCACTTCTCCTTCGTAATTAGAAATGTCCACAACTACAAAAGGAAATGTTAGGACTGGCAACACATCGGATGTTCCTATTGACAATACTCGACCATCTATTATTTCAGCAAATTTAATCATACTAATGTCCCCCATTCTATAATTACGGCTCCAATATCACCGTTTGCACCGTTATATCCAGACGAACCAGAATTTATATTACCGTCACCCCCACGACCTCCGTGTCCTCTACCAGCAACACCGAAATTAGATAAAAATGAATAAAATTTAAAAGCCGTTAAACCAGCAGTTTGATCATGATAGTAATTGCCTCCGAAACCACCTGTATCTGAGTCTTTGACACCATTAAATGGCATACCACGTAAAAAAGAAAACGGAGTTAAATCATCCGACACTTGTAAATTGTATGGTGCAAATCCTCGCCATACAGAATAATTACCTATATCACCACCAGGGTTTAAAGCACCGATATTAGTTAATCCAACCACCTCCTGATACAGTAATGTCTTTAAAACCACTAGAACCACCAGCTCCACCAGCGCCTCCTCATTTCTCTCACCCCTTTCAAATTTGATTGACGTTGCCACCGCCGAATAAGCTATAAGTCTGAATAGGTTACACAAACACAATAACTTTTTACGTTTGAGTAAAATATATTACACAAAAGGAAATTATTCAATATGTTTTACAGTGAAAATATTTACAAACAGAAATTTAGGTGCTACTCTAAACTTGAAAGCGAGGTGATATTATGCAAGAAATTAACGTCCGCTTTAAAGATATAAGAAAGAATCTAGGGTTAAATCAAGCCGAATTCGGAAAAGGGATTGGGCTAACAACATCCGGAATATCCAATATTGAAAAAGGTGTTAGAAGTGTAACAGATAAGCATGTCATATTATTAAAAACAACCTATAACGTAAATGAAAGTTGGCTACGCAAAGGTGAAGGCGATATGTTTGTCCACTCCGCTACTTTTTCCTTAGATGAATACGCACAAAAAAATCAACTCACCGCGTTAGAGCTAGATATCATTAAAAGCTATATGGATTTAAACAAAGAAGTGCGTCAAAGCATCCTTAACACCGCACAACAGATTTTTGGAAAACATGCAGAAACTACAGCTACTGTTGAAGATAAAATTGAGGTGGAAATAGCAAATTACCGTTTGGAATTAGAGGCTGAGAAAAAAGCAAGTACGTTATCAGTTTCACAAAAGCGCGAAACAAGTTAAGAAAGTTCAAATATTGGAGATAAGAAAGGATTTTAATGGCAATGAGTGATGATTTCAGATTGTTACAGCTATTTAATCAGTTATCCGAGAGCGATAAAAATTCAGTATTTGACTTCGTGGAGTATTTAGCTAACAGACAAACATCAAAACAAAATTTAAGTGAAGAAAATGAAAAGCAATCCGAAGAATTACGTAAATCATTAGAAGGATATGATTTTTCTTTTTAAAAGAAATAGTCTAACGGCAGAACAAAAAAGAATAATTAGAATGAGAAAGGAGTGAACAGCGTGAAAACATTACCTAAGGAGTACTTAGACGATATTCTTGTGCGATTGGCTCACCATTCATCTGCCTTAGAAGGTAATACAATTACATTAGCAGAAACAATCTCGATTATTCTCCACAATCAAGTATCGAGTAATCGCAGTATTGACTTGAGAGAAGTTTACGAAATTAAAAACCATGAACAAGCCTTTCAATACTTAATACAAGAACTTGAACAGGATGCGCCTCTTCATTTGCAAACAATCAAGGAAATTCATGCTTTATTAATGGATCGCTTGCAATATGATAGAGGACACTTTAAGTCTGTTGACAATGCAATACTAGGGGCTGATTTTATGACAGCCAGCGTACAGGAAACACCACTTCTTATGCAACAATGGGTAGATAATCTGAATTATTGTTTAGAGGTAGCAGCTACTGAACTAGAAAAAATAGTCAGTATTGCAGAAGCTCATATTGCATTTGAGCGTATTCACCCTTTTGCTGATGGCAATGGGCGTACTGGACGGATGATTCTTAATTATTCTTTATTACAACACGGTTTTGCACCACTTATTATTAATAGCAAAGAGAAAGCAACTTACTTACGCTATCTTTCTGAACAGGATGTAATGGGTTTTAGGAGATTTATTGAATCAGCATTAACAGAAGAAAAGCAACGCTTACAACGTTTTGTGAATAAAGAACAACAACAAATATCTCCCGACCCACTTGAGTGAGAGATTAATTAATTTGCAAATTGATTAATGAGAGCAAGATTGCTGTCTTGCTCTTATTCCATAGAAGAAAGGAGCATCTATTATGAGGGGATCAATAAGAAAACGTGGTTATCGGTGGTATTACTCGTTTGAACTTCCTACTAGAAATGGCAAGCGGAAAAGAATCGAGCGTGTTGGTGGCGATACGAAGCCCGAAGCCGAAAAAGCTTTAACAACTGCTCTCAACGAACTAAACGAAACAGGTCGCTTTTTCGAATCTTCAAAATCGCCCCTTGAGGATTATATGTGGTATTGGTTTGCCGAATATGCATTACTCAATTTAAAAGAAAATACACAGGAAAATTATCGCATGGTCATCAAAAAACACATCGCCCCTGCAATAGGGGACATAGCATTGCGCGATCTAACACCAACGATATTGCAAACATGGATCAACGATAAGCGTCGAGAAGAATATTCAGACAAATCCATGTCAATTTTCCGCTGCGTCATGAACAGTGCTTTACGCCATGCCGTTTATCCGTGGGGTTTATTAAAGGAGAATCCAATGCAATATGTAACAATGCCAAAACGCCAACGAAAAAAAGTATCAAAAGAAGATTTAAAAATTATTAAGCGTGACGATCTCATTAGAGTTATGGAATATTTAAAGTCTGATATGCCATTATATATGCCATTTCACATTGGTTTACATACTGGCTTACGTGTGAGCGAAGTTTGCGGTTTATTATGGAGAGATATTGATCTCGATGAAGGCACACTCACGGTCGAGCGTACAATGTTGAAATCTAAAGGGGAATGGGTGCTCAGTTCAACGAAAACTGCATCAAGTGAGCGAACTATTCCACTCGGTCCAACAATCATTAAAAATTGATGAAAGAGCATCGAATCTGGATTAAGAAAAATAAATTATTTTATGGACCACACTATATAGATAGTAATCACGTTTGTGTAAAAGAAAGTGGCGAACCTATTACGCCTAGCAGCATGAAATATAACACAAACAAATTAAAAAAAGAACTCCAAATTCCATTCAACTTTCATTCGCTGCGTCACACACACGCAACAATGTTGATGGAAAATGGAGCTAAAATAAAAGGCATCCAAGCTAGGTTAGGTCATAGCCGATCTGCTATTACCATAGACACTTACTCGCACCTTACAGAAAAAATGCAAAAGGAATCAGTCGTTATTTTCGAAAGAGCATTGGATGACATCAAATAAAAACTTGCCGCTGGTCGGCAAGTTTTTTAGGTAGGAAAATTTCGTTGCGTCGGCAAAATGTTGGCAAAACTCATATGGTCTTTTTTACCACGCTCAACAAACGTTAATATATTAACTATTTCTGGTCATCCATCTTCAGAACAGCCATGAATGCTTCCTGTGGCACTTCAACTGAACCTACTTGTTTCATACGTTTTTTACCTTCTTTTTGTTTATCAAGAAGTTTTCGTTTACGCGAAATATCCCCACCATAACATTTTGCTAATACGTTTTTACGCATCGCTTTAATTGTTGAACGAGCGACAATTTTTTGACCAACTGCTGCTTGAATTGGCACTTCAAATTGTTGACGTGGGATTAATTCTTTTAATTTTTCAACGATGACTTTACCTCGTTCGTAGGCAAAGTCACGGTGCACGATAAAGCTTAGTGCATCGACTTGCTCACCATTTAATAAGATATCCATCTTTACTAGTTTTGAAGTCTGATAACCAATGAGTTCATAGTCAAATGAAGCATAGCCCTTCGTATTTGACTTTAAATAATCAAAGAAATCATAAACGATTTCTGATAACGGCATTTCATAAACAATGCTGACACGGGTTGTATCGATATAATCCATCGTCATGAAATTACCACGTTTTAATTGACAAAGCTCCATAACCGCTCCAACATAATCATTTGGCACCATAATTGTAGCTTTTACATATGGTTCCTCCACTCGATCAATTTTTTGAGGATCCGGCATGAATGACGGGTTGTCAACCTTAACTGTAGATCCATCTGTCATTTGAACATTGTAAATTACAGATGGTGCTGTTGTAATTAAATCGATGTTAAATTCGCGCTCGATACGCTCTTGAATAATTTCCATATGTAGAAGCCCTAAGAAGCCACAACGGAAACCAAAGCCTAGTGCTTGTGATGTCTCTGGCTCATATTGTAATGCAGAGTCATTGAGCTCTAGTTTTTCTAACGCTTCACGTAAGTCGTTATATTTTGCTGTATCGATTGGGTAAAGACCACAGTATACCATTGGATTTAAACGGCGATAACCTGCTAATGGCTCAGCTGCAGGGCGATTAGCATATGTAACTGTATCCCCGACACGAGTATCACCTACATTTTTAATGGATGCTGTTAAATAGCCTACGTCACCTACTGTTAGTTCACTCTGTGGTACAACTTTTGGTGTGTGTATCCCTACTTCAATAACTTCAAATTCTGCTCCCGTAGCCATCATACGAATTTTATCACCAGGTTTTACAGTACCATTCATGATTCGAATGGAAATAATCACACCTTTATAAGCATCATAAACAGAGTCAAAAATAAGGGCTTGTAACGGTGCCTCTGGATCACCCGTTGGTGCAGGCACTTTCGCTACAATTTGTTCTAAAATTTCTTCAATTCCGATACCGGCTTTAGCAGAAGCTAAAACCGCTTCAGAAGCATCTAAACCGATTACATCTTCAACTTCTTGACGAACACGTTCTGGGTCTGCAGCTGGTAAATCGATTTTATTGATTACTGGTAAAATTTCCAAGTCGTTATCAAGAGCTAAATAGACATTTGCTAGTGTTTGTGCTTCAATACCTTGTGCTGCGTCCACAACTAAAATAGCACCTTCACAAGCAGCTAAACTACGTGATACTTCGTATGTGAAATCGACATGCCCTGGTGTATCGATTAAATGGAATGTATACACTTCGCCATCTTTCGCTTCGTACTTTAATTGTACCGCATTTAATTTAATCGTAATGCCTCGCTCACGCTCTAAATCCATTGAATCAAGGAGCTGTGCCTTCATTTCACGAGATGTTAATGATTTCGTTTGCTCTAAAATACGGTCAGCAAGCGTTGATTTCCCGTGGTCAATATGTGCAATAATAGAGAAATTTCGTATATTCTCTTGTCTTTTTAAACGTGCTTCTCGGTTCATCTTTTCCACTCCTAATTAAACTATAATGAATTATACTATGAAAGGTATGCAAAGTACAACAACAACTAGACTAGAAAGCCTATTACATCAATACTTTTAATTGTTTTATGCGGGTTTAGATTTGACAAGATAAGGCATATAAATGCATGGATTTGGGGATAGATGGCGAGCGTGTTACAAAAATGACTGAGTATGAAAGATTAGAGCAAACAAGAACGTATATCAAGTTCTAAAAGAACATTCTTTTAAATTAGGAGATTCAAATATTTATGGTAATGGCTTTATTCAATTAAAAGGAGAGTTATACTAATTAAAAAGATAATATCTGTTTTACTCGTAGTAACTTTAGTGTTTAGTTCTTTTTCTTCTATTAATGTAGTTTTTGCAGAGGAAAATGCTGCTGTCCAAACAACTTTTGATAAAGAGAGTAATGAATTTTTAGTTGTTGCAAATAAGCCAAACGAGAGTGGGGAAATCCTAGAAAAAACATACCGTGCTATTAGTTGAAAATGCAACTGTGGTCACTCATTCTATTATTAAAAGGATGTTTTAACATGAATATTAAATTAGAGGAACTTTATAAAAAATATTTAAAAGTTCCAATACCTAACAAATTTAGTTTTAATGATGTAAAAAAAATACTTACTAATGAGTATTTAGCAAAACAAATTGACAAACCTGAATTGGATTTTTTATTGGCTCCTGAAGAGATAAATGATTATAAAACAAGTTTTGGCTTCAAAGTCAGAAATTGAATATACTCGTATCCAAGAAGGAGAATGTTTAATTATATTTTTTGATGTTAATCATAATTACTATATTGATAGCTTTAAATTACTAGGTAACAGTGAGAAATTGTATAATCAATTAGTTGTATTTTTAGGTATACACAATGATGATTGCCATTTAAATAATAGAAATTTTCAAGATTATTTAATAGCTCTTTCGAATTTGGGCTACTTAAATTAATAAAACCAAAAGCAAATTCCTAAATTAGGGATTTGCTTTTTTATGCGCGCCCGGCATGCGTCCGAAGAAAGTCATCCACTTTTGGTGATGAACCTTATTAGGATAGATGTTTTTCATGCAGAATTATCCATACTTGTGTCCTTTATTTTAGATTTGGATGGTACACTACCCAACCATCATACTTTGTCCAAAAAATTTGGCTAAAAAGAAATCCAGAATGATCATCATCTCCCCTACTATTTTTTTATTCCTATTTTCCTGTAATGAAGGATTTTGATATAGCTTTTCCTATTATTGCAATTGTGCGATTCAACTCTTCTTCTGTATTGTCAATTCCACCTAGTTCGATTAATATCATTTCTTTTGTTAAATCTTGATTATAACGTCCATCTACATTGTCACCACTTTTTGATATAACACCTCTAGAAATCTTTGGCACAATTTCATTCATAGCAGCAGACAGGCTTTCTGCATAAGCAGTGTTCCATCTATAATTTTTATGCTCTGCACCAACAACAATTGCAATCCGTGCATATGATTCGTTATTATGTGTTAACGTTGTCGCACCTTTCTTGGCAGAATCTCGATGCAAATCAATAACTAAATCATAGGATTGATCTTGTAAACGTTTTGCTAAATAAGGACGTACTGTGTTATAAGCATCCGGAAAACTTTTTCCTTTACGTTTTAGTTCCTTCATAACATCAACCTCTAAAACGTCTGTTTGTATACCGTTCATGCTAAAATGCTTAGAAATAGTATCTTTTAAATTATAAATATTTGTTTTTTCATCATAAACTTCCGCTTTCCCGCTTACAGCTTTCACCATTGGTTGATATGATTCCTGTGAATGCGTAAATAATAACAATACTTTAAATGGATCTTTTGTTTCCGTTTTTATTTCCTCTTTCGTTTCCTCTTTTGGCTGTTCCAGTGCACTTTGTTCAGCAAAATTAGTAGCGGCATACACGACTTGTTTATCCTCTGGTTCTTTAATCGGAGTCGATGCTTGCTTGTTGAACGGAAGTTGCCCAGCAATGACAGGTAATACGAAGAAGAACAATAATAAACCAAATGACCACTGTAGTTTTTTTAGCAAAGTCACACCCTCCTCCCCTTATCGTATGGAGGGGGTGTGCCCTTTAGAACGAAAAAAATTATAGATTATTTGCCCATTTCATAAGCATAGATGACACGAGTTTTGCATACTTATCTACCCAATAATCGGCTTCTTTTGGCGTGACCATCAGCTGTGTATGCGCACCTGCGAAAGTCTCTATAAATAATTGCTGACGCTCTTCTTTAGACCATGTAGCCCATTCACCAAAAATCGGCTTTACTAAAGACATATCTAGCTCTTTATTTATATCTGGTTGCCAAGACGACAATGATAATTTCGATGAAGGTTTACCCCGCTCTGCCACCCGTGCAGCTATAGAACGTAGCATTACCTCTACAGCATCCGCAATTAATACAGGTGCATCAACTACTGTTGGGATACCAATTGCGGTAACAGGAATGCCAAGCATCTCATATGAAATTTCCTTACGCTGATTTCCTACACCTGAACCAGGGTGTATCCCTGTATCCGTTAATTGAATTGTTTTGCATAAGCGATCACTAGCTCTCGTTGCAAGTGCATCTACCACAATAATTAATTTAGGTTTAAGACGCTCTGCCACCGCCGCTACAAATTCACCAGTCTCGTATCCGGTTTGCCCCGTTACACCAGGCGCATACATGACAAACTTTTCATCAATTACATCTAAAGTATGCAAATGATCAATAAGATACGGCCCTATAGCATCTGGTGTAATTGTACGATTCCCTAAACCGATAATTAAAATTTTGTCATCTTCTTTCCATGTCATGGATTCATGCATTTTATTAAAATTCACAAGCAATTCTTTCTCAAGCTGCTCAAATCCATCCTGATCTTCTAGCGTCAAAGTAGGCACAGAAAGAGTAATGTACTGCCCTTTCTTCTTTCCAATTTGCTTCTCACCTTCTGCATTAACGAGCACATCAGTAATTTTTACCCGCCCAGCACTCTGTTCTTCAATTTGAATCCCACTCGACTCTTTAAGCGTATCTTTTTGCTCTTTTGTTTGATGTAAAACAACCTCTTCAGACTCATCAATCAAATCCGTACGTTGCCAATTAAAGTTTTGCATACAGTTCACCTCAAATGTAGTTTGTTCAAACTGTCAAGTAAATATTCTTTGCATTTATCTATTGCAATTTGTCCAAGCGTTTGTTAAAATGATTTTTGTTGTATTGACACAAGAAATCAATGAGAAGATATCATCTCGTACCTATTTTAGGAGGTGAAAGATATGCCAAACATTAAATCTGCGATTAAACGCGTAAAAGTTAACGAAAAAGCTAACGCTGCTAACTCTCAAGCTAAATCTGCAATGCGTACTACAGTGAAAAAAGCTGAAAACGCTGTTGCTGCTAAAGCTGAAAACGCACAAGAACTTTTACAAGCAGCTTACAAATCTTTAGATAAAGCAGCTTCAAAAGGACTTATCCACAAAAACGCGGCGGCTCGTAAAAAGTCTCGCCTTGCTAAAAAAGCGTAAGTGTTATAAAAGATCAGTTTACTCTCTTAAGAGTAGCTGATCTTTTTAATTTAAGGAAATTAATTACTTTTGTCGTAAATGTTGCTGTCACTTCAGAAAAACATTTGCTACTATCACTTCCTTTTCCCACCATGGTAGCTGCCCTTCTAAAGCTGACGCAGTAAAAAGAGTTCTAAATAACGCTCACGATTGCCGCCTGTTGATTTCAGTTGTAAATCAACCTCTGCTAACTGATATAGCGCCTTCAATAAACTTTCCTCTGATGGACGATTACGCTGCTCAACCATTAATTTGACACGATAAGGATGTATTTTTAAATTTTTAGCAATTTGCTGTGGATGATAGCCCTTTTTTAATAAATAAAATACATTGGACATCGTACGTACATTTGAAGCAAGCAATCCAACAAGCATGATAGGCTCTTGCTTTTGACGTAGTAAATCGTGATAAATAGACAGTGCCCCGACAGAATCGTTCGCCAAATATGCATTTAACATTTTAAATGCATCCTGCTCTAACGTTTTCGCCACTAAATCCTCGACTAGCGTAGCCGTTATTTCACCGCCATCTCCTACATAAAGCGTTAGCTTCTCCATTTCCATTTGCAACTGTAGCATATTTGGTCCAACCATTGCGCCAAGCTGCTCAATCGCATTTTGCGTAATGCTATTGCCCTCTGCCTTCACTATACTTTGTATCCACACAGCTAAGTCCTGCTCCTTTGGTGTTTCAGCTTGTACTAATAACGCATGCTCCTTCATCATCTTTGTCACTTTTTTACGTTCATCCAATTTTTCATAAGGTGCGATAAAAACGGTGATTGAAAAATCAGAAGGATTAGCAAGCCATGTTTCTAAGCGTTTTAGATCATGGTCAATTTTTTCTTTTCCTTTTTCGGTTGCTTTTAAAAAGGATGCGTTTTTAGCAATGATAAGCTTTCGCTCACAGAAAAAAGGAATTGTATCTGCTTCATCTATAACGGCATCCACTGGCATTTCTTCCAAATCAAATGTTGACATCTCTATCTCTTCTTCGGGTCCTATCGCTTCTTTTAACCGTTTAACTGTTTCATCTATAAAATAGCCTTCCTCCCCAACGAGTAAATACACCGGTGAGAGTTCTCCTTTTTTGATAGTATTCCAAACCGTTGAAATCATAATTTCCCCTCCATCTAGCAATACTACTAGTATACATGATTTGAATTCCTTTGTGACTTTGACAAAAATTGTGTCGATTCTTTGCCACATGGTAAATTCTCCGTTTCGATATAGCTTTTATGAAAATGATGTCTTATAATAAATAACAGAATTGGAGGGATAATAATGAATCCATTTGAAGGAAAAAACATACAATGTCGCCGTAACGATGCAATTGATTCAGGAGTTGGCTTCGGTGTATCATTCGGCATGTTTACACTTATGTTTCTCATCGCAATTATAGTAGAGATAGCATCTCAATAATTGAATGTACTGTACGAGGAAAAAGACCTTGCTCATTGGACAAGGTCTTTTTCCTTTTGCACGGACCAACTATTGCTACGAATTCTTACTTCAATCGTCCCATCTATTCCTGTTGTTAACGTAGCTAAATTTCGGCTTGTAAAACGCTCTACAACCTCATCATGCGGATGACGATAGCGATTATTGAGTCCAGCGCTGAAAATGGTTAATTCAGGCCGTAAAAGCTCTACAAAAGACTCAATACTTGATGTTTTACTCCCATGGTGTCCAGCCTTCAACAATGTCATTTCCGCTAATTGCTTGTTGTAAAGATGTATAAACTCCTGTTCACCATGCTCCTCTAAGTCACCCGTTAGCAATGCTCGAAATGCCCCCTGCTGCATATATAAAACGATTGAATCATCATTCCCCTCATAATGGGTGTCACGGGGCCATAAATAATGAAAGCTAGTATTCCCTATGCGCCAAGTTGTCCCATGCATCTTTTCTTTCACTGGAACATTTTTCTTTTTGGCTTCCATCAGTAAATCTCGCATCGTAGGCTGATCCATTGAACCAGGCGTGAGGTGAATTTCATGCATGTTAATCTCTTGCAAAATCTCTTCAGCTCCCTCCACATGATCCGCATGAGCATGAGTGACGATAAAGATATCAATGTCTCGTATTCCTTTTCCTTTTAAAAAAGGTACAACAACCTGTCTCCCGACCTCATATGGGCTCTCTGAAGGCTTCCATTTTTCCTGCTCAATGCGCAGTAAGCCACCAGAATCAATCACATACACAGCCCTTCTAAACGGTAATTCTATCACTGTACAATCTCCCTGACCAACGTTTAAAAACGTCAGCTTTGTTTCGTTAAACAGCATCGGCGATAAATGAATACATAATGCAGGAATGAACATGACCACTGCAAATTTACCATACTGTTTTATTTCGATAAAATAAAAACCTGCTAATACACTTATCAACGCCATGCAAATAAGCCATATAGCAGGCTTCCCTGGCGACCACAATTGAAACGGCAAATCCTGAAGATATAAAATAAACTTTGTAAGCCAAATACGGAAAGGCTCGTACCCAATGAACAGAGCTTTTGCTACTGGCATCGATATAATCGTTAGTACGAACAGGGCAATATTAAATGGCAAAATAACAAAGGAAAACAGTGGTACGAAAATAATATTGGCTAAAAATGAAGAAATAGAAATTTCATAAAAATGATGGAGTAATAATGGATAAACAAGAAGCTGGCACACAAATGTAATGAAAAATGAACGGATCAACCAGTTCGTCGATCGTCTTAAAATGACGCCAGAATAGACAAGACTAACCGTTGCTAAATAGGACAATTGAAAGCCAACCTGATAAATGACACCTGGTTCAAGTAGAACAAAGCAAAGAAAGCTAATTGCTAGGGCATCATCAATTGATATTTGCCATCTAGCGTAACGCATCAGCATGATTAGCTCTACGACAGATACCGCACGCCATACAGAAGGAGCACCGCCAGCTATCACCCCATATATAGGTAAGATGATGAGTAAAACGATAGTCGCCATTTCCTTCCGTACGCCTATACGTAAAAGACCTTCAAAAAACAACCATGAAACTAGTGCCACATGCAAACCAGAGATAGCAAATAGATGTGTGATGCCAAGCTTTTGATAGGCTCTTTGAAGCTCATAATCGACTTGATCCTGTGATCCTATTAGAAGTGCTTGTGCCTCTGCAACTAGTGATTCCGGGAATGTTGCTTCAATATGTTTTTTCATCGAGTGTCTCTGTTTAGCAAGAAACGAACGCATAGATTTTTTCTCTTCTATAAAGGTCCAGCTTGAAACTTCAAATATTCCCCTGGCCCCTTTACTTATCAAATATTTTTCCATAGAAAATGCAAACGCATGTGCAGGTGGAAGAGGTGCTATAAGTTCTCCTTGAACTAGATAGCTCCTACCTGTCAATGAAGTAGTTTCATAAAAGCTTTTCTCTTCTTCTGATGAAAATGTATAGACGACATACAACTTCTCACCTGTTTCAGTTTTGACAAAGCCTCTAAGCTTTTGACCATTTATTTTATATTCACTCGACCAAGTTATTTGGAATGTTGACGGTAGAGGGGAAGATTCCGTCAATTGAAATATAGCGATGAAGAAATAGGAAAGAAATCCAAAGGCGATAACAAGCGCTGAAATTAAACGTGTTTCACCTTTCCATTTAAGCCATAACGCGAAAAGCAGAAGAATAGTGAGTAGCCAAGCTGACTTGTGTGCCGCCATTGCAGCAACAAGTACAGCTAGTGCTACGTAAATCCATTTATGCTTTAAAGCTTTTTGCCAAATAATGCACTCACCTTCTGTTCATATGGGAGCAATTTTTCTGCAGGCATACCATTTTCACGAAGCGCGTTTAGCATGTCTATGGACAAGGCTAATTTTTCATCACTTAAAAAGTCGATTTTACGTTCATCAAACGGAACGTGTACAACCTCTACACCTGCTTTTTCAAATAATTCTTGTGCATAAGGGTTATTTTTATAATCGGTAGCGTAATATACGCGGTCAATCCCTGCTTGAATAATAGATTTCGTACATGGCAGACACGGGAAATGTGTAACATATAAGTCTGCACCTTTTGTAGGCGTACCATATTTAGCACATTGTAGCAGTGCATTCATCTCAGCATGCACTGTACGCACACAATGGTTATCAACAACATAGCAGCCTTTTTCAATACAATGTTCATCACCTGTAATTGAACCATTATAGCCACCTGCAATAATTCGCTTATCCCTAACGATAGTTGCTCCTACCGCAAGTCTTGTACATGTACTACGTAATGCGAGTAAATGGCTTTGCGCCATGAAAAATTGATCCCAAGTAATTCGCTCCATATAACTACCTCCATAAATTAATAAGCTGTTCGTTTTACAACAGTCTTTTTCTACTATAAGTGTAGCCCTTTTTGAAAAGAGTCGTCAATATCTGAAAACTTACTGCCATTACTTCACAGTAATGAAATCTTTCAGCTTCTCAAACATTTTTTCACCAATACCATTCACTTTTTTTAAGTCCTCAATGGTTTTAAAGCCACCATTCTCCTCACGATACGAAATAATGCTTTGAGCCTTTGATGGACCAATACCCGATAAGGTCGTTAGTATTGCTTCATCTGCTTTATTTAAATTGATCTTTTGATCTTTCATACCGTTGTTCCCCTGTGATGCTCCACTAGTAGGCATCGTCAAGATAGTAGAAGAAATTTCGTCTAGCTTTTCACCCTTTATAGGAATGTAAATAACCATCTCATCCTCAACTTTTTGCGCATGATTAATGAGTTGCGTGTCAGCATCCTGCATATAGCCACCTGCAAGCTGTACTGCATCTATAATTCGCTGGTCAGTCTGTAACTCATAGACACCTGGATGCATAACAGCACCCTTTATATCCACAACTACCTGCTGTATAACCGCTTCATCAACAGATTCTTTCATATCAGGTTGTTCAATAGGTTGGATTATTTCGATGAGCTCTTCTTGGGGAGGTAAAGAGTCAGAACTCGAAAAAAAGAAGTAACTAAGTCCACTGATGATAAGTATGCCGGGGAGCAACATACTTTTTTTGTACTTTTGCCAAAAAGATTGGATCATCAAATAACATCCTTTCCTTTGCAAAAGGTAATCATATGGAGTCTATTTCATCTTACAATATCATTCATGCGTTGAAAAGATATATTTATAAGACAAAAAAGACAACCTTCTTACCCATTGTTATTTTATAGCGCTGTCTAACACAGGTAAAAATTATGTTATGCATAGAATAATGAAAGACATAGGGTTGATTTCCGTTCCGACTGGGGGC
This sequence comes from Lysinibacillus sp., assembly GCA_032053185.1. Classification (GTDB taxonomy): domain Bacteria; phylum Bacillota; class Bacilli; order Bacillales_A; family Planococcaceae; genus Lysinibacillus. The sequence continues at coordinate 40,523 of DAMBVB010000004.1, forward strand.
TTTCCCGGGGGCGTCCGATGAGCCGGCTCGGCCAACAGTTGTTTTTTTGCGCGAAAGCGTAACGGCAGTAGCAGATGTTAAAGCAAGTAAAAACAGCTCACTGGTTAGTTTACCAGCAAGCTGTTTTACTATTTCACCGCACGGATAAAAATGCGTTCACTTTCATATTTAGGGCCTTCATCTGTAAAATCTGCTGTTATTTCTACATGTTTAAAGCCAATTTCCAAAAGCCATATCATGTACTGCTCAATCGAGAATGTGCGTTGGTTATGCTCCTCGTCAAAGCGTTCATACAAATCACTCGCAGCATCACGCACATAAAACGTCATTTGGTGGACGACGGAATGCTCAAAATCGCCTGGTTCCGTATGCCATACATAGCTAATATCACCATCGTCATACGTAAACGGTCCGTCTAAAAATATAGCATTCATTTTAAATAATGAATGTACATCAAAAAACAGCTGGCCTCCATCTCGTAACGCACCATAAATACGTGCTAATGTTGAATAAACTGCTTTTTCTTCTATTACATAATTCAGCGAATCAATAGCAATCGTTACAACGTCAAGCGCCTCAAAGCCCTCCAATTCATCCATCGACAGACAATAGAGAGGCACATGTAATCCTGCATCAGCAAAGCGCTCTGCGGCAATTGAGAGCATATCTTCCGACAAGTCAATTCCACTTACCTTGTAACCTGCCTGTGCAAACAGCAGGCCAAGCACACCTGTACCACAGCCGATATCTAAAAGATTTGGGAATTGACTGTTCGGTGCATGCTGCAAAACCCATTTCACATAAAGATTGTAAGGGATATCGGTTTGCAGCTCATCATACACGTGTGCAAATCGTTCGTAACTACTCACACTTAAGCCTCTGGCATGTCTAGTTGCGGTGCATCGCCCCATAGACGTTCTAAGTTATAATAAGCGCGTTCATCTTTATGGAATACATGCGCTACTACATCTCCTAGATCGACAAGCACCCAGCGTGCAGCATCAAATCCTTCTACACGGCGAATTTCATAGCCCTGTTTTTCTGCTATCTCTTGTAATTCACGTGCGATTGCTTGCACTTGGCGATCAGAATTACCATGAGCAATAATAAAGTAATCTGCTAAAAGTGAAATGCCTTGCATATTTAAAACGACAATATCCTCACCATGTTTGTCGTCAATTGCTTTGTAAGCTGCTTGTAATAAAGTTGAAGTCATCCTTCACTGTCCTCTCTTTTTATCATATCGTTATAACATTCTATTGATAATGGATAAATTGGTTGTTTTGTGTCAATTAAAAATGCCAATGTGTGGCGCACACAAGCACTCATCGCTTTATCCAAATTTTTCTTTGCTTTTTTTCGCAGACGCTCAACGCCATCAAATTTACGATTCGGTTCAATCATATCTGCCACAAAAATAATTTTTTCTAGACGGCTCATGCCTACGCGTCCCGTTGTATGAAAACGAATCGCATTTAATATGTCCTCATCTGTAATGCTAAATTCGCTTTCTGCAATATATGCACCTACTGGACCATGCAGTAATTCACTACCCCAGCCAATAAGGCGAGCATCTAACTTTTCATCACGGACAATTTTCTCCATCCAATCGATATTTGCATATTTCGCAATATCGTGAAGGATAGTTGCTATTTCAGCCTTTTGTGCATCCTCGCCATATAATGCGGCTAGCTCAATGGCTGTTTCCATTACACCAATGGTATGAATATAGCGCTTCTCAGGCATGCGTGGCTTAATCGCCGCCAAGTACTGTTCGCGTTCCATATAGACCTTCCTCTCGTATGAACGTCTCTACCGCTTCTGGCAGTAAAAAAGTAACCGTTCCTCCAGTGGCAAGGCGTTCACGAATCAGTGTGGATGATAAATCGATTTGGGGAGCTTCCACCATTACTATAGGATACTCTGTTGAGCCTTTTGTTCCTGGACGCTTTACTCCTACAAATTGCACAAGCTTCACCAATTCATCAATACAGTACCATGTATGAAGCGAATCAATCATGTCGCCGCCAATGATAAAGTAAAACTTCACATTAGGCTCATCTTTACACATCGCAGAAAGTGTCTTATATGAATAGGATACACCACCCTTCTCCACCTCATACGACTCCACAGAAAAATACGGATATGGACTTATTGCACGCTTTACCATTTCAAGGCGTTCCACATCGCTAGCATCATGACGTGCGAACTTATGTGGTGGCAACGCATTGGGCATAAAGCGAACTTCGTCTAGATCTAACGCGTGCAGTACTTCATTAGCCATCATTAAGTGTCCATTATGTGGTGGATTAAATGTACCTCCCAGTAAACCGACCTTTTTCATCGTTTCACCTTATTTCGTTGCTTTTGGTAATGCAATCTTTTTATGATTGCGTGACTCTTTATATAAAACAACTGTCAGTCCAATTAATTGCACAAGCTCTGCATGAGCACCTTTAGCAAGTGCTTCTGCCACTTCATGCTTGTCCTCCTCACAGTTATCTAAAATACGTACCTTAATCAACTCTCGTACTTCCAATGCTTCACGAATTTGCTTTGTCATTTCGTCATTAACGCCGCCTTTTCCTACTTGGAAAATCGGTGTTAAGTGATGTGCTTGTGCACGTAAAAAACGTTTTTGTTTACCTGTTAACATAAAAATTAATATCCTCCTAATTGCGCCTTTAATTGCGCAATCATTGAATTTGTATTTGGGTATTCACCAAGCCAATGCTCAAAAGCAATAGCCCCTTGGTGAACGAACATTCCAAGACCCGTCATGACGGTTGCTCCTTTTTCCTCAGCCGCTTTTAAAAAGGGCGTCATTAATGGATTATACACAATATCGGCCACAATTGCGCCTTTTGCAAGATGTTCTAATGAAAATGGCATTGAAAAATTGCCCGTAGCAAGTCCAGCCGATGTCATTTGCACTAAAATGCCGAAATCAGCTAATGATTCCTCAGCGTCTATTAAAGAAATAGCGCTACCTATCCCCATTTCCTCAACAATTGCTTGAGCATTTGCCACTGTGCGGTTTGCAATCGTTAAATTCGTATAACCTTGCTGCTGCAAAGCAAAAGCAATACCACGAGCAGCACCGCCCGCACCAATTAGAAGAACTGGCTTGTCTTTATGTGACTTACCAACCGCTTCTTCTAGTGAGCGCACAAAACCAACACCGTCTGTATTATATCCCTTTAATGTTCCTTCTTTTGTTCGGACAACCGTATTGACAGCTCCCATTTTTTTTGCCAACTCATCTAGCTCATCTAAATAAGGAATGATCGCTGTTTTATGTGGGATTGTAATATTCCAGCCACTAGCACCTAATGTTTTCAGGCCAGCAACCGCTGACTCCAAATTTTCAGAAGACACATGCACTGGAATATACGTTGCATCTATCGACATTTCCCCGAACCAAGCATTATGCATCGCTGGGGATTTCGAATGCTCAATCGGATCACCCATAACTGCAAACCATTTCTTCATTTCCTAATCCCTCTTCTCTACTTATACATCCTAAATTAGTGATGGACGAATTGAAACTTGTACACCCTTTGGGGCATAAGCCGCAACAACTACATTGGCATGCTGCACAGTAATCCATCCAAGACCGGAGAAGACAACATCTGTTTTCGCTTCTTTGATAGAGAACTCATGACGCACGAATGGCGGTAGCTGTTCGATAAATTCAGCAGTTGGAGGTGCCAGCAATTCACCCTTATGCTCTGCATACAATGTATCTGCCTTCTCAAGCTTTGTTCGGTGTATTGGTAAGTCATTTGCCACGTGTACCGTAAATGCAGAACGCTCTCCTTGAATAAAGTCAAAACGAGCAAGGGCGCCGATAAATAATGTTTGTCCAGCATTTTGTTGATACACTTTTGGTTTTATTTCTTTTTTAGGCATAATATATTTTAATTCGCTTGCATCAATATGGTGTGCCATCTGATGGTGATTAATAATTCCTGGTGTGTCGTATAATGCACTACCGTCATCTAACGGAATTTCAATCATATCTAAAGTGGTACCAGGGAAGTGAGAAGTTGTAATAATCTCCCCTTCACCAGTAGCCTGCTTGATGATGCGATTAATGAACGTGGATTTCCCAACATTTGTACAACCTACAACGTACACATTTTGTCCATGACGGTACTCATCAATGGCTTCCATTGCTTCGGCCATCCCTTTCCCTTTATGGGCACTCACTAAAAGTACATCGACAGGTTGTAGACCTAGAGCCTTTGCTTCACGTTTTAGCCAATTAATCACTTTTTTCGGTTTCACAGATTTCGGTAATAAATCGGCTTTATTCGCGATTAATAACACAGGATTTTTACCTACGAAGCGGTGAAGTCCTGGTAGCCAGCTCCCATTGAAGTCAAATATATCAACAATTTTTACGATTAAGCCTTGCTGTGTTCCAAGACCGTTTAAAATACGTAAAAAGTCTTCATCTGTTAATGACACTGGTTGAATTTCATTATAATTTTTCAAACGGAAGCAACGTTGGCAAATGACCACGTCTTTTTCTAATGATGATGGGGGTGCATACCCAACTGCTGTTTTATCTTCTGTTTGAATTGTTGTACCACAGCCAATACAATTTGGCATTTCGTTCATTCTTTTTCCTCCCAAGTACGGATTCCTTTTCGTTTTAAAGTATTAAATACACGACGTTCAATAAATCGGTTGAATTTTGTTACGAGCCCATCTGATTGTGCAACTGGTTTTACTAGTACCGTATGCAAACCTATGCGATTTGCGCCCATTACATCTGTTAGTAGCTGGTCACCTACCATTACTACTTCCTGTGGTCGTAGCCCTAATTGAACGATTGCGCTATAAAAGGCATTACGAAGTGGCTTTCTCGCCTTGTGAATATAAGGAATACCTAATGGCTCAGCAAATTGCTTCACACGTGCTTCTTTGTTATTCGACGCAATAATAACACGAATGCCTGATTCCTTCATAATGCGCAGCCAAATAATAAGCTCTTCCGTTGCATCTGCACGGTCCCATTCCACAAGCGTATTATCTAAATCCGTAATAATCCCCTTAATGCCCAAGTCTTGAAGCTTTTCAGGCGTAATTTCATAAATACTCGTGACAAATTCATCTGGTAATAAAAATTTATACAAAATAGCGACCCCTAATCTAAACGTATTATTCGACCATTATAGCATATTTGCGAAGGCTTCACCCATTAGAATCGGGCTTCCTTGTACAACATTTTCCGTAAATTCTATTGCATCCTTTTCAAACAGCATAACTACTGTTGAGCCGAAAGAAAAATACCCGACTTCTTCACCCTTACGCCACTGCGTTGTGGTATTAGTGAGTACGATAGAGTTTACAAAGGTAGCACCAACTTTAATAAACGCTATCTGCTGATTATTAGCCGCTTTCAGTTCCGTTACTGAACGGTAATTGTGTGAAATAGGTTTTTTACCGTATGTAAGACCGAGCTGGTTAACAGGATAAGATTTTTGACCAAGAGTATATTGTCTTAGCACATCCCCATCAATCGGGCTATGAATACGGTGATAATCTGCCGGACTCAAATAAAACACGATAAAATGTCCATCTGCATATTGCGATGCACGTTCTGTATTGCCAAGTAAATCTTGTAAAGCATAAGGCTTACCCTTTACATGAAATGTCATATCCCATTCGATACGTCCAAATGATTCCACTTTAGCATCCACTGGACTTACATAGGTAGTGGGATTTTGTTCAATTGGCCGTGCATCTTTCAAAAGCTCTCTTGTAAAAAAGTCATGTAAACTTGAAAATTGTTGTTGATGTTTTGAAACCTCTTCAAGATTAATGTCGTATACCTTCATATAGCTGGGAATAATACGTTTACTCCACTTTGCTTTTGCAATAGATTGCAAAAGATGGGAGGACTGCCTGCCATTTGTTAATTCAATCATGCGTTGATATAGTTTTTCTTTCATAAAACAAAACCCCTATCGATTAATTTAGACTGTCAATTTTTTCGCTTTCGAAGTATAATGGTACAATATCTTAAGTGCAAAGGAGTGATCCCCCTTGTTTTTTTCTCACAAGTTGGTGGATACCACGGTTAAGAAAATGAAATCGCAAGCAGCAAACTTTATCACAATCAGTAATATGTCCTTCGGCGGCGCGGCCATAATGGCTACACTACACGAATACTATAGCTATAGTGTCTTGTTTATCTTTATTGCAGCCCTTCTTGATCGCTACGATGGAAAGGTAGCTAGAGCACTCGGACAAGTGTCTGATCTAGGTAAACAATTAGATTCTATGAGTGATATTATATCATTTGGTGTGGCACCCGCATTATTAATGTATAAAGTTGTCTTAGTCGACTTTGGTTTCGTCGGCATGACGATGACAGTACTATATATTATCTGCGGTGCGATGAGACTGGCTCGCTTCAATATTACTGAAGCAAACGGCTATTTTACAGGATTACCAATTACAGCAGCAGGTACGATTTTGACTTTAACGTATTTTGCATCGAATACGTTCCACCCGGCATTTTATCTTTTCCTATTCCCAATACTAGCATTACTAATGATTAGTACACTCACGTTAAAAAAAGTGTAACAGCGCATCTACTGTTGCACTTTTTTTCATTTAACACAGTTTTATAACATATACTGTCGAAAAATGGGGAAAGGATGAAATCATTCAATGAGCGGAATTTTTACTTCTATGTTGCAGTTATGGCTTGAGATCCCAGCATTACTTGGCTATTTAAAGGGGCAAACATTCCATAAACCCTTTTCTAAAGAAGAGGAAGCTGCTTGTATTGAACGATTTTTAGGCGGTGATGAGCAAGCGCGTCTTGATCTAATTGAACGCAATATGAGACTCGTCGCACATGTTGTTAAAAAATTCCACCCGAAACATGAACAACTTGATGATTATATTTCCATCGGTACTATTGGTCTGATGAAAGCCGTAGAAAGTTATACGCCTGACAAAAAAACCCGTCTTGCCACTTATGCCGCCCGTTGTATCGAAAATGAAATTTTAATGCATCTGCGTACACAGAAAAAAGTGCAAAAAGATGTTAGCTTATTTGAGCCAATCGGTACAGATAAAGATGGTAATGCCCTACAAATTCGAGATCTTTTACAATGCGATGAAGAAAGTGCAACAGAAAAACTTGAACATAAAGAGCATGTTGCACAACTATATCATTATTTGCATATGCTTGACGAACGTGAACTCGAAATCGTCACACTTCGCTATGGTCTAAACCAGCAAGATGCACTTACACAAAAGGAGATCGCAGCACGTTTAAATATTTCTCGTAGTTATGTATCCCGCATTGAAAAGCGAGCACTTATTAAACTCTATCAATTATATAAACGAGATCAAAAGATTATTGAGTAATATATTGTAAATTGATACGTATAAAATTTCAACAATCCCATTACATTATTCTGCAGTTAATCTTGTATTTTTTGTTATAAAAGTACCCTTAGACTTCATACCATAACGTAGAATGAGCGCTTTCCTGGGGCGTCTGATGACACATTTGGGTCAACATACCAAACTTTTTTTGCATAAATAAATAAAAAAAGCTCTCTTGCGTCATTAAATGTCGCAAGAGAGCTTTCTCTTAATGAAATTCTGCAGCTTCTGAAAGTTCTACTGAAATAAGTGTGCCTAGTAACATCGTAATGATGACTACACCTGCTGTTAAAAATAGCATCATAAATGCCTCCCATCTAAATATGAAGAGTTTTAATTAACAACAGTTTAGCATTAGCGAGACGTTTAAACTGTGATTTTTCTCACATTTAAAGGCACTCATTTTGACTATTTTGTGTCGTTTATCTCGAGATTGGTGAACGCTAAAAATCAGTGGGAATAAAGAAAACCCCACTGATTTTTAGCTTTTATAACAATTCGATAGCTTTAAGGACGATTTGTGTTGAATGCTTTGCAGCCACTGGTAAAAACTCATCGAAGCTAATATTCGATTCTTTTCCAGCAAAATCTGATAAAGCACGAATAACAACAAACGGAGTACCAAATTGATAGCATACTTGTGCAACAGCTGCTGCTTCCATCTCCACTGCCTTCATTTGTGGGAAATGACGACGGACAGCTTCTACACGAACAGGATCATTCATAAAGGCATCACCTGAGCAAATTAAACCAATACCATATTGGTGCTCCCCAACAGCCTCTACTGCCTCTTCAGCCACTTTCATCAGTTTTTCATCCGATTTATAAGCTACTGGCATACCTGCCATCTGACCCATTTCATAACCGAAAATCGTGACATCTACATCATGATGACGAACTTCATCTGAAATAACGACTGCGCCTACTTCAAGCGTTTCATCATAACCTCCGGCAGAGCCCGTATTAATGACTACATCAGGCTTGAATTCATGTAATAGAATAGTAGTTGACATTGCAGCATTCACTTTACCAACACCACTTTTTAACAAAACTACCTCTTTTCCTTTATAAGTTCCTGTTGTATACTCACTGCCTGCGATTGTTGTGCTTTTTGCCTGCTCTAATGAAGCTCGTAAAAGCTCTACTTCTTCTTCCATTGCACCGATTACTGCAATTTTCATGTCCATGTTACTTCCCTTCTTTATTCAACTCTATTAAAAATAAACAAACGAGTTATTTTCGTCAATAGGCGCCGTTTAATGTATTTAGTTGCTCAAGTTTTACTGGTGTCCAGCCTTCGTTGTCGACCCACTCCATGCTAACACGATACATTTTTGTCTTATCACTCGTTGAAACTGTTGCAATAGCCGAATTAGCGCTACCGTTATTTCCCATACGCCAGATAATCATATTGTCCTTTTCGATGCCTGTAACGGTCGTAACGGTTGCTACCTTTTCAGCCCAGTCTACTGATGTATCATCATAAGAAGACACATGCTGACCTGTTTGTGTTGTAGGTGTAGGTTCCCAATTTTTATTTGTTATGACCTTGTCAACAATTGGGTTGTCTGAAATAGTTTCAGTAGTAGCGTCCTGTTCAGATGTTTGAGATTCTTCTGTAGGCTCTTCCGTTGCCGGCTTTTCCTCTTGCGCTGATACATCATTTTTTTGCTCTTTAGAAGGCTCTTCCATCACATCTTCCTTATCGTTCTTCTGCTCCTGTTTTGGCTCGTCCTTCTCAGCTTTTCCTGCATTATCCTGCCATTTAAACACAAATGTTGCTGTTATAATAATTAATATCACGACAATACCAATTAAAACATTCAATAGTTTATCTAGCTTTTTATTACGAGATGGCTGCAAATGACGACTGCTTCGAGTTTGTTTTTCACTCATGAAGTCTCCCCCTCTCTAGCTAATATTCTATCAAGTTCAACAGTACTTGCAAAATAATTGTACCCCTATATTTTTTCATAGGTATTTTTCAATAGATTTTTGCCCTTGATATAAAATTGAATCAACATCAATTTCCCATTGGCGTATATTGTTGTTTTGCTTTCGCACAGAAAAGGCTAAATGAAGATAAAAGCAGCTAGCTCTCCTTTAAAAAGATAAGCTAACTGCTTGACCTAGAATTATTTTATTGAAATAATTTTAACTTTCATTTCACCACCAGGTGTTTGTACCACAACCTCTTCGCCTTCAGCACGACCTAGCAAGCCTTTAGCAATGGGTGATTCATTTGAAATACGGAATTCCATTGGATCGGCCTCAGCCGACCCAACAATTGTATACGATTCCTCGTCTGTTGTTGGTTTTCCGTTAATAATTTCCACAAATGTAACCGTTTTCCCTAACGATACTACACTGTTATCTGTTTCGTCCTCAGAAATAATAACCGCGTTACGAATCATTGATTTTAATGTAGAAATTCGACCTTCTAAAAAGGCTTGTTCTTCTTTTGCAGAATCATACTCAGCATTTTCAGAAAGATCCCCGAAATCACGAGCGATTTTAATACGTTCTACGATTTCCTTACGTGTTTCCGTTTCTAATTTCACTAATTCTTCTTCTAATTTTCTTTTACCTTCAGCTGTCATTGGGTACTGTTTTTCGTTTGCCAAAGTTCTTCACTCCTTATTTTCGCAATATAAAAACATAAAACTCGATTAAGGGCCTAGTTGGATTCACTTAATCGAATTTTACTATTTTTAAACGGTTTCAAATTACTCTTTGACCTAATAGTATGCATGCCTTTCTGAAATATGTACAGATATGCATGTAAATATTGTCAATACCACTCTATCTTATTACAATACGTTGTCTGTTTCAAGGATAGTTTTAATCTTCGTTACCATTAAATCAATGGCAACCTCATTATCCCCGCCTTCTGGAATAATAATATCAGCATAACGTTTTGTTGGTTCAATAAATAAATTATGCATTGGACGCACTGCCGATAAATATTGCTCGATTACAGAATCTGTTGTACGTCCACGCTCTTTTATATCACGCATTATACGACGAATAATACGCAAATCTGAGTCCGTATCTACAAATAATTTAATGTCCATTAAATCGCGTAAATCTGCATCTTCTAACACTAAAATACCTTCTAGTATAATAACATCTACAGGCTCTACATGAATAACTTCTTTCGCTCTTGTATGCTGCACATAATCATATACTGGCTTTTCGATTGGTTGACGAACCAATAATTTTTTTAGGTGTTCAATTAACAAATCATTATCAAACGCTAGCGGATGGTCATAGTTTGTAGCTAAACGCTCCTCAAACGTTAAATGACCTTGATCTTTATAATAAAAATCTTGTTCAATTACAACTACTGAATGATCGCGGAAAACATCATAAATAGCACGGGTCACACTCGTCTTTCCCGAGCATGAGCCACCAGCGATTCCGATGACGACTGGACGCTTTGCTGCCATTAATTATTCTCCTTTCGCATCATGTTATGTGGTTTTAATGGTGTATCACATTTAAATTTAACAATTTGTAGTGGATGACGAGCAGCATCTAAGCTATTGCCTTCTTCATCCCAAATTTCGCCCATTGTAAAACGGAAATTTTCGATTTCTGGTCCAAAGAACTCTACCTCATCACCAGGTTTAAAATAGTTACGTTGTTGCATTGTCACAATTTTCGTTTCTGGGTCATGCGCTAAAATTAAACCAGCAAACTCATAAGTCGTTTTACGGCCATGTACACCAAACATTTGCTCCTCGTGGCCAGGGGCAGCATGGAAGAATGCTTCAGCAGTATCACGGTTAGCGCATTTGTCTAGTTCCTCGAGCCATTCACGTTTAATTTTGAAATTTTCAGGGTCTGCACAATATGCATCAATCACTTTTCGGTACACTGAAACAACTGTAGCCACATAGTGAATTGATTTCATACGACCTTCGACTTTTAATGAATCAATACCAAGCTCAATCATATGTGGAATGGCTTCAATCAGCTTTAAGTCTTTCGGACTCATCGCAAAAGGTGCGTGATGATCATCGAAAAGTGCCTTTTCTTCGCCATCCTCTAGCTCATATAAGTCATAGTCCCAGCGGCAAGATTGACAGCAACCACCACGGTTAGAGTCACGAGCAGTCATATGATTTGAAAGTACACAGCGACCAGAATAGGCGATACACATCGCTCCATGAACGAAAGCCTCAATTTCAATATCGACTTTTTCCTTCATGAGCTTCATTTCTTCGCCGCCGACTTCACGTGCTAATACTACACGATGTAAGCCTTCTTCTTTCCAATACTGCACTGCCTTCCAGTTCGATAAAGATTGCTGTGTAGAAAGGTGAATTTCAAGCTTTGGTGCAGCTGTACGGCATGTTTCAATGATTAATGGGTCCGCTACAATAATGCCTGTAACACCTGCACATTCAATATCTTGTAAATATTGCTCTAAGCCGTCCATATTTTCATTGTGGGCGAAAATATTTGTCGTCACATATATTTTTGCACCGTATTTTTTGGCGAATTCAACACCTTCGCGCATTTCTTCAATGGAGAAGTTATCTGCGTTTGAACGTAGACCGAACTCTTGTCCGCCGATAAATACAGCATCCGCTCCGTAATGAACTGCTACTTTTAATTTTTCTAAACTACCTGCAGGGGCAAGTAGCTCTGGTTTTTTTGTAATGACACATTTACCATCTACAATCTCACGGATTTTGTCATTTTGCTCTAATACTAATGCCATGTTCTTGCCACCTCCTAGTAAACCGTTTCCTTGAAGATAAAGCCTGTATCAAGAGGTCTGATGTTAGGCTGAATTTCTTCAATTTTAACGAATAAATCATCTTTAATATCTTCATAAGCATCTTCTGATTCGTCAAAATATGTGTCAATTGCTTGACGATAAGCTTCTGTTACTGTGACCACATATTCTGGCGTTTGAAGAACACCCTCAATTTTCAATGCATCAATGCCACCTTCGAATAATTCCCCAAGCTCATCAATCATGCACATATCGTTTGGACTGAAAATATGCGTACCGTTTGCGTCCTCATAAATTGGATATTTATTATTACGTTCATCATCATGAAGGAACATATTGCGATTTTCCTGACGATTTTCAATTTCCATTACTTTATCTTGATATAAGAAATAATGGCCTAGTAATGGACGTTTTGATTGGAACATACATGTCATTCCATGTACTTGAACCTCTATCTCTACTTCTGCATTTTCTTTAATTTCTAGCACTTCATCTAAAGAAAGTTCACGTGAAAGTACTGCGCGAGTTGCCCCGCGTTTTCCCCAATAATTTGCCGTAAACCAGTTCGTTGCCGTCGCTTCTGGATTCCAGTGTAGCGGTATTGTTACACCTTGCTCACGACGGATGATTAATACTGCTGGATCACCATAAATCAAACGGTCAACACCAATACGTTGCATTTCTTTTAAATATTCGGCAAGCGCATCCAATTTTTCATTATGGAATAGCCCATTTACCGCAACATAAACCTTTTTACCCGCTGCATGTATTAGCCTTGTAGCTTCCTCCACTTCACTAACAGAAAATTCTCCTGCTAGGCGCAGACCAAATTGTTGTTCACCAATGACAAAAGCATCTGCTCCAGCCTGTAAAAGTGCTTTAACATGGTCCACTGATTGCGGTGTAACAAGCAATTCAGGTTTTTTCATAATAGTCACCTCTTCAAACATAATAATAAACCATCACCAACTGGTAAAAATGCACTTGTATAATCTGGGTGCTGCATAATCCATTCGGTAAAATTTTTTAAATTGCGAATCATTGTACGCTTGCGACGCGGTACATCTTTTAAATCCAAATCTGATAAGCCCTGCATATACATATTGTCGATATATAGAACTCCGCCAGATTCCACAAGAGGCGCATACTTTTCAAAAAAGCGTTGATATTGTCCCTTTGCAGCATCGATAAAAACTGCATCGAAGGTCGTGTGCAGTGCTTCATCATTCACTTCTAAAGCGTCACCTTCAATGACTGTAATACGATCTGATACTGTAGAACGTTCAATATAAGCCTTTGCTCTCGCAACACGCTCTGTATCACGCTCGATTGTAACGATCTGTACATTTGGTAAAGCCTCTGCCATTCTTATTGCAGAATAACCAATCGCTGTACCAATCTCTAAAATTTTCGACGGATTTTGAATACGTAGCAGTTGATTTAGTGCATCAATGCCTGATAGTTGCATAATCGGTACATGATTCTCCTCCGCAAATGCTTCCATTTCTAAAAGCAATTCATTACGTGGTTGAATAAATGATTGTATATATGCATCTGATAATTCCATTTTTTTAGTTCACCCTCATATCAATTGCCTCGGCATAATGGCGTCCGGAATCAGCCTTGTGCTTAGTCCCGCAGATGTTTTTTGTGCGAAAGCGCAGTGTTAACGTAGCGGCAGCAATGTCTTTTGTCTGTGGAGGCATTAGGCCAACACGAATGTTGGTCACTCAGTCGTTGCCACAGGACGCGTTCTTAGACTGAGTTCCTTTGTTACACCCGCTGAAAAGTGACTTAAAATCGCATTCATCTCACACCTATAGTGTGGGAGACTTCTGTACCTGTCACTTTGCTTTCGGCACAAAAGATATTTGCTCCAAAGAAGTTAAAAGGCAACGAGCCACACTTGTTGTCTGTACATCATCATTTAGCAACAAAAAGAAAAAGACCAAACGTGATGTCTTGGTACTTCGTCATACAAAAATGAGCAATTGTTTTTATAAGCTCTAAACAATTGCCACCGCGTATATTATTCCGCATTAATGGACTGTTTGAATTTTTCCATGCGGATTGATTAAAAATCACAATTTATAATAGCACGAAAATAGAAGGAAAGCTATTTTTCTTTCCTTCTATCCACATTATTGCTATTTATTTTTTTATTTAAAGTACTTACTCTGCTTTTTTAATATATTTATCTACTTTCAGTAAATGTTCATCATACGTTTTCGAGAAGTGGTTGACACCATTTTTATCCGCTAAGAAGTATAGATAGTCCGTTTTACTTGGATTAAGTACCGCTTCAATCGAAGTTTTTCCTGAACCCGCAATAGGACCTGGTGGTAAACCTTTATTTTTGTAAGTATTATAGGCATTATCTACTTCTAAATCTTTATATAGTACACGATCTTTATGGGAACCAAGTGCATATAAAACAGTTGGGTCTGTTTGTAGGGGCATCCCTTGATCGATACGATTATAAAATACGCTCGCAATCGTTTCTCGATCTGTTTGAGCAGTAGCTTCTCTTTCTAGTAATGAAGCAAATGTTAATAATTGATGTACGGACATTTTCTTTTCAGTTAGCGCATCGTTGTAATTTTTCACAACCTTGTCCATCGCTCCCACCATTTCGTCTACAATCGATTCTAATGATGGTTTTTCTTCAAAATAAGAATAAGTTGCAGGGAATAAATAGCCCTCTAAATCATAACGAATATTATCGGCTAAAACTGCATCCGTCACAAGCTCAGGGTATTTAGCCTTCATTTGTTGTACAAACGCATCGCTTGTTACTAAATCCATAAATTCTTGTTGAGTGTAAGGCGTTTTCTTTTCCACGATATTACCAATTTGTTCAAGTGTTAAACCTTCAGGAATGGTCATTGTAAAGACTGGCTTATGGTAGACCTTCCCGGTTTTTAAACTTTCGATCAGCTCATCCAATGTCATTGCCTGTGTTAAATTATAGTCCCCTGCTTGGAATTTGGATTCATTTTTAAATTTAGCATAGTATTTAAAAACACGAGCATCTTTAATAATCCCTTTTTTCTCAAGTAGAGTTGAAATAGAGCTTAAAGTTGAGCCTATTGGTACTTCAACTGCTATTGTTTTAGTCGCATCTGGATCCACTGGATTTAAGGCACTCTTCACATAATTATAACCAAGTAAACCGATAATCCCTGCTATTAGAACAAAAGCAATTGCTACAATAGCAACGATTTTTCTCACAATTTTTACCTCAGACTTTCTTTCTTGCATTTTTGAAAACATTTCTTGTTTTTTCGAACCGTTATTCACGGGTTTCCCCCCTATCACTCCATTATCATACTAGAAATCAACTTTCACGACAAATAAATAGATAATTCAGTAGAGATAAATTATATCAATTATACCTCTGCATCATTGCGTCTGAAATCGAAATCTGTATTTAATGTTAAGTTGGATGCCTAAATGATAAATGTGGAATATTTATAGTTCTTTCCATAATATCCCAAAATCCTATAGGGAAATAGATTGTTCCAACTTGAGATGCTATTTAATCAATATAGAGCACTGTTAATGGTGGTGCTGGACCTCTTAAGACTGGATTATTTTTAAATTTATTAAAGCCCCAACAAACCACTTGTTAAAATCCTAAAAATAGATAAATACTTCTTCGCACGTCATAACTAATTTTACATTATGTGTGGCATGTCCTAATTACCCTACAAAATTTTTTAATATGTACTCTTGTCAACTTTAAGAACAAACGCTTACATTCCTATACAATTCGCATAACAACATAAAAAGGAAAAACTCTGAGTAGCATTTTCCACTCAGAGTTCAGATTATAATTCATTTAATACATCTTCAACAAATGCCCATTCTTCATCTGTTTCAATCGGTATTAGTTCATCAATCGTTCCGTCATTTCCCGATACGTATTGAAAAGCAAAAATATCTCGTTCCTCTATTGGCTCGTCCGTTGCCAGAACATAAAGTACATAGGATTTGCCAAATTGTTCTGATGAAAATGTATGAATAACCTCACATACTTGATCGGCCCCATCCTCATCTGTTATAGTAAATAGCTGCGGCTCTTCTTCAAATTTGTCTAGAAGTGCCAGGACTACCTCATTAATCATTTCCCATTCTGCATCTGTTTCAACGGGCTGTAGATTTGTCATTTCTCCATTGTTATCATCATAATCAAATGTCATAGCAGAAATGTCTCCTGGGATTTCATTACCCTCTTCGTCGATTAACGAAAACAATACATATGATCTTTCCTCTGCATCGAAGGTGAAGACAACACGACACTTTTGCTCCTTGCCATTCTCACCTTCTATAAGAAATTCTTGCGTTTCCTCGTTCATTTAATGTCCTCCTTTTAACTATGGTTCAAATTTTGAAGCGAGTCCTGAAATCACCAAAGGCTCGCATTATAACGTTCATTCTTCCTAAAGTAAAAAAAGGAACAAGGAGTGCTTGGTGCCATCCTTGTTCCACACTTATAAAGAACGATGATTAGTCTTCGTTTTCATCCTCTAAAGCGTTTAATACGTCTTCTACCATATCCCACTCTGCTTCCGTTTCGATTGGTGTTAATTCACCATCTTCACCATTTTCAGATGGGACGAATGAAGATACGAAGATTTCTACAGAGCCATCCTCATCTTCTTCTGCGCCTACCATAGAGTAAAATACGTATGATTTGCCAAATTCAGCTGATTCATGTACGTGAATTACTTCACAAAGCTGTTCATTTCCGTTCTCGTCAATCACTGTAATGTGTTGTACATGTAATTCTTCTTCATGGTTATGCTCGTGTGCCATGTGGTTGTCACCTCATCAATTAATTTTTGCTATCCAAGTAGCCTTGTAAAATCATCACAGCAGCCATTTTATCAATGACTTGCTTACGTTTTTTGCGACTCACGTCTGCATCGATTAGCATACGTTCAGCAGCCATCGTTGTTAAACGCTCATCCCAAAGCTTGACCGGTAGTGAAAATGTTTCTTCTAAAAGCTTTTTATAGTTTTCAGAAGCTTCTCCACGCGGTCCCACCGTATTATTCATGTTTTTCGGGAATCCTACAACAAATTCTGTTATAGCATACTCGTTAACTAGCTCAGCTATTCGCTCAATGCCAAACTCGCCGTTAGCTTCATCAATTTTTACGGTTTCAATCCCTTGGGCCGTCCACCCTAAAGCATCACTAACAGCAACGCCGACGGTTTTTGACCCAACGTCTAATCCCATAATTCTCATTTCTAGTCCTCGTTATTCTTTTTGATATAAAATTTAACAAGCTCTTCTAGAATTTCGTCACGCTCAAGCTTGCGAATTAAATTACGAGCATCCTGATGGCGAGGAATATACGCCGGATCACCAGAAAGTAAATAACCGACAATCTGATTGATAGGATTATATCCCTTTTCCTCTAATGAAGAATGTACTTTCAACATTACCTGCTTGACTTCCTGTTCCATTGATTCTTCTGGAAAATTAAATTTCATAGTTTGATCAAATGAACTCATGACCAGCACCTCGCTTTCAGAAATAAGGAGATGTGCTAAAGCTCATCTCCAATTTCTCTTTATTATAACATGTTTTGGCGTATTATCAATTATGCCTCGGCATAATTGCGTCCGGAATCGGCTTTGTGTTGGCACAAAGAACTCCTCTACGATTCCGTAACATCCGCCGGAGGCTTTAGGCCAGCAGATGTGTTTTGTGCGAAAGCGTAGTGATAACGCAGCGGCAGCAACACGATGCTGGTCCCTCAGGTGTTTTCACAGGATGTGAAGTTCTTAGCCTGAGTTCCTCTATTTCAATGGATGTTTGGACATCCACTGGAAGAAGTTAAATGGATTTAACATAATCATACACAGAAAGTAGTGCTTCATCAAGTTTTGATGCATCTTTTGCACCCGCCATCGCCATATCTGGACGACCGCCACCTTTACCACCACATGCTTCTGCTACCATTTTTACGATATTTCCTGCGTGGTAATTACCCCCAACTAAATCTTTTGTTACCCCAGCACATAGCATAACTTTTTCGCCATCGACAGCACCAAGAACGATAACAGCTTTAGGCATTTTTACTTTCAAGTCATCCATCATTTGACGCAGTTGATTATTATCCTTCGCCTCAACTTTCGTAGATAACACAGTTACATCCCCAAAAGTTTGCGCTGCGTCCACAATTGCGCCTGCTTGTGCATTCGCGATTTTTTGTGATAATGCCTCATTTTCACGCTGTAAATCTTTGTAGTCAACTTGTAACGCATGTACTTTTGTCACAATATCTTTTGGATTTGCTTTTAATAATGCTGTAGCCTCGTTTAATAGAGCTTCTTCCTCTTTTACTGCTTCATAAGCAACTTTACCTGTCACAGCCTCGATACGACGTGTACCTGCACCGATACCACCCTCTGAAACAATTTTGAAGAAGCCAATTTCAGAAGAACGTTTTACATGAATACCACCGCAAAGCTCAATAGAGTAGTCACCAATTGAAACAACGCGAACGATATCGCCATATTTCTCACCGAATAGCGCCATTGCCCCCATAGCTTTCGCTTCATCGATGCCTTTTTCTTCAATAACGACCTCTATATCATCCCACACTTTTTCATTTACAATACGTTCAATTTGTTGTAATTCCTCTTTAGTCACTTGTCCGAAATGAGAGAAGTCAAAACGTAAACGATCAGGTCCTACATAGGATCCAGCTTGGCTAACATGGTCGCCCAGTACATCTTTTAGCGCGCGTTGCATAATATGTGTTGCTGTATGGTTTTTAATAATTAAATTACGGTCTTCACGGTTAACTACTGCTTTCACAGCATCTTCAACATGCATCTCGCCAGATTCTACAAGTACAGTATGAAGTGGCTGACCATTTGGAGCTTTTTGTACATCTTTTACAATGGCAGTAAAGCTATCATTAGCAATAACACCGCTATCGGCAATTTGACCACCCATTTCAGCATAGAATGGTGTTTTAGCTAAAATAACTAGTGCTTCTTGCCCTTCAGATGCTATCTTTGACACTTGGCCGTTGACAATGATCGCTGTAATTGCTGTATCTGTCGTTAATGTATCATAACCTACAAATTCACTTGCAACCGTCAAGTTTGCTAGCACTTCATTTTGTACTTGCATAGAATCCACATCTTGACGAGCTGCACGTGCGCGTTCACGTTGTTCTTCCATCGCTGCTTCAAAACCTTCATGATCTACCTTCATACCGACTTCTTCCGCATACTCTTCTGTTAATTCGATTGGGAAACCGTAAGTATCATATAAACGGAATGCATCTGCACCTGGAATATAGGCATGGCCTGCTGCTTTTTGAGCTTCTGCTACTTCGTTAAAGATAGCAAGACCACCGTCTAATGTTTCATGGAAGCGAATTTCTTCATTTTTAATAACACGTTGGATAAACTCGCACTTTTCCGTTACTTCTGGATAGAAATCATTCATAATTTCACCAACAGTTGGGACTAATTCAAACATAAATGGCTTTTCAATGCCGATTTGTTTTGCATAGCGCACTGCACGACGTAATAAACGACGTAATACATAGCCACGACCTTCATTTGAAGGAAGAGCGCCATCCCCAATAGCAAACGCCACTGTACGGATATGGTCCGCGATAACTTTAAATGGCGTATTAATATCTTCTTCTGAACCGAAGATTTCACTTAGCGCTACTTCACCTGGACGTTTGTATTTGCGATTCGCTAATTGCTCGATTTTTTCAATAATAGGCATGAATAAATCAGTATCAAAGTTTGTTGGCACATTTTGAACAACTGATACGATACGCTCTAGACCCATACCAGTATCAATATTTTGTTTTGGAAGTGGCGTATATGTGCCATCAGGATTATGGTTGAATTGAGAGAACACTAAGTTCCAAATTTCAAGATAGCGTTCATTTTCACCACCTGGATACATTTCTGGATCATTTTCATCTGAACCGTATTCTTCCCCACGGTCATAAAAAATTTCTGAGTTAGGACCAGATGGACCTTCACCGATATCCCAGAAGTTCCCCTCAAGTCGAATTAAACGCGCTTCAGGAATACCAATTTCGTTATGCCAAACGTCATACGCTTCTTGATCTTCAGGATGGATCGTAATCGATAAAAGCTCTGGGTCAAAGCCCATCCATTTTTTATCCGTTAAAAATTCCCAAGCATAATGAATAGCTTCTTTTTTGAAGTAATCCCCAATTGAGAAGTTACCTAGCATTTCAAAAAACGTATGGTGTCGAGCCGTTTTACCTACATTTTCAATATCATTTGTACGGATTGATTTTTGGGCATTTGTAATACGTGGATTTTCAGGAATGATACGACCGTCGAAATATGGTTTAAGTGTTGCAACACCTGAGTTAATCCAAAGTAATGATGGGTCATTGATTGGCACAAGTGGTGCTGATGGCTCATGATGATGCCCTTTTTCTTTAAAGAATTCTAAATACATGCGGCGAATTTCTACTGCTTTCATTTAAAAAGTTCCTCCCTATATGTTTTGTACAATCACGAAATGAAGCCGCAAATCAATTTTGCCTTGGCATCTGTAGCTGACGCTTCGCTTTCGCTACAAAAAACATCTGTAGCAGACGCTTCGCTTTCGCGAAGATAGACATAAAAAAGCCCCCATCCCCAAAAAGGGACGAGGACTTTTGAGTTGTCTCGCGGTACCACCCTAGTTGTAAGTAAAAGATACTTACCTCTTTAGCACTTGTAACGTCAGTGAACGGCAGGAATTAACTGCACTCAGGAGTAGCTTTCGGTATTCGCTATTGTGAGGATTTTTTCAGCCAAGAAATCCCTTTCTTTTACACGCACAAATACGTACTTTTTCCATCATCGTTTTTTACAATTTTCTAACAAGAATTATAAAAAAAATATGTTCTTCTGTCAATTGACACGATGAGCCTTCACATCGAGGCTATCGTGAGAAATAATTTTTTTTGTAAAAAACGAAAGAAGACAATCCTGTTAATAAGAACATTATAACAATCACTACCCAAAATGCATTAGATGCATTTTGATAAGGTAGAGGCACATTCATCCCATAAATGCTGGCAATTAGCATCGGTACCGATAATATAATCGTAAATGAAGCGAGTAATTTAAGTACTTGACTTACGTTATTTTGAATTACGTTACCATATGCATCCATAATATTATTTAAATTAGTTTGATTAATTTCCGTCACTTCGTATGCTTGATCTATTTCAATAAGCACGTCGTCTAAAACACTTGTATCGTCTTCATCTAAGTAGATATTGCTTCCCTGTAATATTTTTTGCATCGTATATTTCATCTGTTTAAGTGATGTTACCATATATATAAGACTTTCATTCAAGTATAGTAGTGTGTATAGCTCACTATTACGATATGACTTAGCAAGCTCATTTTCTGCTAATGTGATTTCCCGTTCAATTGTAGCTAAAAAATGAATATATGCTCGAGCCGTTATACTTAATATATTTAAAATGTTGCGCGTTTTCAGATGTGTCTCAAAAAGAGGTATCCTACCATTAAACAGCTCTTTCATGAAAGGTAGCTCTTCTTTACATATCGTAATCATATGATTTTTTGTGTGAATAATCCCCATAGGAATTGTTCGATATTTTACGTCTTGAGAAGAACTCTCGACATCTATTTGATCATACGGGACATGAATAACCATCAAAACCGCTCCGTTGCGCTCTTCAATTCGCGGGCGTTCTTCTATATCAAGTGAATCAGTTAGAAAATCGCTTGGCACTGAAAGAGCTGTAACTACACGTTCAATTTCACTGGATGTTGGCGCTTCAAGATGAAGCCAACTGTTATAGCCAATATTTGATGTCTGCTCATATTTACCCGCGGCATTACTTTTGTATATTAATAGCATTTTGGTACAATTCCTTTCTATTTACGGTACGAAAATATTAAAAACGTAAAAATTTTGTTTTGTAAAATACGTAGAAGAGACTTCCACTAATTCCTACCATTAGTCCAATAACTACTAAGAACATAACTGGCTGATCTTCATAGGGCAATTGGACGTTCATCGCGAAAACACTTCCAATTATAGTTGGAATCATTAGTACAAGTGTAAGAGTAGTCAGTATTTTAAAAGCACTATTTAAATTATTATTAGTGATTGCTGCGTACGCATCCATAAGACCACTTAAACTAAGACTTCGCACTTTTGTTACTTCCGTAGCTTGTTCCAGATCTACTAGCGCATTATGCAACATTTGCTTATCTTCTTCATATAGCTTTATAGCTTGCCCTTTGGAAAGGTGTAAAAAAACATTGCGCATAGCTCGTAAAGATGTCGAAAAATAGACCAAACTTTTATTAATATGAATGAGACCGTACAGCTCTCGGTTGTTATGTGATTCTTTTAATTCTTGCTGTAATCGTCCAACCTGCGCTTTTATACGCTTGAGAAAATCGAGATACGATTGGGCAATTGCTTCAAATAGAATCAATGTTATTCGCGTTTTCATATGCGTTTGAAATGTTCCGTACTTTCCTGAAAATATGTCTCTGCATAATGGATTATCTTTTTTTGAGACAATCACCAAATGATCTTTTACATGGATGATGCCGATTGGTATCGTTCGATAAGGAATTTCTTCGTACAAACGTTCCTCATTCATCTCTACAGGAGAATTGAGAATGATGACCATTGACGAATCATCGCTTTCAATCCGAGGTCGCTCATTGATATCTAAGGAATCACGAATAGTCCCTTCCGGAATATTAAGTTTATTTGAAATTTGAGATATTTCGGCATCTGTCGGATCAACAAGATAAAGCAACGTGTTGTGGACAATGTTGGATACCGGTTGTAATTGACCTGATGTACCACTTTGATATATCGTAAGCATCTTTTTTCCTCACTTTCTCTGCTAAAAAAGCCTTGTTTTATAAAATATCCATCCTGTCAACAAGCTAATGACTGTAGAGAGGGACATAAGTACTAATAATGCGTGTTGTTCATCTTGCCATGGCAACGGGTAATTCATCCCGTATATCGTTGCAACCATCGTCGGAAACGTCAAGATAATCGTAAAAGCACTTAAAACTTTCACTACAACACTAAGGTTAATTTCTATCGCCGCAGAATATGCGTCCATCATATTCCTTAAATTTTCGTTGTAAATTTTTGATGTATCAAGAGCTTGTTGCATCTCATTAAAAGTGACTTGCATCTTTTTTGTGACTTCTTCATTCATTTCTAGTACTTTTGACAATTTCCTCATCATCACAAGATTTACTTTTAGCGCCTTTATGAAATAAACAAGGCTCTTATTTATGTTGAGTAAAGTATATACTTCACTGTTCTTGATTGATTTTTGTATTAATTTTTCAGATACAATAACTTTTTGGTTAATATCATCAAGGCATCGTAAATAATAGCGGGCCGAAACAAGCAAGAACTGTAACATAACAGATACGTGAGTATTAAAACTCTTTTCGAGAATTTTGCTGAATTCCTGTAAAATCGGATGATGATCACGACAAATTATTACAATTACTTCACTTGTTTGAATAATACCAATCGGAATTGTCCTATAGGGTATAGTTTCTCCAATTGGCATTTTTAAGGGTACATTGACAATCAGTAATAAACCCTTTCCGCTTTTTTCTATTCGTGATCGTTCATCAATATCAAGGGCGTCACTAATAAAGTCCGTTGGTACTCCAAGCCGATTAGCAACATACTGTGTATCCTCTTCTGACGGTTTGGTGAGATATACGTAGCTACCTCGAACGATCTTTGGCTGTTCTTCCAGTAGCCCTTCTTCATTTCTTTTATAGATTGTAAGCATTGAATCGTCCTCCTAATCTGCTGAATGAAAACAGATCTAAGTTTATTACTCCTACTATCAGCATCGGTCATACTCGGACTATCCATTTTGACCCCCTCCTTCCAAAAAAACGAATACTCTGAAGTGTAATAATGATTTTTTTGAAAATAAAAAAAACCTCCAGGTGTCCCGGAGATTTAAAAAAGCGCATAAAAAAATAAATAAGTACAGAAAGCACTTTCGTTTCCCCCTAACTCGAGTTTTAGCACTATACACCGTAAAGAGATAATTTTATCTCTTAGCCACCTTAAGAAAAGCCTTATTCCGGCAATTCCTGTTCTACCCATGGGCATCTTTCGATATTTCTGGGCAGTGGCCTATGTTTGTATAGGAGCCTCACCTAACGAGGTTTTATTTAATTCTTCGCCATCTTAATCCGTATTTTTTGATTTGTCAAGCGTCCAAAAATAATTTTTCAGGTGTTTTTTATTACAAATTTTCGTATGAACGACAAAACAAAAGTTGTAGTCATCTGCGGTTGTTTACGAAAAATTTTTTCTCACAAAACAAAAAAAGAGCATTCATAATTTTACTAAAACCAATTATGCCTAGGCATAATTGCGTCCGGAATCGGCTTTGTGCTTAGGTCTTCATGAACGGCAGTTACAAATGTCTTTTTTCTCTGTTCTTTTAAGCTGTTTATTGCAACCCTAGCTACTCGGCAACAAAAGGACTTAACAACTGTTACAGAAGCTATTGATTATCCATAAAGTAGGCTCATCACCCAAAGTTGTGGATGATATTTGTTAAGACGTAATCTTTGTATATAAGTGGAGGGGAGGCCCCGGCGACTCCTTGGGGATTAGCGATAGAGTTAGCGCCCAGCCGGAACGAAAAATCAACCAAAAACTTCTAACGCCAAATTTGATTAATGAAAAATTGTCAGCATGAGCTCATCCCCAAAAGTTCGGGTTATGATGTATTAAAAAGTCGAGTGGAACGGGAACCTAACGAAGGTTAAAGGCATAACGTCTTGTGATATGGCTTCGTAGCCAATATCGTTTTGCCCCCAAAAAACGACAATCATCCCACGTATGAGGCCATTTTAAGATTTTTTCTTTTGAACAGTTGTTGACAACAAAAGTTATTAGGAGTACAATTCACCTGAAAACAATATGTCCTCGTTAGGTGAGGCTCCTATGCAAACATAGGCCACTGCCCAGAAATATCGAAAGATACCCATGGGTAGAACAGGAATTGCCGAATTAAGGCTTTTCATAAGGTGGCTAAGAAATAATTTCATTTCTTTACGGTGTATAGTGCTAAAACTCGATTAAGGGGAATTGAACGTACTTTTTTGTTTTTTCGTGCGCTTTTCACCCCTCTAAATCGTTAGAGGGGTTTTTATTTTATTTGACTAAAAAAGGGGGAAACATGTGATGGATAGTTATTTGATATGGCATTTTATTTTTTTAAATAATTCGAATATAACAAAAGGCAGATTTTTGCGTTCAGTCCGCATATGTCCCTTTCTACAAGTATCCAATTATGAATTTTTTTGCAAATTGGAGTTGATCAAGATTGGTTTATTTAATGTGTACGTCGAACAAGATACATTCTAAGCAAGGAGCTCCCTTTTTTACGGGGGCTTTTTTATATTATTTTAGTGACATACTACAAAAAGAAATGATGAGGTGATTGACGATGACAATGACAATGACATTAGAAATGATAATCAAGCTAAGCCTAGCTTTACTTTTCGGATTATTGATTGGGATTGACAGACAGATTAAACAAAAACAACTTGGCATAAGACCTAGTATGGTCATCTGCATTGCTAGCTGTTTATTAACGATTGTCTCCATAGAAGCATTCGGAAAATTTGGAGGTGCCAATCATCCGAATATGGATCCGATGCGACTCGCTGCACAAATTGTAAGTGGAGTAGGTTTCATTGGTGCTGGCGTTATTTTACGAAGAAGTAACGAGGTTATTTCTGGTCTTACTTCCGCTGCGCTAGTCTGGTCAGCCTCTGCCCTTGGAATTAGTATCGGGGCGGGGTTTTATGTAGAAGCAACATGCGCTGTTATCCTCTTAATAGTGGCTGTCAACATGGTGCCCTTTTTCATTAAAACATTAGGTCTATCAACACTTAACCGACAGGAAATTTCATTGAAGATTATCGTGGAATCGAATTATCGTATGACAGAGCTAATTAAAATGATTAAGCATAGAGGACACAATGGACTTTCCCAAAAATCTGAGTATAAAATTCGGCATTTCAAGCTCAAAGATATTGATAACGATCACCAATTAATTGACTTAATTCTTTCGGTACCAGAAGACCAATATACGACGGAGATTTATTATTATGTCAAAAAGATTGATCACGTCCTGAGTGTCGAAATTGAGAATTTGTAATAGAAAGGAGCATCAATAATGATTAGACTACATCAATATAAATATAAAGAAGAGTACACATACTACATGTTACAATCTTTAAAGTCAGGAAAAAAAGACTCTTTTCGAAAGGATTTTCTAGATTTACATCCTATGGATCAAGCAACATTTTTTATTGAACTTAGTGAGGAAAGACGCCACACAATTTATTCTTTTTTAACTCCTTGTGAATTTGGAGAAATTTTTAGCGAGCTAGAACCAGCCATACAGAAAAAATGTATTCTAGAGCTTGACCGTCCATTTGCAGTGGAGATGTTAAATGAATTACCTCCGGATGACGCTACAGATTTTTTGGGGCTATTATCATATAAAGAAGCCGATTTTTATTTAGAGCGGATGGAAAAAGATGAAGCCGATGATATTAAGCAATTACTTCAATACGAAAAAGGGTCAGTGGGAGCCTTAATGACAACAGATGTAGTGACAGTTGCAAAAGATGACTTAGTAATTGATGTGTTTGAACGCCTAAAGCATAGTGAAGCAGATGCAGAAACTTTTTATTACTTATACGTTACTGATACCAATCAACAATTGCTCGGAGTCGTATCATTACGAGAGCTAATAATTTCCCCGCCAGCGTGTCGAATGGACGAAATTATGAACTCTGGAATCATTTCAGTGTCTGCCAATACAAATCAATCCGAGGTAACCCAAATCATACGCAAATATGGTCTTTTAGCAGTCCCTGTTGTCACAGAGAACTATGAACTCCTTGGAATCGTTACTTTTGATGATGTGCTGACTTATCTATAAGGACCAATTGTTTTCTAAATAGAGATAAATAGCGCACTTTTCAACTTTACCCAGAAGTTAAACTCAAAAAGAGCAGAGGCTGGGACATATTGAGTACCTGTTATGTCCCAGCTTCTTCCTCAACACTAATTATTATTTTTCAAAAAATTTTCAACCCTATTCACTAATTCTTCCCTATCATAATTTCTATAAAGTGCGGTTGCTAAACGGACTGAGTCCCCAAAGAAAAAGCGCTCATACAGTGTTTGTCTTGTACCAAAGCTACTCATCGTTAAATCCCAAGCTAAACGGAATTTTTTGACGCGCTCCTCTCCACCATCCTGAAAAGACTGTAAATAATGCTCAAGGTCGCCATCATCCGCTGTAAATGCTTTTTCACTTGGAATGGACATCAACCCACTTGCACCAAGTAGCTGGATCACTTCTGTAAATGTCGGATATACTTTAGGGAAAATCTGAATAGCTACTTGTACTGTTGAATGGTCGGGTCTTATAAAACCAAAAGCATCTCTTTTTGCTTCTACTTCAGACTTTAACAGTAAGCCCTTCATCGTTTCTAATGCCACGATGATATCAACGACCTTTTGCTGAACATGTTGGTATTCGCCGATATTTATCGTATTTACAATTGACTGTACAACACCTAAGACAAATTCTGTTTTGGCAATTTGACGTGTAAGAACTTGATGTAAACCATATGTTTGAAAACCACTTACGTTCATAAAGTTATTGGCAACTTCTACATTCTCATAATAAAAAACACGTTCCCACGGTACTACAACATGATCAAACACAACGATTGCATCCATTTCCTCGTAACGACTACTTAATGGATAATCAAAAGTTGATTCCCCTCCGACAAATGATTGTCTACATAAAAACTTTAAACCTTTTGTATTACTGGGTATTGAAAAAGCAAAGCCTTTTCCTTCATCAAAACCATTTGTTGATATAACAAGGAGTTCATCTGTAATTCCTCCCTGTGTCGCTAGTAATCTCGCACCTTTAATTACTAACCCCTCGCTTGTTTTATTTACAATCTTAGCAGCAATTGTAACGTCTTCTTCTTCAAAATAAAATTTTTGACGGTTTACTTGTGGCTCGATAAATGTATGTGTCATCGTCAAATCGTTCTCACGAGCATACTCATAAAATTTTAACAAATGCTGAGGGAAACAATTTGGCTTATCTTTCAAATATTCCGCAACCGATGCTAGAGCCATTAATGTCGTATTCATGTAATCCGGACTTCTCCCCATAAGTCCATGAGTGGATAACGCCCACTCTCGTGTTGCATTACGTCTTTTCACAAGATCTTCGACTGTCACTGCTTGAAGGAAAGACATACCTACACGGTTATTACTCGTTGGTGAAACATATGTCATTTTTTCAAGCAATGCCTCTTCATTTTGTAAATCAAAAAGCCTCGCCTGACTCTGCATTACTCCCTTAAATGCTGGATGCTCCGACACCTTCCCTGTGACAACTTTCCCATCAATTGAAATATATGTTTGTAAAGCGTCAATACGGTCAATATATTGCTGTCCTGTAATTACTGGCATGCAGTCACCCCTAAACGTTACAATTGTTTTATACTTTTTTAGTATATGGAATTTCCTAATATTAGGTTCCAATTTATCCAACTGTATTATAGCAAAACCTCAAATTATCTAAACTGTACTATTTTATAATACAGTTTAAAATCCACCTTTATTGCATGATTTTCAGTTACTTTAGATAAAAACGGTTTCAATCAGCATTTTTTTCACTAGTTCAATTTTGTGACACTTCACAAAAAAGCCCTCTTCGACTAGTACAGAATTGCTAGATTTTTTATATATCCAGGTGTTAGATATTTTCGAAATCGAAACAAAAACATCTTTTTATTAAAGGAAAATATATATGAGTACACAAATCATCTCTTACGTGGCGGAAACGGAAGCTGCTTTAATGAATAGAATGAAGGATCATAATCTTTTATTTTCTATTGCTTTAGATAGGATTTCCTATGAAGTAAACATCACCTAGTTGGCATCCACCAATCAAAAAAGTCGCACAACAAAACCCGATCAATTCGAATTGGTCGGGTTTTGTATTTTACTGCGTATATGGTAGAACCATTTTTTGGAATTGCGTATTTGTTGTTTGTTGATTACTGGACAAGCGTTTAATTTGATAGACGTCATCGTACGGATTGTTATAGCCCAACTTCGTTGAAAAGGCCATTGTGAATCCAGCTTCTTTTACCGCATTCATGATGTTGGCATTATATTGCCCAAACGGATAAGCAAAAGCTTTAGCCTTTGGAATAATTGCTGTACTACGCTGTAAATCCTGAACAACCTCATGGTATGGGATTAGCAGCATTTTGCCCATATTCCCTACTAAGTCGTGTAAATTGTATGTGTGTGATCCATACGCAAAAACATCTTGCATAGTTGTCATATCCTGACGTGAAAGTGCCTGTAAATCATTATAATTAAAAATTTGCCCATCTTTCGAATATTCATTACGGTACGTAATTAAAAATTGTGTAGCTTTAAAGCCATAGTTTTTAAGCACAGGGTACGCATATTCACGTGTCGACAATAAGCCATCATCAAAAGTCAAAACAATTGAATAGGCAGGCAGTGTAATTTCATTGCGCATGAAACGCAATAATTCGTCTACACTAATAGTTTCGTAGTTTTTACTTTTTAAATACTGCATTTCTTTTGCAAATTGAACATCTGTTATCGTAGTACTTACATTTTTAAAACGGCCAAGCTCATGCTCCTTTAGAAAATGATGATACATCATTACAGGGACGCCACGATCAATCGCTACTTTAGAGCTATGGATATAGCCTTCACGACCTCCAAGTACTGTTACATACCAATCCCCTTCTTTCCGCAATATCGGATAACGGCGATTTGTATCTAGTTTGGCAAATGGCTGTAACGTTTTTGTTGTTTTATCATAAATTTCACTATTTCCAGAAATGGGGATGAAATACTCATTTTTCATCGCATAATCCTTACCAACATTTTTATATAAAGGCGTATTTAAAAATTTCACGTTGGATTTTTCTGCATAAACATATGATTTCCCCCAACGAACTTGAACATATGTTGGATCCATTGATTCTACAACCTCTAGCTGTTGCCCTTTCATTAACGTAGCAATAGCCATTTCTTTTTCACGGCGGAAATCATAAAGAATGACATTTTCTAACGCCTCTATATAGCTATTTTGTTTACTAGGAGGCGTTGTAGTTGGTTTTTCACCAGGCTTTGTGGTATCCGTATTTGTTGTATTTTCACCTTGTTCTTCCACAACAAAATTACTATGTACATATCCTAAGCGTCCATTCACAGCAATTGCATACCAATTACCCATTCTACTATATATAGGAAAGCGAACTCCCTCTGACAATGTGGCAAATTGAACAAGTTTAATACCAGTATTATCGTAAATCGGTGCAACACGTGTTGGAATAATATAGTCCTTTATTTTAGCAACAGCTGGGACTGTATTTTTATAGGTTTTTGCTGAAACAACCTTTGTATAACGTTTTTCAACATAGCCATCATAACCACCCCAACGAATTTGCCACCAATTAGCTCCGTAATCTTTTGTTACTTCAAAAGTTTGCCCTGCTGATAATGTTCCTACCTGAACTAGTGAGCCTGAACGATTATCAAAGACAGTTGCTTCCTCATTCACTTGGATGACGGTATTATTTGCATATGCTTTTTCTGCAAAAGGTAATAGCATCATGAACAAAAGCAATACTAGCATGCGTTTCACTATATTCACCTCATAAAAAATTTTTCATCTTTTACTCATCTAAATAATCATACGGCGAGACACCATCCATTCCAATCAATGGATGGATATATGGCTCTGTTTCTACCGTTAGCTTGAAATCAATGGATTGTTTTTCATTTTGTAAATCTTCGTTTAATGGAACAGTTTCTGCTTCTACAACTTCCTCTGCAGCATTCATTGGATTGAGCCTTGCACGTAGAGACGTAAAGCGCTGTAAATCATCCGTACGCTGTAAACCATCTGCTAGCACATCGGGATCACCACATAAAATCAAGAAATTTTTTGCACGCGTAATACCTGTATATAACAAATTACGACGTAGCATTTTAGCATATCCTCGTACAACCGGCATTATAACTGTTTGGAACTCAGAGCCTTGGGATTTATGAATGGAACAACAATAGGCAAGTGTCAATTGATTGAGGTCACTGCGTTGATAAGTTACTTCAATACCGTCGAATGACACAACAAGTAAATCTTGTTTTTCAATTGTTTCCTTTGCCTTAATAATACTGATTACCTCACCCATATCACCATTAAAAACATTGCTCTCTGGTTGATTAACAAGTTGTAAGACTTTATCCTTTATGCGATATGTGACATCACCAAAGACGAGCTCTTTTCTAGTACCAGTATCGTTTGGATTAATAAGATCCTGAATCATTTTATTTAAATTATCTATTCCTGCTGGACCTTTGTACATTGGTGCTAACACTTGGATATTACGAATTTCTTGTCCTTTCGCAACCGCACTTTTCACAACTTGTGTAACAACGCTTGCTACCTGATCTGAGGAGGCTTTAATAAATGAACGGTCAGACGTTTTTAACATTAGGTCATTTGTGATATCACCACGTTTAATTTGATGCGCAAGTTCAATAATCGTTGACCCCTCTGCTTGTCGATAAACATCTGTTAATTCAACAGTAGGAATTTGCCCGGAAGACAACAAATCCTTTAACACCTGACCTGGTCCTACTGGTGGAAGCTGATCTTGATCGCCAACAAATACAACTTGAACATCCTCATGCAAGGATTTTAATAGTTGATGCGCAAGCCAAGTATCGACCATCGACATCTCGTCTACAATAATGAGTTTTCCTGTAACCTCACGCTCTGTTTCTTCCTCTTTCTCCTGACCAGTAAAGCCTAGCAATCGATGAATTGTCATTGCTGGGAGCTCTGTTGATTCTGATAAACGCTTGGCAGCACGTCCTGTTGGAGCACATAAAATAATCGGAAAGGGTTCTTCTTTTTGTGCGTATTCCTTCGGGTTTAATGATAGTCCGTGTAATTTTGCATACACTTCTACTACACCCCGAACAACAGTTGTTTTACCTGTACCAGGTCCACCAGTTAAAATCATAACGGCTGAGTTTAAAGCTTGTTCAATAGCATTCGCTTGTGTTTCAGCATATGCGACATTGAGCATCTCTTCTGTTTCACCAATCGCTTTACGTATTTCGTCCTTACTAAAATGTTCAGCCTTATTGTTACGTTCGATTAAAGCTAATATTTTTGAGGCAATTCCTACTTCCGAGAAATAGAGTGATGGTAAATATAATCTCGTTTCTTCTCCACAAATTTTACTTTCCTCACGTAATTCAATGCAGGCTTTAGAAATGGTCTCAAAAGGAATTTCCTCTCGTTGGCTTTGCTCAAGCATATCTTTTACTAGTGGCAAAACATGCTCTGCGTCTAAATACACATGCCCATCCGATAAAGCCGCTGTATTTAGAGTATGTAAAATCGCTGCCTTAATACGGTCTGGATGATTGCCAGTAATCCCTAATTTTGCACCTAGCTCGTCGGCACGAAAGAAACCAACACCCTCTACATCTTCAATAAGGCGGTATGGATTTTCAGTTATTAATTCAACGGCCTCTGTTCGATATGTTTGGTAAATTTTCATGCCAAGCTGTGGTCCAAAACCCCATTCATTCAGTTGGATCATCACTCGTTCTAAGCCCAGATTTTGTTCAATCGTACGATGGATAACCTCTTTTTTCTCAGCAGAAAGACGAGGTACAGCATCAAGTGCATTCGGGTCCTCTAAAATAAGACGTAATGCATTGGCCCCAAGTTTCTCGACGATTGTTTCAGCAGTTTTTTTTCCGATCCCAACAAACAAATCACTCGATAAGTAATGAATAATTCCTTGCTCTGTTGCTGGTACTTCTTTTGTAAACGTCTCAACTTGAAATTGTACACCATATTTTGGATGTTGTCTCAATATACCTGTAAATCGATATTGTTCATCCATCTGTAACGGAGGAAAATATCCAACAACTATTATTTCCTTATCCCCATACTGTAAGTTGGTCTCTTGAATTTTCACACGAACTATCGAATACATATTTTGCGCATTATGGAAGATAGAGACGATTGGACGTCCGAGTATAAAAAATTTATTTAGTTCAAATAAATCAAGATTCTCTGCCATTTGCGGTCCGTCCTTTCGTGTTCATTTCAATCATTATATTTTACCATAGCATACCGTGGAAAATCGTTTAAAAAGAGAATTCACTAAATTTTAATTGCCTTGGCATCATTGCGTCCTCAATCAGCTTGGCATAAACCATGTAGATGCTTTTTGCAGAAGTTAAATAACATTTCACGGTTTTTATCAATCTTTCCATGCTATGATATAGATGAATTTGTTGCACGGAAGGATTGTGAAACTATTGGAATTTAGACCTTGCATTGATTTACACGATGGCAAAGTAAAACAAATTATTGGCAGCACACTAGGTCATACAGATCAAGAAATTATCGAGAACTTTATTTCAAATCATGACTCTAGTTATTATGCAAAAATGTTTGCCAAGGATCAATTAACAGGTGGTCACGTCATTATGCTAGGTGATGGAAACGAAGAAGCCGCATTGGCAGCATTAGCAGCATATCCTCAAGGGTTGCAGGTTGGTGGCGGCATCACGACGGAAAATGCAAAAAAGTATATTGATGCGGGAGCTAGCCATGTTATTGTCACATCATTTATATTCTATGATGGTCAGCTCAATTTAGATCGACTAAAGCAATTAGTACAGATTATCGGTAAACAGCATCTTGTCATCGATTTAAGCTGCCGTATGCGCGATGGAAAATGGTTTGTTGTTACTGATAAATGGACAAAGTTTAGTGCTTTCGAAGTAAATGCTGAGTCTATTGCATTTATTGAAAATTTCTGTGATGAACTACTTATTCATGCTGTTGATGTGGAGGGAAAAAAAGGCGGTATGCAGGAAAGCTTAGTGCATGATTTAGCCACTTGGACAACAATTCCAACAACATATGCTGGTGGGGTTCGTTCTTTAGATGACTTAAAGAAATTTGAAAAAATCGCACATAGTAGACTTCATGTTACAATCGGTAGCGCGCTTTCAATTTTTGGTGGAGATTTACCTTATTCAGACGTGGTAAATTATTGCAAAAAAGGCGAGGTATTGTGAAGTTAATAGAGCAAGATTATGTTTTTCCTTTTCAAGAAACAAATTTAGACAATGCTATTTGCGTTTTCAAAATCTTTAAAGGCAATATGTGGCTTCTTACATGATCAAGAAACAGGGCCTACTATTGGCGTTTATATCGATTTACAACTATCCATTGCTAAATACTGAAATTATCGTTTAATGACTAAGGGGACTTAACATCCCCTTTTTTTATTTTACAAGGTAGATTTATGAAACAAGAATACTATACATAGATTCAGAGCACTTATTTCAAGTAGTGATGTTTGATAAGCTACTATTGAAATATTAAATCCCATTATTAAAAGAAAGATTTAGGAAGTATGAAAAATGAACTTGAAGCCTAGCCAGAACGAAAATCAAACCCTCGCTTTGCCCGAGAGCTTTCATTTGAGATCTTAATTTATTTGTTCGGCAACATAAAAGGATGCCAATGTAATTTTGGCATCCTTTCAGTGTTTAATTAAATCGCTGTGCAATCATATCATAAATATAACGTGCTTGGTCGTATTCTGGCTGTAATGTAAAGGCTTGTTTTAGGTGGTACATAGCATCTTCTGCTTGCTCAGTAGATACCGCATATAGTACACCTAAATTATAATGTGCATCTACGTTATTCCAATCTTGTTCGATCAAATAGTCTAATTCCTGTTTACCTTCTTCGAACATCTCTAGCGCACATAGCACGATGGCATATGCTAGACGAATTTGTGTGTCTTCTGGTGCAAGCTCCGAAGCTCGTTGTAAATATGGCAGTGCAAGCTTTGGATTTTCCATTCGCTCAAAACATTTGCCCATCATATAATACACATCTGCGCCTTCAATTTTATGTTTTAGTGCTTGCTCATAAAGCTTTACTGCTTCCGCATATCGTTCCGCATTATAATATAAATTTGCTAAACCATAATAAGAAGTTGCTGCCGTTTCATCAACAGTAATTGCCTTTTGAAAAAAACGCTCTGCACGTTCAGTATCCTCTAAGACCGCTAAAAGATTTCCGAAGTTCACATAACCAATTGGGTTTTCAGGCTCTGCTTCAATTGCTTGTGTAAAAAGTTGTGCTGCATCCTCGTAGCGTTTTTCTTGAAACGCTTGAATGCCCTGCTCGTTAAAATCCATTGTTTTTCCTCACCTCTATGTAGCGAAAGACTGCCTAAATTCTATGCTCTTCAGGAGCAAAAACAGTCTTTTCGCAAATTAACCTACATATGTTAGTTTTTCATTATTTTTAAAGACTTCGTCGATTGTACCGCCACCTAAACATTCTTCACCGTCATATAGTACCACAGCTTGTCCAGGTGTTATCGCACGTACTGGCTCAGCAAACGTAATATGTGTACGTCCATCCTCTAAAATTTCCACTTCTACTGGTGTATCTGTTTGACGATAACGGAATTTTGCTGTGCATGAAAATTTCCCGGGCAATTTTTTGGTCGAAGTATAATTCATTTTCACAGCACTCAGTGAAGTAGAAAATAGTGAATCATTATTGAAACCTTGTCCAACTAGTAACACATTGCGCTTCAAATCTTTCCCTAACACGAACCAAGGTTCACCGTCACCACCAATTCCAAGACCATGACGTTGACCAAGTGTATAGTACATTAATCCGTCATGCCTGCCCATTACGACTCCATCCATCGTCTCCATATTACCAGGTTGAGCTGGTAAATATTTACTCAAAAATTCTTTAAAATTACGCTCTCCAATAAAGCAAATTCCTGTTGAATCTTTTTTCTTCGCTGTAGCTAACCCAGCTTCCTCCGCAATTTTACGGACTTCTTTTTTCTCAATATGTCCAATTGGGAACATTACATGCGACAATTGTTCCTGCGATAATTGGTTTAAGAAATACGATTGATCTTTATTATTGTCAATGCCTCGAAGCATTTTAACTTCGCCATCGCCTCTTCGATCGACTCGAGCATAGTGACCTGTCGCTAAATAATCAGCTCCAAGATCCATCGCATGCTCTAAAAACGCTTTAAATTTAATTTCCTTATTACACATTACATCAGGATTTGGCGTGCGTCCTGCTTTATATTCCTCTAAAAAGTATGTGAAAACCTTATCCCAATATTGCTTTTCAAAATTCACGGCATAGTAAGGAATCCCGATTTGATTACATACTTTAATAACATCATCATAGTCTTCTGTAGCTGTACAAACACCATTTTCGTCTGTATCATCCCAGTTTTTCATAAATATCCCGATTACTTCATATCCTTGTTGTTTTAGCAAATATGCAGCAACCGAAGAATCTACCCCACCCGACATGCCGACTACAACACGAATTTGTGAGGGGTCACGTGTTTCTTTCATTTTGGTCACCTTTTCTTTTTTCAAATTCCATTAAGTATACAATTTTCAGCAAATTATTTTTTCGCTAGTCTTTTCACAATCGCTGCTGTTTTTTCTGCCGCATGTTGTACATCAGCTTCTGTTAAACCTTGACCGAAGCTAAAGCGAATCGAGTTACGTAATTCCTCTGCCTCTTGTCCAAACATCGCTACTAAAACATGAGATGGATCAATGGAGCCAGCAGTACACGCAGAACCACTCGATACGCAAATACCCGCCATATCAAGATTTACTAGGAATGACTCTACTTCCATACCAGAAAAACTTACATTTAAAACGTGTGGGAGCGTATTGTCTAAATCTCCATTCATATGAAATGCTAGATTTTCTTTCGTGAAAACATCCAGCATAATTTGCTTAAAGCGATTGTATAGCGCGCGCTTTTCTTCTCGCAACTTATTTGCCATTTGCACTGCAGTCGCAAAACCAATCACTGCAGGCACATTTTCAGTACCTGCACGACGTTTTTTCTCGTGTGCCCCCCCTAATGCATAACTAGTGAATGGTGTCCCTGCTTTTTGGTATAGGAAACCAATACCTTTAGGACCATTCATTTTATGTGCAGAAACACTTAGTAAATCAACGTGTAAATCAGCAACATTAATTGACTCTAAACCATATGCCTGAACAGCATCTGTATGAAAAATAGCCCTATGTTCACGTAACAAGTCACCAATTGCAGCAATCGGTTGAATCGTACCAACTTCATTATTGCCGTACATAATCGTTACTAAAATTGTATCCTCTCTTAATGCATTTCGCACATCTTCTACAGAAACACGTCCATGTTCATCAACCGGCAAATATGTCACATCAAAGCCATCTCGCTCAAGCTTTTCACAAGTATGTAACACCGCGTGATGTTCAATTTGTGTGGTAATGATATGCTTCCCTTCAGCAGACCGTGCATAAACCGTGCCAAAAATAGCCGTATTATCCGCCTCTGTTCCACCACTTGTTATAATAATTTCCCCTGGTTGAGCACCGATTGATTGGGCAAGTATTTCACGTGCATTATCTAAATATTTACGCGCCTCTCGACCTATCCCATGAATACTTGATGCATTCCCATAAACCTGTTGCATTGCTGTAGTCATAGTTTCTATTACTTTGTCATTCATTGGTGAAGACGCTGCATGATCGAGATAAATATATGAATTCATGTTGAAAACTCCTTTGTACGAAAAGCGCTAAAGATTCGTCTCCCTGCCACAGGGGAAGGAGCTGTGCTTTAGCCTAGACATTTTAAATGTAGAACATATAGCCTTCCGCTACATTTTCCTCAGTATATTGTGCTAAATCCTCAATTGTCGTTGTATCTAATACATTTTTAACAGCATCACGAATGCGCAGCCATAACTCTCGCTGAGGTGCTTCTTCATTTTCAATACCTTCTACTGGTTGAATTGGACCCTCTAACACACTAATAACATTAGCCGCTGAAATTTCACTTGGTGGATTTGCTAGCATATACCCACCATATGCACCGCGTACACTTTTCACTAAGCCTGAATTACGTAATGGTGAAACTAATTGTTCCAAGTATGCCTCAGAAAGATCCTTTTCAGCAGCAATTTTGCGTAGTGGAATAGGTCCTTCTCCATAATGCTTTGCTAATTCAATCATAATCGTTAGCCCATAACGGCCCTTTGTAGAAATTTTCATCTTATCACCCTCAATTAGTCTAGTCAAAAATACTACCAACAGTATATCATAATCTCCGCTCGAAGAACTCGGAAATACACTTAGGAGGTTATGATATACTATTAATTGCGCCTTAGTATAGTGAGGCAAAATACTATGTAACGCTTCATTATAAGCACAAAAAACATTTAGCCAATCAATTATGCCTTGGCATAATTGCGTCCAGAGGCTCTACCTTCTTTATAGCAGGTGTTTGGACACCCGCTATAATAAGTTAAAAATCATTGAAAATCGTTGAAAGGGGGAATTTTTAATGCATAATGAACCACTCGCTTATCGCATGCGTCCTTTAACCCTTGATGAAATTGTAGGACACCAAGATTTTATCGGTCCTAACACCGCTCTTTATAAAATGATTCAACATGAACATGTTCCATCCATGCTGCTATATGGTGAGCCAGGTATCGGCAAAACGTCAATTGCGAATGCCATAGCAGGTAGCTCAAAGCTCCCCTTTTTCGCGCTTAATGCTACTCGTGCTGGGAAAAAGGACGTCGAGGATATTGTGCAGGAAGCTAGAATCTCAGGAAAAGTCCTTCTTTTTTTGGATGAGATTCATCGTTTTAATAAATTACAGCAGGATGCTTTGTTGCCACATGTTGAAAACGGCTCAATCGTGTTAATTGGAGCTACGACGGAAAATCCGTACCATGATGTTAATCCCGCAATCCGCTCACGTTGCGGAGAAATATTTCAACTAAAACGTTTAACGAAAGAAAATATAATCGAGCTTATAAAAAAAGCACTTTCTGATGAAAAGCGCGGGCTAGGTAAACATCAGTTTGCATTTACAGAAAATCAAATTGATCAAATTGCTGAAGCAGCTAATGGTGACGCACGGAAGGCATTAACTTTGCTCGAATCAATTTATTATGCAAGTGATGAAGTAGACGGTCAAACAATCGCTGCTGATCATATCATTGAGCATCTTGTAAGCAGAATTGGCGTTTATGGTGATAAAAAAGGATCCCATTTTTATAATTTGCTATCTGCATTACAAAAATCAGTTCGCGGAAGTGATACGAATGCAGCATTGTATTATTTAGCTCATTTATTGGAAACAGGTGATTTAGTAGCTGTTAGTCGACGCTTACTTGTCATGGCTTATGAAGATATTGGTCTTGCCAATCCGGATGTAGGAGCGCATATGCTCGCGGCTATACAAGCGGCAGAGCGTTTAGGGCTACCCGAGGCACGTATTCCGCTTGCAAGTGCTGTTATTGAAATGTGCCTTGCATCTAAATCCAATTCTGCAATTGTTGCGATTGATGCGGCCATTGCCAGCATACATGCAGGAAAAACAGGCGACATTCCACATCATCTACGCGATGCTCACTATAAAGGGGCAAAAGATTTAGGTCATGTAGGCTATCAATATCCCCACAACAGCCCTATCGGAACATTTGGTGGATGGGTAAACCAGCAATATTTACCGGATGAGCTAGTAGACACAGAATTTTATAAACCTGTTATTGCGGGTGAAGAAAAACGAATGGCCAGAATCTACGAAAAGCTTAAATCTTTTCATAAGGATGAAAAGTAATAAGATTACTAAAAAATAAAGTTTTTTCATGAAAATAGGTCACTTCAATTTTAACTTCTTTCAACAAATGTTTTATGTAGCGAAAGCACCGCGTCAGCCTACAAATGTTTTATGTAGCGTAAGTGAAACGGCAGTTATAGAAGTCTCCTACCTCTATAGGTGGTGAGATGAATGCGGTTTTAAGTCCCTCTTTCCAAACATCCGCTGAAATAGAGGAACTCATTCCAAGAACGCCATATTCTGTGGCAATTTATCTCCAAAAACATCTGTTGCTGTCGCTTCGCTTTCGCACAAAAAACATCTGTTGCTGTCGCTTCGCTTTCGCACAAAAAAACATTTGCATGCCCTAGCACAAAGCCGTTCCTGGACGCAATTATGCCGATGCACAATTGATCATTACTACAACGGTCTTCTCACAATACTCTATTAACATTCACAAAAAAATCTGCAATACTTTAAGAACTTGAAACCCAATCACTCTCACAAAGCAGAGTACTGTAAGGATTGGTGGATCAACCGCATAAAGTAAGCAGATTTTAGATTGCTAGTTTGTTTTAAGAAAATGATTCAAATTATGTCGTAATTCCATTATCAACAAATACTTTAAATTGTTGTAAGCATTGTTTGACTGTGCCTTTTTGTTCAAGCACCGCATTTCGTAATGATGATGTTTTCTCTTCATCCCCTACGACTTCACGATAGAGTGCAAAAATTGAAGATAATAATTGTTCATTCTCTTCCTGGTCAATGCTAGGTAAAGAATAGGCAGCAATCGTTAATAATTGCTCAACTTTTTCAGGTGTTTTTTGCAACTCATTGGATGAATAGTACATTGATGCTGCTAAAAAGTAGCAAAGCTTTGCACAACAATCTATAAACAAATGCCAATATGTATTGGCACTTGGTAATTCACCCGCTCTAGTGTCTAAATACTCTTTATAAAATGTTGTAGCTTGTGTATATAAAGGATGTAGTTCTCTCATAGCCTTTGGATAATTATTAGATGTATCCAAATAGTCAAATACAATATCATTCATTTTCTCTTGAAGTTTTATAATGTCTAAATGATCACGAATTACTTGAATTTCCATTTCCCCACTCTCCCCTGTTGTCATTTGTTTTCTAAACGTCATTCCTACTCCCCTAGGCAGTCCTGCACATCCAAACAAACTTTTTTATTATCTATTGGAATTATTAAAATTATAGCAATAAATCAAATAAAGAAGTGGTCACATGAAAAAAATAAGACAATTTAGTGAATTAATAGCATTTTGAGCACCTAAGACGAACAATTTTGGTAAAAATTATATCCTTTGTACATAATCATCAAATAAAGATTGCTCTTTCGTTCGATCAACTATTTCTATAATACTTCCTTGAGCATATTTTTTTATTCTTTTTTGTGGTATGTAAAAATAGGCAGTATTTGTAATTAACCACTCGCTAAGCGTTCGTTCATTAGCTGTTTCATTAGTCAATATACGTTTATGTCGAAGTATATCTGCCATTTTGTAAAAACCATCTGATAGCTCGTAGGCCGAAACATCAAAATTAAAAATAGGACTAACAACTTGTCCAACATCAAAAATGTGAATTGTTTTCCCTTCTTCATCAATAGCTAATTCTACTGTGCTAATTTCATCGAATAGATTTAAGCCCGTATATTCCATTTGATAGATTTGCTGCATAATAAAACGCCTCCTTTTAAAGTTCTACAGCAAATGTTGAAGGAGTCATAATGTGTCCCTCCATCATAAATTGTATAGATAATCCTAATAAATATCGTAGACCCATTTTTTACAACTTCCCTATTGTAACATAGAAAAAGTAGCTGTCTTAAATCGAGACAGCTACTTCCATAAAATGGCCCACCACCATAACTGAGGGTGATTTTTGTGCCACTTTTATTTTTATCGAGAAATTATTTGGGCTTATCGATAAATATTGTTCATTTATCAGTGAAGATTTTAAATTTATCGACATAAAGTTGTATTAACCTTGTACACGTGTAATTTTTACATCTTTTAAGATGGTATTCACTACCCAGCTGGCAGCAATTAAGCCTGCCACTGAAGGAACAAAGGCATTGGAAGATGGAGGCATTTTTGCTTTACGGATAGCTGCATCTGGTTTTCCGACATGCTCTACGACATCTGGACGAACAACAATAGGACTCTCATCAGAGAACACAACCGTTACTCCTTTATGAATACCATCCTTTCTTAATTTTGTACGGATTACTTTAGCCAATGGATCCGTATGCGTTTTCGAAATATCTGCGATTTTGAAGCGAGTTGGATCCATTTTATTGGCTGCACCCATACTTGATATAATTGGAATATTACGCTTTAGACATTCCTTCATAATATGAATTTTATACATCACTGTGTCACTTGCATCAATGACATAATCTATGCCCTGTGTGAAAAATTCCTCATATGTTTCCTCCGTGTAAAACATATGCATATCAAGTACTTCACATTCTGGATTAATATCAGCAATACGCTCTTTCATGACACCTGACTTAGATTTCCCGACCGTTGAAAGATAGGCAACTAATTGACGATTCACATTCGTAATATCAACATTATCCTTATCTACTAAAATAATGCGGCCAATACCACTTCGTGCACATGCCTCAGCAGCAAATGAACCTACACCGCCTACACCAAGAATGGCTACCGTCGTATTTTTTAATTTTTCGAGTCCCTCTGTTCCTATTGCGAGCTCGTTACGTGAAAATTGATGTAACATTCTTACACTCTCCGTCTATTGAATTTTTATCACGCTTTAACTGGCAGTCATTTATCTGTACCGAAGACTCCCACCTTAACACTTTAAGGTGGGAGATTCACTGCCCGTAAAAGCCCAATTGTTGAAAACTAATAATCCGCGCTGGAAAAAAACCGATCACTGATTACTTTATTAGTAAACCTAGTTAAATACTAAG
This sequence comes from Lysinibacillus sp., assembly GCA_032053185.1. Lineage (GTDB taxonomy): Bacteria > Bacillota > Bacilli > Bacillales_A > Planococcaceae > Lysinibacillus. The sequence continues at coordinate 83,559 of DAMBVB010000004.1, forward strand.
ATAAAATCAAACCTATCTTACATTTTATCACGTTATTCATCAAGTGAAAATTATAACTAAAAAAATTAAGTCTTCCTAATCAAAAGTACGTTTTATGTATGTAAAGGGTACCACAATCGATATGTTCACATTGTTCTTGAAGTAGAAAATTTAGGGCAATTGAATAAAGGATAATTCAATTGCCTTTAGTCTCATCACTTTCATTCCTGTTCATAATTTTTGGAGAAAGTTTTCGCAAAATCTGAGCCAAGCTGAGCATTTATTTGCTTAAAAGCTGCAATTACTGCCCCGCCGATTGGTTGTAAGACTGGTGCCATAAAGTGCAATGGTATCTCGTCCACTTGTGCGAATTGCTGTAATTTCGGTAAAAAATATGCTTCATTATTAAAAACGCCACCCACCAATACGACAGGTACGTCCCCTTTCTCCCAAGTCATTTGAGAGTAACATGCTTTAATCGCCACATAATGTTTCTTGCAGGCGTCCTCAATGATCTGGATAGCAATCCGATCTCCTATTTCCGCCACGTCGAAAACATATTTACTTAACGGTGCAATCACTGTCCGAGGATGCTCTTCTCCATAAATTCGCTCTATTAATTGTGGTACATTTTTTACAGAAAAATAACGTAATACTACATCTGTCAATGCTGTTGGGTCTCCTCGCCCATCATAGCTTTGAAAAATAGCCTTCAGCCCTTGAATACCTAAATCATAGCCACTGCCCTCATCATCAAAAAGATAACCCCAGCCCCCTACTCTATGAAAATGTTGCTCACGATCGTAGCCCATTGTAATAGCGCCTGTCCCTGCAATTTGCACAATACCTGCCTGCCCAAGTGTGCCTGCATAAAGTGCAATTAGAGCATCATTATCAACAATCACATATGCTGTATTAGGAACATATTGCCGTACTATCGATTCTACAACTTCTTCTGCCTGTAGCTCCTTAACTCCAGCCATGCCAGCAAAACAACTATCTATGGCTGCAAATACTTGCGGATTTTGCTGTTGCAAATTTTGTAGTATATCATGAATCGTTGACTTAAAATATTGAATACCCATAGCTGTTGGGTTACTCCGGGTCGTTACTACTTTAGCATAAACATTGCCCAGTTCATCACAAATGACTGCTGACGTTTTCGTTCCACCACCGTCAATCGCTAATACATACATTTCTCTTTGCTCCTTTCTTCTTCATCCATTTCTCCCTAGCTTAATTGTAGTTGTTACTACAAAAATATTGGTAAATCAAGATTAAAAAGGTTCATCATCAAAAGTTGTGGATGACTTTTGTTAAAACGCCTACTATGCAAATAAGTTGATTGTAGCGGAGACTGGGCGACTCCTTGGGAATTAGCAATAGAGGAACGAAAGCTAAGAGCATCACATCCTGTGATAACTCCTTCGTGACCAACATCGTGTTGGCCCGAGATCCTGGAGCGAGCACATAGGGGAACGAAGGCTAAAAGCATCACATCCTGTGATAACTCCTTCGTGACCAACATCGTGTTGGCCCGAGACCCTGGAGCGAGCACATAGGGGAACGAAGGCTAAAAGCATCACGTCCTGTGATAACGCCTTCGTGACCAACATCCTGTTGCCCCAAGCGGCTCATCGGACGCCCCAGGAAGCTCTGCTCTGCGCGAAAGCGAAGCGTCTAGCGGCAAATGTTTTATCTGTGCGAAAGCGTCAGCAACAAAGCGCCCAGGCGGAACGGAAATCAACCACACGTTTTGTGATGAACCATAAAAAAGGGATTAAGCACTATCTACTAATGGCTTAATCCCTTCTTCTGTAATCATTTCGTAAAGCCAAATGATGCCCAAGGCTGAATATGTGCTAATAAAAATTGCTCTTCTTCTACAACTCTTGCCACAACATTTGTAGATCCGGCATTCGGCATTTCCTTTAAAACAATTTGAAGTTCACCCTTATAACGTACATCTAAATTATTATCGATTGTCACATCCCCCAATTTTAGCGGATGGCGATCATGTGCAGGGAAGTCACCATTTTTATATTTAACACGAGATTGCGTACTACGGATAACATAATCCGAAACATCGCCACGATTAAAATGTGGCTCCTTAAAAAGGATGGCTTCTTCTAAAATAGACGTTTCCATACACTGCTCTACTTTCAGCTCTAGCTTATGGCGATTTAATTGGCCTAATGCACGTATTTCTTCATCAGAAGCATACATATTGCCGATAATACAATCATCTATTAAACCAGTGTGCCATAAATCCTTTGCTTGCACAGTAATTGGCAGATGCCGATGCTCTTCTAATGTAGGCAACCCATGCTCGGTTTCTTCCCAAGGTCCGAACTTAGCATGCTGCGATGAAATCATGGCTGCTGTTCGAAGATGATTTGTTTTAAATTGTTGAGATGTTTGTAAAAAATGTTGACGTGATAGACCTGTGAAACATCTCGGATAAAAATTATGACAACCCATTATATTATCTTTATTCGGTTGATAGGATACTATATTTTCTACATACTTAGTACCGTTACTAATATTTAATTCTATTTTTAAATTACTGGCATCGAGAGACATAAACGCTTCTTCTTGGCCAGAAAAACCCATATCTAGGCGCAATGCTGCTAAATGATAATGCTCCTTAAAATAACCAATATCTTTATACGTTAAGCCTAAATCTTCAAAAACAGCAGGTGCAATATCAGCAGAAATTTCAAAGCCCAGTTGCTGCGCAAATTTATTTATTTGCTGTAATTTTTGTCGTTCCTGATCGTTATTTAACGACATAAGACATGTAAATATTCGATCAAAACCGTTATCATGAGCGAGCTGAACATACCGCTTCATATCTTCTAATGTACTATGCTGAGGATATAGTGAAATCCCTAACCTTCTCAATTCAAATACCTCCGTTAGCTCACAATTACACTTCTATTTTTTGATTTTCTAATTTTGTAACTTGCTGTTCGTTTTGAGATTCTGTTTGAGCAGCTCGTACTTCATTGTGCTTGGCCATGCGGTTTGCTATTGAAATGAACGGTAAATAAATACAAACCGCGACTACAATTAAGACTATACTAAGGGCAGCTCCTTGCCAAGATTGGGTTGCTAAAAATCCATTAATAATCGGTGGCGTTGTCCATGGCGGTGAAACCGTAGCTGCTGGCACAAAGCCCCACTTCGTTGCAAAGAAAGCAATGGTTACATTAACCATTGGTGTCAAAATAAACGGTACAAATAACACAGGATTTAACACGATTGGAAGACCGAAAAGTAATGGTTCATTAATATTGAAAATCCCTGGTGCCGCCGACAATTTTCCGACGGCATTATATTGCTTATTCTTTCTAGCGAAAATGAAAATGGCAATAATAAGGGCTATTGTCGTACCGGAACCACCCATATTAATGAAGGCATCAAAGAATGGTTTATTTACGATATATGGTGCTATTTCACCAGATGAAATCGCTTTTACATTCGCTTCTATAGCTGGTAAATTTATCGTTTGCATAAATGGTTCGATAATGTTAGCACCATGAACACCTAAAGTCCATAAAAACGTAGGAATGAATGCTAAAAGTAAAGCCGCAACCCATGAATTCGTTAAGCCCATAAACGGCTCTTGAATGGCTGTGTAGAATGAACCGACAATATCAGGAATATCAAAGCCTGCCGAAATAATTGTACGCACTAGCGCAAATAAACCAATTGTAATAATAGCAGGTAATAATGCGGCGAAAGATTTTGAAACAGCCGGTGGTACTCCATTCGGCATTTTAATTAACAGCTTAGGATTGCCAGTCAATTTACAAAATAATTCAGTTGACAGCAACGCAATAATAATGGCTATAAATATACCACCTGTACCTGTCGTTAACCCTGTTAATCCACCTTCACCAAAGGTACCAAACGTCAAATAAGTAGAAAAACTGATTACACCAGCAGAAAGTCCATCCTTGTCGTAACTTTTTGCAAGATTATAAGCAATTGTGAAAGCTAATAACAGAGAGATGATTCCAAATGTTGCTCCCCAAACATTACCGCCCCATTGTGTCCAAGTTTCATGCTTCCAGATGGCATCGAGCGCATTTTGATAAAATTTGATAGGCAAATTATTAACAAGAACCGCAAGTGATCCAACAATTGTCAATGGCATGATTGTTATAAATCCATCTCGAATGGCAACTAAATGACGCTGATTCCCTACTCTAGCTGCGACTGGCACAAATTTTTCTTCTAAAAAACGGAACATTTCACACACTCCCTTTATGTTTTTATTGTGACATTAAAGCTAATGCTATTCCCCTATTCCCCTTTGATGCGTTCATACAACTCAATCATTTCAGTTGCTAAATCACGAAATGTAATGGCATTCATTAAATGATCCTGCGCGTGAATTAACAGCATCGACACTTCTACTTTTTCTCCCCTTGCCTCTTGTGACAATAGAGCCGTCTGAGAATGATGCGCTTCAATCAATGCATCATTAGCTAACTGTATTTTGTCCTTCGCTTCTTGAATCTGCCCATTTTTTGCAAGCTGGATAGCCTCCATACACTCACTTTTCGTATTACCACTGTGCACAATCAGCCCCATAATGGATTCCATCAAAACCGTTTCTTCCATTGTCTTCCCCCCCTTTAACCAATCAACTGTAACGCCTGCTTTAAAACATTTTCGCCATTCATCATGCCGTAATCCATCATATTAATGACATCAATTGGAAAATCCATGTCCTTGTATTTTGTTTCAAATGTTCCTTTTAAGTAACGGACTTGTGGACCCAATAGCAGCACATCAGCCGTTTTCGTAGCTAATACTTTGTCGACCTCACTTTCAGCAATCGCATAAATTTCGGCCTCAATGTTTTGTTCTTGTGCGGCTTTTTGCATCTTTGACACTAGTAAACTAGTACTCATTCCCGCCACGCACACTAGCATAATGTTTTTCATAAAAACACTCCTTTTTATGATTAAGTTCTAATTTATCTATGAAACCGCTTTCTTAAGATGAGAATAGCATTAATTGGTATATACCACAATACACTTTTTACACTATTTCCTTCCTTGTAAAAAGACTTTAAAAATTGGGCTATATCTCTGTTACAGACTACTGAATGGATTCACCTAACTGGTATAGTCCAGAAAAAGGTTCAAAAAAATTTAAATTTTCAGAACTAACTGCATACATATCCACTTTTCAACACATGACACGACATCGATACACTGCCGCTTTCGCGCAGATAAACAATGCGTTCGGAATCTGCTTTGTGCTTAGGCCTGCAGATGTTTTTTGTGCGAAAGCGCAGCGACAGCAACAGATGTTTTTTGTGCGAAAGCGCAGCGACAGCAACAGATGTTTTTTGTGCGAAAGCGCAGCGACAGCATGATGAGGCCAATACGATGTCGGTCATTTCTGTTCTTAGTCTGTGTTCCCTATTTCAGCGGGTTTTTCGACACTTGCTAAAAGAAGTTAAAAATATTCATAGAATGCTGGTTTATTAGAAGGTAACGCTTGCTGCCATCGATCAATAATGTCCTCAGCCAATTGTTGATTTGCATACAAGACTGTATCCTTTACAGAAAGATAGCCCACCATCATCGCTGAAAAAAGATTAATTGGTAATGTTAACATATGCATTTCTGGGATAGAATTTGTCTCAACTATCGAGACATTTCCATTTTTATTTATGCTATATGCGTGCTCATTCCAACTACAAAATGCATCTTCAATTTGAATATATAACGGCTCCTGAATAACACCCCACGGATAATGCTGCATAAACTTTAAAGCGTCCACTATTCTTACCATCACATCCTGAACGACTTCCTTTTTAAACTGTGGTTCTTTAAAATAGAAACCGAATGGATGGTCGTTAGAAGCAACTCCCTTAATGCTACTTACACTCGCCGCATGAGACGTTATAAAACGCCAAATCGCATGTTCTGCTAGTAAATCCCTAGCTATAAAATCTTGAATCTCAAACGTTCCATCCTGAATGATATAGCGAATATAACCTGCAATATTATCATCCTTAAAATATGCCGCAAAATGACTATCAGGCGCCCTTCTCTCGATTCTTTTCCACCAAGCATCATCTCGTAGCATACTTCCATTATTAAAAAGCGACTGTGCATTATGAAAATCCTTAATCGCCTGAAAAAGATCACGATCCGGCCATTCAAAGCTCATACGTCTCACTTCGTCTAATTGCTTTCCAAAAGAAGGAAACAGCAATTGTGGAATGGTGTAACATAGCTTTTCAAAAAATAATTCCCAGCCAAAGTAACGATAAAAGGATACGGAAAATGGTGCCAACACAGAAATGCTCTGCCCATTCTCTCGCATTTTCTTTAGTGCCTCTATCATAAGCTTTTTGATAATACCTTGTTGCCGATATTCAGGATATGTTGCAACAAAACCAATTCCGCCCATCTTATAATTTTCACCATGAATTGTCATATTTAGTGGCAATATGAGTAGCTGTCCAACTACTTTATGTTCATCGTAAGCACCCAATGTTGTGCTATGCTCAATCCAATAGTGAAAATCATCGCGCCTCGCCCCCGTATACTTATTAGAAAAACAATAATCTCTTAATTGATGTACCTGTAAATAATCTTTTGGAGGGATTATTTTTATTTCCATACGCTAGATCACCCCTTTTCAGTACTGAATATTCGCGCAATTCAAAATAAACTTAATAGATTATTTTTCACATATTTCTCGACCTCTGATGCTGTGGAAATCATGTTGAATATTTTCCGTGGCATTTTTCATCCCGACTACCGCTGGAATCTCTACCGTTCGTGCGAGAATAGCAGCATGAGATGTTTTGCCACCAATATCCGTTATAAACCCTTTTACATATGTTGTATCTAGCATCGCAAGCATGGGCGGTGTTACATCTTTAGCAACGATGATAATATCAGAGGTTGAACGATTCAAATCCACCATTTCAACCCCTAATAAATGGGCTAATACTCGTTTAGACACATCTCGAATATCTGCGACTCGCTCCTGCATATAGACGTTTTCCAGCCCTTCAAACATTGCAATGAACATATTTGATATTTCATCTAATGCAAATTCGGCATTCACCCCTGATTGAATTTTCGCTTCACTCTTCAAAAGTTAGATCTGGTTCTTTTAAATAATACGCGTTCGCAAAGGCAATACCTCGAGAAACAGCAATTCCTTGTATTTCTAGCATTCTTCACCAATTCCTTTAGAAACTATTACTTCTGTTATTGTTTGAAAAAGTTTCTCGGCATCAGGCCCCTCTGCTGAAATTTCTATAATGCTTCCAGGTGCTACTCCTTGTGCCATAACGCCCATAATTGATTTTAAATTGACCGATTTCTCTTTATACGTTAACTGAACATCACTCTCAAACGGTGTTACAGCCGTTACCAGTAACGCAGCTGGTCTAGCATGTAGTCCCTCTGGCGCTGTTATTTTAAACATTTTCTTCATCGATATCCCTCCGCATGTCATTTAAAATTAATACGATGTTGATAATGGGTAATCATCGCTTCATTATGAGACAAATTAGCGTCAACATTATTACTTTTAAAAACTGGTAATGTTTCGTCAGATAAAGCCATGTTCTCAATGACTTCACTAAATAATGCATGTAAAATAAATGAACCGATTACTGTAGAGGATGGTGCATACTGTATGTCATTGTGATACAGCAAACCATCTCCTATTGGTATATGTGTATCGATAACTAAATCTACTACATCCTCTAAGCGCAGTCCACTTTGATGATGTGTCGGCTGTTCGCAATAAGCAAGAGATTGCAAAGACATGACCAGCACGCCCATTTCTTTTGCTAAAAATGCTACATCTATCGGCGCTTGATTTCTTCCGGATGTCGAAATAACTATACAAACATCATGTTCACGAAAATCAAAATGGTCTTTATACCGTTCAATGATAGTCGGGTCTTTCTCGTTTTTAGATGATGTCATTGCTCCTGCATGTAAAGTTAAAGGTTCAATAATGATAGGACGTACAGGTACAAGCCCTCCCGCACGATAAAATGCGTCCTGTGCTAGCAGTTGTGAATGGCCACAACCAAATAATTGGACAATTCCACCGCGTCGAAGCCTTTGGACAATTAATTGTGCGGCTTCTTGTATTTGGGCATATTCTTGCTCCTTCACGACCTGCATTTGCTTTTGAATTTCTAGAAAATATGCATCCATAGAATCACCTTTTAATTTCACTAATGAATTTGTATCGATCAGCTCGATAAGTACTTCGCACAAGCTCGAACGGGACTCCATCAGATAAATAACTTGTACGTTTAATAATTAACACAGGTGCAGTATGATTAATTTGTAAAAATTTACTATCTTCTTTCGGAACAATTGCTGCTTCCATTTGCTGGATGGCATTTCCGATTTTCTGATGGAATTTTGCTTCAATTAACGCATACAATGACCCCATTATTTTCTTTTCATCTAATTCTGGATATACTTTCACAGGAATATAGGTTCTTTCAATTGCCATTGGCTTGGAATCTGCACTACGAATCCGTACAACGAAGAATACCTCTTCGCCCGGCTCTAACATTAAATCTCTTGCAATATCAACGGGACATACGATTTTTTCAAAGCGTAAAACTTTACTACTAGGTTCCATTCCCCTAACCCGCATATCCTCTGTGAAACTAGTTAATCCTTTTAGCGGTTGTTCTAATTTTGGATTAGCGACATATGTACCCCTCCCTTTTTCACGATACAGCAATCCGCTATTAACTAAACTTGTGATTGATTGACGAACAGTCATTCTACTAACATCAAACTGCATAGAAAGCTCTCGCTCAGAAGGTATATTTTCACCGATTTTGTATTCTTCTAAATAAATACGTTGTTTAATGACTTCTTCTATTTGTATATAGATAGGTATATGAGAATTTTTATCTAACATGTGTTGCACCATCCTTATCGCCTCTACTTTCATTTCTCAAATACAACTTTACCCCGACAAATAGTTTTTTGTACATTTAAATTTTCATCTAGTAGAACAAAATCTGCATCATAGCCTTCTGCAATACGACCTTTAGTTGGAAGCTGTAATTGCTTAGCAGCATTCGTAGAGGACATTGCAACAAGTTCCTGCAATGAGCAATTAGTGATTGCTTTCATATTTTTTACGGCCTGCTCCATCGTTAATACACTACCCGCTAAAGCCCCATTACATAAATGAGCTCCATCCTTAGAAACATGAACGGTTTGACCACCTAAATCATAATCACCATAATGTAAGCCTTTTGCCCGCATCGCATCGGTAATTAAGATAATACCCTTCGCGCCTTTTATACGATACGCTAGCTTAATAGCTTGAGGATGACTATGCACGAAATCTGCAATAATTTCAGTCTTTACTAGGTCATCTAAAAGCACTGCACCAACGACACCTGGATGACGATGATGGAAAGGGCGCATTTGGTTAAATAAATGTGTAGCCTGTCTTACGCCCAATGTTACTGCCCTATCCACCTCCTCAATAGATGCATCAGAATGGCCAATGGAAGCAATAACATTTAAATCCTTTAATGATTCAATAAAGGTAAATCCCCCTCTACCTCAGGTGCAATTGTGACTTGTTTAATGCGTTGCTTACTCACGCTCTGCCAGAATGCAAATCGCTTGGTAGACGGTAAAATAATGTATTCTATTGGCTGAGCCCCTGCCCGTTTTTTCGATACATATGGCCCCTCTACATGTATACCCAATAAACTTGCCTCATCATCATTATGTTCAAATTGAGCAACATTGGCTAAAGCGCTTTCAATTGCTTCTATAGATTGCGTCATTGTTGTAGCAAGGAAGCCTGTAACGCCTTCCTGTACTAAAGAACGTGCGATTTGATGTAATGCTAATTGCGTAGCATCCATTACATCATGCCCAGCAGCGCCATGTATGTGCATATCAATATAGCCAGGTAGCAGTAACCAATTTTTATCTCTACCATCAATATAATGCTCAGCCCGATCAGATAAGTTAGTACTTATTTTAATAATCCTACCATTATCAATGAATAGGTCGCCCTGAAACGGTGCTCCATCATGATTGATTATCGTAACATTGGAAATTAAAAGCGTATTGTTCAATACATCACCCCCCTTAGTCATTTTTTGAAGAGCTTTACTGAGTTAACAAGCTATCATTTAATTTGGTATAGTTGTCTATACCAATTATATGACACTTTTACATAAATAAAAAGTATTTTTTGTATTTTCTAAATTTTCTATCTACAATGCCATAAGGTTCATTTCCGTTCTGACTAGGCGCTTTCTTAGGGGGCAACAGGTGTTTATTGCGAGAAAGCTAGGCGGCAGCATCCCAAGGAGTCGCCTAGTATCCCGCTCCAATCAACCTATATAGCATACGTTTCCTCAATCTACGCCTTATTCATCACCTGCTAAAGCAATTCTTTTTTCGAAAATAGATTGGACAAATTGCTCTTTATACGATGTATATTCATCAATTCCCTTTAAATTGCTGTTCAGAAAGTTCAATTTTAACTTTTCATACTGCCTTTTGATTGATTCATTTGCATTTAAATAATCGCTAAAAACAATAAATCACACCACTTTTTTCTTGATAATGCAGCAAATGAACAAAATGTGTTTCGACTTCAAATATGTCGTCTGTAAACTTCGCAAATACAATTTCTGCTGGTCTTTCTACACGCAATCAGCTTTTCTCATTTCTTTTAAAAAAGAATCTAAACTAGTATGACTATCATCAATACCCATCAAAATATCGATCACCGGCTTTGCTTGAATTCCCTCAATCGATGTACTACCAATATGTTGAACACGATCAAATTGGCTATTCGTTTATTCTATAATGTCGAAACGAACTCGGATAATTTCATTTTTCCATGCACTATCATAGGGCAATTTTCACTTCATTCTTTTTTAAGCCAAGAATCATTGTCAATTCTCCCCTACAAATATGCAGTTGTCTTTTTGAATAACCATTTATTCGCACTAAAAAAGGAGCTAATTTTACGCTCCTCTTTGTGCTTATTTACTATGTATGACGAATCCCGATTGTGCAGTTATGCCAAGAAACATTCGTTTTGAACCCGCAATTCGCAGGGGGGTGCCCGCTTTGCAGCTTTAAACGTCCCGCTCCGCGTGGGGCTTGTTTGCGACTACAAAATGAAGGCTCCCGATTCTAAAATGTTCGGTCAAAACTGTTAAGTAGAGCTAGCAATTAGACAAACACTTCAGGATTCGTATTACAGTTATCATAACATTACCCGTCTGATAATTCAAACTATTTTCTTTTTAAAAATTTAAATTCTTGCGAAAACACAAAAAATACCTAGATTCTCATTAAATTTCGCTCAAGAATCCAGGTATTTAGGAGTATTAATTATCTTTTAAATGGTTTAATTGCTAAATTTAGCTCGTTCAATTGTTCTAGAGAAACTTCACTTGGTGCATTTGTTAATAAGCAGCTTGCACTTGCTGTTTTTGGGAATGCAATTGTGTCACGTAAGTTCGTGCGGCCAGCAAGTAGCATAACGAAGCGATCAAGACCAAATGCAAGACCCGCATGTGGCGGTACACCATATTCAAATGCTTCTAATAAATAGCCAAATTGAGCTCTTGCTTCTTCTTCTGTGAAACCAAGTAAATTAAACATTTTTTCTTGTAATTCACGTTCATAAATACGTAATGAACCTCCACCAAGCTCATAACCGTTTAATACAATATCATATGCTTGTGCGCGGACAGCAGAAGGATCTGTTTCCATTAACGGAATATCTTCGTCAAATGGACGTGTGAATGGATGGTGTGCTGCATAGTAGCGACCGTCTTCTTCCGAGTACTCTAATAATGGCCACTCTGTGATCCATAGGAATGCAAATTGTGATTCGTCGATTAAGCCTAAATCTTGACCTAATTTCGTACGAAGTGCACCTAGAGCTGCTGCTACAACAGACGCTTTATCAGCTACAAATACTAAAATATCGCCCACTTCAGCTTTCATACGTTCGATTAATGCAGCTGCTAAAGCATCGTCAAAGAATTTTGCAATCGGTCCGTTTAAGCCTTCTTCCGTTACTTTTAACCAAGCAAGACCTTTTGCTCCATAAATACCAACGAATTTTGTTAGCTCGTCCATGTCTTTACGAGAGTATTTATCTGCCGCACCTTTAATGTTGATACTCTTTACTTGCTTGCCTTGTGCTACTGTATCAGCAAACACTTTGAAATCACAACCATCAAAAATATCATTTAAAGCAACTAGCTCTAAGCCGAAACGTACGTCAGGTTTATCTGAACCGTAACGATCCATAGCTTCTTGATATTTCATTCGTTGGAATGGAGCAGGGATATCAATGCCTTTTACTTCTTTCATAACTGCTTGGATTAAGCGTTCGTTCATTTCAATAACTTCTTCTTGCGTTAAAAAGCTTGTTTCAATATCTACTTGTGTAAACTCAGGTTGACGGTCAGCACGTAAGTCTTCATCACGGAAACAACGTGCGATTTGGAAGTATTTTTCGAAACCAGACACCATTAATAATTGCTTAAATAGCTGCGGTGATTGTGGTAATGCATAAAATTCACCTTCATGAACACGTGATGGTACTAAATAGTCACGAGCACCTTCTGGAGATGATTTAGTTAAAATTGGCGTTTCTACTTCTAAGAAGCCTTCGTTTTGTAAGAAGTTACGAATTGTACGAGTAACGTCTGAACGCATTTTAAATGTGTCAAACATCACAGGGCGACGTAGATCAAGATAACGATATTTTAAACGTAAATCTTCAGATACATCAGTGCGATCTTCGATTTGGAATGGTGGTGTTTTTGCCGTATTAATAACGACTAATTTTGTTGCTTCTACTTCAATTTTGCCGTTTGGTACATTTGGGTTAATTTGATCTTCTGCACGAAGAATAACTGTCCCTTCTACTTCAATTACGTACTCACTGCGCACTTTATCGGCTAGAGCATGTGCTTCTGCAACATCGGGACTAAAGACTACCTGAGTGATTCCAGTACGGTCACGTAAATCAATGAAAATTAAACCACCTAAATCGCGGCGACGCTGTACCCAACCTTTTAATACAACTTTTTCGCCTTTTAATGCTTCTGAAAGTTCATTACTTGCATGTGTTCTTGTTGCCATTTATTTAATTCCTCCAAAATTTATTTGACTCATCACCATAACTTAGGATTGATTTTTGTTACGACTGGGCGCTTTCCTCGGGATGTCCGATGAGCCGCTCTATGGTTTCATCTTTGGCGCTAATCTCGAAGAAGTCGCCCAGTCTCTACTCCAATCAATTATCCACATGACGTCCGTTTTCACAAAATGTCAGCCCAAACTTTTGGTGAAGAACTTTTTATTTTACTTATGTAGCATACAGTTCCTACTAAATAGTGAATTAATGCCAAAGAAAAATAGCCATTCATTGTTAGATGAATTATCTGTCCAAATGACGTAGATACTTGAATCATTTGGACAAATCATCCTGTATGAATATATAAACGATTTATAGTATAACAGATTCGTTTATTGTTTTAATAAGTAGTTCACTAATTCAGAGAACGCTACTTTTTGTTGTTCACCTGATTCCATATGTTTAACAGTCGCTACTTGCTCTTCAAGCTCTGTTTCGCCTAAAACAATCGTATATTTTGCACCTAAACGGTCTGCCGATTTCATTTGAGCTTTCATTTTGCGATCTAAATAATCCATCTCCGTAGAAATGCCCTTAGCACGGAAGGTACTTGTCAATTCTACAGTTTTTAGCTTCGCCTCTTCGCCCATAGCAATCATATAGACATCGAGTCCTGATGCTGTGTCTAATTCAACACCCTCAGCTTCAAGTGCAAGCAACAAACGCTCAATACTTAAGGCAAAACCGATACCTGGTACTTCCGGTCCACCAATTTCTTGCACAAGGCCATTATAGCGACCCCCACCACAAAGTGTAGTAATGGCTCCAAAGCCAGAAGCTGTTGACATAATTTCAAAAGTCGTATGATTGTAATAATCAAGACCTCTTACAAGATTTGGATCGACCTCATACGAAATTCCCAATGTATCTAAATACGTTTTAACTTGAGCGAAATATGCTGCTGACTCCTCTGTTAGGAAATCAGGTAAGGCAGGTGCAGATTTCATTAATGGGTGCTCGCGGTCTACCTTACAGTCTAAAATGCGCAGTGGATTTTTTTGCAAACGATTTTGGCAATCCGAACAAAACTCATGAATATGTGGTTCGAAGTGTTGTAGCAGTGCTGTACGGTGTGCGTCTCGTGTATCTTTGTCGCCAAGTGAATTAATGACTAATTTTAAATCCTTTAAACCTGCTGATTCATAGACATCCATTGCTAGTGCTATAACTTCTGCATCAATAGCTGGGTCAGCTGAACCAATTGCCTCTACGCCAAATTGAACAAATTGACGGTAGCGCCCTGCTTGTTGACGTTCATAACGGAACATTGGTCCTAAATAGGAAAGCTTTACTGGCTGGTCAGGTGCGCCAAACATTTTATGTTCAACATATGCGCGAACTACTCCAGCTGTATTCTCCGGACGTAATGTTAACGAACGGCCACCGCGATCTTCAAATGTATACATTTCCTTTTGAACAACATCTGTTGTTTCACCGACACCACGAGCAAATAAATCTGTTTGCTCAAAAATTGGTGTTCGAATTTCGTTGTAACGATAGACACGACAGATATCACGGATAACTGCTTCTATCTTATGCCATTTTTCAGATTGACCTGGCAAAATATCTTGCGTCCCTCTTGGCACTTTAAAACTCATAGAAATACCTCCTTTATAAATTGCTTATGAGCAAGCTGTCTTTTGGACTTCTCACATTTTTTGTCCAATAAAAAAGCTCTCGCCTCCTTGCGTAATGCAAGGGACGAGAGCTGTACAAGCTTCCGCGGTTCCACCCTAGTTGACGCATCAAATACATGCGTCCTTCTCCTAATCGGATAACGGCCGATTCCGTTTTTTCCTACTAAGCATTACTTTTCAGAAAAAAACCTCTCAAGTGTTGTTCACAATATACATTTTTGTAGGAAAGATTTCAGCCTAGGTCTTTCCCTCTCTTCTCCAATAGAGGTATATGCTACTTGCTTGGTCATAAGCGGTTAATCATTTTTTGATTACCCTTTATGTTAGTCATAACAAAAGGCAATGTCAACTATTTTTATTTTTTTTACGATACATTCGGTAAAATAATAAATTCCATACCTTTTTCCCACGAATTCTATTACAAAAGCATGGTAAAATAGCACAAGAATAGGAGGAATCTGATGAGGACAAAACTTTTAAATAGTAGTATCATCTCCATACTAGTGCTAATGATTGCGATTCCAAGTATAAATAATGTTAAAAGAGCATTAGCCGACACCAGTGATTTAAAAGTAACTGGAACGATTCTCCATTTACGTGAGGGACCTGGACTGTCTTATCCAATCATTACGACATTAGATGAGGGTGATTCGCTAACTTCTATTGGTCGTGAGGGTGATTGGATTCAAGTAAAAGCAGGCGATTACGAAGGTTGGGTAGCATCTTGGCTAACAGCTTCAATAAACGATAAACAAACGATTGATAAAACGTTGATTTCACAAGTCGATCGTCTAAATATTCGTACTGAGCCTGACATATCTTCAGCAGTTCTTGGACAATTATCAATAGGCAACCAGGCAAAACTTATTGAAAAAAATGGCGAATGGGCGAAAATAGATTGGAACGGACTAGTAGGTTGGGTATCTACTGACTATGTTACAATCAATGACCTATCTGAAAAAAAGGTTAAGGCCGAGGCTGATGAATCTAAAGTTGAAGTATCTACAAAAAAAATCAACAAAGATGCAACCTTTACAGTTTTAGTGGATGCACTGAATGTGCGCCAAAAGCCCGACTTAAATGCTAAAAAAATAGGAACTGTTTCAAAGGGACAAGCATTTAAAGTGCTGGCTCAAGAGCATAACTGGGTACAAATTCAATATAGCGATAAAAAAGCAGGCTGGGTTTATAGCTTTTATGGTACTTTTTCAAATATAGAAAATACGACATCAAAATCTGCTGCTTCTTCCTCAGAGCTTGAAACTGTCACAATCATTTATAATGGGACAAACCTACGGACAGATGCAACAACAACTGCTGATGTTGTTGTACGTGTAGATGCTGGGGAAACCTACCCTATTGTAGGCGCTAAAAATGACTTTTACGAAATACAAGTAGATGACAAAACTGCATTTGTAGCGAACTGGGTCGTGACTACTACTTCGTCGAGCAAAGCCGCTACTGCTGTAAAAAAGGAAAAATCTGAACCACGCAAAAAAGGCACTTTAAATGGGCTAACGATTGTCGTAGATGCTGGACATGGAGGAAATGATCACGGCACTACCGGACAACGTGGAACAAATGAGAAGGAAATTACATTGAAAACAGCCTCTCTTCTTGCTTCAAAGTTGAGTGCTGCTGGAGCAAATGTTGTCATGACAAGAGAATCAGATGAATATGTAGCACTCCGTAAACGCGTATCAATTGCGCACCAGTATGAGGCAGATGCTTTTATTAGTATTCATTATGATGCAATAGATGATAGCTCCATTAATGGCTTCACCTCCTATTATATGAACAGCAATCAACAAGGTCTTGCAGAGGCAATAAATAATGGACTTTCAAATAAAATCGATCTAAAAAATCGCGGTACCCAACAAGGAAATTATTTAGTTCTACGAGAAAATCGTCAACAAGCCGCCCTCATTGAGCTGGGCTACTTAAGTAATAGTAGTGAGGAACGTGTTATTACGTCCGCTAAATTCCGTGAACAAGCTACTCTCGGCATCTACCAAGGCATTTTAAATTACTTTAACGAAAAATAAGCGGGGACTTTCTTCATCCCCACTTATTCTATTATAATGTGGGATAAAAAATAAGCTGCAAAGGAAAGTAAACTTGTACTTCCCTTGCAGCTTTTTTTATGATGATCCATCAATTATGAGACGGTTGTAAATAACGCTTTCACTATAGTAGTCATAAAGCAAGTCAAAGTCATGATGTTTGCCGATTTTACACACGCTCCAACTTACATTACACGCTTATTTTTTCCTTGTTGCTAGCGTAACCCATACAATTTCCTTCATACTAATGAAAAATGGTGTACGGCTAACCTCTAAAACAACATCGTCAGGTAATACAGAGATTAATTTTCCCTGCTGAATATTTTTCTTCGTTTGCACTACAATTGCCTGACCAATCATCATGTTAAGAGTTTCGTATAAATATGGATTTGATATGCTTCCTACCTGCATCATCTTTCATACACTTCCTTCCTAAAAAACGAACCATACTAATTAATGTATGAAGGAATCATAGGAAATGTACCATTTATTTGGACTCAAGAAGTATTGTAATAGGACCATCATTTGTCAGTGCAACATCCATCATTGCACCGAATATTCCTGTCTCCACATGTAAACCGTGTTCACGTAAGGAATTATTAAAAGCCTCCCATAACGGTTCCGCAACTTCTGGCCTTGCTGCACTTGTAAAACTCGGACGATTCCCCTTTTTTGCATCCCCATACAATGTAAATTGTGAAACGGATAGAATAGCCCCTCCATGCTCTAAAATGGAATGATTCATTTTTCCATCAGCATCTTCCCAAAGACGGAGATTTGCTACTTTTTTTGCTAAATATGCAACATCCTCTTGCTTGTCTTCGTGTGTAATGCCCACTAGAAGAACATAACCGCTATCAATAGCTCCCGTTACTTTTCCGTCAACTGTAACAGAGGCTGCTTTACTACGTTGTAAAACTACTTTCATTCTTTAAAACCTCAATTCTCGCTTTGAATGAACAAGAAGATCCACTTTCAGTACATTAAAGTCACCACTGTCCAACCATCCCCATTAGTTAATAACACGTTGCACTGAATATATATCAGGTGTTTGCTTAATACGTTCCACCACTTTATGCAAATGCGAAATATTTGAAATCGAAATCGTTAAATGAATCGTTGCCATTTTATCACGATCTGCACGACCACTCACTGCTAAAATATTCGTTTTTGTTTCGCTAACAATTTGCATGATTTCATTTAAAATGCCTGGTCTATCGAAGGCTGAAACTTCAATATCGACAGGGTATTCTTTTTTCTCTGGCGTCAGTCCGTGTTCCCATTCAACCTCAATTAAGCGCTCCTGCTCATCTTCTACTTGGATATTTGGACAGTCTGCACGGTGCACTGAAACACCTCTTCCTTTCGTAATGAAGCCTACAATTTCATCACCAGGAACTGGCGTACAGCAACGTGAAAGTCGAATAAGCATATTGTCGATATCTTTTACGATAACACCCGATTCCGTACGTTTTTGTGGAATAGGGTGTTTCATTTTTTGCTCAATTTTCTCAAGCGCTTCTTCCTGTTCACGCTCTTTGCGACGTTTTTCCGCTAGGCGATTAGCAACTTGCTGAGCTGTAATTCCATTTACGCCGACAGCAGCATATAAATCTTCTTCATTTGTGTAGTTAAATTTTTCGCATACACGCTTCAAGTTTTCCGCCGACATTGTTTCTTTGACGTCAAAATCTTGTGCACGGATTTCCTTTTCAATCATCTCTTTACCTTTGATGATATTTTCCTCACGAAGATGACGTTTGAAAAACTGCTTTATTTTATTTTTCGCCTGTGAGGATTGAGCTATTTTTAGCCAATCACGGCTTGGACCAAAAGATTGCTTAGACGTTAAAATTTCAATAATATCTCCGGTTTTTAACGGTGTATCAAGCGGTACCATTTTACCATTGATTTTTGCGCCAATTGTACGATTTCCAACTTCTGAATGCACACGGTATGCGAAGTCGATAGGTACAGAGCCCGCTGGCAATTCAATGACATCTCCTTCAGGCGTGAATACGTAGACCATATCAGAGAATAAATCGAATTTTAAAGATTCCATAAATTCTTCAGCATTAGAAGATTCGTTTTGGAATTCTAAAATTTCTCGGAACCAGGTTAATTTTTGGTCGACATTTTGTTTTGCATTATCAACTTTTTTACCTTCTTTATACGCCCAATGCGCTGCAATCCCGTACTCGGCAATTTTATGCATTTCCTTTGTACGAATTTGAACTTCTAATGGGTCACCATAAGGACCAATGACTGTTGTATGCAGTGATTGATATAGGTTTTGTTTTGGCATCGCAATATAATCTTTAAAACGTCCAGGCATTGGCTTCCATAATGTATGCACAATCCCAAGTACGGCATAGCAATCTTTAATACTATCGACAAGTACACGAATGGCTAATAAATCATAAATCTCGTTGAATTGTTTCTTTTGTAACACCATCTTACGATAAATACTGTAAATATGTTTTGGGCGACCATAAATATCCGCTTCAATTTCAACCTCTGTAAGCTGTGACTTCATCTCAGCCATGACATTGTCTAAATAGGCTTCACGCTCATCACGTTTTTTCTTCATAAGGCTGACAATGCGATAATATTGCTGTGGATTTAAATAACGAAGTGCTGTATCCTCAAGCTCCCATTTAACAGTCGAAATCCCAAGCCGATGCGCAAGTGGTGCAAAAATTTCAAGCGTTTCTTTAGAAATACGGCGTTGTTTTTCTGCTGGTAAATGCTTTAACGTGCGCATATTATGTAGGCGGTCTGCCAGTTTAATCAAAATGACACGAATATCTTGCGCCATCGCTACAAACATTTTTCGATGATTTTCTGCTTGTTGCGCTTCTTTAGATAAATATTTAATTTTCCCTAGTTTTGTTACACCGTCTACAAGCATCGCAACCTCTTCGCCGAATTCACGAACTAAATCGTCGCGCGTAAAATCCGTATCCTCGACAACATCATGTAAAAACCCAGCCGCAACTGTTTCAGGATCCATTTGCAATTCAGCTAAAATACCAGCTACTTGCACAGGGTGAATAATATACGGTTCACCCGAGCTTCGGAATTGCTCAATATGGGCATCCCTTGCTAATTCATATGCTTTTTTCACGAATGCGACATTTTTCTCATTCATGTAGGATTTGACTAACTCAAAAACGTCCCCGGGAGTCAAAATTTGCTCTTTCGCCATAACATGTCCACCTTGCTCGTCAAATTTTTCAGATTAGATATAAACTTAATTGTATAAAATATTATGCGCTATTGTAAAGTAACTGTGTCATTTTGTTTAGTTATTCTCGTGAACAATGTGAAAAATGGAAAAAATATCCCCATAAACAAATAAAAAGACCCTTGGCGAATGTAATATTTCGCAAAGGGTCTCGTTGTTTAGCTTAATTTATTATATGCTACAGCAATTTTTGACCCAACTACTGCATTATTTTTTACTAATGCAATATTGGCATCAAGACTTTTACCTGCTGTTAATTCTTTAACTTTTCCAAGTAAGAATGGTGTCACGTTTTTACCGTGAATACCGTTTTCTTCTGCTTCTACTAAAGCTTTTTCAATGATTTCTGTAATAAATGCATTCTCAAGCGCTTCAGACTCTGGAATTGGGTTAGCAATGACAGCACCACCTTTTAAGCCTAATTGCCATTTTGCACGTAGCATTTCTGCCACTTCCTCTGGTGTATCAATCTTGAAGTTTACATCAAAACCACTTTGACGTGTATAAAATGCTGGCAGTTCATCTGTACCGTATCCAACAACTGGTACACCTTTTGTTTCAAGATATTCTAAAGTTAAACCAATATCTAAAATGGACTTAGCACCCGCACAAATGACAGCAACATTTGTTTGTGCTAATTCTTCTAAGTCTGCCGAAATATCCATTGTTGTTTCAGCACCACGGTGTACGCCACCGATACCGCCAGTTACAAAAATTTCGATACCAGCTAGCTCCGCACAAATCATTGTTGCAGCTACAGTTGTTGCTCCTAATTTTTTTGATGCTAAAAGATAGCCTAAGTCACGACGAGATGCTTTTGCTACACCTTGTGCATTACCGAACATTTCAAGCTCTTCATCCGATAAACCAATTTTGATTTTACCATCGATTAATGCAATGGTTGCAGGTACTGCACCATTATCACGAATAATTTGTTCTACTTCTCGTGCTGTTTGTACATTTTGTGGATAGGGCATTCCGTGAGAAATAATTGTTGATTCTAATGCTACGATTGGTAAACCTTTCGCTTGCCCTGCTTTTACTTCTTCTGATAATACGATGAATTCTTTCATGTTGTTATTCCTCCATTTCACTGTTTAACAAATCTACTGATAGCTCAGGTCTTACGGTATATGGGGATGCAAGTGTATTTTTGGCATTCGTTAAGCCTGCATCAATACATGTTGCAAAGGGTTGCCCAGTAAGCCAGCTATGGATTACAGCACTGACAAAGGCGTCTCCTGCACCTGTTACATCTTCAATTTTTTCTATAGCTTTAGCTGCGAATTGACTTGGCTTCGTTGTAGTGGAAGCTGCATACACACCCTTGCTACCCGCAGTAATAATTACCTGTTCAGCACCTAATGTAAGAAGTTGCTGTAAAGCCTTTTCGTACTGCGCAGAATTTTCGATTTTATGACCAACAATCGTCTCTGCTTCATCTGTGTTACAAATAAACCATGTCACACCTTGTAACGTATCCGGTAATCGATTTATTTTTGGCGAAGATACCGGTACGATGACAAATGGAATGTCACGGGCAATTGCCACCTGCTGAATGTAAGCCACTGTTTCCTTTGGACAGTTTAAGTCCATAATAAAGCAGCCCGCATTCATTAGCATTGCCTCATGTTTTTTTAGCAAACTTGGCAATAAAAGATCGTATACTTCCATATTTGCTACTGCTAGCGCTAGCTCGCCCTGCTCATCCATAACCGCAGTATAGGAACCAGTCGAAGCGTCAGGTAACTGCTCCACATAACGTAAATTCATAAATGGCTCAGAAGCTTCTTGGACCACTTGCCAATCAGCATCTTTGCCGGCAGTAGTCAGCAGGGTTACTTGATGATTTAATCTACCTAAGTTTTCAGCAATGTTTCGCCCAACACCCCCTACACTAAATGAAGAGCTAGCAGGATTGGACGTACCGAATTGAACATTCCCTTTGACATGAAACTTTCGGTCGAGATTGGCTCCACCGATACAAATGATTTCATTTTCCTCGGGCAAAATATAAGCACGACCTACAATTTTCCCCTGCTTCGTTAAGCTCGACACTAAATTAGCAAGAACTGGACGAGATAGCTTCATGTGATCGGCCATCTCTTGTTGAGACATAAACGGATTCTGGCGAATTAATGCAAGGACCGCCTGTTCTCTTTCATTCATAGCATCACCTTTTATTATATTTGTTTATATTATAAACTTTTGTTTGAACAATGTCAAAAAATTTTCACCTGAAAAAGTTGAAGCCGCTATGATACCGGCTTTAACTACATGCTGTTATAACGATTGCTTCAATGCAATGAAGGTGTCGTATAGGCTCTTCGACAAAGCGACTATTTCACTTAGTATGTATCTTGTGCGAAAGAGAAGCGGCAACAAAAACAAAATCGGAGGAACGGCTCGATGCTGTAAAATGCTGACCGCTGATAAAATACCAAGAATCGCACCCACACCGAACGAGTAACCTAGTTAGCAAGTATTGGCATGATGAGGTGTTTGTTTTTTCACGATGATGACAAATAAACTTGCCAATGCATAGAACGGAAAAAGGCTCAAGTATATGAATTGAACAACTTATAGATAAGGCCTCCACCATAAGCAGCTCCTACTTATGATGCGAAAATAATGCAACTTTTATTTGTACCAAAAATTTGTCTAGAAATA
Organism: Lysinibacillus sp.; assembly: GCA_032053185.1. Classification (GTDB taxonomy): domain Bacteria; phylum Bacillota; class Bacilli; order Bacillales_A; family Planococcaceae; genus Lysinibacillus. Next base: position 106,388 of record DAMBVB010000004.1, read on the forward strand.
CGCATCGTTGGAGGCACTGTTGCAATCCAATCTTATCCATGAAATATTGTAAAAATTGTCAGTAAAGTGAGCGACCCTTGCATTAATAGTAGAGGCTTTCCTCTTAAAAGGTAATACCAAAACCAATGCCTACAAGATTAAACACGCCCATAAAAGAAAGTACAGCGGTTACTCATACATCCCCCTGATGATGACAGTGTATTACCCTGCAACTATAATGAGAAAAAGGTTACGACTAAAATAAACCAGCTATAATGAATACGCTTCTTCATCTTGACACCTTCATTTCTTGAAAGATTTTTGAAGTACTCTTTCATGAAAAAATTATCTCCCTAGCATAATTCCCCTTTTGACAAGATAATTGCTTTCCCTCCTACCATAACTCTTGGCTTATTTTTATTGATTCATTTTGTCACAATGTTAGAAGGCCTGCCCATGCTATGCCCTTGAAGGAACAAGTAGTCTTGGTTATATTCGTTTAAAATATTGTTATGAAAAAGATAATAGGTTAGCGCCCCATTTGAGGTACCTGTTGCAGCTTCCTCATCAATACCGTAGAGTGGGCAAAAGTTTCTAACCTCTGCTACCCCTTCTTTTGTGTCGAGCGTAAATACATGAACGCCCCCCACTTTATTGACCTTTGTATAGTCAGCAAGTGTCTTAAAATCAGGGTTTAAAGCATACAAATCATCCTTTGTTTTTATCGGAAGCATTATATCCCAAAGACCGGTACTTGCAGCCTGAGGCACTAAATTGTAATTTATATTGCCTTATCCATTTTGAAGAAGCTAGACAAAATATCATAATCATCGAATATTTTTCCTAACATCTCATTACCTTCTCAATCTTTTCAAACTAACCAATTTACGCACATAAAAAAGCGCCACAACGATGTGACGCTTTTTGTTTTCTTTATTAAAAGAAATGGTATTAATATTGAATAAGTGTTTTTATGTTTAAATCGCCAAGTTTTGCGCGACCGTTTAGCTCTGTTAACTCGATAAGGAATGCGCAGCCAACAACTTGACCACCTAATTGTTCAACTAAGCGTACTGTTGCTTCAACTGTACCACCAGTCGCAAGTAAATCATCACAGATTAATACTTTTTGACCTGGTTTAATCGCATCTTTGTGCATTGTTAGCGTATCTTTACCATATTCAAGGCCGTAGTCAGCACTTATCACTTCACGTGGTAATTTTCCTGGCTTACGAACAGGTGCAAAACCAATTTCAAGCGCATAAGCAACTGGACATCCGATAATGAAGCCACGAGCTTCAGGACCTACCACAAGCTCAGCACCTAATTCTTTTGCGTAACTTACGATTTGATTTGTTGCATATTTGTATGCCTGACCGTTATCCATAATTGTTGTAATATCTTTGAAGCTGATACCTTCCTTCGGCCAGTTTTCAACCGTTGTTACATATTGCTTTAAATCCATGTTATCGTTCCTCCTACGAAACTTTTTCGTATATTAATATATTCGTTCATCAAACCATTGTTTTAATTCTATATAAGGGGCATATACAAGCTTTTGCTCCATTTCAATCTGTTCTGAACGCTGTTTGTAAGACGGTGCCTCTGTAAGTGCCTGTTTTGGTACATTCACGTTGACAGTCGTCAATCCACTCTCCATTTTAACAAACCCAAGCTCAAAAAACACCTGTGTCATAAATTTTAATGCATCCAACGGCCAACCTGTATGTTTCGCTAATTCAGCCAAATGCATATTTAACGGGAAAGCAGGACGATTTTTTAAAAACTTATAATACCAGGAAAATTGCTCACGTGTAGGCAATCCATTGAAGTACTGCGAATCAGGCATGTAAAAGTGTGCATATATACGAGAAGGTGCTGTTTTTCGTAAGACATTTTCTAACATTTGAACATTTTGTGGCAAATCTAGTAGCACGATAAAATTGCTTTGTTCTACATTTGAAAGCGTAGGATCCACTGCTAGGATTGGCACACCAATTAACGACTCGTAATAGGTAATCGTCTCTGGACGGAAGGCGATGAATGTTGCCTCCTCTTTTGGAACCGTATTTAACCAGCGTGATGTTTGTCGAATACCACGAATATCAAATAATTGCCATTCAGTCGTTTGGACATCCTCTATCATAAATTGTGCTTTTTTACGTCCTTGCCACTCGTTAATTTGTAAATCTCCAGTAAATGAAACTTTTATTCCATATGTTAACTCGTCGTGTAAATGTCCTTTATTGAAACCGACACTATCCAATTTTTCATAGCCATCCGTCAATTCCATTTTTATATGATTTTCTGCTGCGCCAATTTTCCGCATGGAAGCTATCTCCACATCTTCGAGCACATAAACAGGCTTCGGAAAATCCGTACCATATGGACCAAGCGTAGAAATCTCTTCAATGGCATCTGCTGAAATTTCATCCATTTTTAATGGAATATCAATATTGAGTACAGGTGTTAATTGCTCTTCTGATAAACATGCTCTTGCTTGAGTATCTAAGCGTGTTCTTAGTTCATCCACATGCTCAATGGGTAATGTCATCCCTGCTGCCATAGGATGCCCACCAAAATGAGGTAATATATCTCGATTTTTCGCTAGTTCATTAAATAAATGGAATCCTTCAATACTACGAGCTGAGCCTTTAGCTGTTCCTTTTTCATAGTCTAGTGACAGTACAATGGTTGGACGATAATAAAGCTCTACAAGACGAGACGCGACAATCCCTACTACCCCAGCATTCCAGCCTTCTCCAGCGATCACTAAAACGAGTGAATCCCCAATTTTTTTATCTGATTCAATGAGAGCAATGGCCTCATCTGTAATACTCTTTACAATATCTTTGCGCTCACTATTACATGTATTAAGCTGTTTCGCCAAGGCTGTTGCTTTAGCATTATCCTCAGCCATTAATAGCTCTACGCCTGGTGCCGCTTCTCCAAGTCGACCAACTGCATTTAAACGCGGTCCAAAGTAAAAGCCGATTGTTTCTTCACTGATTTTAGCTTGCTCTGCACTTGCAACTTTACACATCGCTTGTACCCAAGGGCTAAGTGAACGACGCATTTCTTCTATTCCTCGCTTAACTAGGTAGCGGTTTTCATCCACTAATGGTACTAAATCCGCTACTGTTCCAACAGCGACATATTCAAATAAATGAGTTGGCAGTTCCCCATATAAAGCATGAGCTAACTTAAACGCTACACCCACACCTGCTAGCTCACCAAATGGATAATGTCCTTCTGGTATACGGGGATGTAAAATAATATCGGCAGGTGGTAATTCATCGCCTGGTTCATGGTGATCTGTAACGATAACATCCATACCTAGTTCCTTCGCGATACGAATCGGTTCAATCCCTGAAATACCATTATCAACTGTAATAATTAGTTGAACACCCTCGTCATGCGCTTCACGAAATAGTACTTCGTGCGGTCCATAGCCGTGATTAAAACGATTTGGTATTTTAAACGAAACATCGGCACCGAGATCAAGTAACACATTCAGCATGACTGTCGTGCTAGTGACTCCATCGGAATCGTAATCGCCATATACTAAGATTTTCTCTCCATTATCAAGCGCTTGCTCAATACGTGCTACTGCTTCTGCCATGCCGTGCATTAAAAACGGGTCATGGATACTTGCTTCTGTCATATTTAATAAGCTCTCTGCGTCAGCAGTTGTTTCGCAGCCTCGTGCTGCTAAAATTTTTGCTGCAATCGCAGATAATTGTAGGTCATTTTGTAATGTTTGGACAAGCTTCGCGTCTGGGCGCTCTACTTGCCATCTCTTTTTCGATAGAATCATCTTTTCACTTCCTCACGAAAGCTATTATACCGAAAATCTTACCTATCCGCACTATCTGCTAGAATGATAGTTTTACCTGTAAAGTTGTGGCAGCCCGTCGTCGTTTCTACTATTCTCTAACAATCCAAAAAGAGAAAAGCCTACTCCGTTTAAAGAGTAGACTTCTGAAATACTTCTTTTGAAGCAGATACTAATGCGTCAACCTTCTCCAAATTACCCTCATGCAATGCTGTCACGATCGCACTACCTACGATTACACCATCACTAAGTGCCCCCATACTTACCACCTGCTCAGGAGTTGAAATTCCAAAGCCAGCTAGGACTGGTATTTGGCTTGCTTCACGTAAGCGTGCAAAATGACCATGTAAATCATCTGCAAATCTTGCACGGGCCCCTGTAATTCCATTGACTGTCACAGCATAGACAAACCCTTGACTAGCAGCCGCGATACGTGCAATTCGCCCAGGAGGACTTGTTAACGATACAAGCTGGATGATGTCGATACCAAGAGGATTTAAAGTATCACGTAAGATTGCACTTTCTTCAAGCGGTACATCAGGAACGATTAACCCTTTAACACCCCCTGCTATACAAGCTTTAGCAAAAGCCTCTAACCCAAAAGCTAAAACAGGATTAAAATAAGTCATGACAACTAACGGAACTTGAATTTCTTCTTTAAATGAAGCTAATGCTTCTAGCACTTTACGTAATGTCACGTCTTCTGCTAAAGCCCGTTCACCTGCTTGCTCTATCGTCGGTCCATCCGCTACAGGATCGGTGAATGGTATACCCACTTCAATGGCCGTTACACCCATTTGCTGTAGCTTCAAAATCGTTGGCTTCAAAGTTTCCAGACCTCCATCGCCCGCCATAATATATGGTACAAATGCTTTATGTCCAGCAATTTTCGTTTGTTCAATTGCTTGCTGTAGTGTCGTCATTACATTTTTCCTCCTAATACTTGTCGGACAGTATGGACATCCTTATCTCCTCGGCCAGATAAGCACACAACAATGATGTCATCTATAGACATTGTCTTCGCAAGTTTTGCTGTATAAGCAATGGCATGAGAGCTTTCTAGTGCAGGTAGTATACCTTCCGTTTTACTCAGTAATAGCAAGCCCTCAAGTGCTTCGCTATCTGTAATCGAATCAAATTGAACACGCCCAATATCATGTAAATAACAATGCTCTGGGCCCTTCCCTGGATAATCTAAACCAGCTGAAATAGAATGTGCTTCCTGCACAAAGCCATTTTCATCTTGTAATACATACATGTATGCACCATGTAAAACGCCTAGCTGACCACCAGCAATGGCTGCTGCATGCTTACCTGTCCCAATGCCACTGCCTGCTGCCTCTACGCCGTATAGCGCTACAGTCTCGTCATCGACAAAAGGATGGAACATACCGATTGCATTACTACCACCGCCTATACAAGCAATGACTGCATCTGGTAAACGTCCTTCCTTATTTAAAATCTGCTCTCTAGTTTCAACACCAATTACACGCTGGAAATCCCTTACGATTTTCGGGAATGGATGTGGCCCTAAAGCCGAGCCTAAAATATAATGAGTATCCTCAACATTTGTCACCCAGTAGCGCAGTGCTGCATTGACAGCATCCTTCAATGTTTTTGACCCTGTTTCTACAGACTCTACTTTTGTACCGAGTAACTCCATGCGAAAGACATTCAATTGTTGGCGTTTGATATCCTCTGCGCCCATAAATACAACACATTCAAGATTCAATAATGCGCATGCTGTGGCCGTTGCTACTCCATGCTGCCCTGCACCTGTTTCTGCCACTATTTTCTTTTTACCCATGCGTTTTGCAAGAAGGGCTTGACCAATCGCATTATTAATCTTATGGGCTCCCGTATGATTTAAATCTTCACGCTTTAAATAAACCTTCGCGCCGCCTAGCTCTTTTGTTAAATTTTCTGCGTAATACAATGGCGTCTCACGACCAACGTATTGTTGTAAATAATAGGCCAATTCCTCAGTAAACGCTTGATCATTCATCGCCTCTTCATAGGCCGTCTCTAATTCCAACAAAGCTGTCATTAATGTTTCCGGAACAAATTGTCCACCAAATTTTCCGTAACGCCCTTCCTTTGTCGGTACACTATTTGCAATTGAATTCACCACTATGCTCTCCCCTTCTGCACTGCCTGTAAAAACGCGTTTATTTTCGCTATATCTTTTATACCGTCTGTCTCCACACCACTCGATACATCAACCATTGATGGCGACACAAGCGATACAGCTTCTTCAATATTTTCAGCTTGCAAACCACCTGCTAACATTAGCTTTTCTCGCGGAATCCCTACCAACTCTAAGAGGGTCCAATCAAACGTGTGACCACTGCCACCTTTAAAATCTGTCCCTGGTGCATCAAATAAGTAATAGTCCACATCATAGTTTGCAGCCATGTGAACATCTTTAGCACCTCTAACGGACAAAGCTTTAATGGCTGGATAACCTTGCTGACGAATAAATTCCGGAGACTCTTCCCCGTGGTATTGCACATAATCTAATGGCACTTTTTCTACCGCTGCACGTAATTCCTCTGCGCTTGGATTGACAAAAACACCAATTTTTAAAACGCTCTCTGGCACATATTTGGCTAATTGCTGTGCCTGTTCAACCGTCACTCGTCGTTTACTTGGTGCAAAGACAAAACCAACTGCAGCCGCTCCTGCCTCTACTGCAGCCTGTACATGCTGTTGTTCCTTCAGCCCACAAATTTTTACCTTCGTCATACAAATGCCCCCACCTTATTGACCTGAAAACTTTTTAGAGAAGAACCTGCATCTCCACTGCGCATTAATGACTCACCTACAAGAACGCCACTAGCTCCCATGGCCGCCACCGCTTTAGCGTCTTCTTGCGTCCAAATCCCACTTTCACTTATTAATACTTTCTCTTCTTCGAACGGAAAAGCTTTAGCAATTTCACGTGTGCGTTCTAAGCTCACCTCAAAGGTGCGTAAATCACGGTTATTAACGCCAATTAGTTTGGCACCAACTGCAATTGCCCGCTCAAGCTCTTTTATATCATGCACCTCCACTAATACCTCTAAATTCAAACCTGTTGCATAGCTATACAGATCACGTAATGCTTGATCGGTTAACGCGGCCACAATTAATAAAATAATGGATGCACCTGATGCCTTTGCAAATCGAATTTGCACATGATCGATCATAAAATCCTTGCAAAGAAGGGGCGTCTGAACAGCATTTGCAACTGCAGCTAAATCATCAAAGGAGCCTTTAAAAAACTGTTTATCTGTTAAAACAGAAATGGCCGCTGCCCCTGCTTTTGCATAAATTTTTGCTTGAGCCACTGGATCTGCCCCTTCCGCGATTAGTCCTTTTGAGGGGGACGCACGCTTCATTTCAGAAATAACTTGTAATATTTCAGCTTTTCGCAATTGCTCAAACAACGATGGACGCGGTTTTTCTGTAAAATTCGCTAATGGGTCGGGCTGTTCAAGTAAAGCACGAACTTCAATCTTTTTTTGTTCGAGAATTTTATTTAAGATATTCATCGCGGACCCCCACTTCGTTAATATGCTCACTATAAGCAACGACTGCCTCTAATTTTCGGAGTGCACGCCCGCTAAAAATACTATCCTTCGCCATTTCTACACCTTCTCTAACGGTTTCAGCAATTCCATAGCTGAACAACCCAATACCAGCATTCAATAAAACTGTGTCAAAATAAGCACTTTGTTCGCCGGCTAATAATTTACGCATAATTGCTGCGTTTTCATCTGCATTACCTCCACGAATAGCCTCAATTGATGCATAGCTGAGACCCGCTTCCTCCGCAGTTAATGAAAATGGAATCAAGTCTCCCTTATCTACTAAAACAAAAGTATTTTGACCAGCTAATGACGCCTCATCTAATCCTAGTGGCCCAGAAACGACCATCGCACGTTCCCGCCCAAGCATTTGTAATACGGATGCGTATTCCATGACAAAATTAGGACGGTTAATGCCTGTAAATTGCGTCGATAAAGGCACTGGATTCGTAAGAGGACCGACAAGATTAAAAATAGTTGGCGTGCCAAGTGCCCGACGAACCTCACCAATTCGCTTTAATTTCGGATGGACATTTGGAGCATACAAAAAGGCGATTCCTTCTTTCGCTAACAGATCCATAGTTTGTTCAATGGAAATATTCGTATGAATACCGAGTGCTTCCAAAACATCAGAACTTCCTGATGCCGAAGAAATTTTGCGATTACCGTGCTTCGCCATTTTGACACCAGCCCCCGCTAATACAAAGGCACAAGCTGTACTGATATTAAATGTATTAAGACCATCGCCACCAGTACCGCAGTTATCCATATAGATCCCTTCGTTTGCTGGTACATCTAATGCAAACGAACGCATAGTTGTGGCTAATGCCGCTACTTCATGAGCAGTTTCACCTTTGACAGATAATGCCGTTAAAAAGCTTGCGATTTGTTCTTTTGGTGTGTCATCTTGGAACATCCATGTTGCTGCCTGTAGCATTTCCTCATACATCAAATGCCCTCGTTGTTGTACTTTTTGACGAATACCTTCCATTAAAGTTGGCCTCCTTCTTTTTCAAGTAGCTGCAAAAATTCCTGTTCGTCCTTTTCTACTTGTTTTAAAACTTCCTTAACATTGGTGTATTTGGTCATCGTTACAGTTGATCGCATATGCATCGTTGCATTTTCTATGACAATGGCTTTCCCTGTTAATGCAAAATCAAGATGACCGTTAAAGCCAATAAATCCAAGACCTCCTCCAAATATCCCAGCAGTTCGACTAGATTTTTCTAAATAGTCCTTTGCCTTATCCTTTGGGATACCTGTTGATGCAAAAGTTGGTAACGTCGCAGCTAATACATCCAGTGCATGAAGCATCGGTAATATTTGACCCTCGACTCTCGAGGTCATATATAATGCATGCTTTGAACGCTCAATTCTCACTGCCTCAATGACTTGAATGGAATCTCGGAAACATACAGACTGTAGCTCTTGTTGCACGGCAGAAACAAGTACAGCATGTGACTTCCTAATATTTGTGTTTTCATATAGCTTTCGTTCTTGTTCTAAATCTTCACCTTTTGTGGAACCTCTAGGCAATGTCCCCTCTGTTGGTGTCGCAATCACACGTTTACCTGTTACTCGAATTAGGCTTTCAGGAGATGTTCCTAAGACAACATGATCCTCAAACTCTACATAATACATATAAGGAGCAGGATGTTTTTTACGCAATTGACGATATAAAGCGAAAGCATCACCTTGTAAAGTTGTTAAAAAACGCTTTGATAGAACGACTCTTGTCATATCATCTAATGAAGCTTTGATAGCTGTAAGAGAATCTGCAAATTGTTCATTCGTAATCGACTCATATGGTTCATAACTACAAGTTGTATCCTCATTCTCTCTACCTTTTAAAAGCTGCTCCGCCAACTCTTCTAAATTTGGTTCTTTTTTTTCTGCATCAATATTTGTATGAATCAAAGTAACTTCATCTGTTACATGATCAAACACAATGACCGTCTCATACACATGAAAATGCACATCTGGTAGCTGTACTTTCGTCTGCTCAGTCGATAATACCGTTGTTGTACCATGACCAACATAGCCAACAGCTCCGCCTGAGAATGGGAATCGAGTCGTATTGGATATACGTGGCATTAATCTTTTTAATAAAACAAACATGTCGCCTTTATGTGTATATGTGTTTCCAGTCTTAGACGAATATTCCTGAATCTCATCTCCAAAGCCTTTATACGTTTTTCTTGGATTAGCGCCGATAAAAGAAAAACGTCCTGCTCCCTCATGCTGGGCTGAACTCTCCAGTAAAAATTTAAGATTTCCTTGTAGGCGTCTAAAAATTAAAATCGGTGTTAAAGAATCAGCATTAACGGTTTTCATTTTCGTTCTTGAACTCATCGTTAACATAATACCAAGCTCCTTTTCTTAAAAATCCACTACTGCTTGCCTTACAAATGTTTAGCTGCTAAATCGGTTCTTGTTGAAAAAAGGATCATTATAGCGTAGGGTTGATTTCCATTCCGGCTGGGCGCTTTGTTGCTGACGCTTCGCTTTCGCACAGATAAAACATTTGCCGCCGACGCTTCGCTTTCGCGCAGAGCAGAGCTTCCTGGGGGCGTCCGATGAGCCGCTTCACTCGCGTTGCTCGCTCCAGGGTCTCGGGCCAACACGATGTTGGTCACGAAGGCGTTATCACAGGACGTGATGGTTTTAGCCTTCGTTCCCCTATGTGCTCGCTCCAGGGTCTCGGGCCATTACGAGGTTGGTCACGAAGGCGTTATCACAGGACGTGATGCTTTTAGCCTCCGTTCCTCTATTGCTAATCCCCAAGGAGTCGCCCAGCCTCCACTCCAATCAACTTATATGCATGGCGTAGGTTTTAACAAAATGTTACCCCTAATTCCCGATGATGGACAAAAGTTTATTAGAAATCATTTGTATGGCATTTTACCAAAGCATGGTGTTGTTGATATCTGTTCCGACTGGGTACTTTCCTGGGGACGTCAGGGAAACAAAATGTTTTCTGTGCATATCGCAGTAACATAGCGGATGTTTATTGTGCGAAAGCGCAGCATTCATCCCCCTGCAAATAAAAACAACAAAAAAAGCCCCCTACAAAAAGGATTTTTCCTAATTGCAGAGGACGATCATGACCGCGTTGCCACCTCATATTAGAGCATATTTGCTCTCCCTTAAGTGCTCAGCCTTAGTTCGCCAGTTAAATTGACGTATCTTTTGAGTTAATGACAAAAAGATTTATCTAAGTCGTAACACCCCCTTTAACGTGGGGAATCCGTTCGCTATTATCCATTTCGCCTTGGCGTAACATTCGCCAGAGGCATTGGACCCATAGATGTTTTTTTGTGCGAAAGCGCAATGATAACGTACGTCAGCATGCATTTTCGTGACAAAAAACATCTGCTGGATGAAAATAATTAGCGACTCTCATAAGTCCATTCACATAAGCTACAAATCAGTTTACACCAACCACTGACTCTCTAAATTGCATACTGATGCTACTACTCTTATTCAACAATTTCTCAGCTATTCTCATCTAAACTCAGCTCATCTGTTCTAAGGCTGACCTCGCTCCCGAGACCAACTACCTTGTATCGAACAAAAAAGTTAGTCTTATTCTATGCCAAACAACGATTATTGTCAATCAATTCAGAGAAAAAGAACAGGCGTTTTGAAATTATATAAAAAGGATAATTCCTCTTTATATATCCCACAAAAAGGAAGCTGAACGACGAAACAGCACGAGCTGGCGAGCATGGCAAAGACTTCGTAGTTGTAGCAGATGAAGTACGAAAGCTTGCTGAAGAAATCAATCTGCTGGCAAAATTGTCCCGCTGACAAATAAAATTCAAACGGATACAAAAAATGTAGCAGCTGCTGGGCATGAAAGATTAACATCTGTCCAGGATGATGTAGGGAAAAATTCACGTAGCCGGTAATGTATTTGATTCCATTACACAAGTGGTGCACAATGCCACTTCAGAACAAATTTCAGAAAAGTGTCAAAGAAGTCGCTGGCTTTGTAACAGAAATTGCAGATGGTGTGAGTATTTCTGCTAGCAAATCATTGGCGAAGCGGTACTAGAGCAAGCTGCAATAAGAAAAGAAATCTGCTTGCTTTCCTTGGAAAGTAGCAGATTCTTTTTGTTGCGTTTAACGTTTAAATAGCAGTAGTCATCATTGGAATTTATGAGCATTTGCTGAATTCCTCAGCGGAAAGAAGTTAAAAAAACAGGGAAAGAAATGCTTCCTTCCCTGCTTCAATAAAGACATATGAACAATTATACCTTGGCATCATTGCTTCTGAAAGAAGTTAAACAATAGGCTCGTCAGTACCCCATTGTTTTTTCTCTTTTTTGTGTATTTGACCATCTGATTTTTTCATTTCACGAACCTTCAATGAATACCAGATTTGTGCAGCAATACAAATGGAAGAATACATACCTGTGATTAAACCAACTAATAACGCGATTGAGAAGTTTTGAATCGATGGTGCACCTAAAATAAGAAGTGCCATTGTCACGATAATAACCGTTAACACGGTGTTAACAGATCGACCCATTGTTTGACGTAGTGATTTGTTAACGATATCGGCTAACAATTCTCGGTCTTTAATCGTATCATATCGCTCTAAGTTTTCACGCATACGGTCAAACGTAACGATCGTATCGTTAATAGAATAACCGACAATCGTCAGTACGGCTGCAATAAACGTAATATCGACTTCTAAGCGCATGAAACTAAATACAGCAACAATTAAAAATACGTCATGTAGTAATGAGACAATTGCCCCAACACCCATGCGCCATTCGAAACGAACCGCTACATAGATAATGATCCCGATAGCCGCAAGAGATAATGCATAGATTGCATTTTTCACAAGCTCTTTACCGACAGTTGGTGACACTGTACTTACGCCAGGTTCATGACCATATTTTTCGCCTGCTTCTTTTTTGAATTTTAAAATTTCTGCTTGCGTTAGGTCCTGTTTGTAACGGATAACCGCAGCGTTACTCTTTTCACCTGCCAAAACGATATCTTCAGATGGGAAGCCAATACTATCTATATAATTAGATACTTCTTCTTTAATCAACGTTTGCTCCGATTCAATTTGCACACGAGTACCACTTGAGAAATCAATACCGACGTTTAGACGGAAGACACCAAGAACTACTAAACCAGCTACTAAAATAGCTAATGAGAGTGTATAAAACTTCTTACGGTTGTGTACAAAGTCAAAACGATCAAATTTCGTTGATAAATCTAATGTTCCGATATTTTCCTCTAAGCTATGCTGTTTAGATTTGGCAATACCAAACCACGCTGGATTGTTGAAATAGCCACTATTTACAAGTAATCCTTGTAATACACGAGAGCCCCAAACAGCTGTTAAGAAGCTTAGTAAAATACTAATAATTAATGTCGTTGCAAACCCTTTGACAGAGCTTGTCCCGAATTGGAATAATACAGCAGCTGCTAATAATGTCGTTAGCTGTGCATCGACAATTGCTGATAAAGACTGCTTCGAGCCAATTTGGAATGCTTGTTTCACCGTATAACCTACTCTTAGCTCTTCACGAATACGCTCCGCTGCTAATATATTCGCATCAACGGCCATCCCTATACCGAGCACGATAGCTGCGATACCTGGAAGTGTTAACACCGCATTAATCCAGTCGAATACAACTAGTACTAGGAAAGTGAAAATAGCAAGTGTAATGATGGAAATAAAGCCAGGTAAGCGATAGTAGAATAGCATAAATAAGAAAATTATTACTACGCCCACAATACCTGCAAAAATTGTACTTTTCAGTGCTTGGTCACCAAATTGTGCACCAACTGAGGTAGAGTAAATTTCATTAAGCTTTACAGGCAGTGCCCCAGCATCTAAAATACCCGCTAAGTTTTTTGTTTCTTCAACTGTAAAGTTCCCGCTAATCATTACATCTGTTGTATTTAATGTTTGATTAACTGTTGCCGCAGATGCATAGCGAGGCTTCGCTTTTTGTGATTCAGCTTTATATGAATCAACACCTTCTTCAAAGTCTAACCATACAACGAGTAAATTTTGACCTGCAGGTTTAGCAGCTATTTTACTAGTTATATCAGCAAATTTTTTCGCATCTTTTAATGTTAGGGAAACAATTGGACGATTTTGCTGGTCAAAGGAACCTTTAGCCCCACCCGGCTTCAAGTCATTCCCATCCAACAATAAATTGTCATCGACATCACGGAATGTTAAATTTGCAGAAGTAGACAATAATTTACGTGCTGACTCTTGGTCTTCGACACCTGCTAATTGCACACGAATACGGTTTTTGTCTTCAACCTGAATGCTTGGTTCACTTACCCCGATAGCATTTACACGTTCACCAAGAGCAGTTGCTGTTGCCGACACAACTTCTGGTGTAATTTTTTGTCCCTTGTGTAATTCTGTCACCTCATAAAGAACCTCAAACCCGCCCTGTAAGTCAAGGCCTAGCTTAATGTCCTTTAAGACGCCGCCTACAGTCGTACCGATGGTGGCTACAAAAATAACCATTAGCAGTACGAATGCAACTATACGACTTTTTAGTTTCATTTATAAATCCTCCTCGAATTGGTAAGGCAAGTCCTTACACTACAAACAAGTATAATAGCAAGTCCTTTTGAAACGTTTATTCCTCCTTTTCCTTTAGAATAATATTGCCTGTGCTTCAAAAAGGTTGCTCTACTTATTTCAATCGTTCATAACGCGCAAATTTATCCGTGTATTTGAATAGATGTTATGCCTCCAAATTATATGGAGGTTTTTGTTGCATATACTTAGACAAATAAAAAAAGCGCAACACACTCATTATGAAACACGTTGCGCTTGGTGTCAATTCAACACTTTTAGTATTCTTTTATTATTTGACAAATTTCATACATTCTTCTTATATTTTAACCGGACCAAGTAGCGTTTTTAACTCTTCTGTATTCAAATCTGTAAACCAATCATTACTTTGTAAAAATTCTACTTGATTAAATGATACGATATCGGATGGTGATACTGCAAAAATAGTGGCGATAATTTCATGTAAACGTAAGTGTTCAATATTTTTTCTGCGCCATTTTTTCTCTATACAATAGCGCCATAGTTCCTCTGCTGTAATCGCATCGTATTGATAATGTTTAAACTCTTCTATCTTACTATCGATTGCAGGACGAATTTTTTCAAATAGTTGCTCATACTGCATACTCATTTTGAATCATCTCCAATCAAAGTTGTATCGTAAGACATGTTTGCATACAAATAGTATAAATGAATTTTTGTGGCTTGAGAAGGGACGGATGGCATGAGTTCGTTTGTACGGGGTACACTATTTTTAATGTTTGTGATTTTTTTATCGAAACTCTTTGGCTTCTTTTATAGAATGCAATTTATGCGTATCGCTGGTGAAGAGGCAGTGGGCATTTATATGACCGTCTATCCGGCGTTCATTTTCTTCATCTCACTCATTCAACTTGGACTACCTATCGCTGTGGCAAAAATTGTAGCAGAGTTACTAGCCAAAAACAAACGCGAAGGCATCTATGGTGTTATGCGTACGGCTATTCTTTGGTCATTTATTGGCATGATCATCTTTATGCCGATTGTTGCACTTACAATACCATATATCTCGACTACGCTTTTACATAATGAACAAACAACATTTACGCTTTGGATTGCACTCTTTGCTGTACCAGTGGCAGTTGGTTCTGGACTATTGCGCGCTTATTTACAAGGTATTGCGAAAATTACACCAACAGCTTGGGCTCAAATGATTGAACAAATGATCCGCATTAGCTTCATCACATTTACGCTGCCCTTTGTGGCTGCCTATGATAACGCTGCCGTTACAGCAGCCTCCGCTATGGGTATTACACTTCTAGCTGAAGTCGTTGCTTTCTTGTATTTGTGGATGCATTATATTGTTTCAAAGAAAAAATTATTGACACGAAAAAACAAAATCGAGGCATATCCTTCCTCCCCGATGTTGCGGATTGCCCTTCCTTCTGCAGGAAGCAAGCTGTTTGGATCTTTTACTTGGTTTTTAGAGCCTATCATTTTTTTAAAGGCTTTAACAATGGCTGGATTGACAGCCTCCGCAGCCACAATTTTATATGGGGTTATTTCGGGTGTACTAGTCCCTCTTTTATTATTCCCGGCTTTTGTGTCTGCAGCACTTTCGATCGTTCTTATACCGGCAGTAAGTGATGCTGTTGCACGTCAGCATATCCCACTCCTACAAGAACGTATTTCTGTATCATTGCGACTATCTTCCTTAGTGGGCTGTGTTGCTGCTACGTACTTTTTCGTTCATGGAGACGACTTAGCTGTAAAGCTCTTTCATTTACAAGAAAATAGAGGTTATGTGAAAATATTGGCCCCTATTTTTTATTTTTATTATATACAAAGTCCATTGCACTCTATATTACAAGCAATCGGTGAAGCTCGTGCAGCAATGATGAACTCCATTTATGGTGGTCTTGGTAAGCTCTTTGTCATGTTCGTACTTGCTTCTCAGCCTGGGATACAGGAAAAAGGTGCCGTTGTAGCAATTGGCTTTGGTGTTTTATTAACTTCATTCTTGCATATCGCAACAGTAAGACAGCGCAAAAACTTACGAGCTGGATTTAGAATGTTTGTAGTGCCCTATAGCTGCTTTATTGCTGTTTGTGTCACTCAGTATTTCCTGATGCAAATTATGCCACTACCTTTTATTTTAAATAGCTGTGTAACCTTGTTTTTACTATTTACTTTCTTACTATTTTCCAATCAGTTGCGCCTAACTGATTTACGCTACCTTCGTAAACTGGCCAAGAAAGTTTAAGATTCTTTTAGCTGAATATGAAGCCGATTTTCCTCCCAAACACAAAAAAATACAGTGTTACTATCCGTAATATTATTTTTAGCAAGCTCTGCCATTAACCAATCAGCATCTTTATGCAAGACTTTTAAATGCCTATCCTGAATATCACCGTCGATAATCAGTGGGTAAACAAATGCCTTTTCATCTTTTTGATATACGGACAGATTGCCAGATGGCTCTAAATAGGCATAAGCAATATCTGTAACGGAAGCATTACCATTTTCGCGTAATTGTTGACATAGATCATCTAAATTATAGCGTTGCTTCCGCATTTCACTTTCTAAAATGACACCATCTCTAATAAGCAATACTGGATCACCATCAACTAGGTCACGAAACTTTTTATTTTTGAGTGACAAATAAGCAGATATTATTTGAATGAAAAACAACACGATGATTGGTAAAATGACATTAAATAAAGGACTTTCGAAATCATCGAGTGCAAATGCTGCAACCTCAGCCATTAAAATGGATACGACTAAATCTATTACAGACAATTCGCCGACCTCTCGTTTACCCATTAAACGAAAAATGATTAGGATAAACACATATAAAAAGCATGTTCTAAAAATAATCGTTAAATATTCTTCCATGCAGTCACCCCCATACAATAAGGTGACCGTGTACGTTACTTTTTATACAAAAAAGCCTTGTCAAAAATGAATTCTACATTTTGACAAAGCTATTTATATGGTGTAAGGCGTTGTCCACTAATATTGGACAACGCCTTTAAAATCAATTTTTAATCATTGATAACTCGTCCGATTGCCTGACGATCAAATTTTACGCGAACATTGTCTGCGATTTTTACTGTCACAGCTGTGTCCTCAATGGAGTCAATCTCACCATGTAAGCCACCGATTGTAATAACTTTATCTCCACGTTGCAAATTACCCTGCATATTTTGTGTTTCCTGCTGTCTCTTTTTAGCAGGGCGGATTAAAATAAACCACATTGCTACGAACATGATTAAAATCATGATTAAGCTAGAATATTGTTCCATCATGCTTGCCCCCTTTCCAATTCTTATATAGTATAGACTATTCCACCATAAAAAAGCGATGGACACGCCTAAATTTTTTCTATATGACGAATGTTTTTTCTAAGTTAGACATTTTTTTGCTAGAAATATTCATATATCACACAAATTTACATGATTTCCGCACTAAATATTAGAAGTTCTTTGCGTTCGGTCCATTAAAGCCGTATTTCTCGAAAAATTCTTCCCGGAAATCACCAAGACGGTCCTCGCGTATTGCCTCTCGTACTTGTTCCATTAGCTTCAATAGGAAGTGTAAGTTATGGTAAGTCGTTAAACGGATACCGAACGTTTCTTCTGTACGGATTAGATGACGAATATAGGCGCGTGAATAGTTTTTACATGTATAGCAATCACATTGCGGATCAATCGGCCCGAAATCTCGTGCATATTTTGCATTTTTAACAACTAAACGGCCTTCAGATGTCATTAATGTACCATTACGAGCAATACGTGTTGGTAATACACAGTCAAACATATCAATGCCCCGAATTGCACCATCAATTAATGAGTCAGGTGACCCAACCCCCATTAAATAACGTGGTTTATTCGTTGGCATTAATGGTGTTGTAAACTCCAACACTCGGTTCATAACATCCTTAGGCTCACCAACAGATAGCCCTCCAATTGCATAACCTGGGAAATCTAGCTCTACTAATGCTTCTGCAGAACGACGGCGTAACTCCTCGTATTCTCCCCCTTGAATGATACCGAATAGACCTTGATCTTCTGGACGTTTATGTGCCTCTTTACAACGTTTAGCCCAACGAGTTGTACGGTCTACTGATTGCAGCATATAGTCATATGTCGCAGGGTAAGGTGGGCATTCATCAAAAGCCATCATAATATCCGAGCCTAAATCATTTTGAATTTCCATCGCCTTTTCTGGACTTAAAAACAATTTGTCCCCATTCAAATGATTGCGGAAATGAACCCCTTCTTCTTGGATTTTACGGAATTGACTAAGTGAGAACACTTGGAAACCACCTGAATCTGTTAAAATTGGGCGATCCCAGTTCATAAATTTATGCAAGCCACCCGCTTCCTTTACAATATCATTACCTGGTCGTAGCCATAAATGATACGTATTTGACAAAATAATACCTGCATTCATATCCTTTAATTCCTCAGGTGACATTGTTTTAACAGTTGCCTGTGTACCAACAGGCATAAATGCTGGCGTTTCAAAAGAGCCATGCGGCGTATGCACGATGCCAAGGCGTGCTCCTGTTTGCTTACAAGTATGAAGTAGCTCATAACGAATTGCTGGTTGTGTCATAGTATAAAAATTCCTCTCTTATCTAAAGTAAAAACAGTACTCCGATTTTTTCTTTATTCTCCTTTTGGACGAATAAACATAGCATCACCAAAGCTAAAGAAACGATAGTTGTCTTCTACAGCTTGATGATATGCACTTAAAATTGTTTCTTTTGTTGCAAGCGTACTTACTAGCATGACAAGGGTAGACTTTGGTAAATGGAAGTTTGTGATTAAACCATCCACAACAGTACATTCATATCCCGGATAAATGAAAATAGACGTCCAACCTTGTTCTGCTCGCACTTCGCCACCATATTTAGAGCCGATAGTTTCTAATGTACGTGTAGAGGTTGTACCAACTGCAATCACTTTTCCACCGTTGCTCTTTACTCGATTGATAATAGCTGCCGTTTCTTCCGTTACACTATAAAATTCGGCATGCATTTCGTGATTTTCAATTGAATCTACACTTACAGGGCGGAAAGTTCCAAGTCCCACATGTAAAGTGATGAATACAACTTCAACCCCTTTTGCTTTTACTTGCTCAAGTAATTGTTCTGTAAAATGCAGGCCTGCAGTCGGTGCTGCAGCTGAGCCACGCTCTTTTGCATAAACGGTTTGGTAACGATCCTTATCCTCTAATTTTTCACGAATATATGGAGGTAGTGGCATCTCACCAAGTTGCTCTAAAATTTCATAAAAAATCCCATTATATTTAAACTCAAATGTACGCCCACCATGAGCAAGCTCGCCTGTACAAGTAGCTCTCAGTAAGCCATCTCCAAATGTTACAACTGTGCCGACTTTTACACGTTTAGCTGGTTTAACAAGTGTTTCCCATTCATCTGTACCTGCCATTTGCTTTAATAGCAGTACTTCTATATGAGCACCCGTTTCCTCTTTAACGCCCATTAAACGCGCTGGTAAGACTCTTGTATCATTTAACACAAGGCAGTCTCCCTCTTGTAGCTCATCTAAAATATGAGCAAAATGATGATGCTCTACATTTTTTGAGCCTGGCGTTACTACCATTAAACGACTAGCTGTTCGGTCCAAAAGTGGTGTTTGTGCAATAAGCTCTTCTGGCAATTCAAAATCAAAATCTTCTACACGCATGAAAATACTTCCTTCTTCTAGGTTTGTTGGGGATATTCATATCCAAAATGTTCGTAGGCTGAATGGGTTGCCACACGTCCACGCGGCGTACGCTGTATAAAGCCAATTTGCATTAAATATGGCTCGTACACATCTTCAATCGTTACGCGTTCCTCGCCAATAGACGCTGCTAGCGTATCTAAGCCTACAGGGCCACCGCGGAAGCGCTCAATCATATTGGTCACAAGTTTATAGTCAATATGATCAAGCCCTCTAGAATCAACTTGTAATAGCTCAAGCGCTTGCTTAGCCAGTCCCTCCGTTATCATACCATCTCCGAGCACCTGTGCATAATCACGCACTCGTTTTAGCAAACGGTTAGCAATACGGGGTGTACCACGCGAGCGTGTCGCCATTTCAAGTGCTGCTATTTGCTCAATGTCAACATCAAATAAATGCGCACTACGTACAACAATTTCTGCAAGTGACGCATGATCATAATACTCCAATCTCAATAACACGCCAAAGCGATCCCTTAAAGGTGCTGATAATGCGCCAGCTCTTGTTGTTGCACCAACGAGTGTAAATGGCGGTAAATCAAGTCTTACAGAACGCGCTTCAGGACCTTTACCGACGACAATATCTAAACAAAAATCCTCCATCGCAGGATAAAGCACCTCTTCTATTGCTCGGGGCAGGCGATGGATTTCATCGATAAACAGCACATCCCCTGGCTCCAGTGAGCTTAAAATAGCTGCTAAATCGCCAGGACGTTCGATTGCAGGGCCGCTAGTCATGCGCACATTGACATTCATTTCATTAGCAATAACAGCAGCTAATGTCGTTTTACCAAGGCCAGGCGGTCCATATAACAGCACATGATCTAAACTTTCCTGACGAAGCTTTGCCGCTTCAATGAAAATTTGCAAATTCTCCTTTACCTTATGTTGACCAATGTATTGTGCTAATCTTTGTGGCCGTAAAGATAATTCAAACTGTTCATCATAGCTACCTGCCTCACTAGCCATCATACGTTCAGACATGTACTTCCCCCCTTTCACTATTTTAGCTTTAATAGCAATTGTAAAGCTTGTTTCATAAATGCATCTGTTGTTTCAAGCTTGTCGTTTTCTTCGAGCTGTGGACGTATTTTTTCTAATTCTTTTTCAGAATAACCAAGTGCCATTAAGGCAAGAATAGCTTCTTCAAGCTCATGTTTATATGGATTCACACCAAATAACGGTAGCTCATCTTCTGTACTTGGTAGCTCAATAGTTTCCAACAATCCGCCAAGCTTACCTTTTAAATCTAGAATCATTTGACGTGCCGTTTTCTTACCCACACCAGGAAACTTTACTAAAAACGATTCATCCTCTCGTTCAATGGCACTAATAACCTGTTGCGGATTTCCAGTAGCTAAAATAGCAAGTGCACCCTTTGGTCCAATTCCTGACACTAAAATAAGCTTACGAAACAGCTCTCGTTGGTCTAAATTTGGAAAGCCATATAACACTTGTGCATCCTCGCGTACATGCAAGTGAACAAAAATTTGTTGTTCAAGGGCCGATGTCCGAAACGCAAATGGATTTGGTGTATTTAGCTGCCAGCCAATCCCTTGCTGTTCCAGGACGATATACTCAGGAGTTATACGCTTTACTTGTCCTTTTAAATAATCATACATTCTATAATCCCTCACAATCATCGTCTTCGATTATAGCATATGACGAACGAATGCTCGACTATAACAAATGCGCTAAAGCGCTCGTTTACATCCGACAAGCGCTGGATAGCCCGAAGCAAAAGTAAGCGATCCACCACTTTTGCCCTAGCCTCGAGGATGTAGCGCTTTAGCCTAGACGAATACTATGCTCTAGGTTATCCACAATTAAAAATCTTTACATTTAGAAATAACACATGTAGTCGTTCACATACAAAAATGACCGCCAACAGACGGTCATTTCTTTATCATTTTATCAATATCGTACCACAGTTTTGGCCAATATGTGAGAGCTCGTTTTGTAAATGGCACTAAATAATCTAAAAAAACTAACTGCTGAGCTAATGGTAAATCTACTGCAAAAAGCCATTCACGTAATAGCTCATTTGGATATTTTAAACGATGTAGCTTTCCTTTATCTAATCGTTTCAACTCTGGTAGCTCAGCAAATATTTTACCAAGGTCATAATCTACGGCTGGCAATACACGATGTAACCATAAAATATATTCATCATCTGCTTCCCCAAGGTGAGCCAAATCAAAATCAATTAATCGTAATTTCCCATCTGAGCACCATAAAAAATTATGATGGACGACATCACCATGTAAAAGCGTTATTTCATTTTCAGGTACATCTTCCTGAGCAATTAGCTGTAACGATTTTTCACTATAATGTGAAATTTGATTGATCTCTTCTTTTGTTAAAAATGCACGAAATTCATTCCGTCTGCTTTTAAAACGCATATGACGCATTTGCCATTTTAAAAGCTGTGAATAGGTGTGCAAACCTGGCACCCGTTGCCAAGCAATTTTTTTATGTGTATCATGTAAAGTATTTAATAGCTTTAGTGATTCCTTCCGATCCTTTTTATGTGCAAAATTAGCACTATGACTTCCTTCTTGCCAATCTTGCACGATTAAATACTCATCATCACTTTTCATTAAAGGTAAGATCAGCGAGGGCTCCAGATGTCCAAGCTGTCGATGAATAACCCTCACCTTTTCTGCAATTTCTATTTGCTTTGCTCGTTTCACAAAATAATTATTGGATTGGTATTTATACTTCCAAATATTCGGCTTTACTTCTTCAATGATATACGCTTTTTCACCATCGATAAGGCGTCATCCCGCCTGGGAAATAGTGCGGTGACATCCATGGTCCTACTGACGAATACGGCATATGGCAATGTGATGGACACGGTGGTGGGCATGGCGGCGGACATGGTGGCGGACTGCAACATGTATCCATTTGCCAATTTGGCATCATGACTGGTTGTGCATGACAACCACAGAGCTGTTCCATTTCTGGCATAGGCTGAAATTCTGGTTTCATAGGGAAGAATGGAGATGTACTAGATTCTAAGAAATCCTCCACCCCAGCAACTTTTTCGCATTCCATTTCACATGACGGTTGCTCTGGCATTGTATACGCCTCAACTTGCGGTTCCATTGGCATTGGCATCGGCCAATACATATGATGATGCACTGGCTGATGGCAGCTTGCACAATGTGGTACTGCTGGCATTTGTGGCATGATAAAAATCGGTTGCGGCATTGGTGCTGGCGGTGGTGCCTCCGGTTGGGCTACATGCTGTGGCGGTGGTTGAATTTGAATTGGAGATACAGTTTGCTCTACATTTGGCATGACAACTTGTTGATTCCAGCTAAGCTCAACAGGAACTTGGGGCATCGGCATTGGCATTGGATAAGGGATTGGAATCATATGTGGTTCTGGCATTGGTGGTGGTGGTACAATAATTGGTGGTGGCATAGGTCTTTGAACCTCTTTTTCTTTAACGTGCTTGGTAGGTGACTCCTTGTGCATATGTTCTTTATGCATGTGTTCTTTATGCATATGTTCTTTATGCATATGTTCTTTGTGCATGTGTTCCTTATGTCCCTCTTTATGTGATTCCCTATGTCCTTCTCTATGCATTCCCCAATCTGTTTCTCGATGATGTTCCCTATGTGGGTCTTTGTGTATTTTTTCAGGTAGGATAATTTCCATGCCCGGTACAATATAATCTGGGTTAGCGAGATGGGCATTAAGCCGCTTTAAATCTTCAAACGAAACTCCATACTCTTTCGCAATCTTCCACAATGTGTCTCCCTTTTGGACAATATGAATACGCAATTTTTTCCTCCCTTCCTCTCTTCGTATCATATGTTCAATGTTTCATTTGGATACAAAAATTTCACGCATGTTGGAAATGCTTCATGGTACACTAGTTTTTAAGGAAAACTGCTTCCTTTATTACAGGCAGAGGTGATCTCTTATGAAAAAAATGTTAGGCGAAGAACGCCGACTGCAACTCCTAGAGCAGCTTAAAAAAAGCACAGCACCTATAACAGGGACGGACCTAGCTAAATTTGCTAATGTTTCCAGACAAGTTATTGTCAATGATATGACATTATTAAAGGCTAGAAACGAACCTATTATTGCAACGAGCCAAGGATATCTTTATATGCATCAGGAACAATTACATCAAACTGTTGAACGTACAATTCCTTGCTTCCACACTGCAGAAAATGCAGAAGACGAACTGATAACAATAGTTGATTGCGGTGGTACAGTAAAAAATGTTATTGTTGAACACCCAATTTATGGGGAAATTACCGCATCCATTATGGCTTCTAACCGCCATGAGGTAAAAAAATTTATTCAGCGTGTCAACGAAACACAGGCAAGTTATTTATCCGAACTAACAGGTGGTACACATCTTCATGTTATTTCTGCTCCTTCTGTTGAAACTTTAGATTTAATTGAACTTACTTTACAAAAAAAGGGCTATTTAGTTGTAGATCAATAATTGCACACACTTTGCTTCAATAACGTGGAAAATCAATAGCTGCTAGCCTTCGCGGAATCTAGCAGCTTTTTGTTCGTAATTTAAAGATTTAAGATCCTTTAAACATTTCTTACGTCACTATCATAGGCGTATCTAAAAATATATAAATTATTCTTTAAATAAGGTTGACTAATCGTAAGAAAGCTGGGACAAAAGGAAAAGTATCTCGGTCTACCCTTTTTTGATCAGGAAGAAACACTCAACTCAGTGTGAGGCGAAAAAGTTATTCACTATTTTCGCTCTTTTTCAACATATTCGAGTTCTGTCCCAGCCTCTTCCTAGTTAGAGAAACCTTTTTCTTTGTGAACGTGTTGGCAATAAACAACTTTCTTTTCGTCCAAAAAGACGATATCTATTTTTAGCAAATAATCGATACATTTTATTTCGTATAATTGGAGGAATCATGATAAAAATATAACAAACAGGCCAAAAACTATCTAATCTTCTACAGATTTTAAGTGCTGCTGTGGATTCAAAATATACCTTTCCATGCTCAATTAATATGACACTATCCATATTGTCTGGTACTTCGTATTGTGCAAGCAATGCCTGCCCAGCATCACTTTGCATGGGCGCAAATTGAAAATACGCTACCTGATCATATTTGATTATAAATTTCACACTACTATCACAAAAATTGCACACTCCGTCAAATATAATCATTCCACCCACAATGATTCCTCCTAGCCACTTTAATTACTCGTCCGATGTTAGATAAGTAAAATATGTACCAAGCGATTTCACCTTGCAACCAAGTGCAGCTAATTCTTCCATAGCCCCACGCATCATAGGCTCCTTTTCATCTGCTAATACATCAACCATAAAGAAATAATCACCTAAGCCTGTTTTTAATGGTCTTGATTCGATTTTACTTAAATTTAGTTGTCGCCATGCAAATACTGATAATACTTGATGTAATGCCCCTGAACGGTCCGTTGGCAATGTAATCATGAATGTTGTCTTCGCCTGTCCATCCGATAATTCTTGTGGCAATCGTCTATTTTGCTTAGACAATACGAAGAAGCGTGTATGGTTAAAATGAAAATCATGAATATCTGGTTGAACGATTTCTAAGCCATATTTAGCGGCTGCCACTGCATTGCCAACTGCCGCAATGCAGTCGTTTGGATTTTCGGATACAAATTTTGCTGCGGCTGCTGTAGATGTCGCTTGATGTAACGGAACATGACTGAAACGATAAAATAAGTATTTATGACATTGGGCTAGCGCATGTGGATGTGAATAAACACCGGTAATCGATTCCCAATTGTCCTTTTGCGCTTTATTGACCATTAAATGCTGCTGTATTTTTAATAGAAGCTCACCTGTAACATATAGGGTCGCCTCATGGAATAAATAATCGAGCGTTAGCGATACAGAGCCTTCCAAAGCATTTTCTAGTGGTACAACTGCTAAATCCACCTTCCCCTCAGCTACTGCCTCAATACATTCTGGAATTGTAGAACAAGGGACAAGCCACTCATTCGGAAAGGTTGCCTTTGTTGCTAAGTATGTAAATGAAGCCTCTGGTCCTAAATAGCCAATTCGTTTTTCCCATTGTTGCTCTGTCATTACATGTACCTCCTGTTTAAGGTTTGATTTTATTGGTGGGGTTGATTTCTGTTCCGAGCGGGCGCTTTCCTAGGGCGTCCGATGAGCCATTCAAATTTTTATTAATGTAAAAATTTAGAATTTTTAGTTTCTGAAAACTTCTTTTAAAATTATACATCAAATGTAGGGAAGGCATAATATGAAGCTTCCTAACGACTCTTTATGACGTTCTATCCATTACTTTTCTTTCTATGAATATTCTCTTTTGTTATAGAATAAGGAGCTGTCCCATGAAGCGATATCATCACACCACATGGGACTGCTCCTTTTGAGCTTATTGATATTCAAGCTTACTTTCCGTCATTACAATGCACCAGAACTAATTACTTCCGCTGACTCTACAAAATCTAAACGTTTGAGTTGCTGTATTAAATCATCAAGTTCACATGTCATACTAGTTACATCTAATGACAATGTAACATTAGCACGTCCTTGAATCGGTATTGTTTGATGGATAGTTAGTACATTGCAATGCGTATTTGTCACTGTTTCTAAAAGCTTTGCAAGTGTTCCTTTACGGTCCTGAAGCTGTAAAAAGACTGTTAAAATGCGTTCCTGCACAATTGAGTGAAAAGGAAATACAGCATCACGATATTTGTAAAACGCACTACGCGATAAATCCACCTGCTTTACCGCATCCCAAATGGAAGATACCGAACCACTGGAAAGTAAATGTTTCGCCTCCAAAGTTTTTTGCATAGCATCCGTTAAAACATCTTCACGAACTAAATAATATCGCTGATTCGCAACATTCTTCATACGCTTCCCCCTAAAACTCTTGTCTTAATCGACAAATTCAAATTCAAACTCTTGCAGACGAACTGTATCACCATCTTGCGCTCCACGTTCGCGTAGTGCTTCATCCACACCCATTGCACGTAATTGACGAGCGAAACGGCGAATACCATCTTCACGGCTAAAGTCCGTCATTTTGAATAGGCGTTCAATTGCGTAACCGCTAATGATAAATGTACCATCATCATCACGCGTAATTTCGAAATCTTCACCTTTTGCTTCGTGTTTATACATTACCGTTGCGTCTGATTGCTCTTCTAAATCATCATATAGCGGGAATTCAGGCGTTACTTCAAGTAAATCTGCAATTGCAAATAGTAACTCTTTTAAACCTTGACGTGAAATAGCGGAAATCGGGAAAATTTGAACGTCTACTTCCACTTTTTTGCGGAATTCCTCTAAGTTTTCTTCAGCATCTGGCATATCCATTTTGTTGGCAACAATAATTTGTGGACGCTCTGTTAAACGAAGATTATATTGCTTTAGCTCTTCATTTATCGTCAAATAATCTTCGTACGGATCACGGCCTTCCATTCCTGACATATCAATAACATGGACAATAACACGTGTACGTTCAATATGTCGTAAAAACTGATGACCTAAGCCTACCCCTTGGTGTGCGCCTTCAATAAGACCAGGTAAATCAGCCATCGCGAAGCTTCGATGATCATCTGTTTCAATCATCCCTAAATTTGGAACAATTGTTGTAAAATGATATGCACCAATTTTTGGCTTCGCAGCAGAAACAACCGATAAAAGCGTTGATTTACCAACACTTGGGAAACCTACTAGTCCCACATCTGCTAAAACTTTTAACTCTAATATAACATTTAATTCTTGTCCCGGCTCACCTTTTTCAGAAAGTTCTGGTGCTGGATTTGCCGGTGTTGCGAAGCGAGAATTTCCTCGTCCACCTCGGCCAGCTTTTGCGATAATCGCTTGTTGACCGTGCTCGACTAAATCGGCAATAACAGCGCCTGTTTCTTCATTCATTACGACTGTGCCTGGTGGTACTTTAACGATTAAATCGTCTGCACGTTTACCATGCATTCCTTTACTCATACCATGCTCACCACGGTCAGCCTTAAAATGGCGTTTATAGCGGAAATCCATCAATGTTCGTAAGCCCTCTTCAACTTCAAACACTACGTTACCACCATGTCCACCGTCACCACCAGCCGGACCACCATTCGGTACATATTTTTCTCGGCGGAAGGCAACCATTCCGTCCCCGCCGTCGCCACCTTTTACATAAACCTTAACGTGATCGACAAACATTTAGTTCACTCCCTATTTGCTTTCAATACATATTGCCAGCACGAATTCGTCTGTTCAATTGTTTGAATGTCTAATTGTTTCAAACCTTTTTCGGTGAATGCATCAGCACTCCATAGCCCATTTAGCGTGAATGTCACGGCAAATGTATGATCGTCAACACGTACATCGAGCGCTAAGCTCTGCTCTGTAAATGGATCTAATGTATCATAAACATGCATAACTGTTTTGTTTAAATAGTCTACAACATCTGAATCAATCGTATTTGTGACAGGCTTTTTTATCTCACCGCTTAGCTTCATTGGTAATGAAGGATAGCGCCAGGCCCCTGTTTGTAGCCATTCTATTGTTCGTGGTAATTGTAGACGATTAAGGATAGAAAGTACTTGTAATTGCTCTGAATACTCTTGAATAAGTTTTTTTGATTCATCAATTCTACCTAAATCTAAATTCATGCGAATAAGCTGAAGCTGATTCACATAATCATGATTTGCAAAACGTAATACTTCACTAATGGTTAGTGATTGATTGTTCATCCCATTCACTCCAATAAAGTTATCCTTACTAGTATAACAAGTTTTGCTGTATTTTTCCCTTAATTCTTCAATCAATTATGCCTCGGCATGATTGTAGCTGACGCTACAGAAAATAATTGTAGCTGACGCTTCGCTTTCGCTACAGAAAATAATTGCTGAAAGAAGTTATAATTTAGCCAAAAAAAGGACTGCAATAAATGCAGTCCTCCGCTTTATATTATCTTTTTTAAAGATTAAGCTTCTTGTGTTTCTGGGTATACAGATACTTGTTTGCGATCGCGACCTAAACGTTCGAATTTTACAACGCCGTCAATTTTAGCAAATAGTGTATCGTCACCACCACGACCTACGTTTGTACCTGGGTAAATTTTTGTACCGCGTTGACGGTAAAGAATTGAACCACCAGTTACGAATTGGCCATCAGCACGTTTAGCACCAAGTCGTTTTGACTCAGAGTCACGTCCGTTTTTAGTAGAACCTACACCTTTTTTAGATGCGAAAAGTTGAAGGTCTAATGCTAATAATAATTTCATCGTGTTCCACCTCCTACTTGGTTGTAGTTGATTTGGATGTATTGTCCGTAATTTTGCACCATTGAATACACTTGGGCAGTCATTACTTGGACAATTAACTGTAGTTTTGCATCAATCTCAGGCTCTACATCTGATGGTAAATCTACCTTAAGATAGCCTCCACCTTCAGCAGCTTGTTCGACTTCTGGCTGTAATTGTAATAGTGCATAAATAGCATTCACCGTACCTATGGCAATGGTAGATGCTCCTGCACATACTAAATCCTTACCAGATTCATCGTATTCAGCATGTCCTGAAAATTCGAATGCTGACACATGTCTATTTTCATCGTGATGAATCGTAACTTGTATCATTCGCTACACACCTCACAATTAAGCGTTGATAGTTTCAACAACTAATTTTGTGTAAGGTTGACGGTGACCTTGTTTACGACGGTAGTTCTTTTTAGCTTTCAATTTGAAAACAACAATTTTTTTCGCACGGCCTTCTTTCACAACTTTAGCTGTTACAGTAGCACCTTCTACGAATGGAGCACCAACTTTAACGTTTTCGCCACCAACGAATAATACTTTATCAAAAGTTACAACCTCGTCAGCTTCTACGCCTAATTTTTCAACATAGATTTCTTGACCAGCTTCTACTTTGATTTGTTTACCACCAGTTTCAATAATTGCGTACATTTTACTGCACCTCCTCTTAGACTCAGACTCGCCTGTTTATAAAGGTGATCCTACGATACTTAAACCTTTCCAGTGCGGTTGTAGTAGCACAGGTGCTACAAACAATAACATTAAAATATTACCACACGATTTTTCTCAAGTCAATCTATTCATTACATATTTCTCAAATGCTAAACGATATTTTCGATAATTCCACTCTTTTAACACTTGAAGCCATATAAATAAACATAAAATTGCGATAAAAATAGATTGTGGGAGGTACCATAAAGTTATCATGAATAGTGTAAAGGCAATTATAAGAGAAAGCCAGTAGTAATATTCAAACGCACGAACTCTTGGATAGAATAAAAATAAACACGCTAAAAATACTCTTCCACCGTCGAGCGGAATAATCGGTAACATATTAATCGCTAATAACACTAGTTGCACATGAATAAGCTTAATTGCAAGCAGCTCTGGCATAAAAAAAGCGAGGCCAATCCCTAATATTGTAGCGATTGGTCCCCCTAAGGCAATCCAAAGGAGTGACGTTGCAGGCACAACCGCTGGATTTTCAAATTCTATTTCCCCCCCGTAAGGTGTAATAACACATGATTTCACCTTAACACCACAAAGCATTGCAATTAACAAATGACCCGCCTCATGCCATAATAACGAAGATAAAATAATGGCGTAATAAGCAATTTGGCCAGTAAAAATCATTAAAAATACGAGAGGGATGCATAGAAGATGTAGTTTAATTTTCATTGGACGCCGCTGTTTCAAGCCACTGTACAATCTGCTCTAAACCATATTGTGTCTTATCTTTTTCAATCGAAATATAGAGTTGTCCCGCCTCTTTCATGCCGAGTAAATCGTTTGTCTGCACCGTTGAATATGGCAGTTGTGCTAAACTATCCAGCATACCATAGGATACTGTTGTACCATCATCATAGCTGATCGTCATTGTTTTACCAGTATATTTTGTATGACCGGTAAAAACGACAAGACCATTCTTTCCAGCATAAACCGGTAGGCCCATGTCATATTGCAATAAAAAACCTTCCTTAAAAACTTGCGCATTGGCAAATGATAATAGTTCAGTTTGCCCAACATCACTCGATACCAAAATCGTTGTATCCTCTTTATTTAGCCAGCTTTGTCCGAGCTCACTTAAATAGGTTAAATCTGCTGATGTTGTAACAAGTTTTCGCACCGGTGTTACCAATACACCTTGATCCTCTAAACGTATTACGAGCATAATTGCAGTCACAAGCAATATTGTGACCAACCATTTCCACTTTTTAAACAAGCCCTCATCCTTTTTTCACACTATATGAGATGGCATGTCCATTCATGCACAAGAAAAAAACCTTCTCGCACAAATGCACGACAAGGCTAATGATTATCTAGAAAATAACGCTTTTAGTTTTGAAAACACACCTCTATGTTCATCTTCAATGGCCATTAGCGGCACAGACTCGCCGAGTATGCGACGTGCAATATTACGATAGCCTAGAGATGCTTTATTAGTCGGGTCCATTACAACTGGTTCACCTTTATTGGATGATGAAATAACCCCCTCATTATCTACAATAATCCCTAATAAATCGATAGATAAATGTGTCGTAATTTCATTAACATCCAACGTATCACCACTTTTCATCATATGCTGGCGAATGCGGTTAATAATTAATTTAGGTGCAGTAATTTCTTCCTGTTCAAGCAAGCCAATAATTCGATCTGCATCACGCACAGCAGAGATTTCTGGCGTTGTTACAACAATTGCATGATCTGCACCAGCAACAGCATTACGATAGCCTTGTTCAATGCCCGCTGGACAGTCTATTAAAACATAATCATAATCTCTTTTTAATTCTTCTATTAGGCTCTTCATCTGCTCAGGTTTTACAGCATTTTTATCTGTCGTTTGAGCAGCAGGTAATAAAAATAGTTTCTCATCTACACGTTTATCTTTTATTAACGCTTGATGAATCTTACAGCGCCCTTCAACAACGTCTACTAAATCGTAAATAATCCGATTCTCAAGACCTAAAATTACGTCCAAATTACGTAGTCCAATATCAGTATCTACTAAACATACTTTTTTACCTTGTAGAGCCAATGCAGTCCCAAGGTTAGCCGTTGTCGTTGTTTTTCCGACACCGCCTTTACCTGAAGTTATGACGATCGCTTCTCCCACACTAGCTACCTCCCTTAGACACATTTAATAATGGTCGAATATTTTTTAACGCGTGAATTTGGTCGTACGTAATGCGCCCATCATAGCCAATAAATGCACAAGTCATCTCTTCTTGTTTAATTGCTTTTACATGTTCGTCCGACATTGCCTGAACCTGATCAGCAATCATGATATGCGTGGCTTCAAAAAGAGATGCTGCAATGATTGCTTCCTTATTACCATGAACACCAGCATGCGCAATTCCCTTGAGTTTACCTAGGACATACACATTGCCACCCGCTTCTACGCGTCCGTTCGGATTGACATTCCCTACGATAATAATATCTCCTGGCGAACGCAGAACTTGACCCGATCTGACCACACCAATATATGTATCTTGTTGCCTTTCAATCATTTTCTGGTTGCTCTCATGGACAGTCAGTACTTCACTTTGCACCTTTGAAACGATTAGTTGCTCTGTTTCCTGAACAATTTTAATAAGCTCTTTAACTTGTTCAGCAGAACAGTATCGATAGCCCAAATATAATTGTACATCTACTTTACTATCGATACCGCTTTCTGACACTTTCTTTTTAAGCTCTTCTACTAAATCGACATACGCACATTGATCGTCTAAATGAAGAACAAATCCATCCTTTGTTCCCTTCATATTAACTAACTGTTTTTTCATGAATGCCTCACCCCACGTTGCTCTTTGTTAAGAAACTTCACGTGCTCTCTGTAGGACACGCGCATTGATTAGATACTTGAAGGCCCAACCAAGAATCATTAAAAATAGTGCATTAGCAATGATCGTTGGCAGCAGTCGTGAACGTAAGAAATCCGATAATGGGATCGTTGTAAAGTCGATTAGATAGAAGAATTGATAGAGTATAAATTCTAAAATTGCTACTAAAATAACTGAAATCGTCGTTGTCACAACTAAGTGCTGATGAATAACTTTCACAATAGACCCTGCTAAAAAACAAACAAGCGGAAACAGTACTGAATATAATCCAATAATATCAATGTAAAACACATCATACAAGACACCAAAAAAAAGTCCATACATTACCGCTCTCTGACGGCTGTAATAGATGGATATAAATATTAAATATAAGATTAAAAATCTCGGAACTAAATAATAAATTTGTCCTTTCACTTCAATCGGTGAAAACATAGCAAACTCTGGTTCTACTAAAAATAGTAAAACTGCCACAGTGGGGATGAGAAACCGAACCATTATTCCGCCTCCTCTTTACCCTTTTGTGGATGTGTTAAATCCTCGTTTGATGAATTACCATCAGATCCATCTATCACAGTAGCGGAACGTTTAGCAATAACAACATAGTCTAAAATTGAAAAATCAGCAGATGGTTTTACATAGACCATTTTTGTTAAGCCAAAATCATCTGTACTTACTGCAGTTATTTCTCCGATTGGCACATTTTTAGGGAAAATACCGCCAAGTCCTGATGAAACTACTTGCTGACCTTTTTTAACTGTTAAACTTGAATCGATTCGCTTCATGATGAGTTCATTACGCTCTTTATCATAGCCCTCAATTAAACCGTATGCTTGTTTATCACCTTGAACCATCGCAGAAACACGATAGTTTGGATTATTTGTATATAAAAGCTCTACCTCAGAAGTGAAAGGTGTCACTAAAGTAACTTTACCGACTAACCCTTTGGCTGTCAAAACCGCCATATTTTTTTCTACACCGTGTGAAGATCCTTTATCTAAAATTAGCTTTTCTTCCCACTGGTCAGGATTTCTAGCGATCACTGTGGCATGAATCGGATCATAAGCTTTTAAGCTTTCCGATTTGTCCATGAGCTCTTGAAACTTTTTAATATCCGATTTCAAGTCCGATGCCTCAGCTTGTACAGCTGCAAATTCATCTAAGCGTGCTTTTAAACGTTTATTTTCTTCGTACGTGTTTAAGAGGGAATCAATACTATTAAAAACACCAGTAATATAATTCGCCGGCTTCGCAACAATAGATTGTGCGACGCCGACAGTGTCTTTAATAATTTGCTCTGGTAAAGTTGCATTCGTCCGGTCACGTAATGAGAAGCTAATCAATGCCACAAGAAAAACCATGCCCACGAGCAGCAAAATTAATTTCTTATTGAAAAAAAAGTGTGGCATTGCCTCAACCTCCTTACCCTTTAACTTGTTGTTGACGAATTAAATCAATATGTTCTAGAGCCTTACCTGTACCAATAGCAACACAGTCCAGTGGATCTTCCGCGATAAATACTGGCATATTCGTTTCTTGGCTAATAACTTTGTCTAAATTCGTTAATAGCGCACCACCACCTGTTAGTACAATTCCGCGTTCCATTACATCTGCAGATAATTCAGGAGGTGTTTGTTCAAGCGTTTTTCGAACACCATCAATAATAGATGCTACCGCTTCACGTAAAGATTCAGAAATCTCTTGTGAAGAAATTTCGATCGTTTTTGGTAAACCTGTTAAAAGGTCACGTCCTCTAATTTCCATTTTTTCTTCTGGACCCTCAGCCAACGCTGTACCAATTTCCATTTTTACTGCTTCCGCAGTACGTTCTCCAATTGTTAAGTTATATGTTTTACGAATATACGAAATGATGGATTGGTCCATTGCATCCCCGCCAACACGCACGGATTCACTTGTTACAATACCACCTAATGAAATAACCGCTACCTCTGTTGTACCACCGCCGATATCAACGACCATTGAACCAGTTGGATCCCATACTGGTAAGCTCGAACCGATAGCTGCTGCAAATGGCTCTTCAATTGTAAATGCTTCTTTAGCACCTGCTTGGCGAGCAGCATCAATAACCGCACGTTGTTCAACCGATGTAATACCGTAAGGCACACAAATCATCACATTCGGCTTTTTCCAATTACCACCAGAATTTTTGCAAGCTTCTTTTAAATAGTATTCTATCATTGCTGTAGTAATATCAAAATCAGCAATAACGCCATCTTTCATAGGACGGATTGCTACGATTGAGCCAGGTGTACGACCAATCATATTTTTCGCATCATTACCAACCGCAACAATATCTCCAGTTTTTGTATTTTTCGCTACAACTGAAGGTTCGCGTAAAACGATTCCCTTCCCTTTAATAAACACTAATGTATTCGCTGTGCCAAGGTCAATCCCGACATCTTTACTTCCTAATCCAAACAAATTGTGTACTCCCTTTCTATTTAAGCCATACTTTCATTGACATCAACTTACACCCCGGCGCACTATATCCCGAGGCTTTATCTTCATTCACTCGATGTTGGACACCTTCTGAAAAAAACTACATACTCATTTATCTCACACCTGATGGAGTGAGAGTCTTTTTCTGAACGAAAATAAAATCATACCGTTCATTATAACGGAAAAACGCAAGAATTAGTAGTGTCACATACCTCTTCTTGCGGAAAAGATACTATTTTAATTCCCTCCTAAACAAAAATAGTACGTATAGATTAGCATATAATTTTTATTCTTGTAAGACAACGTGTAGCAGGCCACCAATTTTTGTAAATATAATAGATATTTCTACGAATACAATAACGTTTTCTATAAAAAAAGGTTCGCTTTTTTTTAGCTGCTCGCAAAACATATTTATTTATCAATGATACCTTGGCATAATTGCGTACGGAATCGGCTGGAGGCTTTAACTTCTTTCAGCAGGTGTTTGGATACCCGCTGAAAAAGCAACGTAAATTCGCATTCATCTCAACACCTGTAGAGGTGAAGTGAGAGACTTCTGCTGAAAGAAGTTACAATAATAAAGTCCTCTAGTTTTCCACAAAATTCTGGAAACAAGGAACACTGTGAAACTTCCCGACATGATTTGGCAACTGCTTTACAATTCTAAATTGTGTAAATACCTCAACAAACCCTAAAGGTTTCCATCAAAAAAACTCTGCAAAATACATTGCAGAGCTCAATTATGCCCCGATATAATTGTATGACATCCTCGGGAGGCTTTGGGCCAATATGATGTTGGTCACTCAGTCGTTGCCACAGGACGTGGCGTTCTTAGACTGATTTCCTTTCTTTCAGCGGATGTTTGGTACCCGCTGAAAGAAATTAAAAATACCCTTTTTCTTTCAAACTAATGAACTGATGATCACCTATGATGAGATGGTCTATTAAATCTATGCCTATAATATAACCAGCCTCTAAAATTCTTCTCGTCACTTCAATATCCTCATCACTAGGTGTTGGAACGCCACTAGGATGATTATGTGCACAAATAATAGAAGCCGCAGATCTTTTTACAGCCTCGCGATATATCTCCCTAGGATGCACAATCGAAGCATTTAGACTGCCTATAAAGATCGTCTGTCTATGAATAATTTGATTTTTTACGTTTAAAAAAAGAACTACGAAATGCTCCTGATTCAGTGAGGTCATATCTGGCATTAAATAAGCAGCGGCATCTTGCGGTGAACGAATCGCATATTTTTCATCGCTATGTTTCTGTGCAAGACGTCTACCGAGTTCAATAGCCGCTAATAATTGAATGGCTTTTACCTCACCAATCCCTCTAATAGCAACCATTTCCTCTATTGTTGCATGTTTCAAATGATGCAAACGTTCAAAAACGCTTAGTACGCGATTTGCAAGTACAAGAACAGATTCTTCTTTAGTGCCTGTCCTAAGTAAAATAGCCAGCAGCTCCTGATTCGATAAACTCCTAGCTCCTTGTCTCCGTAGTCTTTCGCGTGGTCGATCCTCTATATTAACGTCTCGTATCATCGTCCTTGGTAAAACATCATTTAGCAAAAAAAGCTTCACTCCTTCGCAAATTGGATAATATTGAGTGCTATCAATTGCGTAAACAACGCTGCAAGTGGTAAGCCGACAACATTGTTATAATCTCCTTCAATTCGTTTTACTAGAAGGGTTCCAGCAGTTTGAATGCCATAACCACCTGCTTTATCAAATGGATCTCCCGAATCTACATATGCTTCGATGAGCTCCTGCGATAATTGATGAAAGACAACATTTGTCTCTTCGATGAATGTAGTTTCGTTACCGTTAGGCTCAATAATGGCAACAGCTGTCATGACCGCATGACGCTTACCTGATAAGCGCAATAAGTGAGAAATTGCCTCCTCACGATTTTTGGGTTTATGGAGTAGCTCCTTTTCATAAACAACAATAGTATCTGCTCCAATAATCATGGCATTTGGTGCTTTTTTCGCCACATCACGTGTTTTTAATAGAGCTACATCTTTTACATAATCTTGCATTGTAGTTGCCTGAACGCTTGTCTCTTCTACTTCACTAGTTATTATGCCGAACGGAAGTGATAGCATAGCAAGCAGTTCCTTCCGTCGTGGTGAAGCTGAAGCAAGCACTAGCTTGTGATTTGTTTTAAACATTATCTGACCATTCCTCCTTATTAATTATCATAACGGAGAAATGGGGATTTGAAAATTTTCTAAAAATCAAGATAATGGTTATTTCACTATCTGTTGTTCTTAAAATTTCACTTGAAGACAGGCATTTTTCGATTTGTAATGGGCAAAAATTTGTAAGCGTACGATGCTGATATCGGTTGAAATAGACGAGGCTGCCGCTCCAATAGATTGCCAGTCAGCAGGCAACGTAGAATCCTTCGATTTATCCTTAAAATTTAATTTTGTTGCATTTTTGTCAGCTAGTACAGATGGAAGCTCTGCAATCGTTGCGTCCTTACAACTGTCACCGCTCACAGTAAATGCTTTTTTAAATGTTGCAGGATCTTTTAAAAAGACAAGCTGACTTTCATCCGTAACCATACTTGTCCAAATGTAAAATTTCCCATCAACCTCGACAATAGCACTTTCTTTTAATGAAGGATGTTCAGATACAAACGAGCTAGCACTTTCATAATTTGAATAGACCCCTGCTTGACTTGCAAAAAACATGGGTCCGTTCGTTGCTCCTCCAGCCGTTGGAATTTTTTCTCCGGATGAATGACCATTATTACTTTTAGTGGCAACCTCAGTGCTATCATTTTTTAAAGAAAATTTCGTACTTGCTTGAAGAATACCTAAAAAAATGGCTACACCAAAAAGTCCGACTATACCTCCAATAACCATCGCTCTAAATACTTGTTTTTTCATCACATGACTGACAATTTTCATTCGATCATCACCTCTTTCTTTAACGTATCAAAGTAAATTTAGACAAGACTATATTGTTACAATTGGATATATAAGTATATGTATAAAAGGATGTGTAAATGCGAATTTCCTACATTTTGATTTAATAGTTATTTTCGAAGTTTTACTTCAAAATTATCTATTTTCAAAAGATTTACTATAAACCGAACATAGGTTTGAATGAGAAAAGGAGTTAATAGAAAGTAAATGGTTCATCACCATAAAGTGTGGTTAATTTCTGTCTTTCCTACGGGCGTCCGATGAGCCACTTTGCTTCGCTGCAAGGTCTCGGGCCAACAGCCAACAGATGTTTTTTGCGCGAAAGCGTAGCGTCAGCGCGTGATGTTGTTCACTCAGTCGTGTGTGGTTGCTGTCACTTCGCTTTCGCACAGATAAATTGCCACAGGACGTGGCGTTGTTAGACAGCGTTCCTCTATTTCAGCGGATGTTTGAACATCAACTAAAACTTAAACCCGCATTCGCTGGAAGTCTTCTGTAACTGTCGTTTCACTTACGTAACATACAACATTTGCAGAAAGAAGTTAAAAAAATCAGGACTCATTTTTTTATGAGTACCTGATCTTTATTATAAATATATTTTCCGAACCACTAACTTTTAAATATTTTTTAATCTACTACGTACTTCCGTTAATAAATACAACGAACCCGATACAATCGTTCTCGATTTGTTTTCTGACTGTTGTTTTAAAAATTGCACATAATCTTCTAAAACTACTTTATGAGATGCGTTCGACAGTTCAAGCATGTTGTGAGCATCCATCGCACGGGGATTATTGAAATCAACAAAGTAGAAAGTATCACTTACCTGCTCGAATTGCTGCAAAATCTCTTTTACAGCCTTATCAGCAAGAATACCAATTACAAAAGTAATCTGCTCACCTGGGAACTCCTGCTTAATCGTTGCTACTAATTCTTTAGCACTCGCTGGATTATGCGCACCGTCTAAAAAAATATAAGACATAATTTCTTCAAAACGTCCTAAAATAGTTGCGTTTTTCACAGCTTTTTGAACAGCTTCTTTACTAACTTGTAACTCTAATGCGGTTGCCACTTCAAAAAAGGCTGTAATAGCTAGTGCCATATTATTCGCCTGATGAGCTCCCTTCATTGTGCGTGTAAGCTTTGTTATATGGAAGCCATTGTCGTTATGCATATAACTCTCTCCATCATTCTCTTGTTCCACATAAAATTGATGATTTAGTTCAAGAACGGATGCATACTTTTTTTGAGCTTCCTGATAGACTATATTTTTCGCTTCTAATGGTAGATCTCCGATAATAACTGGACGATATGGCTTAATTATTCCCGCTTTATGATGGGCAATACTTTCAATCGTATTTCCTAAAAAATTCGTATGCTCTAATGCGATACTCGGTATGATTGACACAATTGGTGTAACCACATTCGTACTATCAAGTAAGCCGCCCATTCCTGCTTCAATAAGGGCAATATCTACATTACTAGCAGTAAAATGTAAAAATGTTGCAACCGTTAAAAGTTCAAAATCTGTTAGTTTCCCGCTTAGTCCAGCTGCCTGCATTTGTTGAAATACATTATCCATTTCCGCTTTTGTAATAGCTTGACCCGCTACTTGAATTTGGTCATGTACGTCCATAATACAAGGAGACATAAATTTACCAACACGTAAGCCATGTTCTTTGGCGATAGATTCTAGCAATGTAAGTGTCGAGCCTTTACCGTTAGTCCCTGCTAAATGCACAACTTGCAATTTATTTTCTGGATTACCTACTCGTGCCAATGCCTCTTCAATCGCAGTTAGACCTGGTTTAATAACATCATCACTCTGAACCTTCCATTGTTCCTTG
Organism: Lysinibacillus sp.; assembly: GCA_032053185.1. Classification (GTDB taxonomy): domain Bacteria; phylum Bacillota; class Bacilli; order Bacillales_A; family Planococcaceae; genus Lysinibacillus. The sequence goes on from DAMBVB010000004.1 coordinate 146,167, forward strand.
TAGCTATTCAATTTAGGAATCATCGTTGTTCCCCCTGTAGCCATTGTCGTATTTCAGCTATAAAATACAAGGAGCCTGTAATGACGATCACATCCTCATCATTTCTTTGATGTAGCACCGTTTGAACCATTTCACGCCATTTTGCATTATATTCTTTGTTCGTATTTGTAGATAATGCAGCTAATTGCTCAGCAGGCATAGCATTCGGTAGCTTCATTTGTGTAAAAGCAATCGATGTAGCAGTACTATCCATTAACGCAATACTTTTCGCATGATCTTTATCCGATAATGCCGCATATATAAATCGATAGTTTTTGTATGGATAGACCATTTTAAGTGTTTGAATTAGTGCGGCAGTTCCTTCAGAATTATGTGCTCCGTCTAATACAATATTGTCAGGTAATTGCTCAAATCGACCTGCCCATTGAGCTTTTGCCAAAGCTTGACGGATTGATTCATCTGAAATATCAATGGCTCCATCCTCTCTTAACATGAGGATCGCCGTAATCGCAAGGCTTGCATTATTTATTTGATGTGGCCCGGCCATTTTTAATGGAACAGCTACCATTTCCGCATTTGCTTTTCGGTAATTAAAGTGCTGCATTTTAGCACCTTGTACAATGTTTTCAACCGTAAAATCCTTCCCAAAAACAAGGCATGGGGCATGACGCTCATTTGCTACCTCCTCGATAACAGTAAGTGCCTCCTCACTTTTAACACCCACTACAATAGGCACATTTTCTTTAATAATTCCCGCCTTCTCAAACGCTACCTTTGCTAATGTATCTCCTAAAAAGGCAGTATGTTCTAATGAAATCGTTGTAATAATTGAAATTAGGGGCGTAATGACATTCGTCGCATCTAAACGTCCACCAAGTCCCGTTTCAATCAGTGCAACATCCACTTCTTTATCTGCGAAATATTGGAACATAACAAGTGTCACAACTTCAAAGAAGCTTGGAAAGTCACCTTCATAATGTGTCTCAATAATCTGAGCAATTTTGTTCATATAGTGTAAAAATTGTGCATCAGAAATCTGATTACCATTAATAGTCATACGTTCATTAACACGCTCTAAATGAGGTGAAGTAAAGGCACCTACTTTGTAGCCAGCATGTTGTAACATTTCTCTTAGCGCATTCACTGTTGACCCTTTCCCATTTGAGCCGGCTAAATGGATAGCGCGCAGCTTATCCTGGGGATTATTAAGAAGTGCTAGTACCTCTCGCATCAATACGAGCGGTGCACGTTTATGATCAACTGCCTTTAACGTAAAAATAAAATCTGTACATTCTTTCATCGTTTTAAACAAAAGAAACACTCCCTCTTAACTACAATATCTCTATTTTAGTACAAGTAGCGCCCAATACACATATATTTCGAAAAAACTCTTGTTTAATGATAGAGGCTGGGACATAATGTTTTCCATTATGAAAGCCGGATAATTTTTAAATTAACAAACAGAAAAACCGAACCTTTACGAAACACTAAATGAGCGTTTCGTAATATAGTTCGGGTTTTTCATTGGCTAAAATTCAGCAATTATTTACTGTCGCGAAAGCAAAATGTTAGCTACCTCTATAGCTGGTGAGATGAATGCGAATTTAAGTTGCTTTTCAGCAGGTGTCCAAACATTCCGCTGAAATAAAGGAACTCAGTCTAAGATTGCCCCGTTCTGTAAATGACCGACATCGTGTCGGCCCTCATGTTGCTGCCGCTACGTTAACACTTCGCTTTCGCACAAAAAACATCTGTTGCTGC
>DAMBVB010000005.1:0-118756 GCA_032053185.1 Lysinibacillus sp.
ACAAAAAACATCTGTTGCTGTCGCTTCGCTTTCGCACAAAAAACATCTGTTGCTGCCGCTTCGCTTTCGCACAAAAAACATCTGTTGCTGTCGCTTAAAGGTTGCAATCATCGCCTGCATCAATAAGTTTCTAAAAGTGACATTTCAGTTACTGATGCGGGCATTCTTTACGATTATCTAGTCCGCCCTACCAACCCAGAAATCGTAATCACTATATCATAATGACCTTTCGAAAAAAACATCAGGTCTTTTTGGCGTATCTAAAAATAAGTGTGAAGTGTATATCTCTCACCACTTCACACTCATAAACATATAAATTATTCTTTAAATAAGGTTGACTAATCGTAAGAAAATTCACATCAAAAAAGCGCGAGAAATCAATTTTTCTCGCGCTTTTTAAGGTTTTGATTAATTATGTCCGAGCTTCAATCTTAAGACTGTTTTTTTAACTGTAAAATAATCGCTTCATCTGGATCGATGAATACAGTTTTTTGTTCAAAGTAAATGACAAAACCAGGTTTTGCGCCATTTGGTTTTTTTACTTGACGTATTTCTGTGTAATCTACTGGAACAGAGGACGAATCTCTTGCTTTTGAAAAATAGGCAGCTAGAGTTGCGGCTTCTCGTAATGTTGTTTCATCAGGTTCGCTTGTATGAATGACAACATGTGAGCCAGGAATATCCTTCGTATGCAGCCAAATATCTGTGCGTTTAGCTAGTTTAAAAGTAAGCATGTCATTTTGTTTGTTATTTTTCCCAACAGAGATCGCTACACCTGTAGAAGAAACATAACGTTCAGGCTCAGGTTTCATTTGTTTTTTCTTTTTTCGTGCATGACGTAATTTCAAATAACCCTGTTCTGCTAATTCTTCGCGAATTTCTTCTATATCTCCAGGAGCAGCTTGTTGTACTTGCTGAGCAAGCATTTCAAAATAGGCTATTTCTTCTTTCGTTTTTTCTAACTGTTCTTGCACCATAATAAGGGCGTTTTTTGCTTTTGTGTATTTGGTGAAAAAGCTTTGAGCATTTTCAATTGGTGTTTTACGTTCACTCACTGGAATGGTGATTTCTTCATCTCCAGTTTCACTATAATAGTTAATGACAGTTACTTCCTTTACACCTTTTTCAAACGTGTAAACATTCGCCATCAGTAACTCTCCATATAACTGGAACTGCTCTAGCTTTGATGCGCGTTCGTAGTCTTTATTTAACTTTTTAGTTTTTAATAGTAGCTTGTCAATTTCATTTTGCAGCCAACGTTCCAAATCACCTGCCTGCTGTTTGACACGATCACGCTCGGCACGGGCGAAAAATACGCGGTCAAGTAGCTCATGGACATTTGGATAAATCGTGACATCTCCTTGTAAATGTGTTAGAGCGATTGGTGAAAAGTAAGTTTTATTATTTGCGTTTACATACATCGGCTTTGTTCCACCATTATTAAAGGAAGCTATAAAATGTTTAAAGCAACTTACACGGTCAACAGTGTCTGTTAATCGGAATAATAACTCCTCAGCATGTATAGGTGAGAAACCGATAAATTGCGAAACAACTTCCTTCACCGTTTTTCGTTCAGCGAAAAACATTGTAAGCTGTTCGTCGGTTACTGCTAGGGGGTGCCATTTATTTTGTGCGGGCGGTGCGACATAAGGTTGACCAGGTAAAACTGTACGGAAACTGTTCACAGATGGTGGCAAATGCTTTAAGCTGTCGACTATTTTTCCCTGTTCTTTATCTATTAACAACAGGTTACTGTGACGGCCCATAATTTCAGCATGTAGCTCCCTTACAATAGGGTCGCCTATTTCATTTTTACTGTCAATTTCTACTATTATAATGCGGTCAAAATCGTGCTGTTTAATAGAAGAAATAAAACCACCCTCTATATGCTTTCGTAACAGCATACAAAACATCGGGGGTTCTGCTGGATTGTCAATAGAATGCTCAGTAAGGTGAACACGTGCGTAAGAAGGGTGTATCGAAAAAAGTAATTTATGATTGCTTCCGTTCGCACGGATATGTAGAACAACCTCCTGAGCGTTTGGTTGATGTATTTTAGTGATCCGACCTGTTACTAATTGTTGTAGGTCGGCTGTCATTGAATAAGTAAATAAGCCATCAAATGCCATATGAATTCCTCTTTCCAACGATATAAGCATCCTTGGTACTTTCGTATTTTATATTTTAATCGTGCGTTTTCACAACACTCTTCTCGAGCGCTACTGCACTTTTATTATGACTCATCAAAGTGTGTAGTTGATTTCCGTTCCGGCTGGGCGCTTTGTAGCTGTCGCTTCCCTCCGATGAGTCGCCTGTTCTTCACTTTAATCATCTTCTATACATGGCATACATTTTCACAAATGTCCTCTTTTTCTTTTGTGATGAGTTTTTTCTTATGTTTATCATAGCATTTTTTAGGTGAATATTAAAATATAGCTTCAATTGTGGTAGAATTAGCTTTTGCTCTCTCTTCATCAGCCACCTGCTGAATGAAGAGAGAGCCTCTGGCGGATGTCACGGATTTTGAAAGGAATGAATAAAGGATGTTAGCCTAAAACCTTCGCGTCCTGCGAAAACGGCTAACTGACCTGCATCGGTAAAAACGCCACGTCCTGTGGCCTTACCGAAATGACCGACGTCGTGTCGGCCCTCGTGCAGGCCTGGGTACAATTCAAAATCCGGACGCAATTACGCCAAGGCGAAATTGAACTATTTTTTTACGTCATAAATGACAGAGCTTATGTTATAATAATCCCAGTATGCAAAGAAGGGTGTGACGAACCTTGGTGCGTAGTATGACTGGTTTTGGCAGAGGTGTCACAACAACAACAGACTTTCAATTAACCGTAGAAATGCGCTCGGTCAACCATCGATTTTTAGAAATTAATGCAAAATTCCCGAAAGAATGGCTTGAAGCAGAAATTTTTGCAAAGAAATTAATTTCGCAAGCTTTATCACGTGGCAAAATTGATGTGATGGTTTATGTTAAGGATTTAGAGAACGTCGAGCAATCTATTGCCATTAATTGGTCATTAATTGAAGCGTATCGTAAGGCAAAAGAGCAATTAGCAAATAAAATACCACTAGAAGAAAAATGGACGATGCAAGAGCTACTATCGCTTGAACAAGCGCTTGTGCAGGAAAAGCCACAGCTTACATCTGAGGATATACTTTGTGCTGTTGAAAAGGCTATTATGCAAGCACTGGAACAGCTCATTCAAATGCGTAAGCGTGAAGGGCAAGAATTGCATGATGTTGTTGTACAATATAAAGAACAGTTAAAAGAACAAGTGAACAAGATTCGTTCTTGTGCTTCCCTAGCTGTAGAAAAATATCGTACCCGATTATTGGAACGAGTTACTGAAGTGGCGAATGGAGCGTTGTTAGACGATCGCCTGTTTGCCGAAGTAGCGATATTTGCAGAACGTGTGGATATCGCTGAAGAATTGGACCGATTAGATAGCCATTTTAATCAACTAGAAGAAACTTTCCAAGAAACAATTTCTGTTGGCCGTAAATTAGACTTTTTAATGCAGGAAATACACCGAGAGATCAATACGATTGGTTCAAAAAATCAATCAACAGAGGCGGCCATTGCGGTAGTTCAGGCGAAAACAATTTTAGAAAAGATGCGCGAGCAAGTTCAAAATATCGAATAGCTTGCTTTGTATCTGTTATAAATTAAGGGAGATATAGAAAATAAATGATAAAAGAACGTGGATTATTAATTGTTCTGTCTGGCCCATCTGGTGTAGGTAAAGGGACAGTGCGAAAAGAATTATTTTCTCAGTCGAATACGAATTATGAGTATTCCATCTCGATGACAACACGAAATCCTCGCGAAGGTGAAGTAGATGGTGTAGACTATTTTTTCAAGAAACGTGAAGAATTTGAAGCGTTGATTGAACAGGGTGGCTTATTGGAGCATGCTGAATTTGTAGGAAATTATTATGGAACACCGCTAGCCTATGTAAATGAAACACTTGATGCAGGACGGGATGTGTTTTTAGAAATTGAAGTGCAAGGTGCTGCACAAATCCGCAAAAAGGCACCAGATGCATTATTTATTTTCTTAGCCCCGCCAAGCTTAACGGAATTAAAAGACCGTTTAGTTGGTCGAGGGACGGAAACAGCAGAGGTTATTGCGAAGCGTATTGCAACTGCAAGTGAAGAGCTCGAAATGATGAGCCTTTATGATTATGTAGTCGAAAATGATGAAGTGACAAATGCCTGTGATCGTATAAATGCGATTATTAAAGCAGAGCATTGTCGAAGAGAACGTGTTGAAAAAAGATATTTGTCAATGTTGAGAGGAGAATAAACCTATGTTATACCCATCAGTAGATACATTAAAAAAAGAAATCGATTCAAAATACTCGTTAGTAAGTCTAGCATCTAAACGTGCTCGTCAAATGCAAGAGGAACAAGACACTGAACGCTTACACAAGTATGTTTCCCATAAGTACGTAGGGAAAGCACTTGAAGAAGTAGCGGCAGGTGTACTTACGAAGGTATCACAGGATGAGTCAACTGTGTACGAAGACGAAATCTGATTTTTGATTATACAGAATGCCGAGAGCTCCCGAGGAATGTTCCTTTGGGAGCTTATCATTTGAAAGGACGATTGTGCATGAATAAAAATATTTTACTTTGTGTTTCAGGTGGTATAGCGGTTTATAAGGCCGTTGCTCTAGTTAGCAAGCTATCTCAGGCAGGAGCAAATGTAAAGGTTATCATGACAGCATCAGCAAGGCAATTTGTGAATCCGCTGAGCTTTCAAGTTATGTCCAAAAATGATGTTTTTTTCGATACTTTTGATGAAAAGGATTCGAGTGTTATTGCCCATATTGATTTGGCGGATTGGGCAGATTTAATTTTAGTTGCACCAGCTACCGCAAATGTTATAGGAAAACTGGCGAATGGAATTGCAGACGATATGGTAACGACGACCTTGCTTGCAACAACTGCCCCTGTATGGCTTGCACCAGCGATGAATGTACATATGTATGACCATCCAGCAGTAAAACGAAATTTGGCTCAGTTACAGTCTGATGGCTATCAATTTATTGAGCCTTCGGAAGGATTTTTGGCATGTGGCTATGTTGGTAAAGGTCGTTTAGAGGAGCCAGAAAAAATCACGGCGATGGTACAAGAATTTTTTTCAGAGAAGCTTAAGCCATTAGCTGGTAAAACGGTAGTGGTTACAGCAGGAGCGTATTTTGTTCCATTGGACGAGCACCATGTTATTAGCACACAATCAAATAGTAGAATTGGTCAGGCAATAGCAGAGGAGGCAAAAACGCTTGGGGCAAATGTAGTCCTCATAGATAAGAATGAAACAAGCGTGTATAAGCTCTTTGAACAGCTTGCAGATTATAAAAAACAATATCCATCTGCATTTTTTATCCATGCAGCAAATACACCTACAATTGAAGGGGCACCAATATTATCCGTTGAAGGAATGACCTCAATTACTTTTGGACAAAAAGTGATTGGTGAACCAATGCTAACAATCAAGTCTGACACGTGGATTGATTTTAGTGACACTGCACAAGTAAAAGGTCAATTGTGGGATACGACTAATGCCATGCAGTTTGCGCAAGCATTTTGGACATATGTATTACAGGGTGAGAAGCAATGATTGCAGAGGTTATAGTGGATGTTTCGACTTACCATGTGGATCGTCCATTTGACTATGAGGTGCCTACAGAATGGGCGCATATTATAGAGATGGGCTGTCGTGTAAAAGTACCGTTTGGGCCAAGAAATGTTCTAGGTTTTGTAGTCGGATTAAAAAATGAAACAGACGTACCATCTAACAAATTAAAGTCTATTGCGCAAATTTTAGATATAGAGCCTGTATTAACCGAAGAAATGCTGTTAATGGCAAAGTGGCTGAAAAACGAAACGATTTGCTATGAAATCGATGCCTTACAGGTCATGTTGCCATCGGCGCTGCGAGCGAAGTATGAAAAAATCATAACGCTACTTGAGGCGAAAGACGCTTTGCCAAATGAGGCCCAAGCTATTTTCGGTAAGCGACAACAAGCTAATTTCAAAGAATTCGAGCGTGCAAAATTACTTCCTTTATTAAAACAGCTAATAACAAATAAAACCGTAAAAATTGAAAATGTAGTGAAGCAGCAAGGCAATGTGAAAGAAATACGGATGGTCAAAATTTCAGATCATGAGCAGAATATCGACAAGGCAATGAAAGGTGCAGCGAGAGCAGCTAAACAACGCCAGCTGATTGAATGGATGGGCAGGCACCTTGGAGAGGTCTTATTGCCACAGAAAATCTATGAGGAAACTGGTGCATCCCCCGCGGTATTACAGTCTGTTATTGACAAAGGAGCTGCCCATTTTATACAAGAAGAGGTGTATCGTGACCCCTTTACAAAGGAGGTTTCCCGTACTCACTCTTTACAGTTGACGGATGAGCAGCACATTGCATTAAAGGCTATTACGAGCTCGATAGAAGCACAGAGAGCGCAAACTTTTTTACTACATGGCGTCACGGGAAGTGGTAAAACTGAAATATATTTACAAGCGATACAAAAGGTGTTAGATGAAGGGAAAGAAGCCATTATGTTAGTGCCTGAAATATCACTAACGCCACAAATGACAGAGCGTTTTCGTAGTCGTTTTGGAGAGATGGTTGCAGTGATGCATAGCGGCTTATCTGTCGGTGAAAAATATGATGAATGGCGTAAAATTCAGCAAGGAAAGGTAAACGTTGTTGTTGGCGCTCGATCAGCCATTTTTGCACCTTTTACAAAGATAGGTCTTATTATTCTAGATGAAGAGCATGAATCAACCTACAAGCAAGAAGATTCACCACGTTATCACGCTAGGGATGTAGCGATTTGGCGAAGTGAATTTTACAAATGTCCTGTTATTTTAGGTAGTGCAACGCCTGCGCTGGAATCATTTGCGAGAGCAAAGAGGGGCGTATATAGTTTGCTATCCTTAAAGCAACGTGCTTTGCATCAAGCGTTACCAACTGTTTATATTGCCGATATGCGAGAAGAACTTCAAAAAGGGAATCGTTCTATGTTTTCGGAGCAGCTCGTTGATGCTATACGTGTAAGACTTGAGAAGAAAGAACAGATGGTGCTCTTTTTAAATCGTCGTGGCTATTCTTCTTTTGTGCTTTGTCGTGATTGTGGAACGGTCGTACAATGCCCGAACTGTGACATCTCTTTAACGTATCATCGAACTACAGAAAAAATAAAATGTCATTATTGCGGTTATGAGGAGCATGTTCCTCAAATATGTCCACAATGCCAAAGTGAGCATATTCGTTATTTTGGTACGGGAACACAAAAAGTCGAAGAAGAAATTTATAAGCTATTTCCTGAGGCAAGGGTTCTCCGAATGGATGTGGATACAACAAAGCAAAAAGGTGCACATGAAGAAATTTTACAGGCATTTGGGGAAGGACAGGCAGATATTTTGCTTGGGACGCAAATGATTGCTAAAGGTCTTGATTTTCCTAATATTACGCTTGTTGGTGTTCTTAGTGCGGATACATCGCTGCATCTACCCGACTACCGTGCAGCGGAGCGTACATTCCAATTATTAACGCAGGTAAGTGGTAGGGCTGGACGTCATGAAAAGCATGGTGAGGTTATTATTCAATCGTATACACCAGAGCATTATGCAATTGAATTGGCAAAAATACAAGATTACGAGCCATTTTACGAACGTGAAATGTTTTTACGCCGCCGCTCTAGCTATCCACCGTATTATTATGTAGCACTTGTTCAACTATCTCATGAGGATGTCATGATGGCGGCAGAGTATGCTGGGCGTGCAGCGGATTGGCTAAAGGAAAACTTATCAAACCGGGTAGCAATTATTGGGCCAACAATTGCAAGCATTAGTCGTCTCCAAAATAGATATCGCTATCAATGTTTGATAAAATATAAAATTGAACCAAATCTCATTCCTGTATTACAGCGCCTTTTAGCGATGTATCGAGCGGAATGGATTAAACAGGGTATATTACTGACGGTAGATTTAGATCCGTCAACTATATAAAATGCTCCATCACCTAAATTTGACATGACTTTTTGTTGAAACGTATGTCATGGGGATAAGTTGATTGGAGTGGAGGCTGGGCGACTCCTCGGCTCATCGAACGCCCAAGGAAGCTTTGCTCTGTGCGAAAGCGAAGCGACAGCAACAAATGTTTTCTGTAGCGAAAGCGAAGCGACAGCTACAAAGCGCCTAACCGCAACGTAAATCAACCTCGCGTTATGGTGCTAAGGCATAATTGATATGTATGATGTGGCGTTACAATTAGACAAAGTATAAGTCTTAAATATAGAAATGAGGAACATAACATGGCCATTAAAAAAGTTGTTGAACATCCAGCGAAGGTACTATCAACGCCGTGCGCGGAAGTAACAGAAATCAATGAAGACACTATTACATTACTAGATGATTTATATGACACAATGGTTGAATACGATGGCGTTGGTATTGCAGCCCCACAAATAAATGTAGGATTACGTGTTGCGATTGTCGAGCTTGGCGAGGAACGAGATATTTTAGAAATGATTAATCCGACTGTCATTGAAACAGATGGGGCTGAAATAGATATTGAAGGATGCTTAAGCTTCCCGGGATTATACGGTGAGGTTGAACGACCTGACTATGTGAAAATTGAAGCATGTGACCGTGAAGGACGTGTATATGAGCTAGAAGCGGGAGGCTTTGATGCACGAGCAATTTTACATGAAATCGATCATTTAGATGGCGTGCTATTTGATTCAAAAATTAAACGCATTGTAACTGAAGAAGAGCTAGAAGCAATGTATGCTGAAGAGGAGGAATAACATGACTTCAATAATTTTTATGGGAACACCTGATTTCTCCGCGCCAATTTTGCGTATGCTACATCATGAAGGTTATGATATTAAAGCTGTTGTTACACAACCGGATCGTCCTGTTGGGCGTAAGCGTGTGCTAACACCACCACCTGTTAAAGCAGCGGCTATGGAGTTAGGTTTACCTGTTATTCAGCCTGAAAAGCTGCGCGGTTCTGAGGAATTACAGCAAATTATTGATTTACAGCCGGATCTAGTCGTAACAGCTGCTTTTGGACAAATTTTGCCGAAAGAATTACTAGATGCACCACCGCTTGGTTGCATTAACGTCCATGCGTCACTTTTACCGAAGTATCGTGGCGGAGCACCTATTCACCAAGCCATTATCGATGGTGAAAAAGAGACGGGTGTAACGATTATGTATATGGCACAAAAGCTTGATGCCGGTGATATCATATCTCAAAAGGCTATCCCGATTGAAGAGGATGATCATACGGGTGGACTATTCGATAAGCTAAGTGCTGTAGGCTGTGAATTATTAAAAGCTACACTTCCTTCTATTATGGATGGAACAAATAGTCGTACAGTGCAGGATGAGGCACAAGTAACCTTTGCCAACAATATTTCACGTGAACAGGAACGTATCGATTGGACAAAGGATGCTACAACTTTATACAATCAAGTGCGTGGTCTTCACCCTTGGCCAGTTGCCTATACAACATTTGAAGATGGCAATTTTAAAATTTGGTGGGCACAGATTGGCAATACGAAGCATGATGCGATACCTGGTGAGGTCATTGCGATTGCAAAGGATTATTTTGAAGTGGCAGCAGGAAATGGTACAACACTTGCCTTGTATGATGTACAACCAGCTGGTAAAAAACGCATGACAGCAGAGGAATATTTGCGTGGTACAGGTTCTAAATTACAGATTGGGGACCAATTTAAATGAGTAAAAAAAGCGTAGTAATTTGGGATGGAAATGTGCGTGATGCTGCACTTTCTATTCTGTTAGCAGTAGATAAAAATCAAGCCTATAGTAATCTGCTTTTAAATGAAACGATCAAGCGACATAAAATTGAAACGAAGGATCGTGCGCTTTTAACAGAAATTACGTATGGTACTTTACAATATAAAATGACACTTGATTACTATTTAGAGCCATTTATTCGTGGCTCAGTGGATCATTGGGTGCGCTGGCTTTTACGTTTATCTTTATATCAAATGCATTATTTAACGCGTATTCCACCACATGCCGCTGTAAATGAGGCTGTAGAAATTGCTAAGCGTCGTGGTCACAAAGGGATAGCTTCAATGGTCAACGGTATTTTACGCTCTATTTTACGTCAGGGAGTAGCTGCTACTGATGACATTAAAGATCCAATTGAGCGCCTTGCTATTGAAACGAGTCATCCTGAATGGTTAGTACAGCGCTTTGTCGAAAACTACGGTATTGACGTAGCGGCTGAAATGCTACATGAAAATAATATACCTCCAGTGCAGACTGTCCGTGTAAATACGACAAAAGCAAGCGTTGAGCAAGCGATTGCCAGCATAGAAGCGGAAGGATTATCAGCGAAAAGAAGCGAGCTAATGCCTGAATGTTTACATGTAACGAATGGTCAGCCAGCTCGAACAAAGGCATTCCAAGAAGGGCTTCTTACTATTCAGGATGAAAGCTCCATGATTCCAGCACATGTTTTGCATCCGTCTCCTGGCATGCGCGTCTTAGATATGTGTGCAGCTCCAGGTGGAAAGACAACACATATAGCTGAGATGATGAAAAATGAGGGTTCGATTTTAGCGACCGATCTTCACCCTCATAAATTAGATTTAATCGACCATAATACGAATCGTTTAGGGATTGATATCGTAGAGACTGCTCCGATTGATGGACGTAAGGCTCCGGAATTTTTACAACCAGAATCATTCGACGCTATTTTAGTCGATGCACCTTGTAGTGGTTTAGGTGTTATGCGCCGCAAGCCAGATATTAAATATACAAAACGAGAAGAAGATTTAGAAAGCCTCCAAAAAATACAATTGGCACTATTAGATGCTGCAACAAAAGTATTGAAAATAGATGGCAAGCTTGTGTACAGTACATGTACAGTAGATAAACGGGAAAACGAAGGTACTGTAGAAGCCTTTTTATCAACGCATCCAGAAATGGAAACTATACAACTAGAATCTTTACCAACAAAATTAGCGGAAAAGCAAGCAAATGGCATGCTTCAAGTCTTTCCACAAGACTTTGGCAGTGACGGTTTCTTCGTTGCCGCCTTTCGTAAAAAAGGAGAATCCAACTAATGGTGGGTCAAGAGAAATTCAATGAGCGCATTAACGACTTAGTTGAAGAAGCAGAAGACAAGCCTGTTCGACGCGCGAAAAAAGAAAAACCAAATTTAAAGGAATCGGTATACTCCTTACAGCCGAAACAGTTAGAAGAATGGCTAAAGGAAAATGATGAAAAACCATTCCGTGCAGCACAAATTTTTGATTGGCTTTATCATAAACGTGTCAAAACATTTGAAGAAATGTCTAACCTTTCAAAGGGATTACGCGAAAAGCTTGAAGCAAGTTTTGCATTGACGACATTGTCAACAATTATTCAACAAGAGTCAAAAGATGGTACGATCAAGTTTTTATTCCAGTTACAAGATGGCTATTCTATTGAAACGGTATTAATGCGTCATGAATATGGGAACTCTGTTTGTGTAACGACACAAGTAGGCTGCCGAATTGGTTGTACGTTTTGTGCGTCAACTTTAGGTGGATTAAAACGTCACTTACTGGCAGGGGAAATCGTGGAGCAAGTTGTCAAAGTGCAACAAACTTTAGATGAAGTGGGCGAACGTGTGTCACATATCGTTATTATGGGTATTGGAGAACCTTTCGATAATTATGATGCGATGATGAACTTCTTAAAAGTCATCAACCATGAAAAAGGGTTAAATATAGGTGCTCGTCACATCACTGTCTCAACATCAGGAATTGTTCCTAAAATTTACCAATTCGCTGATGAACAACTACAAATCAACTTTGCAGTATCCTTACACGCACCAAACCAAGAGGCTCGTCAAAAACTAATGCCAATTGCTCGTGCTTATAAGTTGGATGAATTAATGGAAGCCGTTCGTTATTATACTCAAAAAACTGGCCGACGTGTTACTTTTGAGTATGGTTTAATGTCTGGTGAAAATGATTCAGTAGAAATTGCAGAAGAATTATCTGCATTAATAAAAGGACTTAAATGCCACGTGAACTTAATTCCTGTCAACTACGTACCAGAACGTGATTATGTTCGCACATCCCGAAGTCAAATCTTTGCCTTTGAAAAAACATTAAAGAAGAATGGTATTAACGTAACGATCCGCCGAGAGCAAGGTTCTGATATTGCAGCTGCGTGTGGTCAATTACGTGCGCAAGAGAGATCTGAAGAGACGAGGTGACCAATGTTGAAATACACAGTCGAAAGTGATATTGGGTTAAAACGGGCAATTAATGAAGACCGTGCGGCATTTTTCCAACGTACGGACGGGCTTGAACTAGCACTTGTAGCGGACGGCATGGGTGGTCATAATGCTGGCGATGTAGCGAGTGATATGGCGATGAAGCAGATGGAATCCGTTTTTTTACAGGCAGAAGCACATCATTTTGCATCAATGACAACAAAAAAAGAGTGGTTATTACAGGCAGTCAAGCAATTGAATAAAAGTATATATGACTATTCTTTATCACATGAAGACTGTAAAGGAATGGGCACGACGTTTATTGCAGTGCTAATTGAAGAACATTATTGCTTTATCGCACATGTTGGTGATAGTCGTGTGTATTATTTCTTTGACGATGGTGCACAACAAATAACAAGAGATCATTCCTATGTAAATGTTCTGGTTGAAAATGGTGAAATTAGTGAAGAGGAAGCGTTGACGCATCCGAAGAAAAATTTCATCTTAAAAGCTGTTGGTACAGAAGAAACAATTGAACCAGACTTTTATGAAGTTGATTTAGCATCAGAATCGTATTTACTCATTTGCTCTGACGGTTTAAGCAATAAGCTTACAGTGCATGAAATGGCATCAATTATTACGTATCCAGATTCAATAGAAGAAAAAGGACGAAAACTTGTGGAACTAGCAAATGCAAGCGGGGGGGAAGACAATATCTCCCTCGTACTACTCACAAGGCAAGATGAGGAGGTGTAAGTATGCTTGTAGGTAAACGAATTAGTGACCGTTATAAAATTATAGGGCTTATTGGTGGCGGTGGTATGTCCAATGTTTATTTAGCACATGACATGATTTTAAACCGTGATGTAGCGATCAAAATATTACGCTATGATTTTACCAATGAGGATGAATTGCATCGCCGTTTTCAACGTGAAGCACTTTCTGCTACAAGCCTTACACATCCAAATATCGTTAGTGTTTATGATGTAGGTGATGATGGTGATCTACATTATATTGTGATGGAGTATGTCCAAGGAAAAACATTAAAGCAGTACATACAGGAATTTGCACCAATTTCTCCTGCCAGAAGTGTGCATATTATGAGGCAGTTAGCATCAGCAATTGCCAATGCTCATGAAAATCATATTATCCATCGTGACATTAAACCTCAAAATATTTTAATGGATGCTGAAGGCAATGTGAAAATAACTGATTTTGGCATTGCGATGACGCTTAGTGCAACGTCATTTACACAAACGAACTCCGTGCTTGGAACGGTGCATTATTTATCACCAGAGCAGGCGCGTGGTGGTACGGCAACAAACAAATCTGATATTTATGCACTGGGCATTGTTTTATATGAATTATTAACAGGAGAATTGCCATTTTCAGGGGAGTCAGCTGTTTCTATCGCGCTTAAACACTTACAATCTGAGACACCGTCAGTTCGTGCATTCGATGCCACGATTCCACAAAGCTTGGAAAACGTTGTGCTAAAAGCTACAGCAAAAGAGGCTGCTCATCGTTATTCAACTGTAGAAGAAATGCAAGCAGATTTAGAAACAGTTTTATCACCAAATCGTATCAATGAACCAAAGTTTGTCATTCCGGTAGATAATGATGTGACAAAGGCTATTCCGATTATAAAAGAACCAATTGTACGTCAAGACGAAGATTTAATGCAAACAAGAGCAATCGAACCAATTACACAAGCAATGCAGAAACCTGAAGCGAAGAAGCCTGTTGAAAAGACAGTGCCTGTAAAGAAAAAGAAAAAATGGCCAATAGTTGTTGCTGGGTTAGTAATAGCAGCTATCGCCATTTTCCTATTCGTTTTTTTTGCCACAGATCTATTTAGCCCGAAAAAGATACCTGTACCTAATGTGGCTAATATGACAATAGAAGAAGCGACTAAGAAATTAGTGGCTGAAGGTTTTATTGTTGGTGAACATCAAGAGCGCTATGATGAGAACGTTGAAAAGGATAAGGTCATTGAAACAGACCCTGCGGGGAGTACCGAGCGTGTAAAAGGCACGGAAATAGATTTAATCGTCAGTCTTGGAGTAGAAACGACGAAAGTGGAAGATTATAGAGGACAGCAAATTAGCCAAGTTCAATCAATGTTAAAGGGTAAATTTTTAGAGCCACAAATTAGCTATGTGCATTCAACAGAGCAAGAAGGAACAATTATTGAACAAGAGCCGTTACCACCTGAAGAAGTAATCGCTAAACATACAACGATGAAATTTAAGGTAAGCGCAGGGGTACAAATGGTTACCGTAGATAATGTTGTGAATTACACGAAGGCTCAAATGGATGAGTATGTAAGAAGAAAAGGCTTAAAATGGAGTATTGCTCGTGAAGACTATAGTGATACAGTAGCTGCTGGAAGTGTTATCTCTCAATTGACAAAAGCTGGGACTTCGGTTGAAGCAGGATCTACAATAACTGTTGTTATAAGTAAAGGACCTGCCGAAAAACCTGTAAAAACTTTGGTTAAAACTGTGGCTGTGAAGATACCATATGAACCAATTGAGGAAGGTATGGCGCAAACCATTCGCATTTTAATTCAAGATAAAAATCATTCAATGCTAGAAACATTTAAGGAATTTACGATTACGGCTGATACAGAATACAAAATACAGCTTGTAATTGAAGAGGGTAAGGAAGCGGCCTATAAAATTATTCGTGGTTCAGAAATTATTGCTGAAGACAGATTCAATTACGATGATGTCAAATAAGGGGGAATTGGATGGCGCAAGGCCAAATACGTAAAGCATTAAGCGGATATTACTATGTATATGATGGGGAACAACTCATACAATGTCGAGGACGAGGGGTATTTCGCAATCGCGGGGAATCCCCACTCGTTGGGGACAATGTAGAATATACGCTGGAAACAGAGGGATCAGATGGTACTATTCAAAAAATTATGGAACGTCAAAATGAATTAGTACGTCCTCCGATAGCCAATATTGATCAAGGTATTCTTGTGTTTTCTGTGAAAGAACCTAATTTTAATACAATTTTACTGGATCGTTTCCTAGTTGTTTTAGAATCATTTCATGTTCATCCGATTATTTGTTTAACAAAGATGGATTTGCTAGAAGATCATGAACGTGAGGAACTGCAAGGCTATGTAGCAGACTATGAAAGCATGGGTTATACCGTGCTACAAACCTATAAGGGTGAGGAAGAATTAGTTGATCGTTTACAGCCTATTTTAAAGGAAAAAACTTCTGTATTAGCAGGGCAATCTGGAGTTGGGAAATCCACACTACTAAATACATTGATTCCAGATTTAAATTTAAAAACCGGCATTATTTCACAAAGCTTAGGGCGTGGAAAACATACGACTCGCCATGTCGAATTAATCGAGGTATGTGACGGCTTATTAGCAGATACTCCGGGATTTAGTTCCTTTGATTTTGATGAAATAGAAAAAGAAGAATTAGGCGCATGCTTCCCTGAGATGGCCCGTATGGCAGATAATTGTAAATTTAGAGGCTGTTTACACTTAAAGGAACCCAAATGTGCAGTTAAGGTAGCTGTTGAGACGGGTGAAATTCGTGACTACCGTTATAAACACTACGAACAATTTATGCAAGAAATTATGGATCGAAAGCCGAGGTATTAATGATGATACAAATAGCACCATCAATTTTAGCAGCTAACTTTGCTAAATTAGGAGAAGAAGTAAAAGAAGTAGAAAAAGCAGGTGCACAGCTTATTCATATCGATGTTATGGATGGTCATTTTGTGCCAAATATTTCTTTTGGCTCTATTGTATTAGACGCCATTCGTCCTTTAACTGATTTACCGCTAGACGTTCATTTAATGATTGAAAATCCCGATCAATATATTGAACAATTCGCCAAAGCAGGAGCAGACTATATTACGGTGCATGTAGAAGCTTGCCGCCATTTACACCGTACAATTCAATTAATTCGCTCATATGGAGTCAAACCTGGCGTTGTATTAAATCCACATACACCAATAGAATCTATTCAACACATTTTACAGGATATTGATATGGTGTTGTTCATGACAGTGAATCCAGGGTTTGGTGGGCAAAAATTCATTCATTCTGTTGTGCCAAAAATTGAAGCATTAGCAACTATTATTAAAGAACGTAATCTCGATATTGCTATAGAGATCGACGGTGGTATTAATGCAGAGACTATTATTCCTTGTGCTAAAGCCGGAGCAACAATATTTGTAGCTGGTTCTGCTATTTATAGTAAAGAAGATCGTTCTGCAGCCCTACAGGAAATTTTAGCTGCCGGTGAGGCTGCGATTCAAGGATGACCGTAGTCGTTGTTTGTGCAGGAGGGCCAAGAGCGGAACTCTGTTCATTTAGTCCGTATAAAGAGCAAAGTGATGTGTTATTTATCGGAGCAGACCGAGGAGCGCTATATTTAATCGAGCAAGAAATCACACCACATGCCATAGTAGGAGATTTTGACTCACTATCGCAAGAGGAATACGAGCTGGTGATGGCACATACAAATGATAGACAACGATTCCAGGTAGAAAAAGATGAAACAGATACGGACTTAGCGTTATTAAAAGCTTTGACCTATACACCGCTAGAAATTGTACTTACAGGTGTTACAGGTGGTCGTTTAGATCATTATGAGGCAGCGGTTCGTTCGATTTATCGTTTACAAAAAGAGCATCCGCATGTAGTATTGAAGATTATTAATCATGCAAATATGATGCAATTTTTAATGCCAGGAAAGCATATCATTGAAGCAGACGAGCAATATCGTTATTTGTCGTTCTTTGCACATGAAGAGCCGATCAAAGATGTGACATTAAGGCATGTAAAATATGAAACAACAAATGAAGAAATCTCTCTCGGTACATCTCGCTTTACAAGTAATGAAATTATAGGGCATTCAGGGTCTATATCTTTCTCGCAAGGCATATGTTTAATGATAAGAAGCATAGATTAGCGTAAGGGGGAGAGAGTCCTGAAAGTATATACGTTCCAGCTACCGAAATTTGTAAGTAGTATTACGCGTACATGTATCAACATGTTTAAAAAAGAAAAGAAAGTAAAAAAATCCGACTAACACTAGTCGGATTTTTACTTTTTGGGAAATAAATGTATCTGCGAAATTAATGTAGCATGTAAAAAAATATGGTGCTTCAGCAAAGCGAGGGGTTGATTTCCGTTCCGACTGGGCGCTTTGCCGCTGACGCTTCGCTTTCGCGCAGAGCAGAGCTTCCTGGGGGCGTCCGATGAGCCGCTTCACTCGCGTTGCTCGCTCCAGGGTCTCGGGCCAACACGATGTTGGTCACGAAGGCGTTATCACAGGACGTGATGGTTTTAGCCTTCGTTCCTCTATTGCTGATCCCCAAGGAGTCGCCCAGTCGGAACGGAAATCAACAACTTCACATAGCATGCGACAGCAACAACAAATGGACAATCACATTACTGTTCAGTAGTTACTCTGTTCAAATAAGGTGAGTAGCTATACCGTTCATTTTTGACATGCATAAAATTGATAAAAGATGAAGATTGTTAATTTCTGCAGATTGTTGTGCTGCTATATGTAATGAAAGCCGCTAGGAATTACTATGAGAAGTAATTTCTAGCGGCATAGTCATTTTATTATATAAATATTCACAAAGGCGGTTGGTAGTTTGCCCAGTTAATAAGACAGAAAAAAATCGATTTGCGCCAAATGCGAAATCGATTTTTTGGAAGCAACGATTAAACGCGCTCGATTTTACCTGATTTTAAAGCACGTGTAGAAACCCATACACGTTTTGGTTTACCGTCTACTAAGATACGAACTTTTTGAAGGTTAGCACCCCAAGTACGTTTGTTAGCGTTCATAGCGTGGGAACGGTTGTTACCAGTACGAGCTTTACGTCCAGTGATTACACATTGTTTTGGCATGTTGTATTCCCTCCTTACTGTTGATGCTGAAAGATTATGATTTCAGTCCGGTATTTCACATACCATAATAATTTAACATACGATGAAGCTCAGTGCAATAGTTTTCACATAACCTTTCAAGAAAAAAACCTTTACAGACAAAAATACTTATTGAAAAAGTAGTATGAATTGACAAAGATGTGGATGTGATATTTGTTAAAACGTATACCGTTTATATAAGTTGATTGGAGTGAAGACTGGGCGACTCCTCAGGGATCAGCATTAGTGGAATCAACATCGTGTTGGCAGAGACCTAATAGCGTGGACAGGATGTGTCATGCCAAAATCTCAAATAGCGGCTGTGAATTAGCTGGTCAAGCACTATACAAAGCAAAACAACACAGTCGTAACAACTTTTACAGCGAAAGTGGAAATTTCTATGAAGGTCTATGTTTACCTTTGTAATGTCAGTAAACGTTGATACAATGCGCTTTCATGCCTTCCAAGGTTGCTTAATGTATAACGAAAGTGTTACAATATCATGTAGTCAAAAAGAGCCAAGGGGGCATTTCTATGTCAATTGAATTAAACAATGAATTCGGCCAAATTGATATTTCAACAGATGTACTTGCACAAATAGCTGGTGGCGCTGCTGTAGAATGCTACGGTATTGTTGGTATGGCATCTAAACATCAAATTCGTGATGGTCTAACTGATATTTTACGTAAAGAAAATTTTGCAAAAGGTGTTGTTATTCGAAAACAGAACGACGATTTACATATTGATATGTACATTATTGTTAGTTACGGGACAAAAATTTCGGAAGTTGCTTATCAAGTACAATCGAAAGTGAAATATACAGTGGATAAAACATTAGGTATGAGCGTGAAATCTGTCAATATTTTTGTGCAGGGCGTTCGTGTAGCGAATGATTAAGAGGAGGAACTAATTCTAATGCAGTCTTTAGACGGAATAAAGTTTGCAGAAATGGTGCAAATGGGTGCCCATCACCTATTCCAAAATGCAAATTATGTTGATTCATTAAATGTATTTCCAGTACCAGATGGTGATACAGGAACGAATATGAACTTATCGATGACATCTGGGGCAAAGGAAACGGAGCAATATGCGTCAGAACATATCGGCAAAACAGCTCAAGCTTTATCAAAAGGTTTACTTATGGGAGCACGCGGGAATTCTGGCGTTATTTTATCGCAGTTATTCCGTGGCTTTGGTAAATTTATTGAAAAAGAAGCGACAATTGATGCCAAGGGCTTTGCCGGTGCCTTCCAAGCAGGCGTTGAAACTGCCTATAAAGCAGTAATGAAGCCGGTTGAAGGAACAATTTTAACAGTTGCACGTGAGGCGGCGAAAAAAGGTGTAGAAGTGGCAGAAACCGAAACTGATATCATTGCGGTGATGGAAGCATTTACTGCTGAAGCACAGGCTTCATTAGAGCGTACACCTGAACTTCTACCTGTTCTAAAAGAAGTCGGTGTTGTAGATAGTGGCGGTCAGGGTCTTCTATTTGTGTATGAAGGATTTTTAGCTTCCTTAAAGGGCGAGCCATTACCGGTGAAAAATGAAGCAACTTTAGATGATTTAATTAATGCAGAGCATCATAGAGCACAAGATTTCATGAATACTGTGGATATTGAGTTTGGTTATTGCACAGAAATCATGGTGCGTTTTGAAGAAGGAAAAGAGCCATTTAGCGAAGAACAATTCCGTAATGAATTAAACCCTCTAGGTGATTCTTTACTCGTTATTTCAGATGAAGAGATT
This sequence comes from Lysinibacillus sp., assembly GCA_032053185.1. Classification (GTDB taxonomy): domain Bacteria; phylum Bacillota; class Bacilli; order Bacillales_A; family Planococcaceae; genus Lysinibacillus. Next base: position 19,962 of record DAMBVB010000005.1, read on the forward strand.
GCAAAAGTGCATATTCATTCTGAGCAACCAGGCGCTGTTTTAGCGATGGGTCAAAAATATGGTAGTCTTATTAAAATTAAAGTCGACAATATGCGTGAACAGCATTCTGCCATTGTTGGTGAGGATCATAAAGCACCTTCTTCAGCAAAAAAAGCAGAAAAGCATCCATATGCAATTGTAACGATTGCAATGGGCGAGGGAGTTGCTGAATTACTTCGTTCAATTGGTGCTTCCTATGTTATTGAAGGCGGCCAAACAATGAATCCTTCAACTGAAGATATTGTGAAGGCGGTACAAGAAATTGGTGCTGAAAAAGTATTAATTTTACCAAATAACAAAAATATCGTCATGGCAGCAGAACAAGCAGTAGAGCTTTTAGATATTGAAGCGGCTGTAGTTCCAACGAAAACTATCCCTCAAGGTATGGCAGCGATTTTATCGTTTAATCCAGAGGCGGCAGTTGAGATGAACCAAGCAACAATGACAGAAGCCTTCGCAAATGTGAAAACAGGTCAAGTAACTTATGCAGTTCGAGATACATCTATTGATGGTGTGGACATTCATAAGGATGATTTCATGGCTCTTGCGGAAGGGAAAATTGTATTATCTACTCCAGCTTTAAAAGATGCTGCTCAGAAGGTCATTACTGATTTAGTGGATGAAGATGCAGAAATTGTCACAGTCATCTATGGTGAGGATACAACTGAAGAAAATGCCTCAGAATTAGTGGAATTCATTGAAGAGAATTATCCAGAGGTTGAAGTAGAGTTATTTAATGGAAAACAAGGACTATACCCATATATTATTTCAGTAGAATAATTCAATGCTATTTTGCGTATAAGCAGATAAAGCAGTGCACAAGCCGTGTACTGCTTTTGTTTATGGTACAAGGAGAACAGGAAATAATAAACGATAAAATCAGCTAAGAATAAATCATTTGATGTATGTTTCCAGAGGATAGTGTACTTGGAAATACTGGAATATCAGCATTTTGAAATCATTGTGTATATGGAGTAGACAATAATTAATCGATATGTCCATTGTGCAAATTATAGTCGTGTAAATTTTCTGAAAGTTGATAAAGAAGTGCTTTACTTTTATAGTAACTATCAAGCATGATATAAGTGAAAAATCAATATTATTATTTAAATATGATAGAGGGGTGTTATTATGAAGTTTACTTCAGTATTTGATATTATTGGACCAGTGATGATTGGGCCTTCTTCTTCTCATACGGCAGGTGCTGCACGAATTGGACGCGTTGCCAGAGATTTATTTGGAAGACAACCAAAATGGGCGAAAATCCACTTATATGGTTCGTTTGCGGAAACGTATAAAGGGCATGGAACAGATGTGGCTTTGGTAGGGGGCCTATTAAATTACGATACATTCGATGAGCGGATCAAAACAGCTTTTGCCGATGCAGAAAAGGCAGGCTTAGATTATGAGTTCATCCCGGAAACAGCAAATATGGAGCATCCGAATACAGCTCGCCTTGTGATTGGTGATGATGAAGGAGAAATGTCTGTCGTTGGTATTTCTATCGGTGGCGGTAAAATTGAAGTGAGTGAGGTTAATGGCTTCAAGCTACGTCTAACTGGCGGCATGCCAGCAATCCTTGTTGTCCATGATGATCGTGCCGGCTGTATTGCCAATGTGGCAAATTGCTTAGCGATGCATGCAGTCAACATTGGGCATATGGAGGTTTCGCGTATTGAACGTGGTTTAACGGCCCTTATGGTAATAGAAGTCGACCAAAACATCGAGGATAAAGTATTACAACAAATTTCTTTAATACCACATATTTCGAAAGTTTCTAAAATTAATAACTAAGGAGGTGCACGAATATGGACGTATTGTTTCATAATGTTCGTGAATTAGTTAAACGAGCAGAGCAAGAAGGAAAACTAATTTCTGAAATTATGATTGAACAGGAAATGTTAATAACAGGACGCAAAAGACAAGAAATTATACAGCAAATGGACAATAATTTAACGGTGATGGAAGAAGCTGTTGAAAGAGGCTTGAAGGGTGTAAAATCTGTAACGGGCTTAACAGGCGGTGACGCAGTATTGCTTCAAAATTATATTGCGCAAGGTAATTCGCTGTCGGGAGATTTATTATTAGACGCGGTGAGTAAAGCGGTTGCAACAAATGAAGTTAATGCGGCTATGGGTACCATTTGTGCTACCCCAACTGCAGGCTCAGCTGGGGTTGTACCAGGGACACTTTTTGCAGTGAAGAACAAGCTAAATCCGACACGCGAGCAAATGATTCGTTATTTATTTACATCGGGTGCTTTTGGTTTCGTTGTAGCTAATAATGCTTCGATTTCAGGTGCTGCTGGTGGCTGTCAAGCAGAGGTTGGCTCAGCTGCTGGTATGGCAGCAGCAGCGATTGTAGAGATGGCTGGTGGTACGCCACGGCAATGTGCAGAAGGGTTTGCCATTACACTGAAAAATATGCTAGGGCTTGTTTGTGACCCGGTAGCTGGATTAGTAGAGGTTCCTTGTGTTAAGCGAAATGCTATGGGAGCGGCAAACGCCCTTGTGGCAGCGGATATGGCACTTGCAGGGGTCACGAGTCGCATCCCGTGTGACGAAGTGATTGGTGCGATGTACCGAATTGGACAATCTATGAGTCCAAATTTAAAAGAAACGGCACGTGGAGGCCTTGCTGCAACACCAACTGGTAAAGCTATTAGCAAAGCCATTTTTGATAATGGCAATTTAGAAAGTATCAAATCACTTCAAAAATAAAAATGTTAAACACGCTTTTCCTAAGTGGAAGGCGTGTTTTTTGAGGTTCTGTTTGATTGGCGTGGAGACTGGGGGACTCCTTGGGGATTCGTCAAAGTTTATTGAAACAATTTCAGTTTGAGTTAACCATTCGATATAATTAACTATTAATCAATTGAATTGCTATCTTACTGAAAATGAAAAGATATATAATGATATTGACTATATAAAATGCTTAGTATGATTTATTCAAACGTGTTAAATGCAAATTTATTATGAAAGCTAAAAGTAATCGTAAGAAAGGGGAAATCTCCTATGCCGAAAAATAATATGGTTAAACGACTGACTGCAGGTAAAGTACTTGTGGTGAAAAACTTTGGAGGAGCTGTCGTAAGGTGACTGATTTAACGAGTCCCGTGACTGAATTAAAGGGAATCGGGAAAGAAACAGCAGGACATTTAGAGACATTGGGCATCGAGTCGATAGCGGATTTGTTATGGACGTTTCCACATCGACATGAGGATTTTCGTTTAAAGGATCTAGCACAAACACCACATAATGAACGTGTCACTGTTGAGTGCAAAGTGGAATGTGAGCCGACAGTATTGTTTTTAGGTCGCAATAAATCACGTTTACAAGTCACGGTGCTAGCAGGTCGGCATTTAGTTAAGGTAGTTTTTTTTAACCAAGGCTATTTGAAGCAGAAGCTTGTACCAGGAGCTATTATTACCGTTACAGGGAAATGGGACCGAGGGAGACAAGTGATCAATGGAACGTCTGTAACATTTGGTCCGAAGACAGATCAGGTCGACTTTGAACCTGTTTACAGTTTAAAAGGTTTAATTCCGCAAAAACGCTTTCGTAAATATATGCGCCAAGTGCTAGATGAGTTTGGTACAGAGATACCGGATGCTGTTCCGCAGTATTTACAGGTGGAATATAAGCTTGCTTCAATGCGTGATGGGCTTGAGGGAATTCATTTCCCTGTTGATGCGGGGCATGCTAAACAGGCTAGAAGACGCTTTGCCTATGAAGAGTTACTGAACTTTCAAGTACGCATTCAAGCGTTACGTAAAATTAGAAAAGATAGTGAACACGGTACAGTTATACAGTTTGATTTGCAAAAGTTACGTGCTTTTATTAAATCATTACCCTATGAATTAACAGGTGCTCAAAAACGCGTCGTCAATGAAATTTGCAAAGATTTGAAAGAGCCACATCGTATGAATCGCTTACTTCAAGGTGATGTAGGATCGGGGAAAACCGTTGTAGCGGCAATATGTTTATATGCGGCTATAACTGCTGGTTTTCAAGGGGCATTAATGGCACCAACGGAAATTTTAGCAGAGCAGCATGCTGAGAGTTTGAAGGAATGGTTTGAACCATTTGGCGTACGTGTAGCTTTATTATCGGGATCAACAAAGGCGAAGGAGCGTCGTTTGCTTTTAGAAGAATTAGTAAATGGAGATATTGATATTTTAATTGGTACACATGCGCTAATTCAGCCTGATGTCGTTTTTTACAAGCTTGGTTTTGTTATTACGGATGAACAGCATCGTTTTGGTGTAGAGCAACGTAGAATATTGCGAGATAAAGGAGAAAATCCAGATGTGCTCTTTATGACGGCGACACCAATCCCGCGTACACTCGCGATTACAGCATTTGGAGAAATGGATGTTTCAATGATTGATGAAATGCCAGCAGGGCGTAAGCAAATTGAAACGCATTGGATGAAAAAAGAGCAATTTGGCTCTGTTATGTCAAAGCTAGAATTAGAGCTTGCTGCTGGTAGACAGGCTTATGCTATTTGTCCACTAATCGAGGAATCAGACAAGCTGGATGTACAAAATGCGGTAGAAATTTATGAGCAGCTTGCAACGTATTTTAATGGGCGTTACAACGTCGGGCTAATGCATGGTCGCCTATCTGCGGATGACAAAGACGCTGTTATGCGAGCCTTTAGTGAGGGGATTATTCACGTGCTCGTGTCTACAACTGTTGTTGAGGTTGGGGTGAACGTACCGAATGCAACTTTTATGATTATTTATGACGCTGAACGCTTCGGCTTAGCTCAGTTGCATCAGCTGCGTGGGCGTGTTGGACGAGGCGAACATCAGTCATATTGTGTGTTGTTAGCCGATCCGAAATCCGATGAAGGCAAAGAGCGAATGCAGTCGATGACGGAAACGAATGATGGCTTCCGTCTAGCTGAAAAGGATTTGGAACTGCGTGGGCCAGGTGACTTTTTTGGGCGTAAACAAAGTGGTTTACCTGATTTTAAAGTAGCGGATTTAGTGCACGATTATCGCATACTTGAAACGGCGAGAAAAGATGCAACGGCTATGCTTAAGACGGATGCTTTTTGGCATGATGATGAGTACAAATATTTACGTGAAATGCTTGAAAATTCAGGTGTTTTACAAGGAGAACGCTTCGATTAATTGAATATTTCATAATCTGTTAGGAATGTGAGCACTTGTTTTAAAAACAAGTCTTGCATTCTTTTTTTATACTCTATATACTGATATTAGTACCAAGTGCTAATATCAACTAAAAAGGTGGCGAATGATGTTGAGACGAACGAAAAAAGAGCGACAGCGACAATTATCCGAAACGATAGCTGATAATCCATTCGTCACAGATGAGCAGCTAGCAACGCAGTTTCAGGTTAGTGTCCAAACAATTCGTTTAGATCGTATGGAATTAGCGATTCCAGAATTACGAGAGCGCATTAAAGATGTTGCTTCGAAAACCTATGAAAATGAAGTGAAATCACTACCGATTGATGAAGTGATCGGAGAAATAATTGATATTGAATTGGATAATCGTGCATTATCTATTTTTGACGTAAAAGAAGAACATGTTTTTCAGCGCAATGGCATTGCACGTGGACATCATTTGTTTGCACAGGCAAACTCATTAGCGGTAGCAGTAATTGACGACGAACTAGCATTAACAGTACATTCTAACATTACCTTTGTGAAACCTGTTAGAGCTGGAGATCGTGTTATTACAAAAGCAATCGTTATCGGACGTGATGAAAAAAATCATCGTACAAAAGTAGAGTTAACGTCCACTGTTAACGGTGAAACAGTTTTTGTTGGTGAATTTGATATGTACCGCACGAAAGGTAAAGGTGAACAACAATGAGATTAGCGCTTGATGGAATGGGTGGAGATAACGCACCAAAATCAGTTGTTGAAGGTGCTTTATTAGCATTAGAGCAAATTCCAAATTTAGAAATTCAATTATATGGTCAGCAGCAAAAGCTTGAACCATTTTTAAAAATACATGATCGATTAACTGTAGTACATTGTGATGAAGTTGTTGAAGGAACAGACGATCCAGCACGCGCTGTTCGTCGTAAAAAGGATTCATCAATGGCGAGAATGATGGATGCCGTTAAAGAAGGAACGGCGGATGCTTGCCTTTCAGCGGGTAATACAGGTGCTTTAATGGCAGGAGGATTATTTAAAGTAGGACGTATTGAAGGGATTGCTAGACCTGCTCTAGCCACTACACTTCCTACTTTAGACGGTAAGGGCTTTTTAATGCTTGATTTAGGGGCAAATGCAGACGCGCGACCTGAGCATTTATGGCAATATGCGATTATGGGCGATATTTATGCGAAAAAGGTAGGTGGCTTACAAAAGCCACGTATCGGCTTATTAAATATCGGTACTGAGGATAAAAAAGGAAATGAATTAACGAAGGCAGCGTTTGCATTATTAAAAGAAGCGGATATAAATTTTATCGGTAACGTTGAAGCTCGAGATTTACTTGAAGGGGTAGCGGATGTTGTTGTAACAGATGGCTTTACAGGTAATATGGTGCTGAAATCGATAGAGGGTACTGCTGGTGCGTTATTTTCAATGCTAAAAGAAGCATTTATGTCCTCAACAAAAACAAAAATTTCGGCAGCACTGATGAAAAATAATTTACGTGACCTAAAAAATAAAATGGACTACACAGAGTACGGTGGTGCAGGCTTGTTTGGTTTACAAGCACCTGTCATTAAGGCGCATGGCTCATCCAATGCCAAAGCAATATACAGTGCAATTCGCCAAGCAAATACGATGGTTGAGCATACAGTCATCTCGACGATTACAGATACAGTACGTCACTTAGAAATGGATTAACTTCTTTCAGCACCTGCTGAAATAGATGAACTCAGTCTAAGGACGCCACGTCCTGTGGCAACGACTGAGTGACCAACATCGGTGCTGCTGCCGCTGCGTTAGCACTACGCTTTCGCGCAAAAAACATCTGTTGGCCTAAAGCCTCCGGCGGATGTCACGGAATCGGAAGGGAGTGCTTAGGGGAAGTTAGCCTAAAAATCATCGCATCCATGCGATAACGGCTAACTGACCTGCATCGGTAAAAACGCCACATCCTGAGGCATTACCGAAATGACCGACATCGTATCGGCCCTCGTGCAGGCCTAAACACAAAGTCGATTCTGGACGCAATTATGCCGAGGCGTAATTGATTAAAAAAGGGGATGAATGAAAAATGACGAAAATAGCATTTATTTTTCCAGGCCAAGGTTCCCAAGTAGTTGGAATGGGGCAAGAATTTATCGAAAATGCGGCAGAAAGTAACGCATTTTATGAGCGTGCAAATCAATCGCTTGGCTTTGAGCTTTCTAAGCTTATGCTAGAAGGGCCAGCCGAGGAGCTAACATTGACTTACCATGCACAGCCGGCACTGTTAACTACTGGTGTGATGGTTGCGGAAAAATTACGTACAGCAGGAATTACGCCAAATTATGCAGCTGGACATTCACTTGGAGAATATGGTGCATTAGTAATCGCTGGTGTGCTTTCGTTTGAGGATGCAGTTTCTGTTGTGCATAAGCGTGGGCTTTATATGAATGAAGCTGTACCTGCAGGACAAGGTGCTATGGCAGCTATTTTAGGGATGGAGCTTGAGGCACTGCATGAAGTAACTGAAAAAGTATCTGCAGCAGGTGATCCAGTTCAGGTAGCGAATATAAACTGTCCGGGGCAAATCGTTATTTCTGGTACGAGGGAAGGCGTTGAAAAGGCTTCTTTAGCGGCAAAGGAAGCTGGTGCAAAACGAGCAATTCCTTTAGTTGTTAGTGGTCCATTCCACTCAGAGCTGATGCGACCATCATCTGAAAAATTAAGAGCAGCGTTGGCTAATATTTCATTATCAGCTCCACAAATTCCTGTAATCGGTAATGTAATGGCGAAAGAATTAGAGGATGCTCCAGCTATTGAGCAGGAGTTAGTAGAACAAGTATATAGCGCTGTACAATGGGAAGCATCTGTGCGTGAAATGATTGCACAAGGTGTGGATGTCTTTATTGAGTGTGGACCAGGCAAAGTATTAAGTGGATTAGTGAAAAAAATTGATCGATCTGTTGCGACATACTGTGTTTATGATGAAGCATCATTAGAGGCTGTACTAGAAGCGGCAAAGGAGTGGACAATTAATGCGTAAATTAGAGGGGAAAGTAGCTGTTGTAACCGGTGCTTCACGTGGAATAGGACGTGCTATTGCGTTAAAGCTTGCTGATGAGGGTGCTAAAGTTGTCGTTAACTACAGCGGTTCACAGGCAAAGGCAGAGGAAGTTGTCGCTATGATCCAGGAGAATGGCGGCGACGCTCTAGCCGTACAAGCGAGTGTTTCAAAAACAGAGGAAGTTTCAGCATTAATGGATGCAGCGGTGAAAACATTCGGCTCGCTTGATATTTTAGTCAATAATGCGGGTATTACGCGTGATAACTTGTTAATGCGTATGAAAGAAGATGAATGGGACGATGTGCTGGATACGAACCTAAAAGGTGTTTTCCTTTGTACGAAAGCAGTAACACGTCAAATGATGAAGCAACGTGCAGGCCGTATCATCAATATTTCATCGATTGTCGGTGTAGCCGGTAATGCTGGGCAAGCTAATTACGTAGCTGCAAAAGCAGGTGTTATCGGGCTAACTAAAACAACTGCAAAGGAATTAGCATCACGTAATATTTTAGTAAATGCCATTGCACCTGGCTTTATAGAAACTGAAATGACGGAGCAACTACCAGAAGATCTCAAGCAAGGTATGCTTACGCAAATTCCTCTAGCAAAACTTGGGCAGCCTGAGGATATTGCAAAGGCCGTAGCTTTTCTAGCTTCAGATGATACGAACTATATGACAGGCCAAACGTTACATATTGATGGCGGTATGGTAATGTAATTTCAATTAGTCATAGATAATGTTTTTTTGTATAATCATTGAGGGGAGGTGAATGTTTTGTCTACAGTATTAGAACGCGTAACAAAAGTAATCGTGGACCGTTTAGGTGTTGAAGAAAGTGAAGTGACTCTAGAAGCTTCTTTCCGTGATGATTTAGGTGCTGACTCATTAGACGTAGTTGAGCTTGTAATGGAGCTTGAAGACGAATTTGATATGGAAATTTCTGATGAAGATGCTGAAAAAATCTCAACAGTTGGTTCTGCAATTTCATACATCGAAAGTAAATTAAACTAATTCGTTTAACTTCTTAAAAGGGGACGCAATGTTCGTTTAACGAACTGTGAACGTCCTCTTTTTGGTTTAGGAAAATATAAATTTCCAAAACATTGTATTTAAGCCTAAATACTTTTGCATAAATGTCTTGAAAAAGGTACACTTAAACGGTAGAAACTATTAGGAAGGCAGAATGTTCAATGGCTATGAAAAGAAAAGGAACTATGCAGAAATCTGGCGTGCTTCCTGAAAAAGTACGCAATCAATTCGAGCTGTTACAGCATGAATTAACTATCACATTTATTAATAAAAATTTATTGTATCAAGCATTCACGCATTCATCTTATGTGAATGAGCATCGCCGTAAATTGTTTACGGATAATGAGCGTCTTGAATTTTTAGGAGACGCAGTACTTGAACTATCTGTTTCTAAATACCTTTTTGAGAAATACCCTAACATGAGTGAGGGTGAATTGACGAAGTTACGCGCATCCATAGTATGTGAGCCGTCCCTTGTTATCTTTGCAAATGAATTAGGCTTTGGTCGCTTTGTATTGCTTGGAAAAGGTGAGGAATTAACAGGTGGACGGGAACGCCCAGCGCTACTTGCGGATGTATTTGAGTCATTTGTAGGTGCCCTTTATTTAGATCAAGGCTTACAAACGGTTGTGTGCTTTTTAGAACGAATCGTATTCCCGAAAGTAGAAGTCGGTGCTTTTTCGCATGTGATGGATTTTAAAAGTCAATTGCAAGAAATGGTACAGCAAACAAATAACGGTCTTCTTCATTATGAAATTATTGATGAAAAGGGTCCTGCTCATAACCGTACCTTTGTATCGAGCGTACTATTAAATGGGCAGGAGCTCGGTATTGGTCGTGGGAAGTCAAAAAAAGAAGCCGAGCAGCAAGCTGCGCAATGTGCGATGCGTACAATGCGAGAGCAAACTGCAAAAGAGGAGGCTTAATAGATGTTCCTAAAACGACTCGAAGTGATTGGCTTTAAATCTTTTGCGGAGCGCATTGGAATTGATTTTGTACCCGGTGTTACAGCGGTGGTTGGACCAAATGGTAGTGGTAAAAGTAATGTCACTGATGCCATTCGTTGGGTACTTGGGGAGCAATCGGCAAAGTCGTTACGTGGGGCAAAGATGGAGGATGTTATTTTTGCAGGTAGTGACTCACGTAAGCCACTAAACTTTGCAGAGGTAACATTAATTTTAGATAACACAGATGAACAGCTTGCTTTTTCATATACAGAAGTTAGCGTAACAAGACGCGTATACCGTTCAGGTGATAGTGAATATTTACTAAATAACCAGCAGTGTCGCCTGAAGGATATTACGGACTTGTTTATGGACTCAGGACTTGGGAAAGAGGCCTTCTCCATTATTTCACAAGGCCGTGTCGATGAAATTTTAAATAGCCGACCTGATGACCGTCGTTCAATTTTTGAAGAGGCAGCTGGCGTCTTAAAGTATAAACTAAGAAAGAAAAAGGCAGAGCATAAGCTTGTTGAAACAGATGAAAACTTGTATCGTGTTTTAGATATTTTACATGAGCTAGATAGTCGTCTGGAGCCGTTAGCAATTCAGGCATCGAGTGCAAGCGATTATGTGCACATGTCAACAGAGTTAAAGGATTTTGATATCGCTATCCTTGTGCACGATTTAAAAAATTGTGCACAATCTTTGCATGCTCTGAAAGCTGAATACACGGAGCTATATGAAACGGAGCAAAAACAAGCTCATCATATTTCTTCGATAGAAAAGCAAACTACCAGTATTCGTAAGCTTTTAAAAGAGTTAGATGATTTTCTAGATACGACTCAGGCTGAGTTTGTTAATGCAACGATGGAGGTAGAGCGTTGGGATGGTCGTAAAGCATTAATGGCTGAAAAGCGACAAAATGCTTCTAATCAACTACTTCAATTGAATACAGCATTACAAGAAGCAAAAGATGAGGTTGAGGCTCTTATAGCTCAAGAGCAAGAGAAAAAAGAGTTGTTCACTGAAAAACAGCAAGAGGTTGCAGAGCTGAAACGAAGCATTAAGCAATTAGAACAATCTTTAAATCGCTCTGTTTCTGAAATTGAACAAGAAATTGAAGAACAAAAAAATCGCTATATCGACTCCTTAAACGAAGAAGCAACAATTAAAAATGAATTAAAAAATATCGAACAACAGTTAGCGCAACAAAAAGCGATGGCGACACGAATGTCAGACCAAACGGATGAAATTGGGCAAGAGCTTGCGCAAATTCTAGCTGAAAAAGAGAAGCTAGTTGTTGCTCATACTACAACAACTAACGACTTACAGGGAAAACTTGAGCAATATGAAGCATTACAAATACAGCTTAAAAACGTCAATGCATCATTTAATGAAAAGCAGGATATGCTTTATAAAGCTTATCAGCATCAGCAGCAACTAAAAGCTAGAAAAGATACGCTAGCTGAGCTTGAAGCAGATTTCTCGGGGTTCTTCCATGGCGTGAAAGAAGTATTATTAGCACGAGATAAAGGTGAACTAGCTGGGATTGAAGGAGCCGTTGCTGAGTTAATTCAAGTGGATGGGGAATTTTCCCAGGCTATTGAAACGGCATTAGGGGCAGCCTCTCAGCATATTGTGACAACCGATGAACAATATGCTCAACAGGCAATTCATTGGTTAAAACAAAAGAGAGCTGGACGCGCAACATTTTTACCTAAAACAGTCATCAAGTCTCGGAAAATCAATCTATCTATGATTCAGCTAGCCACGGAGCATCCAGCATTTGTTCAAATGGCTGATGCACTAGTAACATTCGATGAAAACAACCGCATAATTGTCGAGAACCTCCTTGGCAATGTCATCGTTGCATCGAGTTTAGAGGGTGCAAGTCAAATTGCTCGCTTATGTGGGTTTAGATATCGTGTTGTAACACTTGAAGGTGATATCGTCAATGCAGGCGGTTCATTAACAGGTGGTGCCATGAAGCAACAATCTTCACTCTTTACAAGAAAAGCGGAATTAGATGGTTTAATAGTAAAGCTGGGATCGCTGGAAGCATCTATTTATAGTGCTGAACAGGCTGTCTTAGTTGAGAAAGAGAAGCTTGCAACATTGCGAGACAAAGTAGAACAATTGAAGCTTGACGGTGAGCAACTTCGAAAAGATGAAATGCAACAAGCAAGTCGTATGCGCGAGCTAGAGGTTGTCGAGAAAAGCTTATCTGCAAGAGTATCTTTTGCTTCAAATGAAACACAAGATGTAAAAACACGCGAAGAAGCATTGTTAGCTCAAAAGGAAGCGTCTACGGAGCGTTTAACGGCACTAGCGACAGAACTGCTAGAGATAAACGAAACAGTGGAGCAATTAAGCAAGGTGAAGCTACAAAGTGAATCGGAGAAAGATGTACTTCGTGAGCAGTCAGCTGAAAAACGCTCGCAGTTAGCGGTAATGCAGGAGCAAATGTCACAAGTACAAATTGCTACAGCAGAGTTAGCCCTACAATTAAACAAAGCTCGCCAAAAAATTGACAATATTTCACAGGAAATAATCTGGCTTCAATCTGATGAATCGACAAAACTTTTAAGTGATGAAGAAGTGGATGAGCAAGTTGCTGCGTGGAAAGCTAGAAGAGATGCGTTACAGGACACTATTTCACAGAAAAAAGATGAAAAGGTTGCACAACAACAAGAGCTTACTACTTTAGAAGAACAGCTGAAGGAATTGCAACGCACACATAAAGGCTACCTTGAAGCAATACGTGCAACTGAATTGAAGCGAAGTCGCGTAGAATTTGAAATCAATAATTTCAATGACCAGCTAGAAGAAAACTATCAGCTAACATTTGAGGAAGCGGAAGAGCTCGCCCTTGCCATTGAAGATGAGGAGCATATGCGACGTCGAGTGAAATTACTGAAGAAGTCGATAGAAGAGCTAGGTCCTGTTAATTTGAGCGCCATTGAGGAATACGATCGCGTACTTGAACGCCATTCATTTTTAACAGAGCAGCGTGAGGATTTACTTGCTGCACAGGAAACATTACATGAGGCTATTAAAGAAATGGATGAAGAAATGACGCTACGATTTAGCGAAACCTTCTATGCCATTCGAGAGCAATTTAAACGTGTATTCCGTGAATTGTTTGGTGGAGGACAGGCGGATTTAGTGTTATTGGACCCTCAAAATCTGCTAGAAACAGGTATAGAAATTGTAGCACAACCTCCAGGGAAAAAATTACAAAATCTAAGCTTGCTTTCAGGTGGTGAACGTGCACTAACTGCAATCGCTTTATTATTCTCCATCCTAAATATTCGACCTGTACCATTTTGTATTCTCGATGAGGTAGAGGCGGCTTTAGATGAGGCAAATGTCGTTCGATATAGCCAATATTTGAAGAAATTTAGCCGTAATACGCAATTTATTGTCATCACACATCGTAAAGGAACGATGGAGGGAGCGGATGTCTTGTATGGGATTACAATGCAGGAATCTGGCGTATCTAAACTTGTATCAGTAAAATTGGAAGATGAACCCGTACTTGCGGAGCAAAGGAGCGAACAAGCATGAGTTTTTTTAAACGTTTAAAAGATAAATTGACAGGCCATCCCACTGAGGAAGAAAAAGTAGTAGCAATCAATGAAGAAGCTGCGAAACAGAAGCAAGACGAAGCAACAGAGCCTGCTCAAATCGAAGCAACTGTAGATGAACTAGAAAAAGCTGAGGAAGTTTCTGTAACGGAAACCTCAATTGAAACGGAAACTCCTGTAGCAATTGACGATCAAGAGCAACAAGAAGTGCAAGAGGTCGCAGTCGTAGAAGAACCTGTAAAGGAAAAAAAACCTTCCGCATGGTCTATTACACAAAAGTTCAAGGCTGGTCTTGAAAAAACGCGTAATTCATTTACTTCTAAAGTAAACGACCTAGTTGCTCGTTATCGAAAAGTGGATGAAGATTTCTTTGAAGAATTAGAAGATTTATTATTACAGGCAGACGTTGGCTTTGAAACAGTAATGGAGCTAATGGACAAATTACGCTTTGAGGTTCAGCGTAAAAATATCAAAGATACGAACGGTATTCAAACGATTATTTCTGAAAAACTTGTGGAAATTTACGAGCAAGGAGAAGCGGATTTAATCGAGCTTAATATGCAACCTAAAGGGGAGCTTTCGGTCATTTTATTCGTCGGGGTAAACGGTGTTGGGAAAACGACCACAATCGGTAAACTTGCGCATCGTCTAAAATCACAAGGTAAAACAGTGGTTTTAGCGGCAGGTGATACTTTCCGTGCCGGTGCCATCGACCAATTACAAGTTTGGGGAGACCGTGTAGGCTGTGAGGTGATTAAACAATCGGAAGGCTCAGATCCAGCTGCGGTTATGTATGATGCCATTCGTGCAGCGAAAAACCGGAATGCAGATGTGTTAATTTGTGATACAGCTGGGCGCCTGCAAAACAAAGTAAACTTAATGAATGAGCTTGAAAAAGTTCATCGAGTAATCTCTCGAGAGGTACCGAATGCTCCGCATGAAGTACTATTAGCATTAGATGCAACAACAGGTCAAAATGCACTTGTTCAAGCACAAACATTTAAGGAAGCTACAAATGTAACTGGGATCGTTTTAACAAAGCTTGACGGCACTGCAAAAGGTGGTATTGTTCTTGCTATTCGTAATAAACTACACATTCCTGTGAAGTTTGTTGGTCTTGGTGAAAAAATGGATGATTTACAACCATTTGATGCTGAGCGCTATGTGTATGGCTTATTTGCTGAAGGTTTAGATAAAGAATTACAAAATAGTGAGGACTAGGTTCATCACCGATGTGGATGACTTTTGTTAAAACGTATACTTAAAACGTATACTATGTAAATAAGTTGATTGGAGTGGAGGCTGGGCGACTCCTTGGGGATTAGCAATAGAGGAACGAAGGCTAAGAACATCACGTCCTGTGATAACGCCTTCGTGACCAACATCCTGTAGCCCCAAGCGGCTCATCGGACGCCCCCAGGAAACTCTGCTCTGGCGTCAGCGGCAAATGTTTTATCTGTGCGAAAGCGAAGCGTCAGCAATTGTTTTATCTGTGCGAAAGCGTAGCGACAGCAACAACAAAGCGCCCAGTCGGAACGGAAATCAACCACACGCTTTGGTGATGATCCGAGGATTAACATTTAAGTAAGTAAATTTGTAATTGCGCTCGTCTGTGCAGGGGAATCGCATTGTTTAAAAGAGAAATACTAGCTATAGGTGAAAAAACGCCTAAAAAGCAGTTAATTAAAGCTTTTAGACAAGGAGATTACCTTGACACAGACGGGCGCTTTTCGTTATGATACAAATGACTAATAACGGGAGGAGAAACATTCGATGCTACTTGAAAAAACAACACGCATGAACTTTCTCTTCGACTTTTATCAAGCATTATTAACAGATAAGCAACGAAGTTATATGGAGCTTTACTATTTAGACGATCACTCACTTGGAGAAATCGCTGAATCGTATGGAGTTTCACGCCAAGCTGTTTATGATAATATTCGTCGAACAGAAGCGATGCTTGAAGAATATGAAGAAAAACTATGTTTACTTGAAAAATTTCAACAACGTACACAAATGCTTGCACAGTTAACAACAGGGATTACAGAACAAAGTATGACAGTTGACGAGCAGCTAACGCTTATAGAACAGTTGAAAGAATGGGATTAGGAGGCGAAAGCAATGGCTTTTGAAGGATTAGCGGAACGACTCCAAGGAACAATCCAAAAGATTAAAGGTAAAGGGAAAGTATCGGAACAAGACGTTAAAGAAATGATGCGAGAAGTCCGATTTGCTTTAATCGAGGCGGATGTTAACTTAAAAGTAGTCAAAGAATTTGTTAAAAAGGTCAGTGAACGTGCTGTCGGTGTAGATGTTATGCAAAGCTTAACACCAGGTCAGCAAGTTATTAAAATCGTACAAGAAGAATTAACAGAATTAATGGGTGGCGAGCAAAGTCCAATTAAATTTAATACAAAGCCACCAACTGTTATTATGATGGTCGGCTTACAAGGTGCAGGTAAAACGACAACTACAGGTAAATTGGCAAATGTCTTACGTAAAAAATATAATCGTAAGCCATTACTAGTTGCTGCAGACGTTTATCGTCCAGCGGCTGTTCAGCAGTTACAAACATTAGGAAAGCAGTTATCCCTACCTGTTTTTGCGTTAGGAACCGATGTATCTCCAGTAGAAATTGCACGTCAGGCAATTGAATTGGCAAAAGAAGAACATCATGATGTTGTGATTATCGATACAGCTGGTCGCTTGCATATCGATGAAGATTTAATGCAAGAATTAAAAGATATTCGTGCGTTAAAAGAGCCGGATGAAGTATTTTTAGTTGTAGATGCTATGACAGGTCAGGACGCTGTCAATGTGGCAGAAAGCTTTAATGAAGCAGTCGGTATTACAGGAGTTGTTTTAACAAAGCTTGATGGTGATACACGCGGTGGTGCGGCGCTATCAATTCGTTCTGTTACACAGAAGCCGATTAAGTTTGTCGGTATGGGTGAGAAGATGGATGCGCTGGAACCTTTCCATCCAGAGCGTATGGCATCCCGTATATTAGGAATGGGTGACGTTCTATCACTTATTGAAAAGGCTCAGGCAAATGTTGATGAAGCAAAGGCTAAAGAATTAGAGGAAAAATTTAAATCCCAGACCTTTACGTTCGATGATTTCGTTGAACAATTGCAACAAGTAAAGAAAATGGGCCCACTTGACGAAATTTTAAAAATGTTACCAGGTGCCGGCAAAATCAAAGGCTTAGACAATGTTAAAGTTGATGATAAGCAAATGGGGCGCGTAGAAGCGATTATTTATTCGATGACAACTGCTGAAAAGACGAATCCAGAAATTATTAACGGTAGCCGTAAAAAGCGCATAGCGAAGGGTTCAGGGACATCAATTCAAGAGGTAAATCGTTTAATAAAGCAATTTGATGAAATGAAAAAAATGATGAAGCAAATGACAGGCATGGCAAGTGGCAAAGGAAAGAAAAAGATGAAACTACCAGGCTTCGATTCATTGTTTAAATAATAATTTTTAGGTGTTAAGAAAAAACACTTTACAAACAACCTAAACATTGATAATATACTATCTTGTGTGAAACTTATTCGGAGGTGCTATTAAAATGGCAGTTAAAATTCGCTTAAAACGTATGGGAGCTAAAAAATCTCCTTTCTATCGTATCGTAGTTGCAGACGCTCGTTCACCACGTGACGGTCGTTCAATCGAAACAGTTGGTACTTACAACCCACTTACTCAACCAGCTACTGTAAACATCGATGTAGAGAAAGCTCTTAAATGGTTAACTGACGGTGCAAAACCATCAGATACAGTGCGTAACTTGTTCTCAGAACAAGGTATCATGGAAAAATTCCATAATCAAAAATTCAGTAAATAATCGGGGGCGACGTCTTTGAAGCAGCTGATTGAAGCAATCGTTTTACCGTTAGTCGACTATCCAGAAGAAGTTCGTATAGAGACGGATGAAAATGCAAATCGAATTGTTTATAAACTTTTTGTTCATCCAGAGGATCGAGGGAAAGTCATAGGCAAGCAAGGGCGAGTAGCGAAAGCAATTCGTACAATTGTTTATTCAGCGGCGGGTAGTCACCATCAAAAAAAGACCTACGTCGATATATTGGATTGAAAGAAAAGATTTTCACGCTCTTTTATATGCAACAAGCACTGGAGAGTCCTGACAAGTATGTTTACATGCGTTTAGGAATTTGAAGTGGCCTTGAGGTAAAGCGTAAAATCTGGACTTAAAAGGAAGGAGCTTGCCGGTTCCTTCCTTTTTTCATTATCATCATTACTTTGAGAAGTAATTGAACATAATGACTTTAAGGGAGACTGGATCGACTTCAACTTCTTAGCTATAACATCGTCCGCCAAAAGTACATTTGCTACTTTAGGTGAAAGTGAGAGAAGGTTGCTTTTGTTCTGGCTAGCTAGTAGCTTGACGGAGATAGGATGTTTAGCAATTTTTCTTTAGCAAATGTTTACTGTGCGAAAGCGAAGTAGCAGCAACGTTTACGCGCCAGGATGAAATTGATACGAGGTGAGATTTGAATGGAATGGTTTAATGTAGGTCGTATTGTCAATACACACGGTATTCGCGGTGAGGTGCGTGTGTTATCAACAACAGATTTTGAGGACGAGCGCTTCGCAGTAGGCGTAAAGCTTGCGGCGTTTAAAAAAGACGATAAAAAGCCAACATGGGTAACAATTGAATCAATGCGTCGTCATAAAAACTTTATTTTATTAACTTTTGAAGGAATGAATAACATCAACCTTGTTGAGCATTTCAAAGAAGGAATGCTTAAAATTACAAAAGATCAAATGACAGATGATTTATTAGAGGAAAATGAATTTTTCTACCATGAAATCATTGGCTGTACAGTTGTTTCTGAAGAAGGCGAAACAATCGGAGCAGTGATCGACATTCTTCAAACAGGTGCAAACGATGTGTGGGTAGTCAAGGGCACTAAAAAAGAGCATTACATCCCTTATATCGAGGATATCGTTAAGGAAATTGATGTTGATGAGAAGAAAATAGTGATATACGTAATGGAAGGTCTGCTATGATGAATATTCATGTGTTAAGTTTATTTCCGGATATGTTTACAGGCGTCTTTGGAGCATCTATATTAAAGAAAGCACAGGAAAAAGGTGCTGTAAATGTGGAAGTAACTGATATCCGTGAATTTTCGGGTAACAAGCATAAACAAGTAGACGATTATCCGTACGGTGGTGGTGCGGGAATGGTGTTAAAACCGGAGCCGATGTTTAGCGCTGTCGAGGCCATTACCGAAGGGAAAAATCCTCGTATTATTTTGATGTGTCCGCAAGGTGAGCGCTTTACTCAAAAAAAAGCGGAAGAGCTAGCACAAGAAAAAGAACTAGTATTTTTATGTGGTCATTATGAAGGTTATGATGAACGCATTCGTCAGCATCTTGTCACAGACGAAATTTCTATTGGGGATTTCGTATTAACTGGTGGAGAGCTAGGGGCTATGACGGTTATCGATAGCGTTGTACGACTTCTGCCGGGGGTTTTAGGACAAGAGGATTCCCACATACAAGATTCGTTCTCAACGGGTCTTCTAGAGCATCCACATTATACACGCCCTGCTGAATTTCGCGGGATGAAAGTACCTGATGTTTTACTATCGGGCAATCACGCAAAGATTGAGCAATGGCGTGCGGAACAATCTCTGAAAAGAACATTCGAGCGACGTCCGGATTTACTCGATCATTATCCATTAACAAACAAGCAAAAATTGTATGTAGAAAAACTTAAAAACAACAATAAAGATGCTTGATTGCTATCTATATTTATGATAACATCTATTCTGTGCTTCTATGTGAAGTACTGAATTACGGTGTTCCGCTGTGGCATAGATTGCGTGCAAGAGCATCTGTCTAAGGAGAGAAAACAATGTCAAACATTATTACAGAGATTACAAAAGCTCAGCTTCGTACTGATCTACCAACTTTCCGTCCTGGTGATACTGTTAAGGTACACGTGAAAGTAGTAGAGGGTACTCGTGAACGTATCCAAGTATACGAAGGTGTAGTCATTAAACGTCGTGGTGGCGGTATTAGCGAAACTTTCACAGTTCGTAAAATTTCTTACGGTGTAGGTGTTGAACGTACATTCCCTGTACACACGCCAAAAATTGCTAACTTAGAAGTTGTACGTCGTGGTAAAGTACGTCGTGCTAAACTTTACTACCTACGTAACCTACGCGGTAAAGCTGCTCGTATTAAAGAAATTCGATAATTATGACTTAAAAGTGAGGGGCTTGTGCAACAAGCCCCTTTTCTTTTTGCTTGTCATCATAAATTGCTATCAACTAAAATGAGGATAGACAAGGGGGCAAATCTCGATGGAGAAACAGATAAAGGAAAAGAATGAACTATGGGAATGGACAAAGGCACTTCTAATTGCATTTACGATTGCAGCAATTATTCGATATTTTTTATTTACACCTATTGCAGTAGATGGAGAGTCCATGATGCCGACCCTTGAAGATGGCGACCGCATGATTGTGAATAAAGTTGGTTATAAAATAGGTGAACCAAAACGCTTTGATATTGTTGTATTCCATGCTCCTGAGAAGAAAAACTATATTAAACGTGTTATTGGGCTTCCAGGAGAGACTTTGGAATATAAAAACGATCAATTATACATTAACGGTGAACCGATAGCTGAGCCTTATTTAGCTGACTACAAATCAAAAATTACAGAAGGTACTTTAACAGAGGATTTCACATTAAAAGATATTGATGTAAACTTAGAGGTAATTCCAGAAGGCTATGTTTTCGTTATGGGAGATAATCGTCGATACAGTAAGGACAGTCGTATTATTGGAGTCGTCAATCAGAAAGAGATTATTGGTAATACAAGTCTAATTTTCTGGCCGTTTAGTGAGATTAAAATTGTAAAGTAATTCTTGAAAGGGAGAGATCAATTATGCATTGGCATAATTGCGTCTGGAATCGGCTTTGTGCTAGCACAAAGAACTCCTTTCCGATTCCATGACATCCGCCGGAGGCTTTAACTTCTTTCAGCAATTATTTTCTGTACCGAAAGCGTAGCGACAGGTACAGGCGTTTGGACACCTGCTGAAAGAAGTTAAAACTCCCTTTTTCTTTTAGTGTAGGAGGTATAGATATGACTATACAATGGTTTCCAGGGCATATGGCAAAGGCCCGTAGAGAAGTAACAGAAAAATTAAAGCTAGTTGATATTATATTTGAATTAATAGATGCACGTTTACCGCTATCTTCAAGAAATCCGATGATAGACGAAGTGATTAATCAAAAACCGCGTCTTCTTATCTTAAATAAGTCAGATATGGCAGATGAGCACGAAACACGTAAATGGGTTGAATACTTTGCACAAAGGGGTCATAAGGCAGTAGCCATCAATTCCCTTGAAGGCAAAGGCTTACAGCAGGTTACAAAGGCTGCTCAAGAAATATTACAAGAAAAATTTGAGCGTATGAAGTCACGTGGGATGAAGCCAAGAGCTATTCGTGCCATGATTGTTGGCATTCCTAACGTAGGGAAATCGACGCTAATTAACCGCCTAGCAAAGAAAAATATCGCAAAAACGGGGAATACGCCAGGGGTCACTAAGGCTCAGCAATGGATAAAGGTTGGTAAGGAGCTTGAATTACTCGATACGCCAGGTATTTTATGGCCGAAATTTGAAGATCAAGAAGTAGGTTTTAAATTAGCCTTAACAGGTGCTATAAAGGATACGATAACGAATATGGAGGATTTAGCTGTCTATGGCCTACGCTTTTTAGCCATTCATTATCCGGCACGAATGGAAGAACGCTATGGCTTCCAGTTCATACATGAAGATTTAGTTGAAACCTTTGATCATATTGGAAAACTTCGACGTGTTTTTGGTCCTGGAGGAGAAATTGATTATGATCAAGTAGCTCAACTGGTCGTTCGAGATATTCGAGGATTACAATTAGGTAAACTAACCTTTGACTTTGTTAACGAACAACTTGAAAAAGAAGCAGAGCAGCAATAAAGAAAACTGTCATACTCACGCCATAAATCGTGAGTGTGACAGTTTTTCTTTTAGGAATACTTCTTTTTGCCGATAAATGATATAGAGCGTGCAAAAGAAGTTATAATTATTTTGGGATTAGCATCCTTCTGAAATGAATGTGCATTTAAGTACATATTGTGGAAAGCGCCAAAGCGTTAAGGCGAATTCTTTGCTTGAAAGAAACGAAAAACGTACTACAACGTAAAATTAACGATTTGGGAGTAAATAGATGAAAACGATTAAAGAAATTACTATTGCATTGAACGAAGCGGAAAAATGGCAGGACTGGATGACAGCAATAGCAACCGATGAACGGGCAGGAGTGCAAAAGGCTTGGCAAAGCTGGAAAAAGCGCCAAGAGAAAAAGCAACAGTTACTGCAGGAACATCAAGCGAAAGTTGATTTCGATCAAAGTTTCGGAGGAGAAAATACCTTAATTGCAGGGGTAGATGAAGCAGGGCGTGGACCGTTAGCAGGGCCGGTAGTAACAGCGGCTGTTATTTTACCTACAAACTGTGAGGCTCTAGTCGGATTAAATGATTCAAAGCAATTATCAAAGGATAAACGCAATGCTTATGCTGCTTTAGTAAAAGAGCATGCGTTATGTTATTTTATCCATTTCCAATCGGCACAACAAATTGATGAATTAAATATTTACGAAGCGACGAAGCAATCGATGAAGACAAGTGTAGAATCATTATCTATTAAACCTAATTATGTGCTAGTAGATGCTATGACGCTGCCAATCTCTATTCCGCAGGATTCCATAATTAAAGGGGACGCGAAAAGTCTGGCTATTGCAGCTGCATCAATATTAGCGAAAACGGCTCGAGATGATTATATGGGTCAATTGGACGAAGAATTCCCTATGTATGGTTTTGCTCAGCATGCAGGATATGGAACAAAGCAGCATTTAAAAGCACTTGAAGAACACGGTCCGACTAGTCATCATCGCAAATCATTTGAGCCGATAAAGTCAATGCTCTAACGTATTGTGATAAAACAATAAATAGTCGAGTAGCATTATTAACATAAAAATAGAAGCCAATTACGCCAAGGAGTAATTGATGAAAGGAGAATGTATATGACAGCCACATCTTTTAATCCGATTCAAATGCAGCAAGCTACTTTAACAGCAGCTAATCAGCCACTCACTTTAAAACAAGGACAAGTATTTCAAGGAACAATCAAACAATTATATCCAGATCAAATGGCAGAAGTGCAAGTTGGTCATCAAAAATTTATTGCTAAACTCGAAGTGCCACTAAAGGCAGGTGATGCCCACTTCTTTCAAGTAACGGGTACAAGCCCACAAACAGAACTAAAAGTTGTTACGGGGCCTATGGGGCAAACAGCTTCTCAAAGTCAACAAATTAATCAGTTACTTGAATCAATGAATTTGCCAAAAACAGCAGAGATGCAGCAACTTTTAGCTCATTTTATGAAAGCGCAGCTACCGATTTCAAAAGAGCAGCTCATGCAGGCGGAAATGTGGTTAAAGGCATTGCCAGAGGGCGTGACTAAGATGGATGCCCTGCAAGCCATTCAAAAAATGGTGGAGTTTAAAATGCCGATGACAAATGATGTTTTTCAAGCGCTTATTAGTGGACAAAAAACTACTGGCATGGTTTCCATAATGGAAAACTTCACACAGCTTTTAACGAAGGAACTAGCTTTACCAGAAAACCTTAAACAAAATCTAATGCAACAGGTGCAGGCAATTGCAAAGCCCTTTGAAGTAGAAACAGGTGGTTTAGTACTTGCCAAGTCCATACAAATATTAACGAACAATACTGCTTCTATGAGTGAAAAGATTCAAGCCATGAATATTTTAAAGGAGGCAGGGATACTCCCTCAGCAGGCAACCTTGCAAAACTGGTCAAGCCTTAGCGATGTAAAGTCAATGCAGTCAAATCAGCTTCAACAGGCTGGAGAAGTTATTCAAACAATTTTAACGACAAAATCTGACAATATAAATCATCTTGTTGATCAGCTTAAATCTTGGACAGCAAATCAAAGCTTGCTGACCAATGAACAAAAGCAGTCATTAAATCAACTTATCGATCGATTTAATCAGCTACCAGCAACTAAACAAACGCTAGAGAATTTTGCAAAACAGATGCAAGAACACCTTATAAAAGCGTTTGCAGCAAATTCTTCGGAGCGTTTATTTACACAAGACGCCAATGCTCTTTCAGTAAAGGACCATTTATTATCGCTTTTAAAGCATGAAGCTACTCCGCTACAAAATGAAGTATTTATGCGAAGTCTTATGAAAAATAGTGTTGAATCCCCACAAGCAATGATTCAACAGCTCGTTACGCAAGCAGATGCCCATGTACAAAATTCTATGGACAGTAAAGCAATGGAACATGCACTTAAAACGGTATTAAAAAATCTAGGAGTTAGCTATGAAGCGACACTGAGTAATAAATCAGCAGATTTACAGCAGATTGCCCATCAATTAAAACCGCAGCTACATACATTATTGCAGGAAACACATATTACTCCGCAGTTGAAGGAAGCCGCAGAAATGTTAATGGCGCGAATGAACGGCATGCAGCTAGCATCAGGGGAGAATGGCCATCAGCAGCAGCTTATTATGCAAGTGCCATTGGAGTTCTTTGGCAAGAAAATGGATGCAACATTGCAGTGGAATGGGCGCATGAAGGAAGACGGTAAAATCGATGCCAATTTCGCGCGTATATTATTTTATTTACAAATGGAATCGATGAAAGAAACGGTTATTGATATGCAGGTTCAAAATCGTGTAGTTTCTGTGACAGTATTTAATGAAAATGATGATATTATTTCGCTTGCAGACCCACTAAAAGCAGCGTTAAAACTAGGCCTAGCCGAAAAAGAATATCAACTTTCAGGCGTTTTTATTAAGCAATTTGAAAAAACGAAACCTGTATCAACTCCTGTAGTAGAACAGCAGGGGGAACATAGTGGGGTGGATTATCGCGTATGAGTGAAGAAAAATTTACTCGAAAAGAGGCTATCGCTCTCACGTATAAGTTAGGTCGTTTTGATAGTCCAACAGTAGTAGCAAAAGGAAAAGGGAAAACAGCAGAAAATATATTAGCACGCGCAAATGAGCACAATGTCCCTATTTACGAGGATCCTAACCTTGTTCAATTACTGGGGCAATTAGATTTAAATGAGTCAATCCCAGAAGAATTGTACGAAGCCGTTGCGGAGGTTTTTGCATTTATATATCGATTAGATCAACAACATGCGCAAAAATATCAAAAAAACAAATAATTCTGATTTTCAAAAACCCTGTTTTAGTACACAAAGCAGAAGAAAGTGTTATATTAAATGATAAAAAATGAATAAGGGACAAGCTCTGGACTTTATCAGAATCTTTCGTTAGAATAGATTATGTTAGTAAAACAATTTTTTAAATGTTTGATGGGAGGATGTATTATGAATATCCATGAATATCAAGGGAAAGAGATTCTTAGGAAATATGGTGTAGCTGTACCAAACGGAAAAGTCGCTTTTTCCCCTGATGAAGCTGTAAAAGTAGCGAAAGAACTTGGCTCTAATGTGACAGTAGTCAAGGCGCAAATTCATGCAGGTGGACGCGGTAAAGCGGGTGGCGTAAAAATCGCTAAAAACCTTGACGAGGTGCGTACATACGCAAAAGAATTACTAGGTAAAATTTTAGTCACTCATCAAACAGGTCCAGAGGGAAAAGAAGTAAAACGCTTATATATTGAAGAGGGTTCTGATATTCAAAAAGAATACTATTTAAGTTTGGTATTAGACCGCGCAACATCCCGTGTAACGATGATGGGATCTGAAGAGGGCGGCATGGATATTGAGGAAGTAGCGGAATCACATCCAGAAAAAATCTTCAAAGAAGTTGTGGATCCTGTTGTTGGGTTAACGGGTTTTCAGGCACGTCGCATGGCGTTCAATATGAATATTCCGGCTAAACTAGTAGGGAAAGCTGTTAAATTAATGTTAGGCTTGTATCAAGCATTTATCGACAAAGATGCTTCTATCGTAGAAATTAATCCACTCGTTATAACTGGACAAGGAGACGTTGTGGCATTAGATGCTAAATTTAATTTCGATGCAAATGCGTTGTATCGTCATAAAGATATTGTCGAATTACGTGATTTTGATGAAGAAGATCCAAAGGAAATCGAAGCATCAAAATATGACCTAAGCTATATTTCGCTAGATGGAAACATTGGCTGTATGGTGAATGGAGCTGGTCTTGCTATGGCTACAATGGACACAATTAGCTATTATGGCGGAAGTCCTGCTAACTTCCTAGATGTAGGTGGCGGTGCGACGGCTGAAAAAGTAACAGAAGCTTTCAAAATTATTCTTTCTGATCCACATGTAAAAGGCATTTTCGTAAACATTTTTGGTGGAATTATGAAATGTAACATTATTGCTGAGGGTGTTGTGATAGCTGCCAAAGAAATTGGCTTAGCTGTGCCATTAGTTGTACGTTTAGAAGGTACAAATGTAGAACTTGGAAAAGAGATTTTAAATGCATCTGGTTTAAACATCGTTGCAGCGGATTCAATGGCTGACGGTGCACAAAAAATTGTGGGACTAGTAGGCTAAGGAAGGCAGGGAGAACAATGGCTGTATTTATTGATAAAGATACGAAGGTAATTGTACAAGGGATTACGGGCGAAACAGCGCTTTTCCATACGAAGCAAATGCTTGATTATGGTACTAAAATTGTAGCTGGTGTAACACCGGGTAAAGGTGGTCTTGAAATCGAAGGAGTGCCTGTATTTAACACTGTAGTGGAAGCTGTAGCTGCAACAGGCGCAACAACTTCAGTTATCTATGTACCTGCTCCATTCGCGGCGGATGCTATTTTAGAGGCTGTTGATGCTGAATTAGAATTAACAATCTGTATTACTGAACATATTCCTGTCCTTGATATGGTTAAGGTTAAACGTTATATGGAAGGTAAAAAGACACGTCTAGTAGGTCCAAACTGTCCAGGTGTTATTACGTCAGATGAATGTAAGATTGGTATTATGCCTGGTTATATCCATACGAAAGGGCATGTAGGAGTTGTTTCTCGCTCTGGTACGTTAACATACGAAGCCGTACACCAATTAACGCAAGCTGGTATTGGTCAAACTACAGCTGTAGGTATCGGTGGGGATCCTGTCAATGGCACAAACTTTATCGATGTTTTGGAAGCGTTTAACAACGATCCGGAAACATATGCAGTTGTGATGATTGGAGAAATTGGTGGTACAGCTGAAGAAGAAGCGGCTGAGTGGATTAACGCGAATATGACGAAACCTGTCGTTGGCTTTATCGGTGGACAAACAGCGCCTCCGGGTAAACGTATGGGTCACGCAGGTGCTATTATTTCAGGTGGTAAAGGAACAGCAGCAGAGAAAATTAAGGCAATGAATGCAGCTGGTATTGAAGTAGCGGAAACGCCATCTGTCATTGGTGACACACTTATTAAAGTAATCAAAGAAAAAGGGCTATACGAAAAGTGTAAAACCCATTAAAATGGAAGATGTAGCACGTTGTGGCTACATCTTTTTCTTTATTTAGACATGGCTTTAAAGCTAACTCCCTACTTACTGATTACCTTTCCTAAAAAGCTGTGTCCTTCTTAAAGATGCGGTCATTTAATTTCTTCTATTAAGTAATAAGGAGGTTTTTAAATGATTTTTTCAGTCGATACACAGAGATTACTAGCTTTACATTATATATACCCACTACCACTTCAAAAACTTCAGCAATTATTGTCCCCGGTGGATATACTAAGTTGCTTAGAAGAAGCGCCCCCCTACGAGATTGCCAAAGTACTGCAACTATCATCTCAACGAGCGTTGGAAATATCCCGGAGTTTTCGACAAATAATGACATTTCCGTTTGGAGAAGCTTATACACGGGCTAATATTTCCCCTATCCCTTTTCATCATCCTTTTTACCCGGCGCAATTATTTGAAATATCCAGTCCACCTACTGTATTGTATGTGAAAGGTCGGTATTCTCTATTAACGAAAGAAAAACAAGTAGCCATTATAGGCTCTAGAAAGGCTACAGCTTATACAAAGACTGCGATGGACCTCATCGTCCCGCCTCTTGTTGAACACGAATATACGATTGTAAGTGGACTTGCAAGAGGGGCGGATACAATCGCTCATGAAACAACTATAAAAGTGGGTGGTTCCACAATGGCAGTGCTTGGTCACGGGTTTAATTATCTATACCCTATGGAAAACGAGTCTCTAGCTGATCATATGGCGGAGCATCAGTTACTGGTCACAGAATATCCTCCATATATGAAACCTGAAAAATGGCATTTTCCAATGCGTAACCGAATAATTAGCGGATTATCCAAAGCTTTAGTTGTAACTGAAGCAGCATTAAGAAGTGGAACACTTATTACAACAGAATATGCATTAGAGCAAGGAAAAGATGTATTTGTTGTACCGGGTCCAATTAATGCTGAGCAATCAAAAGGCACAAATAAACTACTATTAGAAGGAGCTATTCCGGTGTGCAATGGTCACGAAATCGTTGAAACACTTACTCTCTTTTCTAACAAAAATTGAAAAAAAGTTGCATTATCTTAAAATCTGTTATACATTTTGCAACAGGTAACTTAAAAAAATAGCAATAGACCTCTCTAAGGGGGAGACATAGATGGCGGATTATTTAGTGATTGTAGAATCACCAGCAAAAGCAAAAACAATTGAACGATATTTAGGGAAAAAATATAAAGTAAAGGCGTCTATCGGGCATGTTCGTGATCTACCACGTAGCCAAATGGGCGTTAGTACTGAAAATAATTATGAACCTAAATATATTACGATTCGTGGTAAAGGGCCTGTATTACAGGAATTAAAGTCTGCGGCTAAAAAAGTGAAGAAAGTCTTTCTAGCGGCCGATCCAGACCGCGAGGGGGAAGCGATTGCTTGGCACCTTGCGACTGCGTTAAATATTGATATTCATTCAGATTGTCGTGTCGTTTTTAATGAAATTACTAAGGATGCGATTATAGAATCCTTTAAAAATCCACGCCCTATTAATATGGACTTAGTAGATGCACAGCAAACGCGTCGTATATTGGATAGACTTGTTGGTTATAACATTAGTCCGATTCTTTGGAAAAAGGTTAAAAAGGGATTATCAGCAGGACGAGTACAATCTGTAGCACTACGCATGATTATTGATCGTGAAAATGAAATTAAAAATTTCCAGCCGGAAGAATATTGGACAATTGAAGGTTCTTTTGAAAAAGGGAAGAAAACGTTCGATGCGCTTTATTATGGTGATGGCAAAGAAAAAATTAAATTAACAAATGAACAACAAGTAAAATCTATTTTAAAAAATGTTAAAGGTACAAGTTTTGAGGTTGTCAATGTATCGAAAAAAGAACGTAAACGAAATGCAGCACCTGCTTTTACAACATCTTCTTTACAGCAAGAGGCCGCACGTAAGTTAAATTTCCGTGCTAAGAAAACGATGATGCTTGCGCAACAATTATATGAAGGTATTGATGTTGGCAAAAAAGAGGGGACAGTCGGTTTAATCACTTATATGCGTACCGATTCAACACGTATTTCTGATACAGCAAAAACAGAGGCATTTGCATACATTGAATCCAAATACGGCAAAGAATTCATCTCCACAGAATCGAAACAGGCTAAAAAAGCATCCAATGCACAAGATGCCCACGAGGCTATTCGTCCAACAAGCACGATGCGAACGCCTGATGAATTAAAAACGGTGCTTAGTCGTGACCAATTGCGCTTATATCGTTTAATTTGGGAGCGTTTTATCGCGAGCCAGATGGCGCCGGCTGTACTTGATACAGTTGCAGTTGATTTTCAAAATGGGCATGTTTTATTCCGTGCAAACGGTTCCCAAGTTAAATTTGCTGGCTTTATGAAGTTATATATTGAGGGTACAGATGATCATACTGAAGAAACAACAAAGCTTCTACCTGAAATGGAAGTTGGCGATCAAGTGAAATCTCTTGAAATTGAGCCAAAGCAACATTTCACACAGCCACCACCACGCTATTCAGAGGCGCGTCTTGTAAAGACAATGGAAGAGTTAGGTATAGGGCGCCCGTCCACGTATGCACCGACTCTTGATACCATTCAGCGCCGTGGCTATGTCGTATTAGATGCAAAACGATTTATGCCGACTGAGCTGGGCGAAATCGTGCACCAACTCGTACTAGAGTTTTTCCCTGATATCATAAATATCGAATTCACAGCACAAATGGAGCAAGACTTGGATGATATTGAAGAAGGCGATCGTCAGTGGAAGGAAGTTGTACATGAGTTTTATAAAGATTTTGAGGTCCATGTAAAACATGCAGATGAGGCTATGGAAAAGGTTGTTATAAAAGATGAACCTGCAGGCGAGGATTGTGAGCTTTGTGGATCTCCAATGGTCTTTAAGCTTGGACGATATGGGAAATTCATGGCTTGTTCAAACTTCCCAGATTGCCGCAATACAAAAGCTATTGTGAAACCTATTGGCGTAAAATGTCCTTCTTGTGAAACAGGCGAAATTGTAGAAAGAAAGAGTAAAACAAAGCGTTTATTTTATGGCTGCAATCAGTACCCTGAGTGTGAATTCGTTTCCTGGGACAAGCCAATTAGTAGACCATGTCCGAAATGTAGTGCATTATTAGTAGAGAAAAAAATTAAAAAAGGTGTGCAAATTCAGTGTACGAAATGTGACTATGAAGAGACACCTACTCAATGATAGAAAGATGGTAAGAACATGACTGAACAAGTAGTAAATGTAATAGGCGCAGGTCTTGCAGGCAGTGAGGCTGCTTGGCAAATTGCTCAACGTGGTGTAAGAGTTAAACTTTATGAAATGCGTCCAGTAAAGCAAACACCAGCTCACCATACTGATAAATTTGCGGAGCTTGTTTGTTCAAACTCACTACGTGCAAATGGATTAACGAATGCCGTAGGTGTGATTAAAGAAGAAATGCGTACTTTAGATTCTGTCATTATGAAGGCAGCAGATGCATGTTCAGTACCAGCAGGCGGTGCCTTAGCTGTGGATCGTCATGAATTTGCGGGCTATGTGACAGACGCAGTGAAAAATCATCCTCTTGTCGAAGTCATTCATGAAGAAGTGACTGAAATTCCAGAAGGTATTACGGTTATTGCCACAGGACCACTAACATCGAAAGCTTTAGCTGAAAAAATTCAGGGCTTAACAGGTTTAGATTATCTATATTTCTATGATGCAGCAGCACCAATTATTGAAAAAGACAGCATCGATATGGAAAAGGTTTATTTAAAATCTCGTTACGATAAAGGGGAAGCAGCTTATTTAAACTGTCCTATGACAAAGGAAGAATTTGATCGTTTCCGACAAGCGTTAATCGAAGCAGAAGTTGTGCCATTAAAAGAATTTGAAAAGGAAATTTACTTTGAAGGCTGTATGCCTATCGAAGTAATGGCGGCTCGCGGGGAGAAAACAATGTTATTTGGACCGATGAAGCCAGTAGGTCTAGAAGATCCAAAAACAGGGAAACGACCGTATGCTGTTGTTCAATTACGTCAAGATGATGCAGCAGGAACTCTTTACAATATTGTTGGCTTCCAAACACATTTAAAATGGGGACCACAGAAAGAAGTATTGCAATTAATTCCGGGGTTAGAGAATGTTGAAATCGTTCGTTATGGAGTTATGCATCGAAATACGTTTATTAATTCACCAAAGGTTCTAGAGAAAACTTATCAGCTTCGCGAGCGAAAAAATATTTTCTTTGCTGGTCAAATGACAGGCGTCGAAGGCTATGTTGAATCTGCTGGTAGTGGATTAATTGCTGGTATTAATGCAGCGCGATTAGCATTAGGAAAAGAGCAAATTATCTTCCCATTTGAAACGGCTTTAGGTAGTATGGCGCGTTATATAACAGAAGCCCAATCGAAAAACTTCCAGCCGATGAACGTCAACTTCGGAATTTTCCCTGAACTACCACCAGGACGTCGCTCAAAACCAGAGCGTGCAGAGATGCATGCTACACGCGCAATAGGCGCAATTCGTAATTTTGTGAATTCACAAATAATTTGATTGCAAAAAGCCTCTAAAAGTTGATATACTCTTAGAGGCTTTTTCTTTTTTGTAGGCAAAATGCTAATTTACACGTATTTTATTATTTTATATGGAGTTTTTTTCAAAATATAAACATTTCTACTTGCTATATGATGAAGATAGGTATAGTGTCAATATGTATGTTTATCTATTGCTGATACCCAACGTGACAATCAGAGATAAACAAAATTGCCATTCTTTACTAGCAAGGTGCAAGTGTTTGGGTTCATCACCAAACGTCAGGGATGACATTCAAACGTATGCTATGTAATATAAGTTGGTTGGAGTGAAGACTGGACGCCCCCAGGAAAGCGACCAGCGGAACGGAAACCAACCCTACGTTATGGAAATGAGCCGTAATTTAAGAAGGTTTATAATAATTCGTTGGTGGTGAATCTTTTAATGTTAGTTTCGTCCCAAGATGCTCTTGAGCAGTTTATGCTTTATATCCAAATTGAAAAAAACTTCTCTGTTCATACAGTGAGAGAGTATGAATCGGATCTACTAGATTTTGTAGCGTTTTTGCAGGCGGAAGGTGTAAATGATTTAGCTAGTGTTGAGTATATACATGCACGTCTTTATGTGACGAAGTTGTACGATGAAAAGAGAGCAAGATCTTCGGTATCAAGGAAAATCTCCTCAATACGCTCCTTCTTTCGCTTTCTAAATAGACAGTACGGATTAGATGATGGGGCATTTCGATCACTTTATCATCCAAAAAAAGAATCACGCTTACCTAGTTTTTTCTACGAAGAAGAGTTGAAGCAGCTTTTTGATGCGAATGTTGGCAATGATTTGAAATCATTAAGAAATACGGCTATATTAGAGCTGTTATATGCGACAGGTATTCGTGTAAGTGAGCTTACCTCTATTCAAGTAGAAGATGTTGATTTCCATTATTCAATTATTAGGGTAATGGGAAAAGGGCGAAAAGAACGTATTATTCCATTCGGGCAATTTGCGAGTTTAGCTATGCAGGATTACATAGAACAAGCTCGTCCTCGATTGATGAAAAACACAAGTCATCAGCAATTGTTTGTCAATATGCGCGGTGGGGAACTTACTCCTAGAGGTGTACGTCATATTTTAACTGAAATGATTGACAAGGCATCGCTCCATACGAAAATATATCCACATATGCTTCGCCATACTTTTGCCACACATTTATTGAATAATGGTGCAGATTTACGTACGGTGCAGGAGTTATTAGGCCACACACATTTAACTTCTACACAAGTTTACACACATGTAACAAAAGAGCATCTTCGTCAAACCTATATGAATGCTCATCCAAGGGCATAATAAGCTAAGGAGGAAGGCAAAATGGGACAATTACATGCGACAACGATATTTGCTGTTCATCATAACGGAGCTTGCGCTATGGCAGGTGATGGTCAAGTGACCCTAGGAAATGCGGTTGTAATGAAGGGTACAGCAAGGAAGGTCAGACGTCTGTTTAATGGGCAGGTGCTTGCCGGATTTGCCGGATCGGTTGCCGATGCTTTTACACTTTTTGAAATGTTTGAAGGAAAGTTAAATGAATACAATGGCAACTTACAACGTGCTGCGGTGGAAGTGGCTAAGCAATGGCGCGGTGATAAAATGCTACGTCAATTAGAGGCCATGCTACTTGTAATGGATAAAAGTACGCTCCTTCTTGTATCGGGTACGGGTGAGGTAATTGAACCGGATGATGGGGTTTTGGCAATTGGTTCAGGGGGTAACTATGCATTATCGGCAGGTCGTGCTCTGAAAAAATATGCGGGTGATACAATGTCTGCTCGCGAAATTGCGGAAGCGGCATTAGAAACCGCTGCTGAAATCTGTGTGTTTACGAATCATAATATTATCGTGGAGGCGCTTAACTAATGACAAAAAATAATTTAACGCCAAGACAAATTACTGAGCATTTGGACCGTTATATCGTTGGACAAAATGAAGCGAAGCGAGCGGTAGCTATTGCACTTCGTAATCGTTATCGTCGCTCGCTGTTAAGTGATGAGATGAAGGCGGAGGTAATTCCGAAAAATATTTTGATGATTGGACCTACAGGCGTCGGAAAAACAGAAATTGCCCGAAGAATTGCAAAGCTAACGAATGCACCATTTGTCAAGGTAGAAGCAACAAAGTTTACAGAAGTGGGGTACGTTGGACGCGACGTCGAGTCAATGGTACGTGATGTAGCAGAAGCTTCTCATCGTCTTGTAAAAGAAGAAATGATGGAGTCTGTCAAGGACCAAGCAGAAGAATTAGCAAACGAGGCCATCGTTAAATTATTGGTTCCCTCCTTACGAAAAAAACAGTCCATGCAAAATCCATTTGAAATGTTATTTGGTGGGAAAGAACAGCAGGCTAATGACGATTCCTCTGAAGAAACGGAAGTACGCTCCAAACGTGCGCAAATTGCTATCGATTTACGTAATGGTAAATTAGAAAATGAATGGATTACTGTTGAAGTAACGGAACAAAATCCTTCTATTTTTGATGCGTTACAAGGAACGGGCATGGATATGTCTGCGAACAGTGGCATGCAGGATATGTTATCTAGTTTGATGCCTAAAAAGCAGAAGAAACGCCGTGTACAAGTGAAAGATGCTCGCCGTATTTTAACAATCGAGGAAGCGAATAAGCTCATAGATGCGGATGAAGTTGCACAAGAAGCTATTTCAAGGGCTGAACAGTCAGGTATTATTTTTATTGATGAAATTGATAAAATCGCTAGTAAGGATGGTAACTCCTCTGCGAATGTATCACGTGAGGGTGTGCAACGTGATATTCTGCCTATCGTTGAAGGTTCTACTGTAACGACGAAGTACGGTGCTGTAAAAACAGACTTTATGTTGTTCATTGCTGCAGGAGCATTTCATATGTCAAAGCCATCAGATCTAATTCCTGAGTTGCAAGGTCGATTCCCGATTCGAGTAGAGCTTGAAAAACTAACGAAACAAGATTTTGTACGTATTTTGAAAGAACCAGACCAATCACTTATTTTGCAATACAAAGCATTGTTAGAAACAGAAGGCGTGGAAATAAACTTTACGGAAGACGCGATTGAACGAATTGCAGAAATTGCAACTGAGGTCAATCAAGAGACTGATAATATTGGAGCTCGACGTTTGCACACAATTTTAGAACGTTTATTGGAAGAATTATCGTTTCAAGCTGCAGAAATTGCGCCTGCAAATATTCCAATCAATGCTGCATATGTAGATCAAAAACTTGCGGGTATAGTAAAAAACAAAGATTTGTCACAGTTTATATTGTAAGATAGGGCTGAATAGTTTTACTTCAGTAAAAAACTTTAGAATATTAAGTAAATACTCTTCGGACTATTTATAGGAGGAACAAATAATGAATTTATTAGAAAAAACGCGTAAAATTAACTCGATGCTCCAAGCATCTGCTGGTAAGCCGGTAAACTTTAAAGAAATGGCAGATACATTAGGGGATATTATAGACAGTAATGTATATATTGTAAGCCGTAAAGGGAAGCTTTTAGGCATTTCAATTCACCAACAAATTGAAAACGAACGTATGAAAAAGATTTTCGAAGAGCGCCAATTCCCAGAAGAATATACACATAGTTTGTTTACAATTTCTGGAACATCTTCAAACTTAGATATTAATGATGAACATACTGCTTTCCCAGTTGAAAACAAAGAGCTATTCCAACATGCATTAACAACGATTGTTCCGATTGTTGGTGGTGGTGAGCGTCTAGGTACATTAATTCTTGCTCGTTTATCTTCACAATTCGAGGATGATGATTTAATTTTAGCTGAGTATGGTGCAACAGTAGTTGGTATGGAAATTTTACGTGAAAAATCTGAGGAAATTGAAGAGGAAGCTCGTAGCAAAGCTGTTGTACAAATGGCAATTAATTCCCTTTCATACAGTGAGTTAGAGGCCATTGAACATATCTTTGAAGAGCTTGACGGTCATGAAGGCTTACTTGTTGCTTCAAAAATTGCAGACCGAGTTGGCATTACACGTTCAGTCATCGTAAACGCATTACGTAAACTAGAATCTGCAGGTGTAATTGAATCTCGCTCTCTAGGCATGAAAGGTACCTACATTAAAGTACTAAACGATAAATTCTTAAATGCGTTAGCTGAAATTAAAATGAAATAATAATAAAGCGCCCTTTGGGAACGGTGTAAGGCATCTGGAATAAATTTATCCAGATGTCTTTTGAACTTTTTCGTAATTCGACAAGGGTTCGACAAAATTTTCAGCTGATTTACATTGCTCTAATAAAGTCGAACTATGATATAGTACGAAATAGGGGGGAGGAATCATCTATGTTTTAATCCTTTTCCTCATCTTCTATAGGTAAGTTTTCGACCCTCGTAGACGCAATTATCATTACTTTCTTCCTAAATTATATTTTTTGAATGCGCACTACTTTTTGCATAAATGACAAAAACAAATGCTCCAATTGTTGCTTATAAGACAGTCTAGAATCACTATTCAGAATTGTATGGAATATTGCCAATTCGGACTTAAATAGTAAAAAGGAACTCTAATTTAGACATAGTGTCTACTATTATTTGTCGAAAAAAGGAAAAAAACTTTCCTAAAACCGTAAACACTGTCGAAATGGTGTAAATCGACTAGGAGTTGGTTGTGTTGCCGCGAAGCCAGTCGTGATAAGGGGTGCGGAAGTATTGTCCTGGTTATCCGCGGATAAAAATAGGGCATTTATACTAGTAAAAAGTGACAAAAGACAATAGACACTACGTATCATATTAATTACAATTGTGTTATTGAGTAAAAAAAGAAATACATAAATGAGGTGAGTGTTTTGGATTTGTTTGGAGGAACTATTAGTAGCTTGGAAAACGGACTTTCCTATGCAACTTTGAATCATAAAACAATCGCTAATAACATTGCGAATGTCGATACGCCGAATTATAAGGCGAAAAGTGTGAGTTTTAAAGATATGTTGGAGAAAGAAAAACAAATGTCAATTTCTGCATATCGTACTGATAATAGACATTATGATTTCGAGATTCGACAATCAACACCTGGTGTCAATAATGTTGATGGCTTACGTTATCGAAATAATGGTAATGCCGTGGATATGGATGCTGAACAGGCGAAACTAGCGGAAAATCAAATTTATTACAATGCATTAATTGAACGTATGAACGGTAAGTTAAACACATTAAATACTGTGATTAAAGGAGGTAAGTAATAGATGTCTATTTTTCATGGAATGAATACCACTGCCTCAGCTTTAACAGCACAGCGTTTACGAATGGATGTTATTTCTTCAAATATGGCAAACATAGATACAACCCGTGCTAGACAAGTGAATGGGGAGTGGGAACCATACCGTCGAAAGTCTGTGACATTAACAGCGCAAGAGGGGCAATTTTCAAAGTTCTTTAATGTTGCACTTGGGAAAAATGCAAAAAGTGGCGTTGGTAACGGCGTAAAAATTACACAAATAAAAGAGGATACAGAAACACCTTTCAAACTTGTGTATGATCCAACTCATCCTGATGCGAATGCAGATGGCTATGTAAATATGCCAAATGTAGATCCATTAAAAGAAATGGTAGATTTAATGTCAGCCACTCGTTCCTACGAGGCAAACGTAACTGTATTGAATGCAAATAAATCCATGCTGACAAAGGCTTTAGAGATTGGAAGATAAATAAGAAGAAAGGAAGATACATAATGACAATTTCGTCCGTTTCACAAATGACACCTACGCAGTTTGTACAAGAGACAAATAAACTTAATACGACACCTTATGAAGCACAACAGAGCTTTGCGAACTCGTTAAAAGAAGCAATATCGAAAGTTAATGATCAACAAATTACTTCCGACAATCTTACCCAAAAGTTAATTAATGGTGGAGATGTTGAGTTGCACGAAGTGATGATTGCATCACAAAAAGCGAGCATTACATTAAATGCAACAATTGAAGTTCGCAATAAGGTGATTGAAGCTTACCAAGAAATAATGCGAATGAGTGTCTAACTTTATTTGAACAAGTGATACATTCACTATTGAAATAAAGAATATATCCTATAATTTAAATTTGTTTAAAGAATGATTGATGTGAAGGATAGACGACTCCTTAGGGATTATGTTACAGATAATACACTGGAGCGAGACAGTAGGGAACGAAGGTTAAAAGCATCACATCTTGTGATGATGCCTTCGTGACCAACATCCTGATTGTCCCAAGTGGCTCGTCGGACCTCCTAAGAAAAAGCCTAATCGAAACGGAAATCAACCTGTTATGGTGATGATAATGATGGAATTTTATGGGATATCGCTGTTTTCGCGAATTATTAGATGGATAGGTTATTCACTATAACCGGAGGATTCATAATGAATGAACGATTGACGAAAATAAAAAACGACACCAGCCAATTTTGGACAAGTCGCAGTAAAAAACAAAAAATTGTGATGATTAGTTCGGTGTTAGGGATTATAGCACTTGCTACCGTTATTACGATTTTCGCTACAAAAACTACATATGTACCACTTTATAAGGATTTATCGACAAGAGAAATTGGACAAGTGAAGGAAGCGCTAGACACTCAAGGTGTAAAATATGAAATTGAACCGGGAGGGACATCGATTTCAGTCCCTGAAGACCAAGTAGATTCATTGCTAGTGCAGTTGGCATCGGAAGGATATCCGCAATCAGGATCGATTGATTACTCTTTTGCAAATAGCTCTGGGTTTGGTATGACAGATAATGAGTTTAATCTATTAAAAAAAGCAGCGACTGAAACAGAAGTTGCAAAGCTCATTAAAAATCTAGATGGTGTAAAAGATGCAAAGGTAATGATCAACGTGCCAGAAGCGGGCGTTTTCTTAAAGGACGTTAAAGAAGAGGCGACAGCATCTATTGTGTTGAATACGGATCCTGGCTATAAATTTACAGAGCAACAAATTGCCACGATGTACAATTTAGTAGCTAAAAGTGTTCCAAATTTAACTACGGATAATATTGTTATTTCTAACCAATTTTCCGAGTACTTTGATTTACATGCTGCAACTGCTGATGGAACGTCAACAACGACAGCTGAAGGTCAGTTACAAGCGAAGAAATTGGTTGAGCGTGACCTACAACGACAAGTTCAAAGTATGCTAGGTACGCTTATGGGACAAGACAAAGTAGTCGTTTCTGTGACAACAGACATTGATTTCAAAAAAGAAAATCGTGAAGAGAACCTAGTTACGCCGGTTGACGAAGAGAATATGGCGGGAATAGAAATTAGTGCTCAACGTATTACAGAGCAATATTCTGGTACAGGTGCTGCAGCTACTGGTACACCTGAAGCTGAAACGACGACAGATAACTTCACAACGTATAACGAAGGTGCAAATGGTAATGGCGATTACGAACGTACTGAAGAGACAATTAATAATGAAGTAAATCGTATACGCAAAGAGATCCAAGAGGCACCATATAAAATTCAGGATATGGGTATCCAAGTAATCGTTGAACCGCCAACAGCAACTGACGCTGGAACGTTACCAGACGGGGTTCGTGAGGATATCCAGAAAATTTTAAGTACGATTGTTCGTACGACGATTTCTAAAGATGTAGCAGCAGAACTTACTCAAGAACAAATTGATGAAAAGGTAGCTGTTTCAGTGCATCCTTTAAATGGTAAAGCAACAGAGACAGCTAGCGAAAATTCTGTTATTCCATGGTGGGTTTGGGTAATCGGCGGCATATTACTAGCTGTAATAGTATTGCTTGCATTCTTTATTATCCGTTCACGTAAACGTGCAAGGGAAGAAGAAGAACTTAGTATCCTAGATGAACAAGAAGAACTAATGATTGAAGATATTAATGAAGAAATTGAAACGGAAGCTACAATGCGTCGTAAGCAGCTTGAAAAAATGGCAAAAGATAAGCCAGACGATTTTGCGAAGTTACTGCGTAGTTGGATTGCGGAAGACTAACTAGGAGGTTAGGCTGTGTCCAAGAAAGAAAAGGAATTAACCGGAAAACAAAAGGCCGCTCTCTTGTTAATTTCATTAGGGCCTGAGGTTTCAGCTTCTGTCTATAAACACTTAACAGAAGAAGAAATTGAACGTTTAACATTAGAGATTTCAAGCGTAAAAAAAGTAGAAGCAAATATTAAAGAGGAAATTATTGAAGAATTCCATAATATTGCACTTGCGCAAGATTTTATTACACAGGGTGGTATTGGTTACGCGAAGACAGTATTGGAAAAAGCACTTGGTTCAGAACAGGCACAAACAATTATTAATCGTCTAACATCTTCTTTACAAGTGCGTCCCTTTGACTTTGCGCGTAGAGCTGATCCAGCACAAATTTTTAACTTTATTCAAAATGAACATCCACAAACAATTGCCCTTATTCTCTCTTATTTAGAGGCAGGG
Organism: Lysinibacillus sp.; assembly: GCA_032053185.1. Taxonomy (GTDB): domain Bacteria; phylum Bacillota; class Bacilli; order Bacillales_A; family Planococcaceae; genus Lysinibacillus. The sequence goes on from DAMBVB010000005.1 coordinate 60,248, forward strand.
CAAGCGGGTGTTATTTTATCTTCATTACCACAGGAAGTACAAGCTGATATTGCTAAACGTATAGCCGTAATGGAATCAACTTCACCAGAAGTTATTAGTGAAATTGAATCTGTTTTAGAGCGTAAATTATCATCAACTGTGACACAGGATTATACAGAAACAGGTGGCGTTGATGCAGTCGTTGAAGTGTTAAATGGTGTAGACCGACAAACGGAAAAAACGATTCTCGATGCACTTGAAATTCAAGATCCAGAGCTTGCAGAAGAAATCAAAAAACGTATGTTTGTATTCGAGGATATTGTTACGCTCGACAATCGCTCGATTCAACGTGTTATTCGTGATTGTGAAAATGAAGACTTACTGCTTTCAATGAAAGTTTCAAGTGAAGAAGTAAAAGATATTATTTTCCGCAATATGTCACAACGTATGGCTGATACATTTAAGGAAGAAATGGAAATTATGGGTCCTGTACGTCTGCGTGACGTAGAGGAAGCACAATCTCGAATTGTTGCGGTTATTCGTCGCTTAGAGGATGCTGGTGAGATTATTATTGCACGTGGTGGAGGAGATGACGTCATTGTCTAGAATCATCCGTTCTGTATACACACAGTCCAATGACGGTCATGTCAAAAAGATTCAAATTCGTGACATGTTTGAGATGCAAGAGGTAGAAGATGGAGAGATTTTACCTCAAAAACAAATTACTATAGAAGAAGTGCAAGAAGAGCGCGAACGTTTACTTGCAGAGGCTAGAGCTACTTTACAGGCTGAACGTGAGGCTTTTGAACAAGAGAAGCAAATGTTCGTTCAGGAGATTGAACATTTAAAGCAAGGTTGGGAAGAAGAACGACCTAATCGAGTACAAGAAGCTTATGATGAAGGATTTGGTCAAGGCTATGAGGATGGGATAAACAAAGCTAATGAAGCGATGGCACAATCTCTCCAAACGGCCAATGAAATAATCATGCATGCAAGGGAAAATGCTCGGAAATATATGGAAGGTCAGGAATCGATTATTTTAGAGCTAGGCTTAACTGCAGCAGAGCGAATAATTGATGCATCTTTAGAGCGCGACAACGAATTATTTGTGTCAATCGTTCATAGAGGACTTAAAGAAGCGAGAGAAATGAAAGAAATAAAAATGTACGTTTCACCTACCTACTATGCTTTACTTACTACTAATCGGGATGAACTGGCTGAAATGTTCCCACCTGATGTACCATTTATGATTTTTGTAAATGAGGAGTTAGAAAATGAAACAGATTGTTATATTGAAACAAATCATGGTCGTATAGTTGTAAGTATTGATGAGCAATTGAACGAACTAAGATTGAAGCTACATGAAATATTAGAAAGTAAGGAATGATCTAGATGAAAACGGCTCAATTAATCGAACAAATTCCTCAAATACCAACCTTTAAAAAATTGGGTAGAGTAACTAGAGTTGTCGGCTTGATGATTGAGTCACAAGGTCCAGATAGTTCCATTGGTGATGTCTGTAAAATTCATGTGGAAACTGCTAAAAACGGCCATCAAATCATCTTAGCAGAGGTTGTAGGCTTTAAAGATGAAATTGTTGTCTTAATGCCTTTTACCTCCCTTCGAGAAATATCAATTGGCTGCCTAGTCGAAGGTACAGGGGCACCACTTGAGGTAAAAGTGGGCCCTGAGCTAATCGGTAAGGTACTTGATTCTATGGGGAATCCAATAGATGGAACTGTATTGCCGAAAGGATTAATGACAGTTCCGACAGAGCAGGACCCACCCAATCCGCTAACACGCCCACCTATTAATGAAAGACTTGAAGTAGGTGTGAAAGCAATTGATGGCATGTTAACAGTGGGAAATGGACAACGTGTTGGTATTTTCGCTGGTTCTGGGGTCGGGAAAAGTACGCTGCTCGGTATGATTGCGCGAAATACCCAAGCGGATTTAAATGTAATCGCGCTAATTGGGGAGCGTGGCCGTGAGGTTCGTGAGTTTATAGAGCGTGATTTAGGACCAGAGGGTTTAAGTCGATCAATAGTAGTAGCTGCTACTTCTGATCAGCCTGCACTAATGCGAATTAAAGGGGCCTTTACCGCAACAGCAATTGCCGAATATTTTAGAAACCGTGGCTTAAATGTCATGTTGATGATGGATTCTGTGACTCGTGTTGCTATGGCGCAGCGTGAAATTGGTCTTGCGACAGGTGAACCACCAGCTCAAAAAGGATATACACCATCTGTATTTGCGATATTACCTAAGCTATTAGAGCGTACAGGTACTAATGAGAAAGGATCTATTACTGCCTTTTATACAGTTTTAGTAGATGGTGATGATATGAATGAGCCAATTGCAGATACGGTGCGAGGGATTTTAGATGGTCATATAGTCCTTGATCGAAACCTTGCCAACAAAGGTCAATATCCAGCTATTAATGTATTAAAAAGTGTCAGCCGCTTGATGAATCATGTGGCAGAGCCAGAGCACAAAAAGGCTGCTGAACGAATAAGAGAACTCTATTATACATATGACAAGTCAGAGGATCTAATTAATATCGGTGCCTATAAGACAGGAACATCAAAAGAAATTGATGAAGCCATTTACTATGAGCCTCTCATTACCGCTTATTTAAAGCAGGGCTATTTAGATAAGGTGACCCTAGAGGAGAGTAAGAATGAGTTAATTTCATTATCGAACGGTGGTGGAAATTAGGGTGGTAAGCTATATATATCGTTTTGAAAAAGTGTTAACCATTCGAGAGCAGGAAAAAAATGAAACAGAAATTGCCTATAAAGAATCTGTACGTTCTTTTGAAGAAATAGCAACTAAGCTATATGAGTTGTTAAAAAAGAAGGAAGATTTAATAGAGTTTCAGCAGGAGCGTCTAGCTGTAGGTTCATCAATAGAGGAGGTTCATCACTATGCACGGTTTATTGATAGCCTCGAAAAAACAATATCTGATGTACAGCAAAAAGTGGTTCAAGCTCGTGCAAAAATGAATTGGCTCGAAGAAAAATTATTAGAAAAAAACTTGGAAGTACGTAAATTTGAAAAAATGCGCGAAAAAGATTTTAAAGTATTTCAGCAGGAACAGGATCGCATCGAAGGCATTTTTTTAGATGAGATTTCATCGCTTACGTATAACAAGAGAGAAATCAGGTGATTTCATGGCAAAAACAGACAATCGACTTAAAGCAGAATTAGTAGAACAACCGCCTAAACGTAAATCAGGAGGCTTTCGAAAGTTTTTTACGTGGTTTGTAATACCTATCATGTTTGTAGCGGCAGTGCTACTTATTGTTGCAACCCTTATGAATACGAATGTTTTTGATTTAGGGAAGAAGGCATTTGAAAGATTACCATTCGTTCCTTCAGAAGAGCAACAAGCAAAAGATGCTGTCGTTAATAATGATTCAAAGGTTGTAAATTTACAGGCTGAAATCCAAGAAAAAGAAGCTGAAATCGTACAGCTACAAAAAAAGATGGATACAACAACAACTGAAAAAGAAAAGTTAACGACAGAAAATGAACAGTTAAAATTTGAAATTGAAAAATTAAATAGGGAGCAAAGTGACGTAAAGCGTGACTTTAATGATATTTTAAAAACATTTGATAAAATGTCCCCTAAAGCAGCAGCGCCAGTTCTTATTAAAATGAGCGATACGGAAGCACTTCGGATTTTAACAAACTTAAAACCAGATAAATTAGCTGCGATTTTAGAAAAAATGGACCCACAAGATGCAGCGAAATATACAGAAATGATGGCTAAACAATAAGAGAATCTGAAAGGAGGTGAAAACATGGATGTGGCAATGATGAAAATGATGTTTAAGGCTATACCAGCTAAAACAGCGGCTACAAAACCATCAACATCAGGCGATTCAAATGTTAAAGTAAATGGAACGTCGACGTTTGGCTCTGTTTTTGGACAGATTATTTCTTCTTCAAATCAAAGACAGCAACCTACACAGTCAACAGATAAAAAGGATAGCTCTGATTTAGCAGCAATTTTAAATGCTGATTCTATAGAAGACGTACTAGATGTACTAGGTATTCCACACGACGATGGCCTGTTAATGCTTCAAATTGATGAAGAAGGCAAAGCAGTCGCTATAGATGAAATGCTAAATCTTGATAATTTAATGGATGCATTGGGGATTGATACTGAGCAGCTTCAGAAATTAGTACAACAGTTGCTAGGGGAGGATAAAGAAGCAAAAGATATATGGGAGCTTTTAGCACTAGTAGATGCTCGAGCACCAATGCTTCAAACTCAGATCGTAGCAGCTTTACAAGGTGAAGGACAAGTGTCACCGAAAGAAGTAGCGGCATTGCTTCAAGTGTTAAAGTTAGCACAGCTAGTTGGAGAAAAGTCGGACTTAACAGGTTCACAGGAAAACTTGCTAACGGACATAAAGAGTTTTTTGACAACGATGCAAACACAAGTAGAGGAACAGCAAGTAACGACTAAAACAACAGTGACACTTCCGTTACAAGGATTCCAGAAAGTCGTTCAACAAGTCCAGGTTACAAAACAGACAGACACAAGTGCTAACGAAATGGTGACTTCCAATACAGTCCAAACAAAAGCAGACATGTTCCAAGTGACACTGCCAGCAGCAAAACCAGCGCAGTCTGAGGCATTTTTAAAAGAGATGCAAGCAATCCTCAATAAAGCTCAAATCTCGCATGCACAAGGTATTACACGCTTAACATTGAAATTGTATCCTGAAAATCTAGGAACAATACGTATCGAGCTTGTGCAAAATGACGGTGTCCTGACAGCACGTCTACTCGCTTCTACGGCTCATGGTCGCGAATTACTGGATAGTCAGGCACATCAATTAAAGCAAGCCTTTGTACAGCAAAATATTCAAGTTGATCGACTCGATATTGCTCAATCATTGCAAGACGCAGATCGCCAACAACGCGACCAAAGCTTCTTCAATAATTTCTTTAAGCAACAACAACAAGATGAGCAGGAGCAAAAAAGTGACGATGACGATGAAAGTAAATCGTTTAGTGACTATTTAATAAATGAGGAGGTGTAAATATGGCGGATACAAAAATAACGGATGACTATTACTATTCAAACTATATGAAGCCAGTTAAGCAAACAGGTAATAAAGAATTAGGTAAGGATGCTTTTCTACATTTATTAATTACACAATTGCAAAATCAGGATCCAACAAATCCAATGGATGACCGAGAATTCATCTCTCAAATGGCACAATTCTCTTCTTTAGAGCAAATGCAAAATATGACAAAAACAATGGAATTGTTACTTGCCTCACAGCAACAAACACAGCTGATGAATTATACAACATTTGTCGGTAAGGAAGTAAAATGGCATGAGCTAACAGATGAAAAGGATGAAGATGGTAATTTTGTAGTCAACGAAGGAACGAGCATTATTGAATCATTAAAATTTGTTGACGGCAATGTCGTATTCGTATTAGCGGATGGTAAGGAAATAACACCTGGTAATATCTCAGCTATTTTAGGCGGCTCAGGAACGAATTCGAATGATAACAATACTGAAACAGAATCTCCTCTTGTACAAGCAAGCAAGCTTATTGGGAAAAAAGTTACCTATAAAGACGGCGAGCAAGAACTACAAGGGCGTATCGTTTCTGTTTCGAGTAAAGATGGCGTAATTTATTACGTATTAGATAATGACAAAAAATTAACAGACAAAGATTTTACCGAAATCAGCGAATAAAGGTGGAGAAAAATGATGGATCAGTTTTCGATACATCGTGTACCATTGCATCCATCTATTCGCCAGACACAACCTACACCAATAAAAACACAGCAATCGTTTAAAGCTCATTTACAGGAAGCTACCAAGCAACAAGAATTAAAAGTGAGCAAGCATGCGCATGAACGCATCGTCGAGCGTAACATAGCGATTTCTGAACAAGAATGGCAGGTTGTATCGGACAAGGTTTTTGAAGCGCACTCAAAAGGGGTCGCACAACCATTAGTCTTGATGGATCAAGCAGCTTTAATTGTCAGTGCTAAAAACGCAACTGTCATTACCGCGATGGACCGCACGGAAGCAAAACAACAATTATTTACAAATATTGATGGCACCATAGTGCTTTAATGGCCGGACCTGAGATAGGAGGCCTTGGTGTGCTGATTGATAGAGGCACACAATTATAATCGAAGGGAGAACGACATTATGTTACGTTCTATGTATTCTGGTATTTCAGGTTTAAAAAACTTTCAAACAAAGCTAGATGTAATTGGTAATAATATTGCTAATGTTAATACTTATGGCTTTAAAAAAGGACGTGTAATATTTAAAGATTTAATTTCTCAAACGCAAGCTGGTGCCTCTTCACCGTCCCAAACTCGTGGTGGTGTAAACGCTAAACAAATCGGTTTAGGCTCACAACTAGCTGCAATCGATACAATTCACGGTTCAGGTTCACTCCAATCAACATTTCGTGAGTTAGACTTAGCTATCGCTGGTGATGGCTTCTTCATGGTAGGTGATGCAAATGGTGCACCTGATGAAGACGGTGTTCTTAGTGAAGAGGGTTACAGCAATATTCTCTATACACGTGCTGGTAACTTCTATTTAGATAGAAATGGATATTTAGTGAATGCTGATGGTAAATATTTAGTCGGTACGGCAAGTGATGAGTTATCGATTTCTGCTGATGGTGATTCAATCGATGGTTCTGCTGCTGACGAACAAAAAGAAGCGAATGGACTAGCTGATATAGAAGGTAATATCGCAGAGGATATGGATTTCTCAACTGATATTTCACCAATTCGTATCCCTACAACAGCGCAATCAATGTCGATTAGCCAAGATGGTACAGTTACCTATGTAGACTATAAAGGAGACCAACAATATGCTGGTCAGCTTATACTCGCGAAGTTCCCAAATGCGGGCGGTCTTCAAAAAGTGGGTGGAAATTACTTCCAATCTACAGCTAACTCAGGAGAACCATACGCTCAAGTTGGAACAGTAGGAGGAATTGGTAGCATTCAATCGGGCTACGTTGAAATGTCTAACGTCGATCTTTCTGAAGAGTTTACAGAGATGATTGTTGCGCAACGTGGTTTCCAAGCCAATACGCGTATTATCACAACTTCTGATGAAATTCTTCAAGAGCTTGTAAATTTAAAACGCTAGGTTTTTTGAAGTAGATTCTAGTAAAAGATATATACTTATACAGATAAAGAAATTACTAGTTAGATTACTAAGTACTCAAAACTAAAACATAATTTCATATGAGGGAGGGTCGGGCCGGCTCTCGTGCTAGACCCGGCCCTATTTCAATGATTGAACTAACACGTTTAAATGGCAAAGCATTTACATTGAATGCTTTATACATAGAAACGGTCGAATCTTTCCCAGATACGACCATTACATTAACGACTGGAACTAAAATCATTGTTTTACAGAGTGAAGATGAGGTGCGACAAAAGGTAAAAGCCTTTTATAAAAATATACAAATACTATCAAACCCGCATCTACGAGGTGAAGAAGATGAAGAATAACAAAGTGTTAACGATGATTATCATCGTACTAGTAGCAATTATACTTATCGGGGGTATTTGCTTTGTATTGTTTACCCAATTTAATAAGCCAGCAAAGACTCTTGAGCAAACCATTGATGAAATTGTAGAAGCTTCTGTTGAAATTCCAGAAATTACAACAAATCTAGCTGATAACAAAGTTGTACGCTTGTCGTTAAAAATTCAAACAACAAATAAAGATGCGGCTGAAGAGTTAACGAAGCGTGATTTCCAAGTGAAAAACATTGTTATTCAAGAGCTTTCTGAAATGAAGCAAAAAGATTTAGAAGGTAAACAAGGGAAACAAATTTTCCAAAAAGCATTAAAAACACGATTAAATGAATTGATGCAAGAGGGAGAAGTTCAGGAAATTTATTTTACCTCCTTCATCACCTCATAATAATAAAGAAACTGCTTTGAAATGGAGGTGGGCAAATGGCAGGAGATGTGTTATCTCAATCAGAGATAGATGCGCTGCTTTCCGCTATATCAACTGGGGAAATGTCAGCTGATGACATGAAAAAAGAGGACGAGGTGCGCAAGGTTAAAGTGTATGACTTTAAACGAGCGCTACGTTTCTCGAAAGATCAAATCCGAAGTTTGACCCGAATACATGAAAATTTTGCACGATTACTGACAACCTTCTTTTCTGCACAGCTTAGAAGCTATGTGCAGATTACGGTTGCATCAGTAGACCAAATACCATTTGAAGAGTTTGTACGTTCGATTCCGAATATGACACTCATTAATGTGTTTGAAGTGCCACCATTAGATGGTAATATATTGATGGAAATAAATCCGAACATTGCCTACTCGATGCTAGATCGTTTAATGGGCGGTAGTGGGGCGAGTCATAGTAATGTGGATAATTTAACAGAAATTGAAACTAAAATTATGACAAACCTTTTTGAACGTTCATTCGACAATTTACGCGAGGCATGGGAAAATGTTGCGGAAATTGATCCGGTTTTAGTAGAACTTGAGGTCAATCCTCAATTTTTACAAATGATTTCACCAAATGAAACGGTTGTCGTTATTTCCTTAAATACGATCATTGGTGAGACAAGCGGTATGATTAATATATGTATTCCGCATGTTGTATTGGAGCCAATTGTTCCAAATCTTTCTGTGCGCTACTGGATGCAGACGAATACAAAAGAAATGTCTCCAGAGCAAACAAAAATGCTGGAAACACGTGTGAAACAAGCGCAACTACCTGTTTCCGTTGAACTAGGTATTACAGACATTACCATTGAGGATTTCCTCACAATGCAAGTTGGAGATGTTATTCAATTAGAACAAAAAATTGAAGATCCACTATTGTTAAAAGTAGGGACATTACCGAAATTTACAGTTCAACCAGGAAAGAAAGGCAAAAAATTAGCAATCCAGATTATCGACCCTTTGAAAGGAGGAGACGAAGATGAGTGATGAAATGCTCTCCCAAGAAGAAATTGAAGCGTTATTAAGGGGCGAAACGTTGGAAGATAAAAACAGCGGCACTGAAGCTTCTACAAATGAGGAAATGAATGAATTAAAAGTAGAGGATTACCTCGATTCGTTTGCGCAAGATGCGTTAGGTGAGGTAGGAAATATATCTTTTGGTAGCTCTGCCACGGCGCTTTCAGCGTTACTAGGTCAAAAAGTAGATATTACTACCCCAAGTATTTCAATGATTAACCGAAATAAATTAGAAGAGGAATTTCCTCATCCTTATGTAGCCGTACAGGTTGAATATACAATCGGGTTAACAGGTATGAATTTGCTTGTTATTAAGCAATCCGATGCAGCGATTATTGCTGATTTAATGTTAGGTGGAGATGGCTTAAATCCGAAACCAGATTTAGGGGAAATTCAGCTCAGTGCCGTGCAAGAAGCTATGAACCAAATGATGGGTTCAGCGGCTACTTCAATGTCGACAGTATTTAATAAAAAAGTGGATATTTCTCCACCTTCTATTGATTTAATGAATATTTCTCAAGATGAAGGAAGGGAAAATATTCCTGAGGATGATATACTTGTAAAAGTATCGTTCAGATTGAGAATTGGTAATTTAATCGATTCGAATATCATGCAATTATTACCGTTGAAATTTAGTCAAAACATTGTAAAATCTCTATTAGGAGATACAGAATCAATCGAGGAACCAGTGGCTGCAACAATAGCACCTGAAGCGCCAGTAGCACCGTCGCCTGTACAACCACAAGCACCTGTAACACCACCGCCTGCGCAGCCAGTATATCAACAGCAGGCAGCGCCTGTGCAGCAACCAATGTATCAAGAGCAACAACAGATTCCTCAAGCAACAAGACCTATGCAACCGGTCAATGTTCAACAAGCACAGTTTGCTAGTTTTGATCCAAATGTTATCTCGCAATCTGAAGCTAGAAATTTAAATATGCTACTTGATATTCCATTGCAAGTTACTGTAGAGTTAGGACGTACAAAGCGTTCTGTAAAAGAGATATTAGAACTATCTAGTGGTTCGATTATTGAACTAGATAAATTAGCTGGTGAACCAGTGGATATTTTAGTGAATAGCCGTTTAATTGCTAAAGGTGAAGTCGTTGTTATTGATGAAAACTTCGGTGTCCGCATTACAGATGTTTTAAGTCAAGCAGAGCGTTTAAATAATTTAAGATAGTTTCAATTGGAGGAGTTAACCATGTCTAAAAGAATTTTGATTGTAGACGATGCCGCATTCATGCGCATGATGATCAAGGATATTTTATCGAAAAATGGATTTGAAGTTGTTGGAGAGGCTGCAGATGGTTTACAGGCTGTTGAAAAGTACAACGAACTAAAGCCAGATTTAGTAACAATGGATATTACGATGCCAGAAATGGACGGTATTGCTGCTCTAAAAGCAATTAAAGGTTCAGATCCAAATGCAACTGTCATTATGTGTTCAGCAATGGGACAACAAGCAATGGTAATCGATGCAATTCAAGCTGGTGCGAAAGATTTTATTGTGAAACCTTTCCAAGCTGATCGAGTAATTGAAGCGATTCAAAAAGCGCTAGGATGATTGAATGCAAATGTTAAAATCATTTCGTCTAACGATGATTTTTGCATTTCTTGTATCCTTCCTGTTTTTGTATCCTACAACGACTCCGGTGCATGCAGAATCTAACACAAATTTTGTAGACGACTGTATCAAAGGAGATTGTAAAGAAGATAGTACTCCAGCTGCTAACAATAATTCAGATTTACAAGCGGCTGGAGACATATCTGCATGGGAATACATAAAAATGGTTTTGGCGCTTATTTTTGTTGTAGCTTTATTTTATGGATTAATGAAGTTTTTAAATAAAAGAAATTTGAACTTTCAACGTAATCAATTAGTACAAAATTTAGGCGGCTTATCGTTAGGGGCTCAAAAGTCGGTACAACTATTACAAGTAGGAAAAACACTCTATTTAGTTGGAATCGGTGAGGACGTTCAGCTATTACGTGAAATTACTGATCCAGATGAAGTTGCAACACTTTTAGCACTATATAATGAACGACAAGAATTTGCAGCAACATCACCGTATATTGCAGAAGTATTATCTAAGTTTAAGAGAAAAAATAATGAGCGTTTTTCAGCACAGCAAAAACAAGACTCTTTTGGTGTGCTATTTGAAAAAAAGATTTCCGAAATTAAACAGGAGCGCAGTGAAGAACTGGAGAAATGGAAGCAAAAGGAGAATGAGGATAAATGAATGATGTAATCAGTGTTTTTTCCAACAGCGACCCGACAAATGTCTCTAGCGCTGTGAAGCTTCTCTTGTTGTTAACAGTTCTTTCACTGGCACCAAGCATTTTAATTTTGATGACATCGTTTACACGAATAATGATCGTGTTATCGTTTGTCCGTACTGCATTGGCGACACAGCAAATGCCACCGAATCAGGTCATAGTGGGTCTTGCGTTGTTTTTAACTTTCTTTATCATGGCTCCGACATTTCAAGAGGTCAATAAAGAGGCATTGCAGCCATTATTTTCTGAGAAAATTGGCATTGAAGAAGCATATGATCGTGCCAGTGTGCCGTTTAAAGAGTTTATGAGTAAGCATACAAGGCAAAAGGATCTTGATTTATTTTTAACGTATAATAAAGCAGAAAAACCAGCATCTGTAGAAGAAATTCCTCTTACAATGCTCGTACCTGCTTACGCATTGAGTGAGATTAAAACAGCGTTTCAAATTGGCTTTATGATTTTTATCCCATTCCTAGTAATCGACATGATTGTTGCAAGTACGCTAATGTCGATGGGGATGATGATGTTACCACCGGTTATGATTTCATTGCCGTTTAAGATTTTATTATTTGTGCTCGTGGATGGTTGGTATCTTGTGATGAAATCATTACTACAAAGTTTTTAGGGGATGATACAGTATGACAGGTGAATTGGTTATTTCAATTGCAGAGCGTGCCATTATGATTATCCTTCTAACAAGCGGTCCGCTACTATTAGTAGCTTTAATCACTGGTTTAGCGGTAAGTATTTTTCAGGCAACAACTTCGATTCAAGAGCAAACTTTAGCATTCGTTCCAAAAATCATCGCTGTATTAGCGGCCATCATATTTTTCGGTCCTTGGATGTTATCACAGGTGACTAGCTATGCGAGAGACATTTTTGAGAATTTAACGCGTTATATAGGGTGAGTAGATGAATGAATTAATCCCGCATTTTACGGTTTTCTTATTAGTGCTTGTGCGCGTATCGGCATTTTTTGTCACTGTACCTTTTTTCTCGTACAGAACGATTCCGCCACAAGTTAAAATAACGCTCGCATTAGTTTTAGCTTGGATGATGTATTACACAATTGACGTCGAACCATTTGTATTTAATGGTGATTACATACTTTTAGTGATGAAAGAAGCGCTCATTGGACTGTTACTCGGTCTAGTTGCCTATATCATCATGTCGGCAATTCAAATTGCCGGAAGCTTTATAGATTTTCAAATGGGTTTTGCCATTGCCAATATTATTGACCCGCAAACTGGTGCACAAAGCCCATTGATAGGGCAATTTTTTAATACGCTAGCATTACTTGTTCTACTAACTATAAATGGACATCATATGATTCTCGATGGAATTTATTATAGTTATCAATTTTTACCGATGAATCAAGGATTTCCTAATTTCGCAAATGACAATTATATTGAATTTATCATCACAACATTTACGGCTGTTTTTGCGATTGCCTTTCAAATGGCTGCTCCTGTTGTAGCAACTTTATTTTTAGTCGACTTGGCACTAGGAATCACAGCGAAAACTGTACCACAATTAAATATTTTCGTTGTTGGTTTTCCTATTAAAATCGGCGTTAGTTTTCTAGTGTTATTCACAATGATGGCTGTAATGGTTCAAGTGATACAAAAGCTTATTACAATTATGATTTATGCGATGCGTGATGTAATGGCTATTTTAGGTGGTGGGTAAAATGTTGCTACTGCTGGATCTAGATTTACAGTATTTTGCGGGAGAAAAAACGGAAAAGGCGACGCCCAAAAAACGACAAGATGCTCGAAAAAAAGGGCAGGTTATCAAAAGTCAGGATATTTCCAGTGCGATTGTCATGCTCATGGTATTTATCTTTCTATTCTTCTTTGCAGGTTCACTGCGTGACGATCTTTTAGCTTTTTTTAGGCAAACTTTTATTCATAACATACGCGTAGAATCACTAACAATTGATAGTGTAATGCGCCTATTTACAGAAACATTAGCGCAAATGGCTTTTATTATTGTTCCAATTATGGGAATTGCATTTGTCGGAGCATTGGCAGGTAACTTTCTACAGTTCGGCTTTCTATTTACATTAGAGCCGATGAAGTTTGATTTGAAAAAAATGGACCCGATTAAAGGGTTGAAAAAAATATTTTCTGTTAAAGCCATTATAGAGCTTCTCAAGTCTGTATTAAAGATTGGTTTCATCGGTGGCGTTACGACAATTATCGTTTGGACGAATTTGCCGGAAGTTTTGGCGTTATCTTTTAAAAGCCCATGGATGACTCTTATTACAGTGGGTAAGCTTGTTGGTATTATGGGGATTGCTGCTTCTCTCGTTTTACTTTGTGTATCCCTTTTAGACTGGATGTATCAAAAACATGATTACGAAAAAAATCTTAAAATGTCTAAGCAAGATATTAAAGATGAATATAAAAATAGTGAGGGCGATCCGCTGATAAAATCGAAAATCAAGCAACGCCAACGCGAAATGGCGATGCGTCGAATGATGTCAGAGATTCCTAACGCCGACGTTGTCATAACAAACCCAACTCACTATGCGATTGCCCTCAAGTATGATGAGGAAAGTATGGATGCCCCACGCATTGTTGCCAAGGGTACAGACTTTGTCGCTCAAAAAATTAAACTGATTGCGAAAGAACATGATGTGATTATGGTTGAAAACAGACCATTAGCACGAGCAATGTATGATCAAGTAGAAATTGGTGATCAAGTACCAGAAGAGTTTTTCAAAGCAATAGCAGAAGTGCTTGCTTATGTTTATCGAATAAAGCGGAAAATTTAAAGCTTTTTGTAGGAGGGACACAAATGAAAGTTCGCGATATAGGGGTATTAGGTGCGGTTATTTTAATCGTTGCGATGCTCATCATCCCTCTTCCTCCGTGGATGTTAAGTTTCTTAATCGTCATTAATATTACATTAGGATTAATCGTACTGTTAACAGCAATGAGTATGAAGGAAGCATTAGACTTTTCTATTTTTCCTTCAGTTATTTTATTGTTAACTTTGTTCCGACTCGGACTAAGCGTTTCTACAACACGTGCCATTTTAGCTAAAGGTGATGCTGGTGCTGTTGTTGAAACGTTTGGCGACTTTGTGGTCGGCGGGAATGTACTGGTTGGTTTAGTTGTATTCTTAATTCTTGTGTTAATTCAGTTTATCGTTATTACAAAAGGAGCGGAGCGTGTAGCAGAAGTAGCAGCACGTTTTACACTTGATGCGATGCCGGGTAAACAAATGAGTATTGATGCTGACTTAAATGCAGGAGTTATTTCTGAGCGGGAAGCACGTGAACGACGCGAGAAAGTAGCGGGTGAAGCGGACTTCTACGGAGCGATGGATGGTGCCACAAAGTTCGTAAAAGGGGATGCCATTGCCTCAATGGTCATGGTTATTATCAACTTATTATTTGGTATCATCATCGGTATTGTGCAGATGGGGCTTCCATTTGCAGATGCAGCAAATCATTTTTCTAAGTTAACAGTGGGCGATGGTATTGTCTCACAAATTCCTGCGCTACTGATTTCTACAGCGACAGGGATTGTCGTAACACGTGCATCTTCTAAAGGAAGTCTTGGTGAAGATATTACAGGGCAGCTTTTCGCTCAAGCGAAACTGCTTTATGTAGCGGGTGGAACAATACTTTTACTAGGATTTTTCACACCTATTCCCCTTTGGATAACAATTCCAATTGGAGGTTCGCTAATTGCTGGTGCTTATATGATGGATCATAAAAAACCAGAGGATGAAGAAGAATTACTTGAAATTGAGGAAGAAGTGGCAACAGACGGCATGAAGAGCCCTGAAAATGTTGTGAATTTATTAAATGTGGACCCAATCGAATTTGAATTTGGCTATGGTTTAATACCGTTAGTAGATGCTGCTCAAGGCGGCGATTTATTAGATCGAGTCATTATGATACGTCGACAGTTAGCATTAGAATTAGGGATTGTCATTCCGGTTGTCCGTATTCGCGATAATATTCAATTACAACCGAATGAATATCGAATTAAAATAAAGGGTAATGAAATGGCACGGGGTGAGCTGCTGCTTGATCATTATTTAGCAATGAGTCCAGGAGATGATGATTCCATCGAAGGAATTGACACAGTTGAACCGTCATTTGGCCTACCTGCAAAATGGATTACGGAGCAAGTGAAAGAGGATGCCGAAATGTTTGGCTACACAGTAGTTGATCCACCGAGCGTTGTGTCGACTCACTTAACGGAAATGATTCGTGCAAATGCTTATGAATTACTCGGTCGTCAAGAGACGAAGCAGTTAATCGATCATTTACGTGAAACGCATCCAATTTTAGTTGAAGAGTTGACGCCTACACCGTTATCGACTGGGGAAATTCAAAAAGTATTAGGTAAACTTCTACGAGAAAATGTTTCCGTGCGAAACTTGCCAATTATTTTTGAGACGTTAGCAGACTATGCAAAGTTAACGAGCGATACCGATATATTAACTGAGTATGTACGGCAAGCATTGGCACGTCAGATTACTTCTCAATACGTAGGAGACAGCTCGTCATTAAAGGTTATAACTGTTTCTGGTAAAGTAGAGAAAATGATTGCGGATAGTATTCAACAAACTGATCACGGAAATTATTTAGCAATGGATCCACAAGATTCTCAAACGATCTTAGAAATCATGGCTGCTGAAGTAGAACGTGTTTCCTTTATGGAACAATCTGCTATTATCTTATGCTCTCCAGCAGTTCGTATGTATTTACGTCAATTAACGGAGCGTTATTTCCCGCAAATTCCAGTTCTATCATACAATGAACTTGATGCTACGGTTGAAATTCAAAGTGTTGGGGTGGTGAATGTTGAATGAAAATGAAAAAATATTATGCATCCTCCATACCGGAAGCGATGAAGCTTGTGCGTGCTGAATTAGGTGAGGACGCTGTCATTTTGAATTCAAAAGTAGTCGTTACAAAAAAGTTTTTTGGCATCATTAAAAAGAAAAGCTTTGAGGTTGTTGCAGGGATTGATTCAATGGAGCCAAGTAATGTGGCTCCAGCACCTGTAGCTTTACCTAAAACAACAACTAAAAAAGAAAATTTAAGGTTACAAGAGATTACGAATGCTGTGCAAGCTAAAATGCAGCAAATACAGCCACAGAATGATGCGCCCTTACATGAGGAAACTGGCATTTCTGAAGATTTGAAGAAGGAAATTGCAGATTTAAAATCTTTAATGCATTCGATGCATAAGAAGACTATCCAAGATCAATATCCGGATGAACTCTTACCCTTCATTGAATACTTAAGACAGCAGGAGCTAAGTGAGGAGCTCATCACATCGATCGGTGATGAGCTTTTTATGCATTTCAAAGAAGCGTCAGAAATCAACTTTTCTCAATGTAAGATGATTACGAAAAATTTATTGCGCAAAGAGCTAGAGGAACTCCCGCTTGGGGGCTTAGCCTATGAAAAAAAATATATTAATGTTCTAGGTCCAACAGGTGTCGGAAAGACTACGACAATCGCTAAAATGGCAGCTAGAGCAGTTTTAGAAAAAAAGAAAAAGATAGGATTTATCACGACCGATACTTACCGTATTGCCGCAATTGAGCAATTAAAAACGTATGCTGGACTGTTACAAGCGCCTGTCGAAATTGCCTATAATGCAACAGATTTTGAACAAGCACTCCAACGATTGGCCCATTTAGATTTAGTGTTTATAGATACAGCAGGCCGCAATTATAAAGAGGTAAAATATGTAGACGATTTACAGCGTCTCATCAATTTTGATGATCAAGCTGAGTCCTTCTTAGTACTTGCTATGACAACGAAGGAAAGGGATATGGCAAATATTATAGAGCAGTTTAAGCAAATTCCAATTGAAAAATTCATTTTTACAAAGATTGATGAAACAAATTCTATTGGCACGATGATTAATTTAATGATTAAATATAATAAAGGACTTGCTTACTACACAAATGGTCAAGAAGTACCAGAAGATATTGAAGAAGCGGATCTAGAAGCAGTCCTAAATTTATTTTTCCAAGGTGAAGAAAAATGAGAGACCAAGCTGAAACATTACGCTTGAAAATGTTGAAACAGCGGGGCCAATCAGGCAGGGCAATTGCGGTTGTAAGTGGTAAAGGTGGGGTTGGTAAAAGTAACTTCACGATGAATTTTGCAACTACATTGGCCAATAAAGGGGAAAAAGTTGTCATCGTTGATATGGATATTGGTATGGGCAATATCAATATATTAATTGGAAAAAATGCTTCTTATAGTTTAAAAGATTACTTAGAAGGGAATAAGTTACTAGATGAGGTGATATTTGGGGGTCCATACGATTTAAAGTATATTTCAGGTGGGTCGGGTATGTCGGGCGTCTTAGAATGGTCGAAGGTAATGTTTGATCGACTCATTCATGCATTTGAGCAGCTTCAAAAAAGCTTTGATTACATCCTATTTGATATGGGAGCAGGAGCTACGAGCTGGTCATTAGATTTACTAGCCTCTATAGATGAAATCATTGTTCTATCAACAGCAGAGCCAACTTCTATAACAGATGCCTATTCAATGATGAAATATATTCATACGAGAGATGCAGACAAGCAATTTTATATACTTTGTAATCGAGCTTACAGTAAAGAAGAAGGACTGGAAACCAATGAACGACTAATGCATACGATGAAACGTTTTTTGGACAAAGAGGTTACGTTATTAGGCTCATTACCTGAAGATCCTGTAGTGCGTAAGGCTGTGCGTGAGCAAGTGCCTTTTTCACTTGCCTACCCTGACGCACTTATTACAAAGACACTTCATCTTATAGTAGCGCGTTTTATGGAACACCGTGCGGAGCAAGTTCATGCACATGATCAGTCAGCGGGCAAATTCTTAACTAAATTAAGAAGTATTTTTTCGAAAGGGCGTGATTAATTGGACTTTTTACATAAAAGCAAGCTATTAGTTGTTGACGATTCTGCTTTTATGAGAAAGCTAATTAGTGACTTTTTTGTTGGCAACTCGAAGGTTGAAGTAGTTGGAACAGCACGAAATGGGAAAGATGCGATTAGAAAGATTCAATCATTGCAGCCAACAGTTGTGACAATGGATATTGAGATGCCTGAAATGAATGGGCTTGATGCTTTAAAAGAAATTATGACTATATGTCCAGTACCCGTTGTTATGCTCTCAAGTACAACTCAACGGGGAGCAGAAAATGCCTTATCAGCAATTGAACTTGGGGCAGTAGATTTTGTCGCGAAGCCGAGCGGTGCAATTTCTCTTGATTTACATAAAATCCAAACCGAACTTGTCCACAAGGTTGAACAAGCATCATTGGTACCTATTTCAAAGTTAAAGAAACCTTCTGGTAGTAAAAGACAACAAGAACATACATTAAGAGCGAGTACCATTAGAAGAGAATCATTTAATGAAGGCAAGGTGACTCCTCCTGACAATGTTGTTCCGACAAGAGCACAATTATCAAAGCCACAGATGGAATGGAAAAGTGTAGGTAGGAAAATTGTACTGATTGGGACTTCCACTGGTGGACCTAGAGCATTACAAGAAGTAATAACAAAAATCCCAAAATCAATTCAAGCACCAATTTTAATTGTCCAGCATATGCCAGCAGGATTTACAAAATCTCTTGCTACTCGTTTGGATCAATTGAGTGAGATTACCGTAAAGGAAGCTGAGCAAGGAGATATTCTCCAAAATGGAGTGGCGTATATAGCACCTGGTGGGTATCATTTAAAACTTAAAAAAGTAGGTACCTCCTTTGGCGTAGTCCTTGATAATAATGAACCGCCTAGATCGGGACATCGCCCTGCTGTAGATGTGATGTTTGAAGATGTGAGCCAATTTAAAGAGTTTGATAAAGTGGCAGTGATTATGACAGGTATGGGCCAAGACGGCTCTAACGGATTAAAAGCACTAAAAAGTACTGGAAATGTGATTGCAATCGCTGAGTCAGTTGAAACTTGCATAGTGTATGGTATGCCGAAAGCAGCGGTGGAAACGCAGCTTGTCGATGAAGTAGCAGATGTAGATGATATTGCACAAACAATAATGAAATATTTGCCTTAAAGGGGTGTCCTCTTATGGAAGTCAATCAATATTTAGAGATGTTTATTGAAGAAAGTAAAGACCATTTGCAAGCGTGTAGTGAACATTTATTAGAACTAGAAAAAAATCCAGACGATTTGGCGATTGTTGGGGAAATTTTCCGCTCTGCGCATACATTAAAAGGTATGTCTGCAACAATGGGCTTTGAAGATTTAGCAGATTTAACTCATAAAATGGAAAATGTCTTGGATGCGATCCGAAACGAGAAAATCCATGTATCTCCTGAAATTTTAGATGTTGTCTTCGAGTCTGTAGACCATCTAGAAGAAATGGTGATGGACATTGCGAATGGCGGAGATGGAAAACGTGATGTATCTTCAACTGTAGCTCAATTAAAGCGTATTGAATTAGGTGAGGAAGCGATTCCTGAAGTAGTGGGAACTATTGAGACGCCAGCTACTGCTGTAGCAAGTGTGTTAGAGTATGACGGCTTTGAACAAACAGTTATTTCACAAACTGCTGAACAAGGTTTCAATGCATTTGAAATTTCAGTGAAATTACGTGAGGACTGTCTTTTAAAAGCAGCACGAGTATTTATGGTGTTCGAGATTTTAGAAAAAGATGGGGATGTTATTAAATCAAGTCCATCTGTAGAAAAGCTAGAAGACGAACAGTTCGATCAACAATTTTACGTAGCTTTCGTAACAAAAGAATCTGCTGAAGATCTGCAGAAAAAGATTATGAAAGTTTCAGAAGTCGACGAAGTGATTATCACAACTATCGAACAAAAGCGATATAACCAAAAAGAACAAGCAGTTCAAGAAGTAGCAGCAACAGCAACGGTAGAAGCGGAGGCTCAGCAATCTACTTCACCTGAAACAAATACTGCTGCACCTGCACCTGCACCTGCACCTGCAAAAGCAGCGGCTCCTGCTAAGGCTGATAAAAGCCATGCGCCTGTTGGTAATAAAACAATTCGTGTGAATATCGAGCGACTTGATATTTTAATGAACTTATTTGAAGAGCTTGTTATAGATCGAGGACGACTACAGTCTATTGCAACTGAGGTTAACCACGGGGAGTTAAATGAAACTGTTGAGCGTATGAGCCGCGTCATGGGTGATTTACAAACAATTATTTTAACGATGCGGATGGTTCCGGTTGAAACAGTGTTCAATCGCTTCCCAAAAATGATTCGTCAGTTATCTCGTGATCTCAACAAGAAAATTAACCTCGAAATTATTGGTGCTGAAACAGAACTAGATCGTACAGTAATCGATGAAATTGGGGATCCACTTGTTCATTTAATTCGTAATTCTGTTGACCACGGTATTGAAAATCCGACGGCTCGTCTTGCAAAAGGTAAACCAGAAGAAGGAACTGTCGTACTGCGTGCTTATCATAGTGGTAACTATGTCTTTATTGAAATTGAAGATGATGGAGCAGGTATTAACCGCGAAAAAGTTCTAGCGAAAGCTATTTCTAAAGGTATTGTTACACAAGAACAATCCTATTCAATGTCAGATAAGCAAATCAATGAGCTTATTTTAGCTTCTGGGTTCTCAACAGCAGATGTTATTTCAGACGTATCTGGTCGAGGCGTTGGATTAGACGTTGTTAAAACAACAATCGAATCATTGGGTGGAAATATTTCAATTGAATCTACGCAAGATGTAGGATCAGTATTCTCGATTCAATTACCACTGACATTATCGATTATTTCTGTCATGCTAGTAGAAATAGAGAAAGAGATTTATGCAATTCCACTGTCATCGATTATTGAAACTTCAATTATCCGTTCATCTGAAATTATGAATGCGCATAATCAAAAAGTAATCGACTTCCGTGGCAAAGTAGTACCATTAGTATTCTTAGAAGAAATCTTTGAGGTACCTCGCAAAGAATTACAGGGTGACGGATTCCATTCAGTGGTTATCGTTCGAAAAGGTGAGAAGCTTGCTGGTTTAGTTGTGGATTCATTTATTGGCCAACAAGAAATTGTGCTGAAATCATTAGGAAACTACTTAACGAATATCTTTGCAATTTCAGGTGCAACAATTTTAGGAAACGGAAAAGTAGCTTTAATTGTGGATTGTAACGCACTTATTAAATAAGGTGAAGGAATAAGAGAGGTGTAAACAATGACAAACGCAGTGGAACAAGAAAGTATTAAAGTAATTGTTTTTCAACTAGCAGATAAAGAATATGCAATTCCAGTGTCACATGTACAAGGGATTGAAAAACTTATGCATATTACACGTGTACCGAAAACGGCGAAATATGTAAAAGGTGTTATTAACTTACGCGGTGTCGTAACACCAATTGTAGATTTACGTGAACGATTTGAATTACCTGTCTTTGAGCATGAAGAAACAACACGCATCATCATTATTTCATTAGAAGATATGGAAGTAGGTTTCGTCGTAGACTCTGCAAATGATGTGTTGGACATCCCTGCTAACTCAATTGAACCACAGCCTGAAGTAGTAGGTTCACTAGAAGAAGAGTTTATTTCAGGAGTGGCTAAATTAGATAAACGATTATTAATTTTATTACATTTAGAGAAAGTACTAAATCCACTAAAGTAGGGATCGAAAATGACATATAATCAAAAGATTACATCACTACATTTAGATGTATTAAAGGAAATTGGTAATATAGGTGCTGCGCATGCCGCGACAGCACTTTCCAATTTACTTGGTAAAAAAATTGATATGCGAGTACCAAAGGTTGAAATGGTGTCATTTAATGACATGATGGAGCTTGCTGGGGGAGCTGAAAATGTCGTAGTTGGAATCTTTCTACGCATTGAAGGTGATGCTGAAGGTAGTATGTTCTTTATCCTGCCGATTGAACAAGCAAATCGCTTTATTCGTCGTCTCATATTTGATAAAACATTCGATTTTAAAAAACGACCTGTTTCAGAATTAGGTTTATCAGCTATGCAGGAAATGGGGAATATTTTATCTGGTTCTTATTTATCAGCGTTATCTGACTTTACAAATTTGAAAATTTATCCAACCGTGCCGGGACTAAGTGTTGATATGTTTGGTGCCATTATTAGTATCGGTTTGATTGAATTATCACACGTTAGCGATAATGTTATCGTCATAGACACATCCATTTTTGAAGACGGCGTAGAGGATCAGGAAACGGTAAGAGGACATTTTTTCTTATTACCAGATCCAGACTCATTTGATGCTATTTTTAAAGCATTAGGAGTTGCATAGATGATCCAATACAGTAGTAATGGGCAAGTTATAAAAGTTGGAATTGCACAAATGGATGTAGTAAAGATACCAAATACGATAAGAACATCAGGTCTTGGATCTTGTGTTGGTGTTATTTTATATGATGAATCAAAGAAAATAGCTGGTTTAATTCATGTGATGTTACCAGATTCGAGTTTAGGTAGACAAGAGTCATTAAATGTGGCTAAATTTGCTGACACAGGCATCGCGGCGATGATTGACTTATTAAAGTTAGAAGGCGTTCAAAAATTTAAGCTAAAGGCAAAAATTGCGGGTGGTGCGCAGATGTTTCAATTCACTTCAAATAAAGATTCCATGCGCATCGGCCCACGAAATGTAGAAGCTGTAAAGCATGAGCTAAAGCGGCATGGAATTCGTTTAGTTGCCGAAGACACGGGCGGTAATAGTGGTAGAACAATTGATTTTAATCCCGCGACTTCGACATTACATATTCGAACGGTTAACCAAGGAGTGAGCGAAATATAATGTTTGGTTCTATTTTTTATAACCTATGGGGAGCGTTAATTGCCTTTTCTATCTATTTTTTTAGTACATTTCTAAAACCTTATACGCCACTACGAATTATTATAGGGTCGTTTGTGGCGGGAATCCTTATGTTTTTCGTCATGTATGTTGTAAGATTTTTAATTGCCTACGTTTTATCTACACCAGAAGACGTTGAAGAAATCGTTAAAGGTAAGCATGCAGAAAACGAATTTGTCAATCGCGAGGAAGACAATCAAGAAACGACGACGGCCAACTCTACCGTTGAGTTTCAAGATGAAAGCTCAGAAGAAATTGCACATGTTGTACGAACGATGATGAATCGTGAGGATGATTCGCAAGTAAGTAATGCGTAAAAATGGGAGTCGCGAGTAGCGGCTCTTTTTTATAGTTTCTTAATTCTTTGCATTAGTAAGATTTTCCTATATCCAAACTAAAAATGCCCGACACACAAATGTAAAGAATGTGTGATAGAGTAGGAGAAACAAATGAAATTATTGTCGATTCTTGTTATAATGTAAGAAAGAATTATATTGGTTTTATGTTAGAGGCTCATAGCTAGTAACGCCTTTGGTCTCTACAAATAACCAAATTCAGGAAGAAGTACAACGAAAACATCAACGTAGTAGAAAACAGTGGCAAACAGGCGCGTAGATGCGTTTTCTTAGAGAGGTGGATTTACATGACACAACCAATTCTGAACGATGAACAAAAGCTGTGGAACCGCTGGATAAATGAACGTGATCCAGATGCTGGTGATTTACTTATAAAAAAATATAGCTCTCTAGTATCCTATCATGTACAACGCATTGGAGCGAGCTTACCAAAGAGTGTATCACGAGACGATTTAACGAGCTTAGGTATGGTAGGTCTTTTTGACGCGTTAAATAAATTTGATATTAATAGAGATTTGAAATTTGATACATATGCTTCTTTTAGAGTAAGAGGAGCAATTATTGATGGTTTACGTAAGGAAGATTGGTTGCCGCGTTCCGCTCGTGAGAAGGCAAAAAAGTTAGAGGCACAAATTGAACAGTTAGAACAAAAATATATGCGTCATGTAACACCTGAGGAACTTGCGGAACATATGACTTTACCTGTTGAGGAAGTTTACCAAACTGTACAGGAGCATTTCTTTTCAAATGTTCTTTCCATTAATGAGCAGCAAGATCAAGAAGAGGCTGATGGAAAGTCATTTGTTATTCGTGATGATACGACAAAGACGCCTGAGCAAGCTGTCGTGAAGTCAGAACTGCTAGGGGATTTAGCGGAGAATATCCAAAAGCTCAATGATAAGGAGCAGCTGGTGCTTAGTTTATTTTATTCTGAAGAATTAACATTGACAGAAATTGGAGAAATGCTTGGATTATCAACATCACGCATTTCACAAATCCACTCTAAGGCACTTTTAAAGCTACGGAAATTATTATCCAATGAAATGATTAATGCATAATCATCTTTAGATACATATCGTTGAAGGAGGAAGTTTCATGAGTTTAAAGGGTGTCGAATTACAAATAGCTATTCCAAAAACATTTGAAGCCGGAAAAATGGCGGATCAGGCACAACAACAAACTTTGGCTCAGCAAGCACAGGCAAATGAAGCGTTAAAAAAAGAAATAGAACGCAAGCAAAAAATTGTGAATACTTCAGAGGGTATGGATGAGATTAGTGAAGATGAAGAAGCCGGTGGCGAGTATATAAAGGGCACTAGGAAAAAGAAAAATAAGGATAACGAGAATCGAGAAAAGCATGCGCAGCATCCGTTTAAAGGAAATTTCGTGGATTTTAGTGGATAGGAGTTTACTATGACAATCATACTAATTGCGGTTCTATTTATTTTACAGCTACTTTCATTTTATTTCCTTATCATTTTAAATACGAAGCTAGCAAAATTTAAGGACTTAGAAAAAAAACAGGAGCGCTTAATGCGTGAAATGGATGACACAATCAGTGTCTATTTAGCTGATATGAAAGATGAAAATGATCGCCTTATTCAAGAGTTGCAAAGGGTTTCAAAGCCTGAAATTCAAAATGTTGTAAAACAGGGAGAGCAGATTGTGAGACAAAAGGAGCAGGGGCAACCGTCTTCTCTGACACAGGAAGAAAGCACAGTAGACGGTTCTGTTAGTCTAGATCAAGAACCACGTGTTTATGTGCCCAAAAATATCGTAGCTAATGCTTATTCACGTCAACAGCAAACGGGGGCTAATACTGAGGCGGTGGTACATTCAGCACAGCAACCAACTGCTGCAACCAAAAAGGAAGAAGAAAAGCCATTAACAATAGAACAACAAGCTGTTGAATTAGCGAAAAAAGGTAAAACGGTAGAAGAAATTGCAAAGCAACTGCAAAAAGGAAAAACAGAAATCGAGCTTTTATTGAAATTTCATCACTAAACAGTTGCGAATGGGATAAAGCTATGATATAGTTGCAAATGGTGTTATTAATACACACGCATTTTGATGTAGTAAGTGGTGCTCTAAGCTTAGGGTAGCTTGTTGCAGGTGATAAATGCGGAGGATAAAAACCAAACATACTAGGAGGAAATTCACATGTCAGTAATTTCTATGAAACAATTACTTGAAGCTGGTGTACATTTCGGTCACCAAACTCGTCGTTGGAACCCAAAAATGAAGAAATATATCTTCGTTGAGCGTAACGGGATCTACATCATCGACTTACAAAAAACTGTTAAAAAATTAGAGGAAGCTTATGACTTCATGCGTCAAGTTGGTCAAGACGGTGGTAAAGTTCTTTTCGTTGGTACGAAAAAACAAGCACAAGAAGCGATCAAAGATGAAGCTGAACGTTCAGGCAACTACTACATCAACCAACGTTGGTTAGGTGGTACTCTTACAAACTTCGGTACTATTCAAAAACGTGTTGCACGTATGAAAGCAATCGAAAAAATGGAAGAAGAAGGAACTTTCGAAGTTCTACCTAAAAAAGAAGTTATCCAACTTAAAAAAGAACACGAACGTCTAATCAAATTCTTAGGCGGTATCCGTGATATGCACGATCTTCCAGACGTAATGTTCGTGGTTGACCCACGTAAAGAACGCATTGCTGTTGCAGAAGCTCGTAAATTAAACATCCCTCTAGTAGGTATTGTTGATACAAACTGTGATCCAGATGAAATCGACTACGTAATCCCTGCTAATGATGATGCTATTCGCGCTGTTAAACTTTTAACTGCTAAAATGGCTGACGCTTTAATCGAGTCAAAACAAGGTGAAGAAGAAGCTCCAGCTGTAGAAGCTGCTGCTGAGTAATTCACGTTTACAAAAAGGTGATAAGTGGCTCAGGACCCTTATCACCTTTTTTAGAACCTATCACTAAATTTGTACAACCAATTTGAGGAGGATACACTAAATGGCAAACATTACTGCACAATTAGTAAAAGAATTACGTGAAAAAACTGGCGCTGGTATGATGGATTGTAAAAAAGCGTTAGTACAAACTGATGGCGATATTGATGCTGCAATCGATTTCCTACGTGAAAAAGGTCTTTCTTCAGCTGCTAAAAAAGCTGACCGCATCGCCGCGGAAGGTACAACTTTCATTTTAGAACAAGGTAACGATGCAATCATCCTTGAAGTAAACGCTGAAACTGACTTCGTTTCTAAAAACGAAAAATTCCAAGTATTAGTTGCTTCTTTAGCTGAGCAATTACTTGCTGCTAAACCTGCAACAGTTGAAGCTGCATTAGAGCTTACAAATGCTGAAGGCGTGAAAATTGCTGACCAAATTTCAACTGCAGTTGCAACAATCGGTGAAAAAATCACTCTTCGTCGTTTCGAAGTGAAAACAAAAACTGATGCTGATGCATTCGGTTCTTACTTACACATGGGCGGTCGCATCGGTGTATTAGTTACTTTAGAAGGTTCTACTGATGCTTCTGCTGCAAAAGATGTTGCTATGCATATCGCAGCTATTAACCCTACTTATGTTTCTCGCGATGAAGTTTCTGCTGAAGAAGTTGAACGTGAGCGCAAAGTATTAACTGAACAAGCTCTTAACGAAGGTAAACCAGAAAACATCGTAGCAAAAATGGTTGAAGGTCGCCTTGGTAAATACTTCGAAGATGTTTGCTTACTTGACCAAACATTCGTTAAAAACTCAGATCAAAAAGTACGTGACTTCGTTGCTTCAACTGGCGGTTCAGTAAATGGTTTCGTACGTTACGCTGTAGGTGAAGGTATTGAAAAACGTGAAGATAACTTTGCTGAAGAAGTAATGAGCCAAGTTAAAGGTAACTAATTTAGCTTGCGTTTGATCCTAATCAAATAATATCTAGATTTTCTAGACAAAAAATGGGGAACACAACATAGCGTGTTCCCTATTTTTCCGACATGAGGCTCATCACCAAAAGTTGTGGCTGATAGTTGTTAAGACGTAATCTTTGTATAGAAGTTGATGGGCGTCGAGGCTAAGGCGACTCCTTGGGAATGAACAATACGTCCTGTAATAACGCCTTCGACCAACATCGTGTTGGCCGCAAGCAACTCATCGGGAGCCATCAACCACGCGTTATAGTGATGAGCCATATAATTTTCTATTTTGCCTTATTCACAACTAGCAATTATTGTTATATATACTATAATGGAAAAGGGAATATGGATGTTTTAAATAAAGTCTGACGGAGGTTTACAATGAGTGTGCCACAATATAAACGAGTAGTTATAAAATTAAGTGGTGAAGCGTTAGCTGGAGAAGCGGGCTTCGGTTTATCACCAAAAATAATCAAGGCTGTTGCAGAAGAGGTAAAAGAAGTAGTAGATCTTGATGTAGAAGTTGCTGTTGTTGTAGGTGGCGGTAATATATGGCGTGGAAAAATCGGTAGCGAAATGGGGATGGATCGTGCAGCAGCCGATTATATGGGTATGCTGGCAACGGTTATGAACTCTTTAGCGTTACAAGATGCACTGGAGAAATTAGGAATTGAAACACGTGTGCAATCTTCTATTGTCATGACACAAGTAGCGGAGCCATATATTCGCCGTAAAGCAGTTCGTCATCTAGAGAAAAAACGTGTAGTTATTTTTGCAGCAGGTACTGGTAACCCATTCTTCTCTACGGATACAACAGCTGCGTTACGTGCAGCCGAAATTGACGCAGATGCGATTTTAATGGCAAAAAATAATGTAGATGGTGTTTATTCTGCAGATCCAAAAGTAGATGCAACTGCCGTTAAATATGATACACTCACATACTTAGACGTTATCCAACAAGGCTTACAAGTAATGGATTCGACAGCTTCTACTTTATGTATGGATAACGATATTCCGTTAATTGTCTTTTCAATTACGGAACCAGGTAATATTAAACGTGCCGTACAAGGCGAGAAAATTGGAACAGTTGTTAGGAGGAATGCATAATGGCTAAACAAGTATTAGAACAAGCTAAAGAAAAAATGAACAAAACGATTGCTGCTTTTACACGTGAACTATCTTCAATTCGTGCAGGCCGTGCAAATGCTGCTTTATTAGATCGCATTACGGTTGAATATTATGGTGCACCAACACCAATAAATCAGCTTGCAGGTGTTTCGGTACCAGAAGCACGTTTATTAGTTATTACACCTTACGATAAAACAATTTTAGGTGAAATCGAAAAAGCAATTATGAAATCAGACATTGGTATTACACCAACAAATGATGGATCTGTTATTCGTTTAATGATCCCTGCTTTAACAGAAGAGCGTCGTAAAGATCTTGTAAAGCAAGTGAAAAAAGAAGCAGAGGATGCAAAAATCGCTGTACGTAATGTCCGTCGCGATGCGAATGATGATCTAAAAAAACTTGAAAAAGCTGGCGAAATCACAGAAGATGATCTACGTGGCTACGGTGAAGATATTCAAAAATTAACAGATGAATTCATCGTTAAAGTAGATCAAGTGACGAAAGAAAAAGAAAAAGAAATTCTAGAAGTGTAAGCTACTCGCTTTGCATATCTATGATGGAACTTTTTGATGACATGAAGGCGTCCTATAAATATCAGGACGTCTTTTCTCTTTCGTTTAAATGATTATGTAAAAGGTCTTTAAATTGTTTAGGGAAATACCTTTCATCTAATTTTACTTTCTTTTAAGATTAAGAAGAACTGTTCTTTACTTAAGCGGAGTACATCGGTTGCTTCCATTTCGACTGTGCTTAGTAGGAACGAAAATTGATTCAATGTTACGGTGAACAGCCAAAAATGTGTAGTTCTAAAATAAGATAGTTCATACATAGTCAATTTAGAGGGAAAAAAAAGACAAAAAGCGCTTTTGTTTGTTATGATAGGTTAATATACGTCCGATTAGTTGTAGTGGGGGAGTTAGCATGTTTAAAAAGCTATTAGGTAAACAAATAAATATAGATTCACTATCATTGGAGGAACGTGTTGCCCTTGCTAAAAATGAGCCGATTCCTGCCCATGTAGCGATTATTATGGACGGAAATGGACGTTGGGCAAAGAAACGTGCCATGCCACGTGTTGCTGGGCACCATGAAGGTATGAAGACAGTGCGAAAGGTAACTAGATTTGCGTCAGATCTCGGCATTAAAGTTTTAACCGTGTACGCGTTCTCTACAGAAAATTGGAAGCGACCAAAACCAGAGGTCGATTTCCTCATGCGTTTACCTGTAGAATTTTTAGGTTCCTTTTTACCTGAAATGATGGAACGCAATGTACGTGTTGAAATGATAGGAGATCCATCTTTGTTGCCTGCTCATACGCAAAAAGCGTTATATGAGGCGATGGAGGAGACGAAGCATAATACAGGATTGATTCTAAATTTTGCTCTGAATTATGGAAGTCGCTCGGAAATGGTTAGCGCCATGAAAACAATGCTTCAGAAGGTGCAGGATGGTCAATTAACGATGCAAGACATAACAGAAGAATGCTTGACATCTCATTTAATGACGGCTCATCTGCCAGAGCCAGATTTATTAATTCGTACAAGCGGTGAAGTGCGATTAAGCAACTTTATGTTATGGCAGCTCGCGTATACAGAATTTTGGTTTACAGATACATTGTGGCCAGATTTTAGTGAGGAAAACTTACTGAAAGCGGTGGAAAACTACCAGAAACGTAATCGCCGTTACGGTGGGTTGAAGGGAGAAGAAACAACTTGAAACAACGAATTATTACGGCAATAATTGCAGCAGCACTATTTATTCCATTTGTTATTTATGGAAAAGTGCCATTTACAATACTTGTGCTTGCAATGGCTATTGTCGGCTTTTATGAAATACTAAAAATGAAGGGTATTTCGCTTTTTTCAGTACCTGGTTTTTTAGGGTTACTTACATTAACACTACTTGTTATACCAACGAACTGGTCAAGTAAGGTAGTAGATGCAATTGGCTATTCCTCCGATTTAATGGTTGTGTATGGTCTAATGATGCTATTGCTCATATATGTAGTCCTGGTGAAAAATAAAATGACATTCGATGAAGTTGCATTTATATTATTAGGTGCGTTTTATGTCGGGTTAGGCTTCCATTACTTAATTGAAACTCGAAGCCATGGTCTAGAGTTTGTCGTATATTGTTTACTTGTAGTTTGGACAACTGACTCAGGTGCCTATTTTGTTGGAAGAAAACTAGGAAAAAATAAGCTATGGCCTGAAATCTCACCGAAGAAAACCGTGGAAGGCTTTGTGGGTGGGGTTGTTATAGCAGTAATTTTTGCTATCGCGATGCAAGCAATTTATCCATTTGCAAATGGCTATGTCTCACTTATTTTCATCACAATTTTTGCGTCAATTATTGGCCAAATGGGCGATTTAGTGGAATCTGCTATCAAACGCCATTTTGACGTAAAGGATTCAGGAAATATTTTACCTGGGCATGGCGGTATTTTAGATCGCTTTGATAGTCTATTGTTCGTCGTGCCTTTATTACATTTTTTACATGTTTTTGGTAACTAGGAACAGTAAACGTATTTCCCTCTAATTAGAGTGGTGGAAGAATCGTGCTAAATCATTTGCTGAGATAGAAAAAGGGGACAATTTGTCGTGAAAAAAATTAGTTTACTTGGTGCAACTGGTTCAATCGGTTGGCAAACTTATGATATTTTAAAAGAACAACGCGATGCCTTTCATTTAGTGGCGTTTTCTTCAGGGAAAAACATCGAAAAAACGCGTGAAATGATTGAAACTTTAAAGCCTGAGCTTGTATCTGTTCAATTAGAAGAAGATGCAATTATGCTCGCTAAAGAATATCCACAAGTACACTTTACGTTTGGTGCAAAAGGGCTTGTGGAGGTTGCTACACATCCCGATTCGACAGTGTTAGTAAACGCGGTTCTTGGTAGTGTTGGACTAGAATCGACATTAGCTGCAATTCGCATGGGCAAAACAATTGCCATTGCTAATAAAGAAACACTTGTAACCGCTGGACATTTAGTGATGGCAGAGGCCAAGAAATACAACGTAGCCATTTTACCGGTTGATAGTGAGCATTCCGCGATTTTCCAATCGATGAATGGTGAGAATCCAAAAAATATTGAACGTTTAATTATTACAGCTTCTGGTGGTAGCTTCCGTGACAAAACGCGCGAGGAATTGAAGCATGTTACGGTGGCAGATGCATTAAACCATCCGAACTGGTCAATGGGTGCGAAAATTACGATAGACTCTGCTACAATGATGAATAAAGGACTAGAAGTCATTGAAGCACATGTCTTGTTTGATATGCCTTATAATAAAATTGATGTACTTTTGCATAGGGAAAGTATTATTCACTCCCTAGTTGAGTATCATGATACTAGTGTCATTGCACAGCTAGGTACGCCGGACATGCGTGTACCTATCCAATATGCATTAAGCTACCCGGATCGTATGCCACTACATAACGGACAACGACTTAATTTAGCACAAATTGGTCAGTTACATTTTAAAGAAATGGATTTTGAACGTTATCCAGCATTGCGACTAGCATATGAGGCTGGGCGTACAGGTGGTACAATTTTAACAGCGATGAATGCAGCGAATGAATCGGCAGTTGCGGCATTTTTACAAGGGAAAATAACATTCCTGGAAATTGATGAAACGATTGAGCGTGTCATGCAAGCACATAACAACATATTAGTACCGGATTTGCAAACAATTTTGCATGTAGACAGAGAAACAAGAAAAACAGTGTTAGACATGGTAAAATAAAGAGAGAAGATATCGTTAACTATTCGCTTTTAAAGGTGGGGTATTATGCAAACAGCTATTGCATTTATTTTAATATTTGGCTTACTTGTATTCTTCCATGAATTTGGTCACTTCTTGTTTGCGAAACGAGCAGGCATTATGGTTCGAGAATTTGCAATAGGTATGGGCCCAAAAATTTATGGAAAAACACATGGTGAAACAATCTATACGATACGTTTATTGCCGATTGGTGGTTACGTTCGTATGGCTGGTGATGACATGGATGGCACCGAATTACAGCCGGGTTACCGAGTAGGGCTTATTGTAGATGAAGATAATGTTGTACAGAAAATTATCTTTAACCAAAATAATAAGCAATTACCAGATTTGTTATTTTTAGAAGTTGAGCGTGCCGATTTAGAAAAGGAATTGTTTGTAGAAGGCTATGATGAAGAGGAAAAATTAGTTCGTTATAATGTTGCAAGAGATTGTATTGTCATAGAAAACGGTAAAGAAACGTTCATTGCGCCATATGATCGTCAATTTAACGCTAAAACAGTCGGTCAACGAGCTATGACAATCTTTGCAGGCCCGTTATTTAACTTTATATTAGCTTTTATTATTTATATGATGATTGGTTTATTTCATGGTGTGCCTACGTATGAGCCAATCATTACAGAAGTAGTAGAAAATGATCCAGCCGCACAGGCAGGAATGCTTGCAGGCGATAGAGTAACCGCTATCGATGGACAAGTGGTTGAAAAATGGCAAGATTTGGCTGCTATTGTACAAGATAACCCAGGTGAAAATATTGCTGTAACAGTTGATCGAAATGGTCAGCAAGTTAACCTAAATATGAAGGTAAAAGAAATAGAACAAAATGGAGATAAATATGGTCAAATAGGGGTTAAGTATGAGAGCCCACGTGAATTTAATCCATTAAAGGCTGTTGTATTTGGCGCTCAAGAAACGTATAATATGACGGCTCGAATATTTGAATTGCTTGGTATGTTAATTACTGGTAAATTTACGATAGATGCTCTATCAGGTCCAGTAGGAATTTATAAAGCGACGGAGCAGGTAGCTCAATATGGACTCATCAATTTAATGAATTGGGCTGCGATGTTAAGTATTAACCTTGGGATTATGAACTTACTACCGCTTCCAGCACTTGACGGTGGTCGCCTATTATTCTTTGGCTTCGAAGCAGTAAGAGGTAAACCAATCGATCGTCAAAAAGAGGGTCTTGTGCATTTTGTCGGTATCGTACTATTGATGATCTTAATGGTCGTAGTTACATGGAACGATATACAACGATTCTTCTTTTAACTAAATCAAGTTAAGTTTTTCAAGTAAACATATTTAGAAGAAGCCCTGGTCATGACGCTAAGGTGAAAATTGATTGGAAAAACATAGCTTTGAGCGCAATTTTTTTGAAACATTGCGTTCAAAGCTAAATTTGTTTATGCTAATTAGAGTATAAAAACTTATCTATTAAAAAGGTGGAACACTGAATGAAGCAAAGTAAAACATTTATCCCAACGCTACGTGAAGTACCTGCTGATGCAGAGGTAAAATCACATAAGCAATTATTACGTGCAGGGTTTATTCGTCAAAATACAAGTGGGGTATACTCGTATTTACCGCTTGCAAAACGTGTGTTAACAAAAATAGAAAACATTATTCGTGAAGAGATGGAAGCAATCAATTCCATTGAGCTTTTAATGCCTTCATTACAATCTGCGGAACTTTGGCAGGAATCAGGTCGCTGGGAAAAATACGGTCCAGAATTAATGCGTTTAAAGGACCGTCATGAGCGTGATTTCGCATTAGGGCCAACACATGAAGAAGTGATTACAACTTTAGTACGTGATGAAATTAAATCCTATAAAAAATTACCGCTCACACTTTATCAAATTCAAACTAAATTCCGTGATGAAAAACGTCCTCGCTTCGGTTTACTAAGAGGCAGAGAGTTTATTATGAAAGATGCATACTCTTTCCATGCATCACGTGAAAGTTTAGATGAAACATATGATGATATGTATCGTGCCTATTCAAATATTTTCTCTCGTCTAGGTTTAAACTATCGTGCAGTTATTGCGGATGCAGGCTCAATCGGTGGGAAAGGCACACATGAGTTTATGGTGCTTTCTGAAATTGGGGAAGATACAATTGCATACTCTGACACGTCTAATTATGCAGCGAACATCGAAATGGCAGAAGTTCTTGTAGACTATCAACCATCAGATGAAGCATTAAATGAGCTTGAAAAAGTGCCAACACCAGACCAAAAAACAATCGAAGAAGTATCAGCTTTCTTAAATGTTGAGCCTTCAAAAGTCATTAAATCATTAGTGTTTGATGTGGACGGTGAATTAGTGGTTGTACTTGCTCGTGGAGATCACGAAATTAATGATATTAAGCTGAAAAATGCGCTTGATGCTGGTTCTGTTGAACTTGCTAGTGAGGCGGCAATCCGCGATTTATTAGGCTGTGGCGTTGGTTCAATCGGTCCTGTTAAATTACCAGTAGACATAAAAGTAGTAGCTGACAATGCTATTAAATCGATTCGTAACGGTGTAGCTGGTGCTAATGAGGATGGATTCCACTTAGTAAACATTAATCCAGAGCGTGATTTTGCCGTGAATGAATACGTAGATATTCGCTTTATTCAAGAGGGAGATCCATCTCCAGATGGCCAAGGAATGATTAAATTTGCAGAAGGTATCGAGGTTGGCCATATTTTCAAATTAGGAACAACTTACTCTGCAAAAATGAATGGTACATTCTTAGACGAGCAAGGTAAGGCACAGCCATTTATTATGGGATGCTATGGTATTGGTGTATCACGTATTTTAGCTGCTGTTGCAGAGCATTTCCAAGATGATAATGGTTTTGTTTGGCCGACACAATTAGCTCCATATGATATCCATGTTGTACCTGTTAATACAAAGGATGAAACACAGTTTGCCTTGGCCGATGAGCTATATGGTTTATTGAAATCATACCGTTATGATGTGCTATTAGATGATCGCGCTGAGCGCGCTGGGGTTAAATTCGCAGATGCTGACTTAATTGGCTTACCTGTTCGTATAACAGTAGGTAAAAAAGCAACTGAAGGTATTGTTGAAGTTAAATTCCGTCAAACAGCTGAAACGTTCGAATGGAAAAAAGAAGAGGTCATTGATCGCTTAAATGAATTTTTCCGCAAACATTAATTTCCTTTAAAACCTCTGTCCCAAATGGTATTAAATAGAGAAAAAATTCGCGCCACTTCTCGGGGACAGCGAGCCAAGCATGAATTCATAGATGTTTAGGATTTGTGAGGCTTGACGGTCACCTACGGAAAGGGAGCGAATTTTTTCTTTGATTCGTAAACGTTGGTGAGGAAATAAAACGAGGGGCTTTAAAACTGCCTCTTTCTGAAAGTAGGTGTCAATAGATTGGAACAACAACAAGAAGCAAGAACGAGGTTTCAAATGCTCTTGCAACAACTAGAGTTAACCGATGATGTATATATGTCCTTCTTTGAAGAAGGTGAATTATCACGACTAACTGTACACAAAAAGAACAGGCTATGGCATTTTTCCATTAAATTACGAGATGTACTTCCCTTTCCACTATACCAACTATTTCATACTCGTTTGACTGAAAAATTTTCAGCTATCGCTCAAATCCACACATCTTTCGATACGGTAGAGAACAATGTTACGGAAGAACTTGTCCAACAATATTGGCTAACAGTAGTAGAACAAATAGCTGAGATGGCGCCACCTTTAAAACATTGTCTAGCATCGCAAATGCCTATGTGGAATGGGCAAAAAATCACTTTATCTTGCATGCAAGAAATGGAATTTATGATGCTGAAAACAAAGTATGCAGAAAAGCTTTCCGAAGGCTATAGTCAATTTGGCTTTCCACACATTGTGATAGATTTTGTGCTTCAAGATCAAACGCAAGAAATGATTGCGGCACAGGAAGCTTTCATGGAACAGAGGCGTTTAGAGGAAGCAGCTTTAGCTCAGCAAGCGATACAAGATTACCAAAAACGTGAGCAGGAGAAGAAAGAAAATCCAGCTATTGCAAACCTTGGTGACCGCCCATTCCAGCTTGGTATGTTAATTAAAGATGATGAAACAATGGAAATTAAACGTATTGTTGAGGAAGAACGCCGTGTTATCATAGAAGGTTTTGTTTTTGATACGGAAATTAGAGAGCTAAAAAGTGGTCGCTCTTTATTACAAATTAAAATTACCGACTATACGGATTCTATCGTAGTAAAAATGTTCTCACGTGATAATGATGATGCAGAACTTATGCAGCATTTGAAAAAAGGCATGTGGGTAAAAGTCCGAGGCTCAGTACAAACTGACACATTCATTCGTGATTTAATCGTTATGGCAAATGATATCAATGAAATTAAAAAAGAAACACGACAGGATAAGGCGCCAGAGGGAGAAAAACGAGTTGAATTACACTTGCATACACCAATGAGCACAATGGACGCTGTGACACCAGTTGATAGACTTGTTGCTCAGGCTGCAAAGTGGGGTCATCCAGCCGTGGCTATTACCGACCATGCTGTTGTGCAATCTTTCCCAGAGGCTTATTCAGCAGGGAAAAAACATGGTATAAAAGTTATTTATGGCTTGGAGGCTAATTTAGTAGATGATGGTGTACCGATTGCCTATGCACCTACGCACCGATTATTAGCTGATACTCCCTATGTCGTGTTTGACGTTGAGACGACAGGTCTATCTACTGCTTACGATACTATTATTGAACTTGCTGCAGTTAAAATTCAAGATGGCAATGTGATAGACAAATACGAAAGCTTTGCCAATCCCCATCATCCACTGTCAGCAACGACCATTGAACTGACAGGTATTACAGATGATATGGTACGTAACGCGCCAGAAGTGGAGCAAGTCATTAAGGAGTTCCATGCATTTATCGGAGATGGCATAGTAGTAGCCCATAATGCATCGTTTGATATGGGGTTTTTATACACAGGCTATAAAAAATTTGGACTAGAGGGAACGATTCATCCAGTTATTGATACGTTGGAGCTTGCGAGAATGCTTTACCCAACGATGAAAAACCATCGTTTAAATACACTTTGTAAAAAATTCAATATTGAATTAACCCAGCATCACCGAGCTATTTATGATACAGAGGCAACTGGTTACTTACTTTTACAATTGTTAAAAGATGCAGATGAATTAGATATTAAATACCACGACGACTTTAATAAGCATGTTGGTGGTGGAGATGCCTATAAAAAGGGACGACCAATGCACTGCACAATATTAGCGGTAGATAATGCTGGACTAAAAAATTTATTTAAATTAGTTTCCCACTCGCATACAAAAACGTTCTATCGTGTACCCCGCGTAACACGAGCGGTTCTAGAGCAATATAGAGAAGGTTTATTAGTAGGGTCAGGTTGTAGTAATGGTGAATTATTTGAGACGATGATGAATAAATCCCCAGAGGAAGCAGAGCAAGTTGCGGGATTTTATGATTATATTGAAGTTCAACCAAAGGCCGTGTATGCGCCGTTAATTGAGCGCAATGTCATACGGGACGAATGGACACTTGAAGATATTATTCGCAAGCTCGTAAAGCTAGGGAAGAAGATCGATAAACCTGTTGTAGCAACCGGTAATGTCCATTATTTAGATCCGACAGATGGAATGTTCAGACAAATTCTAATTGGCTCTCAAGGTGGTGCCAACATCTTAAATAGATCAAGACTACCGGAAGTTCATTTTAGAACGACTGATGAAATGCTTGAAGAATTTGATTTTTTAGGACCGGATCTTGCGAAGGAAGTAGTGGTCACCAACGCTCAAAAAGTCGCAAATATGATTGGCGATGTGAAGCCAATTAAAGATGATTTATATACACCGAAAATTGAAGGCTCAGATGATGAGGTTACAAATTTAACCTATGAAATGGCTCATCGTATATACGGGGAAGAATTGCCAGAAATCGTGAAGGCCCGAATTGAAAAGGAATTAAAGTCCATTTTAGGCCATGGTTTCGGCGTAATTTATTTAATTTCTGCGAAGCTTGTGAAAAAATCATTAGCGGATGGCTATTTAGTAGGTTCTCGTGGATCTGTTGGATCTTCTTTAGTAGCGACCTTTATGGAGATTACTGAAGTAAATCCGCTTCCACCGCATTATATTTGTCCTAATTGTAAGCATTCCGAGTTTTTTGATGATGGTTCAGTAAGCTCAGGCTATGACTTACCAAATAAAGATTGTACAGAATGTGGAACACCGTATAAAAAGGATGGGCAAGATATCCCATTCGAAACGTTCCTTGGCTTTAAAGGAGATAAGGTACCTGATATTGATTTGAGTGCGACACGTTGTTAACTGAAAAGGTTAACCACCTTAATTGGTAGAACTGCTATTTCAAAGTGTGGAATGAGAGAGTAACGTCTTGAAACACACTCGCTAAAGCTACGACAAGCGTGGACGGTATTGCAAACACCAAAACGTTTGAAGCTCGTTAAAGTAGGCTGAAGTTCACCCAAACAGTTGGGCTGTGGAAAGAGGGATAGAAATCTCTTGTGAATGATAGGTCTGGCGTCTATAAAATTCCTATGGTTAGTAGCGGTAGAATCATCGAGACGAACCCTCGACTGACTTTTCGTAAATGTCACGTAGTAGAAATGCTGCGGGGTCCAGTGAGGACTTCTAGGTGTGGATGAGTAAGCGTTAGGTTATGAAAATCCATATTGTGTTACAGGCACAATCTTTGCCTAGCGGAATTTAGAGGGAACCTACGGGAATTATGTACAGATAGAAATAGTGGAACGTGTGAAGCTCCTAACGTAAGAGAAGGTTGCACTTCAATGACGACGGTGTATGGAAAGGCAAAATGGCTATAACATACTTTAAAGGAGTGGCAGTAGTGCCGTAGTACCGACGAAGAAATGCTGTTGATGACTGAATACCCAATAAGTCGGAGGGGAAAACATTTCAGAGGGAAGGGCACAAGTCGTTAACGTTGAAACAAAAACCTACAATAAGTCAGATTCGTGTATGATTAAAGAGAACGAAAACTTCGTAAAGGAAGTGATTAGTTGGCTGACTTAATGATTCAAAAGTTAAGAAATAACGAATATTTTGGGTTACAAGAGACATTTGATAACCTCTTTAAAGAAAGTGAAAAGGGTCGATACTTTATAGATATTTACCAGTGGAGATTTAAAAGGCTCATCACCAAAATTTGTGGATGTCATTTGTTAAAACATCTGCCATGTATATAAGTTGATTGGAGTGGAGGCTGGACGCCCCCAGGAAAGCGCCCAGCCGGAACGGAAATCAACCACACGTTATGGTAATGAGCCATTTAAAAGTAATGGATTGCTGGTATATCCTATAAATAAAATAAACGAACTAAGAACGGAAGTAGGAAATCCAAAGCTTAGTTTATAAATTTCAACATAGTTAACGATGGAACGCCGTATGACGCCGAAAGGGTCACGTACGGTGTGGGACGGGGGAAAAGCTGGAGATCATATCAAATGCTTACCTATCGTCATATTTCTCCGGGGAATATCAACCACAAGCTCACAACTATACGAAGGTACTATTCGGTGAGGATTATGTATATCGTGCAGGAACAATCGGTACAGTCGCAGAGAAAACAGCGTATGGCTACGTGAAGGGCTATGCAAATGATAACAACTTACATTTCCGCGGTGCCGAGGTAGATCGCTTAGTGCAAGGTTGTACAGGCGTAAAACGAACAACAGGACAACACCCTGGCGGAATTATCGTAGTACCAGATTATATGGACATTTATGACTTCTCACCAGTGCAATTCCCTGCGGATGCACAGGATTCGGAATGGCGTACAACGCACTTTGATTTCCATTCCATTCACGATAATATTTTAAAACTTGATATTCTTGGACACGATGATCCGACTGTGATTCGGATGCTGCAGGATTTATCAGGGATAGATCCAAAAACGATTCCAACAGATGATCCAGTCGTTATGAAAATCTTTAGTTCCCCAGAATCTTTAGGCGTAACAGAAAAACAAATTGGCTGTAAGACAGGAACACTCGGCATTCCTGAGTTCGGTACCCGCTTTGTACGCCAAATGCTTGAAGATACAAAGCCATCAACATTCTCAGAGCTCGTGCAAATTTCAGGACTTTCACATGGAACAGACGTATGGCTTGGTAACGCGCAAGAGTTAATTCA
Source organism: Lysinibacillus sp. (assembly GCA_032053185.1). Taxonomy (GTDB): domain Bacteria; phylum Bacillota; class Bacilli; order Bacillales_A; family Planococcaceae; genus Lysinibacillus. The sequence continues at coordinate 100,667 of DAMBVB010000005.1, forward strand.
AAACGGTACATGTGTGCTGAAAGAAGTAATTGGCTGTCGTGATGATATTATGGTGTATTTAATTTACCAAGGGCTAGAACCGTCCCTAGCATTTAAAATTATGGAGTCCGTGCGTAAAGGGAAAGGTTTATCTGAAGAGTTTGAGGCAGAAATGCTGGCGAATAAAGTACCAGGCTGGTATATCGAATCATGTAAAAAAATTAAATATATGTTCCCGAAAGCCCATGCGGCAGCTTACGTGTTAATGGCTGTTCGTATTGCATGGTTTAAGGTGCATTTTCCGATTCTTTATTATGCAGCGTATTTTACAGTACGTGCAGATGATTTTGATTTAATTGCCATGGTACAGGGACCGCAAATGATTCGTACAAAAATTGATGAAATCAATCTGAAGGGCTTAGATGCTTCAACAAAAGAAAAAAACCTATTAACTGTGATGGAACTAGCACTTGAAATGTGTGAGCGTGGCATGAGCTTTCAGAAGGTGGATTTATATCGTTCGCACGCTAGTGAATTTATCATTGATGGAAACTCGTTAATTCCACCATTCGATGCGATTCCCGGACTTGGTACGAACGTTGCCAAACAAATCGTGGCAGCACGTGAGGACGGAGAATTTTTATCGAAGGAAGATTTACAGCAACGAGGTCGAGTATCCAAGACATTAATTGAATACATGGATCAATTAGGTTGTTTAGAAGGAATGCCTGATGCGAATCAATTATCACTTTTCTAAAATAAGAAGGTTAGTCTGAAGATATCTTCAGCAATAACGAATAACTTATCTGCCTTATGCTCAAATTAAGTCTTATAAAGTAGATGTCTAGAAAAAGGAAATTTGCATTGTGCTGTAAACTATGCTATCCTTATGGTAATAATTTGTTGATATTTTTCCAGCAAAAGAGTGGGACCTTCCCGCTCTTTTCTGTTGTTATACTGTAGCAAAACAAATTTTTGACTAACAGCAGGTAAGACCGTTAAATTTCACCAAAACTACTGGTGGAATTTCTGTTTTATTACGCCAGAATTTGATAGATACAGGAGGAAACAATGAGCAAAGTACCATCTTTAATTGAAGAGCTCGCCAAACCGATTGTTGAAGAGTTAAATCTAGAGCTAGTCAATGTCGAGTTCGTAAAAGAAGGACGTAACTGGTTTTTACGTGTTTATGTGGATACACCTGAGGGTGGAATCGACATAGCCCAATGTGCTCAAGTTAGTGAACGACTAAGTTTGCTATTGGATGAAAAAGATCCAATTACACAAAACTATTATTTAGAAGTTTCTTCACCTGGAGCAGAACGTCCATTAAAAAAAGATACTGATTTTGAAAAAGCGATTGGCAAATTTATTTATGTTAAAACCTATGAGCCCATTAAGGACATGAAGGAATTCCAAGGCTACTTAACTTCATACGATGAACATACATTAGTGATGGAAGTACGCATTAAAACGCGTAAAATTACAGTGACAATTGAACAAGAAAAAATCGCATTGGCACGACTTGCCATCGATTTTTAAGCATAATGCATATTTAGGAGTGAAAACAAAGATGAGTAGTGATTTGTTAGATGCGCTAAATGCGCTAGAAGAACAAAAGGGAATTTCAAGAGATGTGTTAATTGAAGCAATAGAAGCGGCATTAGTTACAGCTTACAAACGCAACTTCAATCAAGCACAAAATGTTCGTGTTGACTTAAATTTAGATAAGGGCTCTATTCGTGTCTTTTCACGTAAAGATGTTGTTGAAGAAGTTGAAGATGACCGTTTACAAATTTCTGTAGAAGATGCCAAGGCGATCAACCCTGCATATCAATTGGAAGATGTGGTAGAGCAGGAAGTAACACCACGAAACTTTGGGCGTATTGCTGCACAGACAGCGAAACAAGTTGTTACACAACGTGTACGCGAAGCAGAACGCGGCCTAATTTACGAGCAATATGTGGATCGTGAAGATGATATCGTGACGGGTGTTGTCGAGCGTCTAGATGCTCGTAATATTTACGTAGGTCTAGGAAAAGTAGAGGCTGCATTACCACAAAACGAACAAATTCAAGGTGAAACATACCATCCACACGATCGCATCAAGGTTTATATTACAAAGGTTGAACGTACAACGCGCGGACCACAAGTTATTGTTTCACGCACACATCCTGGTTTATTACGTCGCTTATTTGAAATGGAAGTACCTGAAATTTATGAAGGTATTGTAGAAATTAAATCGATTGCTCGTGAAGCAGGGGATCGTTCTAAAATTTCTGTTTACGCACATAACGAAGAGGTAGATCCGGTAGGTTCATGCGTAGGAGCAAAAGGCGCTCGTGTGCAAACAATTGTCAATGAATTAAACGGCGAAAAAATCGATATCGTTGAATGGTCAGAAGACCCAGTTGTATTTGTCGCAAATGCCCTTAGCCCATCTAAAGTTTTAGATGTTCAAGTCAATGAAGAAGAAAAATCTACTACTGTTGTTGTGCCAGACTATCAATTATCACTAGCAATTGGTAAACGTGGTCAAAATGCTCGTTTAGCTGCTAAGCTAACTGGCTGGAAAATTGATATTAAGAGTGAAACAGATGCTCGTGAGTTAGGTATTTTTCCATCTGCAACAAGCACTTTCATACCTGCTGAGGATGAAGAAAGTGATTTTGATGATATGACAGTTGACTTATATCAAGATGACGAAGAATAAGTAAGAAAGCCCGTGTGACTAGTTAGCTGCCATTATTCAGTGGACGTTGGGCTGCGTCGACTGAATAATGGCAGTGTCTACATTGGAAAATAGCAAGGTTAAAATCCAACTATATAACCAATGTAGTGCATGGCTAGTCCACCTCTTACGACAAGCTTCAGAGAGGAAAGGTGATTCTTATGGCTATTAATAAAAAAGTACCTCTTCGAAAATGTGTAGCTACCGGAGAAATGCTACCAAAGAAAGAAATGATTCGTGTCGTTCGTTCGAAAGAGGGCGAGGTAAGTGTTGATATCTCCGGAAAAAAACCCGGACGTGGTGCCTATGTCTCTAAATCGGAGAAGGCGATTGAAATCGCCCGTAAGAAAAATGTTTTAGGGCACCAACTTGATGTAAAAATCCCTGAAGAAATCTACGATGAACTTATTTTGTTGATTCGTAGGGAGTCTATTATATGATTAATCAAGCGGTGTTTAATTTGCTTGGGATAGCGGCAAGAGCCCGTAAAGTGATTTCAGGAGAAGAGTTAGTAGTAAAGGAAGTCCGCAGTGGTAATGCTAAGCTAGTGCTGCTTGCAGACGATGCTTCTAAAAACTCTAGTAAAAAAATTCAAGATAAATGCACGTATTACAACGTTGAGTATCATGTAATTGGTGATCGTTATGATCTAGGACATGCTACAGGTAAGGAGGCCCGAGTGGCTTTAGCTATTACCGATAAAGGTTTTGCAAGCAAATTGTCTAGTCTACTCAACGAAAAATAATCGGGGGTGAACAGATGACCAAAATCAGAGTTCATGAATATGCGAAACAAGTGAATAAAACGAGTAAAGAGGTTATTGAAGCACTAAATAAATTAAATGTTAGCGTAACAAATCATATGTCAATGTTAGAAAAAGACATAGTGGCAAAGTTAAACCAGACATTTAAAACGATAACAGACGCGAAGCAACCTACTCAAAATGTTTCGCAAAAATCACAGCAATCGGTGAAAAAGCAAGATGGGCAAAAGCAGCAATCTGCTACTTCCAAGCCTAAGGCCAATAATCAGCAACAAACGCATCAAAACTCAAATTCGTCTAACGAAAAATCTAAGAATACAAAAGGTAGTCAGAATCGAAATATGACAAATAATAATAATAATAACAATAATAATCGTAGAGGTGGCGGAGGTTACAACCAACGTCCAAAACCAGGAATTCATGGCGGGAAACGTCGCCATCCAAAAACACATCAACCAAGTCAACCAGTGAAACAAAAGGAATTACCAGAAAAAATTACGTTTGTTGAATCACTTTCTGTAGCAGAATTAGCTAAAAAATTACACCGCGAGCCATCAGAAATTATTAAAAAGTTATTTATGCTTGGTGTAATGGCAACAATTAACCAAGAATTAGATAAGGATGCAATTGAATTAATTTGCGCAGACTATGGTGTAGTAGCTGAAGAAGAAATTCGTGTAGATATTACGGATTTAGAAACACACTTCGAACAAACAGAAGAAGTTAACGAGGCGGACTTATCAGAGCGTCCTCCTGTAGTAACAATTATGGGTCACGTTGACCATGGTAAAACAACATTGTTAGACTCTATTCGTAATACTAAGGTGACAGCTGGTGAGGCTGGAGGTATTACTCAGCATATCGGTGCTTATCAAGTAACGGAAGGCGACAAAAAGATTTCGTTCCTAGATACACCAGGACACGCTGCTTTTACAACGATGCGTGCGCGCGGTGCGAAAGTAACGGACTTAACAATTTTAGTAGTAGCTGCGGATGATGGCGTAATGCCACAAACAGTAGAAGCCATTAACCACGCAAAAGCAGCAGAAGTACCAATTATTGTTGCAGTCAATAAAATGGATAAACCTTCAGCTAATCCAGACCGTGTGATGCAAGAGTTAACAGAGCATGGCCTAGTTCCAGAAGCTTGGGGTGGCGAAACTATTTTCGTACCAATCTCTGCATTAAAAGGTGAAGGCATTGACACATTACTTGAAATGATTTTACTTGTCGCTGAAGTTGGAGAATTAAAAGCAAACCCTAATCGTTTAGCACTTGGTACAGTAATTGAAGCACAGCTAGATAAAGGTCGAGGCTCTGTTGCAACACTTTTAGTACAAGATGGAACATTAAAAGTAGGGGATCCAATTGTTGTCGGCCATACTTTTGGGCGAGTACGTGCAATGGTAAATGACAAAGGCCGTCGTGTGAAAGAAGCTGGACCATCAACGCCAGTAGAAATCACAGGCTTAAATGAAGTACCACAAGCAGGCGATCGTTTCGTTGTCTTTGAAGATGAAAAAACAGCCCGCCAAGTTGGGGAAACTCGTGCAATGTCAGCGATTCAAGCACAACGCTCAGAAAAACAACGTGTAACGCTTGATAACTTATTCGAACAAATGAGTCAAGGCGAAATGAAAGAGCTTAACTTAATTGTTAAAGCTGACGTTCAAGGTACTGTAGAAGCTATGGCGGCATCATTAATGAAAATTGATGTTGAAGGCGTAAACGTGAAAATTATTCACACTGGCGCTGGGGCGATTACAGAATCAGATATTTCTCTTGCAGCGGCTTCAAATGCAATTGTTATTGGCTTCAACGTTCGCCCAGATATCAATGCAAAACGTGCAGCTGAAGAAGAAGGCGTAGATATTCGTCTACACCGCATTATCTATAAAGTAATCGAGGAAATTGAACAAGCAATGAAAGGTATGCTTGATCCAGAATTCGTAGAAAAAATTATTGGTCAAGCAGAAGTTCGCCAAACAATTAAAGTATCAAAAGTCGGTACAATTGCTGGTTCATACGTAACAGAAGGTAAAGTAACTCGTGATTCTGGCGTACGTGTAATCCGCGACAATGTCGTAATTTTTGAAGGTGAATTAGATACACTTAAACGTTTCAAAGATGAAGTGAAAGAAGTTGCAAAAGGTTACGAATGTGGGATAACAATTACAAACTTCAACGATATTAAAGAAGGCGACATTATTGAAGCCTATATTATGGAAGAAGTTAAACGTGCATAATGATTGTATATGCAGAAGTTGAATTCATGATTCAAACTGCCCATTCGTTGAAGGAAAAACGTGCTGTCCTACAGCGTATGCTTACCCGCACTAAGCAAAAATTTAATGTTTCCATCGCAGAAATTGATCATCAAAATGTATGGCAACGCACGAAATTAGCGCTTGTTGCTGTTTCTTCTTCAAAAGAAGCAGCCGAGCGTGAAATTAATCACGCGCTTCACTACTTACAGTCAAATCCGGCTTGGGAACAGTTAAATGTGTGGCGAGACTATTTATAAGTAACATTAGAAGTTGTGTTGTATGATTTAGCCATACCTTGCATGCAAATAGAGGTGCAAGTCAACACATAACTTTCTGTACATCGAAATTGAGGTGACAAACTATGTCTCTACGCTCAAACCGTGTCGCAGAGCAAATGAAAAAAGAGCTCGGTGATATTCTTGGACGTAAAATAAAAGATCCGCGTGTTGGTTTCGTTACTGTTACTGGTGTTGAGGTGACAGGTGATTTACAGCAAGCGACAATTTATATTACAACTCTAGGCAATGAACGTGAAAAAGAGGAAACACTAAAAGCTTTATTAAAGGCATCTGGTTTCATTCGCTCAGAAATTGGGTCTCGAATCCGTTTACGTCGTACACCAGAACTAATCTTTGAATTCGATTCATCGATTGAATATGGGAACCGTATTGATTCATTGCTACGTGGTTTACACGAAGAATAAGCTTAACTTAAAAAAGTCTGCCTATGCATGTTCATGCAGGCAGACTTTTTTTGCGGCTCTATCATTTTGGAAAAGCTTTACTAAATGTTCTTGAGGCTTTCCACCGACTAACAGCAAAATATGCTAAAAATGAATTTAGGAGGAAATGTATGAACGGTATTTTACCGCTTTGGAAGGAACGTGGCATGACAAGTCATGATTGCGTTTTTAAATTAAGGAAAATTTTACGTACTAAAAAGGTTGGCCATACAGGCACACTTGATCCAGGTGTTGAAGGGGTTCTTCCCATTTGTATTGGTCAAGCAACACGCATCGCAGAATACTTAACGGATGCAGGAAAAACCTATGAAGCTGTTATTGCAATTGGTCGTACAACGACAACGGAGGATGCAGAAGGAGAAACCGTTGAGCAAGATAGTACGAATAAACAGTTCACGCGTGCTCAATTGCAAGACGTTCTAGCGTTGCTAACAGGTGCTATTCAACAAACGCCACCGATGTTTTCAGCTGTCAAAGTAAATGGTAAACGTCTCTATGAATATGCTCGAAAAGGCGAAATTGTCGAAAGACCTACACGTCAAGTTACGATTTATGCGTTAGAGCTACTAGATGATGTAGAACTATATGAAGGACAAGAAATTACATTCCCTGTTCGTATAGTATGTAGTAAAGGGACGTATATTCGAACACTAGCTGTACAAATCGGAGCGGCACTTGGTTATCCAGCACATATGAAAGAGCTCGTACGCACAGCCTCAGGTACATTTACACAAGAGAATTGCTTTACATTGGCGCAAGTAGCTGAACTGATGGCAGTTGAACAAATTGATACATGCATTTTACCAGTGGAGTATGCATTAACAGATTATCCATATATTGAGATTACTTCTGCAAACGAAAAAGAAATTTTCAATGGACAAGTGCTTCCCGCAGATGCATTATTAAAGATACATGATAAAATTGTTTTTGGAATCAATGGGAAAGCAATTGCGGTCTATCATGCCCATCCTACAAAGGAAGGGTTTATGAAGCCACATAAGATGTTTCCGACGATAGAGTAGGAGGATTTTTAGTATGGAGGTCATTCATTTAAAATACCCACACCAATTACAGCAACGAGAAAGCATGCAGCCATATTCATTGGCACTTGGTTTTTTTGATGGTGTACATAGAGGGCATCAGGCAGTTATTAAGGCAGCGAAAGAAGAAGGAGACAAGCGTCAAATTCCAACGGCTGTTATGACATTCGATCCACATCCTTCTTTAGTGCTTGGCGGTCGTAACGAAAAAGTATTTTATATCACGTTATTACAGCAAAAACTGCAGCTTTTTGAAGAACTGGGTGTGGATACAGTATTTGTTGTGCATTTCACATCTGATTTTGCAAAGCTTTCACCTGAAGCATTTATTGATACATTTATTCGTGGGTTGAACATTCAACATGTTACAGCTGGCTTTGATTATTCCTTTGGTGCATTTGGTAAAGGCACAATGGAAGATATGCGTGCGTTGAGTAATGGAGATTACGGCGTAACAGTCGTTGAAAAGAAAACGGATGCTATCGAAAAAATTAGCTCTACACGTATCCGTAAGCTTTTGCAAGAGGGAGATATGGAAGAAGCAACATTGCTCCTAGGACGACCATTTGAAGTTACGGGTATCGTTGTACATGGTGATAAGCGAGGACGCACAATAGGTTTCCCAACTGCAAATGTCCAAGCGTTAGAAGGAACTTATATTCCAGCAAGCGGTGTTTATGCGGTTCGAGTACTTGTACAAAATAACTGGTATGATGGTGTATGTAATGTAGGCTATAAACCAACATTTAAAGATCCAAGCGACAAACAATTATCCATCGAAGTTCATATATTAAACTTCGAAAAAAATATTTACGGTGAAGAAGTGCATGTCGCTTGGTATAAGCGTATAAGAAGTGAACGAAAATTCGATGGTATTGAAGCTTTGAAAGCACAAATCGAAAAGGATAAACAACAAGCAATTGAATATTTTGCACTTATTAGCAAAAGTTAAAACGTACACATATAAGTTGATAGGAGTGGGGGCTCCGTCGACTCCTTAGGGAACGAAGGCTAAAAGCATCACGTTCTGTGATAACGTCTACATGACCAACATCCTGTTGTTGCTGTCGCTACGCTTTCGCACAGATAAAACATGTTGCTGTCGCTACGCTTTCGCATAGATAAAACATGTTGCTGTCGCTACGCTTTCGCACAGATAAAACATGTTGCTGTCGCTACGCTTTCGCATAGATAAAACATGTTGCTGTCGCTACGCTTTCGCACAGATAAAACATGTTGCTGCCGTTACGCTTTCGCATAGAAAACATTTCATTGCCCCGACGCCCCTAGGAAAGCGCTCAGTTGGAACGGAAATCAACCCACTTTATGGTGATGAGCCCTATTTATCGAGTTATTGCAAATTAAATCTACTTTAACATATGAATAGGCTTACGTTAATGCTTGCTTGACCTTTTGATTTATGGTAACATTCATAAGTGCATAATATGCTTATCCTTAGCTCGGTATATCGATGACTCCAACGTGTACTGTGCTAATGGGGATTAACAATTATTTAGGAGGTCCATACAAATGGCTATTTCAAAAGAACGTAAAAACGAAATTATTGCTGAGTTCCGTACTCACGAAAGTGACACTGGTTCTCCAGAAGTACAAGTTGCAGTATTAACAGAGGAAATTAACGCTCTAAACGCTCACTTACGTACACACAAAAAAGATTTCCACTCTGAGCGTGGTCTTCTTAAAATGGTAGGTCGTCGTCGTCACTTATTAAAATATCTTCGTGAAACTGACGTACAACGTTACCGTGAACTAATCACTCGTTTAGGCTTACGTCGCTAATTATCAATCGAAAAGCGGGATTAATCCCGCTTTTTCTTTATGTTTATAAACATTAAGAACAAGCTTTACTATTGAGAAAAGATAGGAGCTTCAAGAAAAAAACACGGTTTCAATCAAATACAGAAATAAATCCTAAATAAATTGGCAATAACTGAATTTAAATGTATGATTATTTCATGAAATATTTAGCATAGAACAAGCATTTTTGGTACACTTACTATTAGTACATACAGACGAAGTAAGTGTTTTTATAATAGAGAGGGGTTCATTGAATGAACGAAAAGAAAGTCTATTCCTATGAATGGGCTGGCCGTCCACTTGTAATCGAAGTGGGACAGTTAGCAAAACAAGCAAATGGGGCCGTATTAGTACGCTATGGTGATACATCTGTACTTTCAACAGCAACAATGTCAAAATCACCGAAACCACTTGATTTCTTCCCATTAACAGTAAACTACGAAGAACGTTTATACGCAGCAGGTAAAATTCCTGGTGGCTTTATTAAACGTGAAGGACGTCCATCTGAAAAAGCAATTTTAGCAAGCCGTTTAATTGACCGTCCAATTCGTCCGATGTTCCCAGACGGTTTCCGTAATGAAGTACAAGTTATTTCAATGGTTATGTCTAACGATCCGGATTGCACGTCTGAAATGGCTGCAATGGTCGGTTCATCATTAGCGTTAGCTATCTCGGATATTCCATTTGACGGGCCAATCGCAGGTGTACAAGTTGGATATATTGACGGGAAATTTATCGTGAACCCAACAGTGGAACAATCTAATCAATCAACTATCCATTTATCTGTAGCAGGTAACAAGGATGCCATTAACATGGTTGAAGCAGGTGCACTAGAAGTACCGGAAGAAGTAATGCTAGAAGCCATTATGTTCGGTCATGAAGAAATCAAAAAAATTATTGCTTTCCAAGAGCAAATTGTTGCAGAAGTAGGAAAAGAAAAATTACCGGTAACATTATTTGAAATTGATGAAGCGATTCAAGCACAGATAAAAACAGCTTGTGAGACTGACATGCATGATGCAATTCAAACAGTAGAAAAACATGCACGTGATGAGGCTATTCAAGCGGTAAAAGACCGTGTTATTGCTTCCTATGAAGAGCAAGAAGCGGATGAAGTAACAATGAAGCAAGTTTATACAATTCTAGATAAAATGGTTAAAGATGAAGTACGTCGTCAGATTACAGAAGATAAAGTTCGTCCAGATGGTCGTAAGTTAGACGAAATCCGTCCACTTTCTTCTGAAACTAAGCTTTTACAACGTACGCACGGTTCAGCATTATTTACGCGTGGACAAACACAAGCCCTTTCTATTTGTACTTTAGGTGCACTTGGTGATGTACAAATTATCGACGGTTTAGGTGTGGAAGAATCAAAACGCTTTATGCATCACTATAACTTTCCGCAATTCTCTGTAGGGGAAACTGGCCCAATTCGTGGACCAGGTCGTCGTGAAATCGGTCATGGTGCACTAGGAGAACGCGCTCTTGATGCAGTTATTCCAGATGAATCTGTATTCCCATATACAATCCGTTGTGTATCGGAAGTACTTGAGTCAAACGGTTCTACATCGCAAGCTTCTATCTGTGCTTCCACGTTAGCGATGATGGATGCTGGTGTTCCATTAAAAGCACCTGTAGCAGGTATTGCAATGGGTCTTATTAAAAAAGGTGAACATTACTCTATTTTAACGGATATTCAAGGTATGGAAGACCACCTTGGAGATATGGACTTTAAAGTTGCAGGTACAGCTAAAGGTGTAACAGCCCTTCAAATGGACATTAAAATTGATGGTTTATCACGCAATATTTTAGAAGAAGCATTAACACAAGCTAAAATTGGCCGTATGCATATTTTACAATCAATGCTTGCGACTCTTGCAGAACCACGTGAAAAATTATCTGCATTTGCACCGAAAATTGTCATCGTGAAAATTAATCCTGATAAAATTCGCGATGTCATCGGACCTGGCGGTAAACAAATTAACAAAATTATTGAAGAAACTGGCGTAAAAATTGATACTGAGCAAGATGGTACAATTTACATCTCTTCTGCAGATGAAGAAATGAACGCTCGTGCAAAACAAATTATCGAAGATATCGTACGTGAAGCAAAAGTTGGCGAGTATTACTTATCAACAGTTAAACGTATTGAAAAATTCGGTGCGTTCTGTGAAATATTCCCAGGTAAAGACGGCTTACTTCACATCTCTGAAATTCAAGAGGAACGTACAAAACAAGTTGAAGATGTATTAAAACTTGGCGATCAATTACTTGTAAAAGTTATTGAAATTGATAAGCAAGGTCGTGTGAATTTATCTCGTAAAGTTGTTATCCAAGAGGAAAAAGAACGCGCTGAGCAAGATAAATAATAAATTGTAGAAAAGGCTGCGTATAATGCGTTGCCTTTTTTAAATAAAATATAAGTAAAATGGTTCAATAAGGGATACTTTGGGGGAGGCTTCACATTATGGTTCATCACCAAAAGTCGTGGATGACTTTTGGTAAAACGTATACGATGTAAATAAGTTGATTGGAGTGGAGGCTGGACGCCCCCAGGAAAGCGCCCAGTCGGAACGGAAATCAACCACACGTTTTGGTGATAATCCCTCATTATGCCTTTAATGTAGAACCAGAGATAAATTGGGGGAGATTTTTTGGTACAAGTACATACATGTCAGAATGGTGTGCGTATTGTGTCTGAGCAAATCGATCATGTAAGATCCGTTGCGCTAGGCATTTTTGTTAATGCAGGATCTCGTTATGAGCTACCTGAGGAAAATGGCATTACGCATTTTATCGAACATATGCTTTTTAAAGGGACAAAAACTCGAACTGCTCGCCAACTTGCTGAAGAATTTGACCGAATTGGTGGGGAGTTAAATGCCTTTACATCCAAGGAAAACACCTGTTATTATGCAAAGGTTTTAGATCATCATGCCGAGCTTGCCGTTACAATATTAGCGGATATGTTCTTTAATTCTACGTTTGCAGAGGAAGAGTTAGAGAAGGAAAGACAAGTTGTACTAGAAGAAATATTAATGAGTGAAGACGCAGCTGATGATGATGTTCATGAAAAGCTATGGGAAGTCATGTATCCAAACGATGCACTCGGTCGTCCAATTCTAGGAACTGCGGCTACTTTAAACACATTTACAGCAGATATGTTACGTAACTATATGGCTAAACATTATGGTCCAGAATCAGTTGTTATTTCAATAGCGGGAAATATTTCTGCAAAGCTCATGCAAACAATTGAAAACTTATTTGGCCAATATCAGCCATCTTCACTTGCGGTTGAGCCTGTATTAACGAATCCTCATTTTTATCCAGGGGAGATTTCAAAAACTCGCGATACGGAGCAAGCGCATTTAGCCATTTCTTATCCAGCAATTGGTGTAAAGGATCCGGATATGTATAGCTTTATTGCACTTAATACTATTATTGGTGGTAATATGAGCTCTCGTTTGTTCCAAGAGGTACGCGAAGAACGTGGTTTAGCCTATTCAATATTTTCTTACCAATCTTGTTATGCTGATGTTGGAGCATTTACGATTTATGGTAGTACAAGTCGTCAGCAATTATCACAGCTTCAACATACAATTGATGCGACACTACTTGATATTGTAGCAGGTGGCGTGACAGCGGAAGAACTTATGAATGCGAAGGAACAGCTAAAGGGTAGTTTTGTGCTCGGTCTAGAGGGGACAGGTGCTCGTATGAATCGCAACGGTACAAGTGAGTTAGTGCATCGTAAACATCGTTCAGTTGATGAAGTATTAGCGTCCATCGATGCTGTATCAATGGAATCAATCGATCGCTTAATCGCAAAAATCTTGAAAGCGGAGCCAGCCATTTCAATTGTCGGCACGGAAGCTTAAAAAAGGTTGCCCTTTATAGGCAACCCTTTCTCTATTCAGTTGCTTTAAAAAACTTCTCTTGCTTAAATATAAGGCAAGGCTTCATCCTCATTCCTCGGGGTAATTCTTTAATGCTCTTCCTCTCCCGAACTTTAAATTGTGCTAATCGCTCAAAATAATAGCCTAATTCCCATGTTTTAAAAACTTTTTTCATAATTTTGTCGAGTCGGGTCGCATTGAGTGTTGCACTGGACATGTAAATCGTCAAAAATCACACCGATGTTGTTTTTTATCGATAATTCATGTTCGACAATATCCTTACCGACTAGCAAAATTTCGCCATCTTCTTTTTGAGTAAGTTCAGTATGCATTTAATTGTAGTAGACTTTCCAGCACCGATGTCTCTGACAAATCCATGACAGTGCCTGGAGGTACAGAAAGACTTACATTATTAAAGAAAATCCTTCAAAGCTTTTAGTTCTATTACGAACTTCAATAGCATTCATTAATTAATAAAAGTAACTCCTGTAACGCCTCTTTGTCATGCCAGCAGTTTTGGCCGTTTTCACCGCAGCTCTTCAACTTGACGCAATAATTCCTCGCATAGAAAATCTTGATTTCATTCTGTAACAAAGCTTCCTTTCCTAACTACCGTTTCGATCAATCCGTCTCACTCTAAATCAGCATAAGCTCGCTTCGTTGTCATAACGCTAATTTTTACATCCTTTGTAAGTGCACGAATAGACGGTAGTGCGTCACCTGCCTGTAATTGGCTAGTATCGCTTCCTTAAGTTGTACGGTTATTTGCTCATAGATGGGTTTAATGGATATGCACAAGTTCCTCACTACTCACAACTGTATATATACGCTATACACAGATTGGTTCGTAAAGGCAATATTTTCATACTTTGGGTAAGGGTCACGAATTGCAAAAACTCGGCATATATTGGGGTAACGGTTCAAGGAGGGAGATGAGGCATGCTACTATCAGAGATGGTGGATAAGGAGTTAATTCAAATTGAGGGTGGCGTACATTTTGGCATATTGGCACATACAGAATGTCTATTAGATGTGCAAACAGGAAAGATTCATGGTTTTGAGATTGTTAAAGATAAATTGCCATTCCAAAAAAAGAAAGTAAAAGTTAGTGAAATGATACCTTGGCATGAAATTATATTAATTGGAGAAGATCGGATTTTATTTAACAAAACAACGACGGTACAGTCAGAATTTTTACAGTGAGGTGAGCTTTTGGAAAACGAAAAATGGCTTGTTATCGGTGAGGATCTAAGGTTAAAGGAATTAGCGACAATGCTAAGAAGCCCATCGAGAACGGTATTTTATAAAAGAACATCAGTGTGGAATGAAGAGTTAAATAAGCTTGTATTAGAATTCCAACCAAATAGAATTATTCTTCCCATTCTTCCACTAAAAATTGAAGTGGAACAGCTTTATGGGATATCCCAAGTTAAGTTTTATACAGGGCGTTTGACTATGCACTGGAAGCAATTGCTTGAGGATAATGAAACAAATTGCTATTTACAACAAGAATCTTTTATTTGGCAAAACGCAAGATTAACAGCCGAAGGGTTTATTGCCACGTTTTACGGACTCGAGCAAAAATGTATTTACGGACAAAACTTTACGATCGCAGGTTTTGGACGCACAGCTAAAATGCTCGCCTCTTTACTCGTCAAGATGGGCGCTAATGTCCATATTGTTGCGCGTTCAGTTGTACAAGTGAGCGAAGCAAAGGCATATGGTTATAAAGCTACGAATTTAGATGACCGCAAATGGTCCATGAATGATGGGATATTCATCAATACGATACCAGCTAAGTGGATTACAGAATCATTCCAAGATCATGCCCCTGCTGTCCTATATGATTTGGCTTCAGAGCCTGGCTGTTTAGATATAGACGCTGAGCAATTACAAACGTACGTGCTATTGCCATCATTACCTGGGAAATACTTTGCACAAGATGCAGCTACAATATTGTGCAAGGCAATAGAGGAGGAAGAAAATTGCTAACGGGTAAACGAATAGGTTTAGGTATTACAGCCTCTCACTGTACGTATGAGGATGTAGTACCTAAAATTCAAAACTTTAAGGATGCAGGAGCAACAGTTATGCCAATAATTACGCAATCCGTGTTACATGCGGCTACGCGTTTTGGTACCGGGGAGGAGTGGATTGCAAAAATAGAGGAATTGACTGGAGAAAAGGTTATAACCTCTATTAAAGAAGCAGAACCATTCGGACCATCCAATCCATTGGATGCAATGGTTATAGCTCCGATGACTGGCAATAGTATTAGTAAATTTGCTAATGCAGCAACGGATAGTCCGGTATTGATGGCTGCTAAGGCAACATTGCGTAACGGTTCGCCTGTTGTCCTAGGCATCTCAACAAATGATGCGCTTGGCTTAAATGGTATAAATATTATGAGGCTGCTAAATGCTAAAAACATTTATTTTATTCCATTCGGGCAGGACTCACCACATTCCAAGCCAAATTCCTTGATTGCTGATTTTGATCAAATGGTCGCAACTGTACATGAAGCAATTACGGAGAAAAAGCAATTACAACCACTGTTTATACAATATTTCAAATAATTCACGGATTACACACAATTTTCAGTATTTTTGTGATACAATAGCACACATTATGGAACTTGTATTCAAGGAGAGATGACAGATGACAAAGCAGTTAACGGTTGCGGTTGTTGGAGCAACAGGGGCAGTAGGCACAAAAATGATGGAGCAGCTTATTAAACGGAATTTTCCAATCGGAAATATTAAATTTTTAGCTTCTGCACGTTCAGCGGGGAAACCAATCGAATTTAATGGTAAAACATATACAATTGAAGAAGCGACACCTGAAGCTTTTGAAGACGTCAATGTCGCTTTATTCTCAGCTGGTGGTTCGGTATCAGCGGTGCTGGCGCCAGAAGCGGCAAAACGCGGTGCAGTAGTGATCGATAACACGAGCCATTTCCGCATGGATCCGGACGTACCACTAGTTGTGCCTGAAGTAAATCGTGGCGATCTTGCTAAGCATAAAGGGATTATTGCGAATCCAAACTGCTCTACGATTCAAATGATGGCTGCACTTGAACCTATTCGTCATGCATTTGGCTTAACTAAAATTATTGTATCGACATATCAAGCAGTTTCCGGTGCAGGTATTTCTGCTATTCAGGAATTAAAGGCACAAAGTGCAAACTGGGATGCAGGTAAGGATGTAGAAGCAAATATTTTACCTTCTGGTAGCGACAAACGTCATTATCCAATCGCTCGTAATGTCATTCCACAAATCGATAAATTTACAGACAATGGCTTTACATACGAAGAAATGAAAATGATTAATGAAACGAAGAAAATTATGCATGCACCAGAGCTAAAAGTAGCTGCAACTTGTGTTCGCGTGCCAGTCGTTTCAGGACACTCTGAATCTGTTTATCTTGAAGTAGAAAAAGAAGCAACGGTACAGGAGATTTTTGAAGTATTACGCAATGCGCCTGGTGTCGTATTACAAGATGATATCGCAACACAAACTTACCCAATGCCTATTTATGCAGAAGGGGAAGAGGCTACTTTTGTAGGGCGTATCCGTCAAGATTTAGACAATAAAAAAGGATTCCACTTATGGATCGTTTCTGACAATCTTTTGAAAGGGGCTGCATTAAACTCTATTCAAATTGCTGAAGCAATGCTAGAGGATAACTTACTATAAGAGGGGTGTAAGGATGAATTTAGGTCGAATTGGAACGGCGATGATTACGCCGTTCAAAGAAGATGGCACGATTAATTATCCAGAACTAGAACGTATTATTAATCATTTGATTAATAATGGTACAGATTGTATTGTCGCATGTGGCACAACCTCTGAAAACCCAACTATGTCCACAGAAGAAAAAATTGAAGTTGTACGCTTTACCGTAGAAAGAGTGGCAGGTCGTGTACCGGTTATTGCAGGTACAGGAGATAACGAAACTGCTTACTCTATAGCAATGACGCACAAGGCTGAAGAAAATGGTGCAGATGGTATCATGCTTGTAGCACCATATTATAATAAGCCAAATCAACGCGGTATTTTTGCGCATTTTGAAACGATTGCAAAAGAAACAAGTTTACCTGTCATGCTTTATAACGTGCCGGGACGTACAGGCGTCAATGTTGCCTATGAAACTTCCGTTGCTTTAAGTAAAATTCCTAATATTTCATGGATTAAAGAAGCGAGTGGCAATTTAGATCAAATGGGCGATATTATTGAGAATGTTGATTCAGGTGATGATTTCTTAGTGTATAGTGGGGATGATGGTTTAACACTTCCACTACTAGCAATAGGCGGAGCAGGAATTATTTCAGTTGCTGCTCATGTTGTTGGAAATGATATGCAATTAATGATTAAAGCGTTTGAAGAAGGAAATCACGAGCTAGCGGCCAGAATTCACCGAGCATTATTACCACTTGTACGTGCACTGTTCGCACAGCCAAACCCATCGCCTGTCAAATACGCGATGACCAAATTAGGTTTTGATACACTTAATGTTCGTCTGCCAATGATGGAAATGACAGATGAAGAAAAAGCAAACTTTGACCGAATTTGGGATACGTATCAAGAAAAAGCGAAAAGCTTTAGAAAAGTAACTACCTTTAGTTAAATCCTCAGACCGTAAACAAACGTGAGATTTTTTAGTTTGTTTACGGTCTTTTTTCCATTGGAGGCCCCTCAGGTAAGGCAGCAATCCGCTCAGGTAGAAGGAAAAACCGCTCAGGTAAGGCAGCAATCCGCTCAGGTAGAAGGAAAAACGGCTCAGGTAAGGTAGCAATCCACTCAGGTAGAAGGAAAAACCGCTCAGGTAAGACAGCAATCCGCTCAGGTAGAAGG
>DAMBVB010000005.1:118856-146064 GCA_032053185.1 Lysinibacillus sp.
ATCCGCTCAGGTAGGAGGAAAAACCGCTCAGGTAAGGCAGTAATCCGCTCAGGTAAGGCAGCAATCTGCTCAGGCGCCGGAACAACTTTACAGAGAATGGCTTACCCATCCCAAAAAGCTACGTTCGCTTAATAAAAGATAAAAATTAGACCTTCTATTCGTAATAAAATTAGCAATAAATTTCTGTTTCCATCATGAAAGTTGTATTTTTAATTTGTGCAAAAGCTTTGCAAACCGTATAATAAATCTAAGTGGTTGCTGTTCGGGATATTTTTTAGGAGGAAATAAATTGACAAAAAAGAAAAATGAATTAATTCGCATCATCCCACTTGGTGGCGTGGGCGAAATTGGGAAAGCAATGTACGTAGTAGAAATTGATGAAGAGCTATTTGTAGTGGATAGCGGCTTGATGTTCCCAGAAGACGAAATGCTGGGCATTGATATCGTAATTCCGGATATTTCGTATTTAGAAGAAAATAAAGATCGTGTGAAAGGAATTTTCTTAACACATGGTCATGAAGATGCAATTGGCTCGATTGCCTATGTATTACAAAAAGTGAAAGCCCCAGTGTACGGATCAAAATTAACAATTGCACTTGCAAAGGAACATTTAAAGGAATTACCTGCACCACATCAGGTGAAATTCTTTGAGGTTACGAACCGTAGTCGTATGAATTTTAACTCAACGTATGTGACATTCTTCCATACAACACATAGTATTCCCGATTCGTTAGGGGTAGTGTTCCATACATCTGAAGGAGCAATTGTTCATACAGGTGAGTTTAAATTCGATCAATCAGCGACAGGTAAATTTAAGCCTGATTTAGCAAAAATGGCTCAGTTAGGGGAAGAAGGCGTATTTATTCTATTATCTGAGTCGAGTGAAGCCGAGCGACCAGGTTATACGACATCAGAGATTGTCATTGAAGAGCAATTATCAAAAACATTCCATTCAGCACCAGGTCGTATTTTAGTTGCTGTTTACGCATCGAATTTTATTCGTATTCAACAAGTATTTACACAAGCTCAAAAGTCGTTCCGTAAAGTAGTCATCGTAGGAAAACCTTTAGAAAAAGCTGTGGATTTAGGTGTACAGCTAGGTTACTTAACGGTTGAGGAAAATACAATCATCCCTATCGCAGAAATGCAAAAATATCAAGATGATGAGATTATAATTATTGCTACAGGTAATAAAGGGGAGCCACTTGATGCATTAGAAAAAATCGTCCGCAAACATCACCGAGACATTAAAATAAAGCAAGATGATACTGTATTAATTACTTTTACACCGTCGCCTAGTATGGAAGTACAAATGGCTAATACGATGAACTCTATAGCAAAAGCAGGTGCTGAAATTCTAACATCTAGCAAAAATGTACATGTGTCGGGTCACGGTAGTCAAGAGGATTTAAAATTAATGCTGAACATAATGCAACCGAAGTACTTTATCCCTGTGCAAGGTGAGTACCGTATGCTTATTGCTCACTCTAAGCTTGCTCAACAACTAGGTATGCAAAAATCACAAATTTTTATCGCCGATAAAGGGGATATTGTAGAATATAAAAATGCTAAAATGCGAATGAGTGGCCGTGTACAAGCGGGTAATGTATTAATAGACGGTATTGGTGTTGGCGATGTAGGCAACATCGTACTTCGCGATCGTAAGTTATTATCGCAGGATGGTATTTTCATTGTTGTCGTTACATTAAACCGTGCTCAAAAGAAAATTGCATCTGGTCCAGAAATTTTATCGCGTGGTTTCGTATATGTACGCGAATCAGAAGAATTGATCGTAGAAGCTTCTGAGATGGCTAAAAATGTTATTGAAAAATATGTTGGTAAAGATACATTTGAATGGACCAACATTAAACAAGAAATTCGAGATACACTGAATACGTATTTATTCCAAAAAACGAAGCGCCGCCCAATGATTATCCCAATCATTATGGAATATTAAAATGAAAGATTATCGTTGAATGAAAAAGGATTTTCTAACCGAATCGAAACGGTGGAAAATCCTTTTTTTGAATAATCAAGTTCTACATGTTATTATTCGCTACATATAAAGAATGGATTACAAAAGAAGGTGAAATAGATGGCGACTAGTAAAAAAAGAAAAGTCAGGAAAGCAAAAGGGACTACTGAAAAAAAAGAAATGCATCCACTTATGTATGAAATTTTAGGTCTTATCTTAATTGCATTAGCGGTTATTATGATTTTTGAATATGGTATGATTGGACGAGTTCTACAAACAATAGTAATGTTTCTTTTAGGTAATTTACATTTTGCTGTGCCATTTATGCTTGTATTTGTTGCGCTGTTACTGATGATTGGGCGGAAAAAAGTAAGTATTTATGATCGTCTAATAGTAGGTATGCTCCTCATTATTATGAGTTTAACAATTTTTAGTCACGGCATTCTATTTGAACAATTATCAAAATCTGGAGGTTTATTATCAGACTCTGTGTTGCGAGAATCTTGGCGAATTTTAATCAATTCAGAGGGTATTATCCATCGAAGTAATGCGCTTGGCGGAGGTATGATTGGTGCACTATTATTTAGTGCGCTCCATGTATTATTTGAGGCAACAGGTGCGAAGGTCGTTGCATGGGTTATTTTCTTTGTCGGTTTAATTTTAGTAACAGGAAAGGCGCTTGTGCCGTATTTAGCGGAAAAAATGCCCTACCTTTTTGGCAAATGGCAAAAGAAACATCGTGAAAAGAAAAAAAATGTGCCAAAGAAACTTAAAAATCGCCGTTCAAAAGTAGAAAGCAAGGATGAAATCGCAGCTGTTGAACAGGAGCCAGAGGTACAAGTGGAAGAAGAGGGTTCTCATGAACCAATTATCTCTGCCTTTACTCAAAATGTGTCTCATGACCGAGAAGAAATTGCAACAGTTGAAAATGAAGATACTGCACATGGAGAAATTGTTGATGATGTCCATATCGAAGGCGCAGATGCTGTGGAAAATGCAGATTATCAACTGCCGTCTTATAATCTATTACAATTACCGCCCCAGCATGACCAAAGTGGCGAATATTCTGTCATTCAGGCAAATGCGAAAAAGCTCGAGCAAACGTTGCAAAGCTTTGGTGTAAAGGCAAAAGTAACGCAAGTTCATTTAGGCCCAGCTGTCACGAAATACGAAATATTACCAGATACAGGCGTGAAAGTAAGTAAAATTGTAAACTTACAGGATGATCTTGCCTTAGCACTTGCCGCAAAGGATATTCGTATGGAAGCACCTATTCCCGGGAAGTCTGCGATTGGCATTGAAGTACCAAATAGTGAGGTAGCCATTGTAACACTTCGGGAAGTGTTAGAGTCTAAAGATGGTGCAAAGCCAGAAGCATTATTACAAGTCGCATTAGGTCGTGATATTACTGGACAAGCAGTTCTCGCCGAACTCAATAAAATGCCACATTTACTTGTTGCAGGCTCAACGGGTAGTGGGAAAAGTGTATGTATAAATGGAATTGTCGTATCAATCCTAATGCGTACAAAACCACATGAGGTAAAGCTGATGATGATTGACCCGAAAATGGTGGAGTTAAATGTTTATAATGGAATTCCTCATCTACTGGCACCGGTTGTTACGGATGCTCGTAAAGCTTCTCAGGCGCTGAAGAAAGTTGTGGCTGAAATGGAGCGCCGCTATGATCTATTTTCTCATACAGGTACTCGTAATATCGAAGGCTACAATGGTCATGTGCAAAAAGTCAATGACCAAACGGATGAAAAACATCCGAAATTACCGTATATTGTGGTCATTGTAGACGAATTAGCGGACTTAATGATGGTTGCCTCAAGTGATGTAGAGGATTCAATTACACGTTTAGCACAAATGGCACGTGCAGCAGGGATTCATTTAATTATTGCAACCCAACGACCGAGTGTAGATGTATTGACAGGTGTTATTAAAGCGAATATTCCTTCGCGTATTGCCTTTGCGGTTTCATCAGCAATCGATTCTAGAACGATATTAGATATGGGTGGAGCAGAGCGTTTACTCGGTCGAGGAGATATGTTGTTTTTACCTGCTGGTGCATCTAAACCAAAACGGGTGCAAGGTGCCTTTTTATCAGATCAAGAAGTTGAGTCCGTTGTAAATTTTGTTATAGAACAGCAAAAAGCACAATATCAGGAAGAAATGATTCCGACCGAAGAAGAGACAATTTTAGAGGAAACGGACGAATTATTTGATGAGGCTGTGCAGTTAGTTGTGAGTATGCAGACAGCCTCTGTTTCGATGTTACAGCGCCGCTTCCGTATCGGCTATTCGAGAGCTGCTCGTATTGTCGATCAAATGGAACAACGTGGTATTGTTGGGCCTTCAGAGGGTAGTAAACCTCGACAAGTGCTCATTCATCAATACGATCATTAGTGCCAAATCAACGACAAAAAATTGAATCATGTTGTATACATGGAGTAGGCACAAATTCATTTCAAAAATTGGACGAATTACGCTAAGGTGCAATTGATTTCGATCTATAAAAATGTTATATTTATGAACGATTAGTGGGAATGTTGTACATCAGATGTCTGATCTCTGATTTTGGTGGTGATATATGTGACTATTAAAGCAGATCATCGTCATCTCTATCTTCAAGTAATTGATCGTTTAAAGTCTGACATTGCAACAGGCATTTTTAAAGAAAATGAAAAACTGCCTTCAGAGTTTGAATTATCGAAATCACTAGGAGTCAGTCGAGCAACTCTTAGAGAAGCGCTACGGCTGTTGGAAGAGGAAAATGTTATTGTGCGTCGACATGGGGTAGGGACATTTGTCAACCCTAAGCCGTTGTTTACATCAGGTATCGAGCATTTCTTCTATGATCGAGGCAGCAGGTATGGAACCCGGTTCCCGCTTTTTAAAAGCGACGGAAAGCATACCTTCTGAAGAAGATTTAAAACGCTTCCAATGTGATGGCGAAGATAAATTACTTACAATTGAACGTGTCAGAACAGCGGATGGTGAGCCAGTAGTTTACTGCATAGACAGATTACCAGCAAGTTTCCTGCCAACTGACTTTGTTGAAAAAAAAGAGGTTTCACTTTTCTCTGCACTTGAACAATCCGGTAAAATTCATGTTGCCTATGCGGTTACATATATTGATCCGATCGGGTATCATGAGCAAGCTTCACCGATTTTAAATTGTGGACGTGAAACTGCTCTTTTAGTATTAAAGCAGTTGCATTACGATGATCATGATCAAGTAGTGCTATATTCAAAAAATTATTTCCGAGCTGATAAATTCAGCTTCCATGTAGTTCGTAAACGGGTGTAGAACATTTCTAAAATATTTTTCCTGCTAATTACAATACCTTTGGGGGGTTCATCAAATGAAAAAACGTAAATTTGGCTTAGTATTATCATCAGTATTAGCTGCAAGTGCAATCCTAGGTGCATGTGGTACGAAAGACGAAGAAAAACCTGCAAAAGAAAATGAAAATGCTTCATCAGGCGAAAGCAACAAAGAAGGTGCGTTCACAGTAGCGATGGTTACTGACGTAGGTGGCGTTGATGATAAATCATTCAACCAATCTGCTTGGGAGGGTGTCCAAGCTTACGGTGAAGAACATGGCCTAAAAAAAGGTAATGGCATCGATTACTTACAATCAAAAACAGACGCAGATTATGAAACAAACTTAAACAACTTATTACGTCGTAACTTCGATTTAGTATATGGAATCGGTTTCATGATGGCTGACGCGGTTGAAGCTGTTGCTTCCGAAAACCCAGAAAAACATTTTGCATTAATCGACGCTGAAGTAAAAGCAGATAACGTTACTAGTGTTCTTTTCAAAGAGCAAGAAGGTGCTTTCTTAGCTGGTGTAGCTGCTGCGAAAATGTCTAAATCAGGTAAAGTCGGTTTCGTAGGTGGCGTAGATATCCCAGTTATCAACCGCTTCGAGGCTGGATTCGTTGAAGGGGCAAAAGCTGTGAATCCAAAAATCGAAATTCAATCAAAATACACTGGTGCATTCGATAAGGCTGACCTTGGTAAAATTACAGCAAACAGCATGTACTCTTCTGGTGTAGATGTAATCTTCCACGCTGCTGGTGCAACTGGTAACGGTGTATTCTCTGAGGCAAAGGAACGAAAGAAAAAAGACCCTAATGCAAATGTATGGGTAATTGGAGTAGACGCTGACCAATACGAAGAAGGTAAAGTAGATGATAAAACAAACGTTACTTTAACTTCTATGTTAAAAGGTGTTAACGCTGCAGTTGTAGATATTTCAAATAAAGCGAAAAATGGTGAATTCCCAGGTGGCAAAACGCTTACTTATGGTTTAGCCGAAGACGGCGTGAAACTTGCAGATTCACGTGGTGCAATCCCAACAGATGTCCAAGCTGTCATTGATGAATATAAAGAAAAAATTGCTAAAGGTGAAATTGTAGTTCCAGAAAAAGTGAAAAAATAATTCATCTTTTGATCATCATAAGGGACTTTAAAAAGGCCCTTATGATGATTTTTCAATCTATCGTTATATTTCGACTATTTGCAATATTTTATTCCACTATATGTATCATTATCATAGAGGTAGTAATTTTATATGATTTTATCGTAAGAATAGTAATGATGGTAACAAGTTAATAGAAGAAAGGTTTCTAACGATGACCTTTCCTGTATTAATTTATCTTCATTCAGTAGAATATCTCCTCTATTAGTGGGACAAGATATGAGTGAATAATAGGGTATATAATACCCACTGAACGAAGATGGAACCTCTGCTGAAGTCATTGTTGTGCGATGTGGAAAACGCTGTGCAACAGGGATTATGGCTAGTATTTAGATTAGTTTGATGAATTGTTTAGAAACAAAGCTAAATAACGGTTTCAAAAACTGGACGTTTGTTTAGCTGTGCGAAAGCGGCGGGTTAACGAAACGTCAGCAACACATGTTTTCTGTAGCGACAGCTACAAAATGTTTTTTAGTGGCGAGAGCGAAGCAACAGCCACAATTACGTCAAGGCGAAATTGATAAAAGTGCCTAATAAGGGAGTGACGAAATTGGAACACGTGATTGAGATGCTAGGGATCCGAAAAGAATTCGGTCATTTCGTGGCGAATAATAACATCACCCTCCAACTGAAAAAAGGCGAAATCCATGCATTACTAGGTGAAAATGGTGCAGGTAAATCGACTTTAATGAACGTCCTTTTTGGTTTGTATCAACCAGAGGGCGGCGAAATTCGAGTTCGTGGGAAGGCTGTTAAAATTACAAACCCGAATGTGGCCAATGATCTAGGGATCGGTATGGTGCATCAACACTTTATGCTGGTGGAGAATTTTACAGTAACAGAGAATATTATTTTAGGTTCTGAACCCACAAAAATAGGTGTCATCAATATTAAAGATGCGGCAAAGAAAGTACAGGCACTTTCTGAAAAATATGGTTTAGATGTTGATCCATACGCCAAAATCGAGGATATTACTGTGGGGATGCAACAACGTGTTGAAATTTTAAAAACACTATACCGCGGTGCAGAAATTTTAATCTTTGACGAACCTACTGCCTCTTTAACACCACAGGAGATTACAGAGCTTATTCAAATAATGCGCCGCTTAATTGCAGAGGGCAAATCCATTATTTTAATTACCCATAAGCTAAAAGAAATTATGGAAGTCTCTGACCGTGTGACGATTATCAGAAAAGGGGAAGGGATTGGAACAGTTACAACTGCTGACACAAATCCTAACCAATTAGCTGAAATGATGGTTGGTCGCCAAGTCGAATTTAAAACCGAAAAAACAGAAGCTAAACCAACTGATGAAGTACTTACGATCGAAAACTTGGTTGTTACAGACTATCGTAATATCGATAAAGTAAAAGGCTTAAATTTAAAAGTACGCAAAGGTGAAATTGTTGGTATTGCGGGTATCGATGGCAACGGACAATCCGAGTTGATCGAAGCCATTACTGGTCTACGAAAAGTAAAGAATGGACATGTTAAATTAAATGGCACTGATATTACAAATATGAAACCTCGAAAAATTACGGAGGAAGGCGTTGGACATATCCCACAAGATCGTCATAAGCACGGTTTAGTATTAGATTTCCCAATTGGCCATAATATCGCACTGCAAACATATTACCAGCCACCAATCGCTAAAGGCTCTCTCATGGACTACAAGAAAGTGTCTGAAAAAGCACGCCAAATCATTGAGGAATATGATGTGCGTACTGGTAATGGTGAAATGACGCCGGCACGTGCCCTTTCAGGTGGTAACCAGCAAAAAGCGATTATCGGTCGTGAAATTGATCGTAATCCAGAATTATTGATCGCTGCTTTACCAACACGTGGTCTAGACGTAGGAGCTATTGAATTTATTCACTCTCGCCTTATTGAGCAACGTGATAAAGGAAAAGCCGTGCTGTTAATTTCATTTGAGTTAGATGAAGTTATGAATGTTTCGGACCGTATCGCTGTTATTTATGATGGTCAAATTGTGGATGAGTTAAATCCAAAAGAAACATCAGAACAAGAGCTTGGTCTATTAATGGCAGGACAAAGTAGTAAAAATAACATGAATGAGGCGAAGGAGGGGAACGACTAATGTCAAATCGTGTCATTAATATACTCGTTCCTATCATCTCTATTATTATCGGTTTAATCGTTGGGGCTATCGTAATGGTCGTCAGCGGCTATGACCCAGTACAAGGTTATAGCGCTCTTTGGACAGGTATTTTTGGAGATTCATATTCAATTGGGAACACAATCCGTCAAATAACACCGTACCTATTGGCAGGTCTTGCAGTAGCGTTTGCCTTCCGCACAGGTTTATTCAACATCGGTGTGGAAGGGCAGCTCATTTTAGGTTGGCTAGCAGCAGCTTGGGTAGGATATGCATTTGAACTACCTAAAATTATTCACTTACCATTAGCATTACTTGCGGCCGCTGCTGCAGGTGCATTTTGGGCCTTTATTGCAGGTTTCTTAAAAGCGAAATTTAAAGTTCACGAAGTAATAGCGACAATTATGTTAAACTACACTGCGCTTTATATTGCGAATGCAGTGATTAAAAGCTTGTCTGACGGTGGCTTTAAAACAGAACGAGTTCGTGAATCCGCTTCATTACGTTCTCCGTTTTTAAGAGAGCTAACAGACAATTCAAGTCTTCACTATGGGATCATTATTGCACTGTTAATGGTAGTTTTTATGTGGTTCATTTTAGAAAAAACAACACGTGGATATGAGCTGAAAGCTGTAGGCTTTAACAAGCATGCTGCGGATTATGCTGGTATGAGCGTCAACAAAAACATTATTTTAGCGATGACGATTTCAGGTATGTTTGCTGGTCTTGGTGGTGCGATGGAGGCACTAGGTACTTTCGGGAACGCTTCTATTAAACCAGGCTTTACAGGGATTGGTTTTGACGGTATCGCCGTTGCCTTACTTGGTGCTAACACGCCACTAGGGGTTGTATTTGGGGCTTCATTATTCGGCTCACTAAAATACGGCGCGCTAAATATGCCAAATGCTGCAGGTATCCCAGAGGAAATCGTGTCTATTATTATCGCGTTAATTATTTTCTTTGTAGCATCAGGCTATATTATTCGAGTAGTATTACAAAAGCTAAACAAGAAAAAGGAGGGACAATAACATGAGCTTTTTAGAAATGTTATATTTCATCATCCCTTCGGCAATTCTTTATGCAACACCTTTAATTTTTACGGCAATCGGTGGTGTATTCTCTGAACGTTCGGGTGTAGTAAACATCGGACTAGAAGGTTTAATGATTGTTGGTGCATTTGTTGGTATTTATGTCAATTTAGAATATGCTTCAACATTCGGTGCAGCAACAATTTGGGTGGCCATGCTAGCAGCTGTCATTATTGGCGGGATCTTCTCGCTGTTCCATGCCGTCGCTTCGATTTCCTTCCGTGCCGATCAAACGGTATCAGGGGTTGCCATCAATTTACTAGGTTTAGCATCAACGGTATTCTTAGTAAAGATGATTTATGATAAAGGTCAAACAGATATGATTACGCAACCGATAGGTCGTTTTGGTATCCCATATTTACAGGATATCCCGTTCTTCGGTCCGTTATTATTCCAAAATGTTTACAGTACATCGATATTAGCTTTTGCAGTAGCTTTTGGAGCATGGTTTATCATCTATAAAACACCATTTGGCTTACGTTTACGTGCTGTTGGTGAACATCCAATGGCTGCAGATACAATGGGAGTAAACGTAAATAGAATGCGTTATATTGCTGTTGTCATCTCTGGGGCATTAGGTGGTCTTGGTGGTGCAGTATACGCGCAAACAATTACACATGATTTCTCACATGCAACAATTGCTGGTCAAGGTTTTATGGCCATTGCAGCAATGATTTTTGGGAAATGGCATCCAATTGGTGCATTAGGTGCAGCCTTATTCTTTGGTTTAGCCCAAACGTTAAGTATTGCAGGGAGCCAAATTCCTTATATTCAAGAGATTCCTGCTGTATATTTACAAATTTTACCATACGTTTTAACAATCCTTGCATTGGCAGGCTTTATCGGTAAAGCAAATGCACCAAAAGCTAGTGGCCAACCTTATATTAAAGGGAAACGCTAAAAACAAACACTAAAGACTGGGCGAAAATGCTCAGTCTTTTTCCTTGTACATATTTCAAGTTCTTTAATCGCTAGTATGAACAAGTTCACCAATCAACAAAAAGTAATTTCATACTGTTCATATACATACTTTGGATTCTTTTTGCAATTATAGACAATAGACATGTATAGTATGTGTAGTACTTTGTTATATTAAGAAAGATAAGGAGGGTTCTATATATGTTTAAAACAATACCTTTTGCAAAAGGTGTCAATTTGCATATCCGACAAACGACCCAATTTAAAACCGTAAATTTTTCAATTAAATGGAGAAGAGCGTTAACGGCCACAAATGCGTCTGAACGCACAGTGTTAACAAATGTATTGCAACACAGTAATGCTAAATATAAGACAACAGCTACATTCCGAAGTTTTTTGGATGACTTATATGGCACAGTGTTATATTTTGACACATCTAAACGTGGTAATGAACATACAGTACTGATGAATGTAGAAACCGTTAACGACCATTATTTGGCAAATGCAAGTGTTTTAAACGAGGTACTTGATTTATTGCACACAGCAATATTTGAACCGAATTTAGAAAATGGTGTATTTAAGGACTCTATTGTGGAACGTGAAAAGAAAACGGTCATTCAGCGTATTGAGTCTATTTTTGACGATAAATCTCGTTTTGCGCAGCAACGCATTCAACAAATTTTACGTCCAAATGAACCGGCCTCAATTTCTGCTAATGGAACTGTCGAGGACATTCAAAAAATTACCCCTACATCATTGTTTGAAGCATATCAATCCATGCTTGCTAACGATAAAATAGACATTTATGTCGCGGGTGATATCAATGAAGACGAAATCGTAGCGAAACTAAAAAAAGCGCTACCATTTACTGATCGTACACCTGAAGAAATTCCTGCTGTGCTTCCACAGCAGCATCCACAACATGATTATGTACGTGAACAACAAGAAATGAAGCAAGGAAAGCTGCATATTGGCTTTAGTACACCAGTACGATTTGGTGACGCTGATTTCGCCAAAATGCAAATCTTTAACGGCGTATTCGGTGGCTACCCCCACGCCAAATTATTTATGAATGTTCGTGAAAAGGAAAGTTTAGCCTACTATGCGTCTAGCTCATATGCATCACATTATGGCTTAGTCTTTGTTGTGTCTGGGATTGAACCAAAGAATGAAGAAAAAGCGCTATCACTTATTAAGGAACAACTTGCTGTTATGCAAGCAGGCGATATTACAGATTTGGAAATTGAGCAAACAAAGGCAATGCTGACGAATCAACTAAAAGAAGCATTGGATTCGGCTCGAGGACAAATAGAAATTTTTGATCAATATAAAGATTTACCCGAGCAGTTCTCTGTTGAAGCTTGGGCAAATAAATGGAAAGCTGTGACAAGGGAAAATATTATTGAAATGGCGAAGCAAGTACAGCTAGAAGCGGTCTATTTCTTATGTGGAAAGGAGCAAGCCGCACAATGAAAACAATTGAATTCAAACAATTAGATGAAACATTGTATTATGAAAAATTAGAGAATGGCTTGGATGTTTATATTTTACCGAAAAAAGGCTTTTCCAAAACATTTGTGACGTTCACCACAAAATACGGTTCTGTTGATCGTACATTTGTGCCAATTGGTGGAACTGAAAGCATGACAGTACCAGATGGCATTGCCCACTTTTTGGAGCATAAATTGTTTGAAAAAGAAGATGGAGATGTCTTCCAAAAGTTTAGCGAATTCGGCGCTTCAGCTAATGCCTTTACATCATTTACACGTACTGCGTATTTATTTTCTTCGACGAACAATATTTATAACAGCACAGAAACATTATTAAATTTTGTGCAAGAGCCCTACTTTACAGAAGCAACTGTTAATAAGGAAAAGGGCATTATTGGTCAGGAAATTACGATGTACGATGATCAGCCAGATTGGCGCCTATATTTTGGTACAATCGAAAATATGTATCATAATCACCCAGTAAAAATTGATATCGCTGGTACAATACAGTCGATTGATAGCATTACTGCGGACCATTTATACACGTGCTACAATACATTTTATCATCCGTCCAATATGTTATTGTTTGTCATTGGTGCAGTCGATCCTAATGAAATGATGACGTTTATTCGAAACAATCAAGACAAAAAAGAATTCCCTGAACCAACACCAATTCAACGCTTTTTCGATCAAGAGCCGACAGAGGTTGCTATTAAAGAACGTGAGCTGCATATGGATGTACAAAAGCCTAAGGTCTATATCGGCTTAAAAGCAAAAAAAACAAATCTTTCTGGGCGTGACATGTTAAAACATGAGCTGTCTGTTCAAATTGCACTTGAACTTATTTTTGGACGTACATCTAAATTTTATGAGAGTGTCTATGATGATGGCTTAATTGATGAAACATATGCATTTGATTTCACGTTAGAAAATGGCTTTGGTTTTGCGATGATTGGCTCAGATTCTACAGATCCAGCTTCATTAGGGAAAGCTATTAAGGAAGAATTAGCAAAGCATGATGGAGATGCACAATTTGAAAGTGCCGATTTGGAACGAGTGAAACGTAAAAAAATAGGTTTCTTTCTACGTGCACTGAACTCTATTGAATTTATCGCCAACCAATTTACACGTTATTCGTTTAATGGAATGAATTTGTTCGATGTTGTGCCTGTATTAGAAGAACTAACGATTGACGATTTGAAAAAAGCATTTTCTTCAATTCAAGGTGAATCTCAACAAACTGTCTTTAAAATTTTACCTACAGAGAAGGGCGTACAGTGAAAAAGTTTGCCCTTGTTTTAGGTGCATCGGGTGAGATTGGTCGTGCTATTTGTCGAAGTTTGGCAGAAGACGGTTGGTCCATCTACATACACTTTTCAACCAATGAAAAAGCAGCACATGCTTTATTCTCCTCCCTTTCAGAAAGCTTCCCTGCACAGGAATTTATGCTTGTACAGGGAGATTTTTCGAAAGCGTCTGGGGCACAATTACTAGCATTGCAAATTTTTAATGTGCAAGCAATTGTTTTTGCAAATGGTCAAGCATATTATTCTCTGCTTGAAGACACTACGGTGGAGGATATGGATGCATTATGGCGTGTTCATGTGCAAAATCCAATGCATCTGACGGCTTTGCTGTCATCAAAGCTGCGCACTCATGATGTCAGCTATGTGCTTTTTATCGGTTCGATTTGGGGAGAGGCTGGCTCGGCTGGTGAAGCACTTTACGCCGCTGTGAAGGGCGCCCAACATGCTTTTGTGAAGTCATATGCAAAAGAAGCAGCACTGTCACGTATTCGTGTTAATGCCATTGCACCTGGCTTTATTAATACCTCGATGAACAGTCATTTAAGCGAAGAGGAGCTTGCCTATATTTTAGAGGACATTCCGCTAGGCATAATTGGACAAACAACGGATGTCGCTGAAATGGTACGCTTCTATCTTTCTGGAAAAGCCGATTATGTAACGGGACAAATTATTAGATTAAACGGTGGCTGGTACATATAATATTCTTTTTTGCACATACTACATGTGTAAAGGAGGAGGAACATATGACTATTTTAGAAAATTGGCAAAAATGGACGTCATTTTTAGGTCAAAATGTTATGCGGGCAGAATCAAGCGGTATACCAACGAAAATGATTCAACAAGCTGCTGTACAAATTGGAGAATATTTGGCGACAAATGTCGATCCTAAAAATGAACAAGAGCGAGTGCTTTCGGATTTATGGGGCGTTGCCTCTGAAGATGAAAAACAAGCATTGGCGAATTGTGTCATTAAACTTGTAGAAAAGAAACCTGTACAGTAAAACGAAGAGGAGAACTATCTCCTCTTTTTTTCTGTATAATGGCGGTGAAAAGGGAACGTATGTAAGCCTATTCTGCACGTTGGAAAAAAAATTAGTCAGTTTTTAAAAATAACGCCATAATTCCACGTATTCTAACTTTCCATTACATAAAAAATCAGCTATGATGGAACTTATAAAGGATTTTTTACGTTAACTAATAGGAAGGGAACGAGTGTGTTTGAGCGATTGGTACTTTGAATATGAAATTCAGGTGAATCGCCCTGGATTATTAGGAGATATTGCTTCACTTTTAGGGATGCTTCGTGTCAATATTATTTCAATAAATGGTGTCGATGAGGATCGACGTGGTATGTTAGTGCATACAGACAATGATGAGACAATTGAGCGTTTTCGTACAATTGTTTCGACAATGGAACATATTAACGTGACCAAATTTCGACAACCTAAACTCCGTGATCGTTTAGCTATTAGGCACGGTCATTATATTCCTCGAGATGCAGATGAAAAAAATACCTTCCGCTTCGTACGAGATGAACTTGGTATTTTAGTTGACTTTATGGCTGAGCTTTTTAAAAAAGAAGGGCATAAGCTCATTGGGATACGTGGAATGCCTCGTGTTGGAAAAACCGAATCGATTGTAGCGGCTAGTGTATGTGCCAATAAAAAGTGGATTTTTCTATCATCTACAATGATTAAGCAGACTGTGCGCAATAAACTTGCGGGTGATGAATTCAGTGATAATAATATTTTTATATTAGATGGCATTGTGACACGTCGTTCATCTGATGAGCGACATCTGCAACTAGTGCGTGAAATGATGAGTATGCCTTCCATTAAGGTCGTCGAGCATCCAGACATGTTTGTTCAGCATTCAGAATATAAGATAGAGGATTTTGATTATATCATTGAATTGCGTCATCACCCAGATGAAGAAATTACGTATGAAATAATGGAAAAAAACCATATGATGTCCGAATCTAATTCATTTGGTGGATTTAATTTTTAATTGTATTTTTGAATTTTGAATTTGATATTAAAGTAGGTGTTATGAGTGGCAGAATTAGGGACTCGACTGAAAGAGGCGAGACTGTCTAAAGGCTACAGCTTAGACGATTTACAAGAAATAACGAAAATTCAAAAGCGTTATTTAATAGGTATTGAAGAGGGCAATTATTCGATTATGCCTGGTTCGTTTTATGTACGAGCTTTTATTAAGCAATATGCTGACGCTGTTGGTTTGAACGCAGAGGAAATTTTAGAAACGTATAAAAGCGAGCTACCAGGTACTCCAAACAATCAAGTAAGTCAATCGATAACGAGTAGTCCAAGTAGAAGAAAAGTTTCAAAAGGCCCTTCTACAAAAATGATGGAGGCAATGCCGAAAATAATCGTTGGTTTATTTATCATTGTCATTATTGTGGTGATTTGGGTGTTAATGCAGTCTAAAAATAAAGCGGCGCCTGATGCGCATGATGATACTCCATCAGAGATAGAATATGATACAAAAGTAAAACCAATAGATACAGAAAAAGATAAAGCGCAAACAAATGACAAACAAGATTCAACGGATTCAGTACAGGAAACACCTGATGAAAAGCAAACTGAAGAGGTGAAACAAACGATTTCTGCTGGGACTATTGAAGCGGATGGTGCTACAACTTCTTATACGTTAACAGGTGCCGATACATTTAAAATACGTATAGAAGTATCGGGTCCTACATTTGTCGGTATTCGAAACCAACAGCAACAAGAATTACTATCAGATACTCGTGTATATAATGTAGGAGAAGTAGTAGACTTTGACGCAACATCTCAAAATTACGTCCGTATCCGTTTAGGTAATTCATCGCAAGCTAAAGTATACATTAATGACGAGCCTTTAACATATGCACAGCAAATTGTAACGCAAAACATCGTCATCAATTTCAATAAAGAATAGTAGTCATCTAGTGATGACTACTTTCTTTCATCATGAAAGGTGTTAGAAAAATGAACATTCCAAATAAAATTACCATTTCTCGAGTCTTACTTATTCCGTTCTTTGTCATTATTATGATGTTTGATTTTGGCTGGGGAACTATGGCACTATTCGGTGCGGAGATGCCTGTTCATCATTTTGTAGGTGCACTCATTTTTATTATTGCTTCAACGACTGATTGGGTGGATGGTTTTTATGCACGTAAATATAATCTTGTGACAACATTTGGGAAATTTTTAGACCCACTTGCGGACAAATTGCTCGTTTCAGCAGCTTTTATTTTAATGGTAGAGCTTGATATGGCGCCTGCATGGATAATAATAATCATTATTAGCCGTGAGTTTGCAGTAACTGGCCTGCGTTTAATATTGGCAGGTGGAGGCGAAGTTGTTGCGGCGAACCAGCTTGGGAAAATTAAAACATGGGCTCAAATTGTGGCTATCGGAGCAGCACTTTTACACAATACAATCTTTACACTTATCGGCATTCCATTTGATAAAATTATGCTATATATCGCATTGTTCTTTACACTATGGTCTGGATGGGATTATTTCTATCTAAATCGTCGTGTCTTACTAGAGTCTAAATAAGAGAGGTCTTAGGATCATGAATGCTGAAATTCTTGCGGTGGGCTCAGAAATATTGCTTGGTCAAATTTCGAACACCAATGCACGATTTATTTCTAGTCAGTTGTCCGAGTTAGGGATAAATGTGTATTATCACACTGTTGTTGGAGATAATGCACAACGTTTAGAAGAGGCTATTTCCATTGCAGAGACTCGTGCTGATGTAATCATTTTTTCTGGTGGGCTTGGTCCTACAAAAGATGATTTAACAAAGGAAACGATTGCGCGTCATCTTGACGTTTCTCTTGAATTTGATGATATCGCACTGGCGAATATTGAGCAGTTTTTTGCAAAAAAAGGACGTCCAATGACGGATAATAATCGTAAGCAGGCTTTAATACTAGCGGGTAGTAAGGTGCTTATAAACCATCACGGTATGGCACCTGGTATGCTATTAACAAAGGATGGGCGTACGTATATTTTGCTTCCAGGGCCACCTAAAGAGCTTGAGCCAATGTTCCAGTTTGAAGCAAAGCCAAAGCTTGGTGCGATGTTAAATGCCGGAGGGATTATACAATCGCATGTTTTGCGTTTTTATGGAATTGGAGAGGCGGAACTTGAGGTACGGGTCCAACATATTTTAGATTCGCAAACAAACCCAACTGTTGCTCCACTTGCTTCTGATGGTGAGGTTACATTGCGTGTAACTGCCAAAGCAGAAACGAAGCATGAAGCGCAGCAGCTTATTGCCTCGAAAGTAGCAGAGATTCAAGCGCTTGTTGGGGACTATCAATACGGTATCGATGATGATTCGCTTGCCTCTAAAACAGTAGAAATGTTACTAGATAATAAGTTAACAATTTCTGCAGCAGAAAGTTTAACGGCTGGCTTATTTCAGTCAGAGCTTGCTGAAATACCAGGTGTAGGAGATGCCCTTGTTGGTGGCGTTATTACGTATACAGAAGAGGCTAAGATTAAGCAACTTGGTATTTCGAAAGAATTATTCACTACACATGGCATTGTAAGCAGTGAATGTGCAGCGGCTATGGCTAGTGCTGTACGTAAAAAATTTGATACGGATATTGGTATCGGATTAACAGGTGCAGCAGGCCCTACCGCCCATGATCATCAACCGGCGGGGACGGTTTGGATTGGTATTGCCATTGGCGATGAAAAACCAATAACGTACTTACTTCATTTATCGGGTATGCGTAATACAAATCGACTGCGCGCGGCGAAATGTACTTGTCATTATTTAATGCAGCTTTTGGAAGAAAGAGGCTTTAAAAAACGTTATTAAATATTAGACGTGTTGATTAAGTAAATATAGGTCTATTATTGGCTGATAAAAGGATTTTTTTGTTGATATTTTGCTAATGTATAACCATTTTAACTGATTGTAGCCCGTAGCGGAAACAGAGCCTTTTAATTAATTAAAGTGAATAAAAATGGTTAATCAACACGCTTGATTAAATATCGTTAAAATATAAATTTGGGTAATGGAAGGTTACCCAAATTTTTATTTTGAAGAAAAACGAATAAATGTTCGCTTTTTTCTTGCGTCTTCTCTCAAAAACAAGTATAGTAGAGATAGAGAAAAACAGTGACAGTTTTCGAAGGAGGAAAATGAATGAGTGATCGTAAAGCTGCCTTAGAACAGGCGTTAAAGCAAATTGAAAAGAATTTTGGTAAAGGTTCCATCATGAAACTTGGCGAAAAGACCGATTTAGAAATCGCTACATCTTCAAGCGGTTCGCTAGCACTTGATGCTGCATTAGGTGTTGGTG
This sequence comes from Lysinibacillus sp., assembly GCA_032053185.1. Taxonomy (GTDB): domain Bacteria; phylum Bacillota; class Bacilli; order Bacillales_A; family Planococcaceae; genus Lysinibacillus. The sequence continues at coordinate 137,576 of DAMBVB010000005.1, forward strand.
GATATCCCCGTGGACGTATTATTGAAGTATACGGCCCAGAATCATCAGGTAAAACAACGGTTGCTCTTCATGCCATTGCAGAGGTGCAGGAAAAGGGTGGACAAGCAGCGTTTATCGATGCTGAGCATGCATTAGATCCAATTTATGCACAAAAATTGGGCGTCGATATTGATGAGCTTCTGTTATCTCAACCAGATACAGGAGAACAGGCGCTTGAAATCGCAGAAGCATTAGTACGTAGTGGTGCAATCGATATCATCGTTATTGACTCAGTAGCAGCATTGGTTCCGAAGGCTGAAATCGAAGGAGATATGGGTGATTCGCATGTTGGTTTACAAGCACGTTTAATGTCTCAAGCCTTACGTAAGCTTTCAGGTGCTATCAATAAATCAAAAACGATTGCCATTTTCATTAACCAAGTACGTGAAAAAATCGGTGTCATGTTCGGAAACCCGGAAACAACACCTGGTGGTCGTGCACTTAAATTCTATAGCTCCGTGCGCTTAGAAGTACGTCGTGCAGAAGCTATTAAACAAGGCAATGACATTATGGGTAACCGTACAAAAATTAAAATTGTGAAAAACAAAGTAGCACCACCATTCCGTACAGCTGAAGTTGATATTATGTACGGTGAAGGAATTTCAAAAGAGGGCGAAACAGTCGATTTAGGTGTTGAATTAGACATCGTTCAAAAAAGCGGTTCTTGGTATGCTTACGGTGATGAGCGCCTAGGTCAAGGTCGTGAAAATGCTAAACAGTATTTAAAAGAAAATCCAGCAGTACTTGATGACATCGCAAATAAAATCCGTGCTTCATACGGTATTGCCTCCTCATCATACACAATTGCTGCGCATGATGATGAAGAAGAAATGGATGAGGGATTAAAGCTTCTTCTAGAAGATGAATAATATAAATGCATTGTTCCCACTCTTTATGGTGAGAGCAATGCATTTTTTTATTTACACATACTTGGGAATGTGGTTTTATCCTATTTGTTAGAATAACTATATTTGGCTCATACCAAAACGGGTGGTTGATTTCCGTTCCGGCTGGGATATATTTAGTAATATAGGCAAATGTCCCGATACCCCTCCAAAAAAACTGGTTAGTCAGGAATCACTTTGTTGGTGTCAATAATAAATCTTAGGGGCTTGGTAGTGGAGGAAGAAGTACTAACGGATAGATTCATCGAGGCGACAGATTGAACGCTATTAAAGAGAAATTTAGAATGTTCAAGTTTTGTTTTGTAAATATACTTCCTAAGTACTACTTCTACGCATTTTTATTAAATCCGTGTTAGTGTAAAAAGTATTAGGTGATTAATTCCTTTAATAGATATTATTTACTCTTTCGTTAGGAGGGCGAACAGATGCCCGACTATCCTTGACAGAGCTTGAGGCTAGCTATACAATTAAATATGTATAATTTCTGAATTATGACTTTAAATAGGCAGTACATTCTGACTCCATTTATAAAGGCCTTTGAAGACCTATTAAATGAAGATGAAGACTTTGGCAGATGTCAAGGATTTTGAAAGAAATGGTAATAAGATGGTAGCCTTAGATTTTCGCATCCTGCGAAAACTGCTAACGTAGACCTGAACATGATTCAAAATCCGAGACGCAAAATTATGACGCCAAAGCGAAATTGATGTATGCGCCGACTGAAACTGTAATACCCAAATAGCAAGAGGAGGTGTTCATATGGATGAAATTACTATCATCTCCGCTTTGCTTGGACTCATCGTTGGTGCCGCTGTTAGCTATATCTACATGAAAAAAGTGAATGACTCAAAAATCACTGGTGCTAAACATGTCGCTGAAACAATCGTTGAAGAAGGAAAACGAGAAGCGGAGGCATTGAAGAAAGAAGCACTACTTGAAGCCAAAGATGAAACTCACAAATTTCGTACTGAAGCAGAAAATGACATTCGTGAACGTCGTTCAGAACTTCAGAAACAAGAGAACCGTTTATTGCAAAGAGAAGAGAATCTTGATCGCAAAGATGATGCTCTAAATAAGAGAGAAGCAAGCTTAGAGCGTAAAGAACAGGCTCTAAGCGAAAGACAACAGCATATTGAACAGATGGAAAGCAAAGTGGACGAGCTCGTTGCCTCGCAAAAATCAGAGCTAGAGCGAATTTCTGCGTTAACTAGAGATGAAGCAAAAGCTATTATCTTAGGAGAAGTAGAAAAAGAGCTAACAACTGATATTGCTGTGATGACGAAGGAAGCTGAGACACGTGCGAAGGAAGAATCAGATAAAAAAGCACGTGAAATTTTATCACTGGCATTGCAGCGTTTTGCAGCAGATCACGTTGCAGAGACAACCGTATCTGTCGTGAATTTGCCAAATGATGAAATGAAAGGTCGTATTATTGGTCGAGAAGGTCGTAACATCCGTACTTTAGAAACGTTAACAGGTATAGATTTAATTATCGATGATACGCCAGAGGCGGTTATTTTATCAGGCTTTGATCCAATTCGTCGTGAAACGGCTCGACTTGCACTTGAAAAACTTGTACAGGATGGCCGCATTCACCCTGCTCGAATTGAGGAAATGGTGGAAAAAGCTCGTCGTGAAGTGGATGAACAAATCCGCGAAACAGGTGAGCAAACAACATTTGAAATTGGCATTCATAACTTACATCCAGACTTAATGAAGATTTTAGGTCGCATGAAATATCGTACAAGTTATGGACAAAACGTCCTAAAACATTCAATTGAGGTCGCATATTTAGCTGGCTTGCTCGCTGCTGAACTTGGTGAAGATGTAGCATTAGCTCGTCGTGCAGGCTTATTACATGATATTGGTAAGGCAATTGACCATGAGGTTGAAGGTAGCCATGTCGAAATCGGTGTGGAATTAGCAACAAAATACAAAGAACATCCGGTCGTTATAAACAGTATTGCTTCTCACCATGGTGATACAGAAGCAACATCTGTTATTGCCGTATTAGTAGCTGCAGCTGATGCGTTATCAGCAGCTCGTCCAGGTGCTCGAAGTGAGACGCTCGAAAACTATATCCGTAGACTTGAAAAGTTAGAGGAAATTTCTGAAAGCTATGATGGTGTAGAAAAATCCTTTGCGATTCAGGCTGGTCGTGAAATCCGTATAATTGTGCAACCTGAAAAAATTGATGACTTAGCTTCACATCGCTTAGCGAGAGATATCCGTAAGCGTATCGAAGAAGAACTCGATTACCCAGGTCATATTAAAGTAACAGTAATTCGTGAAACACGTGCAGTGGAGTATGCGAAATAATATTGAATGTTAGAGGTTTCTCTAGAGAAAATCTAGGGAAACCTCTTATTATTTTTACCATAGAACTTAATAGCTTATATTACTTCTTCTTTTATGCTTTTAAATGTGTTGAAGGCCAAAAATTTGTTTGAATTTAGAACGATATTTATTAATAAGTGTAGCGATCTGGAATATTTGTATGGCGAATAAAATAATGTAAGGGAATGCCACATAATCACCATAACGTGGAGATGATTGCTGTACCGATTAGGCGCATTTCTGGGGGCGTCCAATGAGCCGCTTCTGCCGAGGCATAATTGATTAAATGACAGCCTTGACTTTTGGTGATGGTCGAATAATTAGTGGTTTATATTTTTTTGCTTAATGCTCTTACTGAGGTTACAATTAATAATGATATGTAACTTCAATGAAAGCAAAGTAATGCTCAAAGTGGAAGTAATGAAGACTAAGTCTCTCAATGTTTTGATGATTGGGCGTAATGGATAGAAAGAGTGGTTTTGTAAAAATGAAAGTTTTATTTATAGGTGATATTGTAGGTTCAATAGGACGGGATGCTGTGGAAAAATATTTACCCCGTTTAAAGAAAAAATACAATCCAGACGTTGTTATTGCCAATGGTGAAAACGCAGCAGCAGGACGTGGGATTACACGTAATATTTATAATGAGTTATTGCAAATCGGTGTAGATGTTATTACAATGGGTAACCATACTTGGGATAATAAAGATATTTTTGATTTTATAGATGATGCAGATTATTTAATACGCCCGGCGAACTTTTCAGATGAGGCACCAGGTAAAGGGATGGTGCAGATTTCAAAAAACGGTGTAACACTATCTGTTATTAATTTACATGGTCGAGTGTTTTTACCTCCCCATGAGGATCCATTTGCGATGGCAGAGAAACTAATCGAAGAAGCACAAAAAACGTCACCGCTTGTATTTGTGGATTTTCATGCAGAGGCGACAAGTGAAAAAATTGCCCTTGGATGGCACTTAGATGGAAAGGCCTCGGCGGTCGTTGGTACTCATACACATGTACAAACAGCCGATGCACGTATCTATCCAAATGGAACAGCCTATATTACGGACGTTGGTATGACAGGTCCATACGATGAAATTTTAGGGATGACGAAGGAAAGTGTCATTTATAAATTCCAAACAAACATGCCCTCTCGTTTTGAGGTACCTAAAAAAGGACGGGATGTGTTAAGTGGTTTCTTTGTAGAGATTGATGATAAAACAGGAAAAGCTCGAAATTGTGAGCGGATTTATTTAAACGAAGATTATCCGTTTCAAGGATAAGGTGAGAAACTATTGGGTATTAAAAAATGCACAATAGTTTTTTGGTGTTAAAAAGCTGTTTTGTCAATGAAATTAAAGCTTTTATTAAATAAAATAACGCTCTTCGGCAAAACGAAGGGTTGATTTCCGTTCCGACTGGGCGGCTTTCCAAGGGGCGTCCCACAAAGCCGATTCCAGACACAATTATACCGAGGCATAATTGATTATGACACCTTTATCTCATGGACATAGTCATTTCCTAGTGGGAATTTTCAGTCTTTTTTGGTTGTTTCAATATATAAGAAATGAAAATAGTCTATTTTCTTCTTGCCGAGCATAAAATGACCTATCGACAATAACTTGAGGTCCAAAAAAAGGGGGACATGAGTTGTTGAGCGTAAACACTATTCGCGAAACGGGGAGGAATAATTGTGGATTCATTAAAAGTATCATCACGCTCTAATCCGAATTCAGTTGCAGGTGCATTAGTCGCGGTAATCAGAGAAAAAGGGCAAGCAGAAATGCAGGCAGTTGGGGCAGGTGCACTTAACCAAGCCGTGAAAGCAGTGGCCATTGCACGCGGATTTGTAGCGCCAAGTGGCACAGATTTGATTTGCGCACCGGCGTTTGCCGATATTTTAATTGCCGGTGAGGAACGTACAGCCTTAAAGCTTCTTGTAGAGAAACGTATTCGATAAAAAAGTAATGAAGTAAAATGCCTTGCACATAATAAGCTGCAAGGCATTTTTGCGTTTTAATATGTTTTGCCCAAAAATTGTCCATGCTTTACATATTTATATGTTAGGCCATCACTAAAAGTTGCGGATGAAATTTGTTAAAACGTATGCCAGTTTATCTTTATTCAGCAGAAAACTTCCATCTCTAAGGGGATGAGATGAATGAGCATATGGTTCCTTTGCAGTATGTATCCAAACAGCTACTAAAGGTACTCAGTTTAAGAACGCCACGTCCTGTGCTGTCGCTACGCTTTCGTATAAAAAACATCCGTTGCTGCCGCTACGTTAGCACGGCGCTTCGCTCAAAAAACCCCAAGCAAAATGTTAATATTTAGCTGAATTGAAATTTACAACTTTATGAACGCCATTTTCAGTCAAAGGTCTGAATTTCGCTGAAATCATGGAATAACAATAGTGCAGACCGTTTCTTCGTGTTAAACTTATGAAGGAAAAATAATAGTATACACATTGGATCTAAGGAGTTGTTGACATGTTACATCAGCTTTCATGGAAAGTCGGTGGGCAACAGGGTGAAGGGATTGAAAGTACAGGCGAAATTTTCTCAATGGCAATGAATCGTTTAGGTTACTTCCTATACGGTTATCGTCATTTCTCTTCTCGAATTAAAGGTGGCCATACGAATAATAAAATTACAGTTCGTCCAACAGAAGTACGTTCAATTGCGGATGATTTAGATATTTTAGTAGCGTTCGACCAAGAAACAATCGACGTCAATTATAAAGAATTAACCGAAACAGGTGTTATTTTAGCGGATTCAAAATTTGATCCAGTAAAGCCAGAAGATTCTAAAGCGCCATTATTTGCGGTACCTTTTACAGAGGTAGCTGCAGAGCTTGGCACTTCGTTGATGAAAAATATGGTGGCAATCGGAGCAACAGCTTCATTGCTAAATTTAGAGGACGAAGTGTTCCAAAATGTTGTAGATGATATTTTTGGCAAAAAAGGTGAAGAAGTTGTTCAGAAAAATATGGAGGCCATTGCACGCGGTCATGCATTAATGAATGAGCTTTTAGATGATCGTGTTGGTGACTGGGCTTTAGCACCGGCAGATGGTAAACGCCGTATGTTCATGATCGGGAACGATGCAGTAGCACTTGGTGCACTTGCAGCGGGGACACGCTTTATGGCAGCCTACCCAATTACACCAGCTTCTGAAATTATGGAATACCTTATTAAAAAATTACCGAAATTCGGTGGTGCGGTTATTCAAACAGAAGACGAAATTGCTGCAGCGACAATGGCAATTGGTGCAAACTTTGGTGGTGTTCGTGCCTTTACAGCTTCAGCTGGCCCTGGTCTTTCATTAATGATGGAAGCACTTGGTCTTTCAGGTATGACAGAGCAGCCACTAGTTGTTGTTGATACACAACGTGGTGGTCCATCAACAGGGTTACCAACAAAACAAGAGCAATCAGATTTAATGGCGATGTTATATGGTACGCATGGTGAAATTCCAAAAGTAGTGATTGCACCTTCTACAATGGAAGAAGCATTCTTTGACACAATTCAAGCATTTAACATTGCAGAGGAATTACAATTACCAGTTATTTTAATGACTGACTTACAATTATCTCTAGGGAAACAATCTGTAGAGCCATTCGATTACAATAAAATTGAAATTCGCCGCGGTAAAATTGTTACAGATGACATTGAAGAAGCGGCTGATAAAGCATACTTCAAACGTTATGAAGATACGAAAGATGGTATTTCACCGCGTGTCCTACCAGGTACGTTAAACGGTATTCACCATGTAACAGGGGTTGAACACGATGAAACAGGTAAACCATCTGAAGCAACTGGTAACCGTCAAGTACAAATGGATAAACGTTTCCGTAAGCTAGCAGCATTGAAATTTGATCATCCAGTCTATTCAAATGCGCCACATGATGAAGCAGATATTTTATTAGTGGGCTTTAACTCAACGCGTGGAGCGATTGAAGAAGTGCAAGAACGATTAAATGCTCAAGGGTTGAAGGTGAACCATGCCCATATTCGTTTAATTCACCCATTCCCATCTGCTAAAGTGGCACCACTTGTAGCAAAAGCAAAAAAAGTAGTCGTTGTAGAAAATAACTACACAGGTCAATTAGCAAATATTATGAAGATGAACGTTGGCGGTCACGATAAAATCGAGACGATTACAAAATATAATGGTACACCATTCTTGCCAGGTGAATTAGAAAATCGTGTGAAGGAGTTGACTCGCTAATGGCAACATTTAAGGATTTTCGTAATACAGTGAAACCAAACTGGTGCCCAGGCTGTGGTGACTTCTCTGTTCAAGCAGCGATTCAGCGCGCCGCAGCAAACGTTGGTATTGAACCAAACGAACTAGCTGTTATCTCTGGAATTGGCTGTTCAGGTCGTATTTCAGGCTACATTAATTCTTACGGTTTCCACGGTATACATGGTCGTGCATTACCAATTGCACAAGGCTTAAAAATGGCCAACCGTGATTTAAATGTTATTGCTTCTGGTGGTGACGGGGATGGCTTTGCGATTGGTATGGGTCATACCATTCATGCTATCCGTCGTAATATTGACATCACATACGTTGTGATGGATAACCAAATTTACGGTTTAACAAAGGGGCAAACATCTCCACGTTCTGCTGCGGGATTTATTACAAAATCTACGCCAGGTGGTGCGATTGAGCCTTCATTAAAACCATTGGAAGTAGCTTTAACAAGCGGAGCTACATTTGTCGCACAAGGTTTCTCAACAGATATTAAAGAGTTAACAGCTTTAATTGAAGCAGGCATTAATCATAAAGGTTTCTCATTCATCAACGTATTCTCACCTTGTGTTACGTATAACAAAGTGAACACATACGATTGGTTTAAAGAAAACTTAACGAAGCTTGCAGATATTGAAGGCTATGAAAATTCTGACCGTGGTATGGCAATGCGTACAGTGATGGAGCATGAAGGATTAGTAACAGGTATTATTTATCAAGATACCGAAACAGCTTCCTATCAGGAAAAAGTACCAGGCTATTCAGCGCTACCATTAACGGATATTGATATTAAAATGAGCGAAAATGATTTTAATGAATTAGTGAAAGAATTTATGTAAATCAAATTTTATATTGCATGACAAAAAAGTATTTGGGATGTCTTCATTCCAAATGCTTTTTATGTGCGCCCGGCATGCGTATGAACTATAGGGTGCAAGTCCCGAACCCCG
>DAMBVB010000006.1:0-90905 GCA_032053185.1 Lysinibacillus sp.
CTTGAACAAATCAAAAATGAGTTACAAGTAGCTTAGGGTACCTGTCATTGGTTCGTATATGGTAATAAAGGTGTCGTGGAAGTATACGATCCAGAAAAAAACTTATGGACTAAGTCAACTTCATTGAATATCGAACGTTCTGCATTTGGTATATCAGAACACAATGGATACTTTTATGCTTTTGGAGGTGCATCTAATTCAGGGGTGTATACCAAATCAATTGAAAAATATAACCCAAATACAGATAAATGGACACTTTTAAATTGTAAAATGCCTGATAGTTTACAAAGTTTTGCAATTGCATTAAATTCATCATCTACATATATTTTTGGAGGCACGAAAAACTCTCCAATACCAGAAAAAAATGTTTTTAAGTACACTCCAATTGAAATAGATTCACCGATCATCCAACTCGTTAACGATAATACTATAAAATGGGAGTCGGTAGAAGGAGCGAGTGGTTACAATGTTTATAGAAAAATCAATGATGGTTCTTATACATTGATAGCTGAAAATATTAGTCTCACAGAGTATATAGATAAAGGTCAAGAGGGTGACAATATTTATTACTATGTAGTTCGTAGTGTCAATGAAAAGGGAGTAAGTTGTCCTTCAAATGAAGTTTCAATTGAAGTCCCAACCTTTCCTACCTATAAACGGGCATTATTAGTTTAGAACAGTCAATCATGATTGGTTTGAGTATGATTTAACGGAAGATGAGATAAATGATTTTGTTCATTGGTATGATAATGTACCATCAGAAGATTTAAAGTCATACTATGTGTTTGATAAAGACTTTAATATGGGTCCTTTCAAATCTAGAAAAGATCATATTGTTCACGACAAAATTGTTTACTTTGAAATTAAAGAATATTAAGAGGCTGGGACAAAAGGATTTTAGCCAACGAAAAACCCGAACTATATTACGAAACGCTCATTTAGTGTTTCGTAATAGTTCGGGTTTTCTGTTTAGATTGCTTTGTTAATTTAAAAATTATCCGGTCTTCATAATGGAACATTAGTTATGTCCCAGCCTCTACCGATTGTCAAATAATATGTGGTAAAAGTATTGGAATTGATATTTTAGTTGTAATATTAATAGCCGCCAAAAAATGGCGGTTTAATTGGCGTGAATTGGCGTTATTTGCTGAAAACACATGAAATACGCCAAAAAAATGACGGTATGAACGCCGGAAAAATGGCGTTAATTATCCTTTGAATTTGGTTATTGGTAATGGTAGGATAGTAATGACTCGAGAGTAATGGAATGTTATAACATTTTTATATTTTTACAATAATGGAGGATTAACTTTGAAGAATAACATAATTAAAAATATTATAGGATTGATTTGTTTTACATTAGTTTTCAGTATCATTTCCCCACGTCTCGCTAAGGCAAATGAGCACCAGGATTTGCAAATAAACGGTTCTTTTAGTCAAGAAGAAGTAATTATTGAACAAGAAATAGTTAATGAAACAGATGGCGAAACAGATGGTATAAATCAAGATTTAGGTGGCCCAAGAATTAATTTAGAAGATGAAATTCAAATCGAACCACGTATAGCTCCTCTTATTCCATTATTAGCAACTGTTACTATTAGATATGGAGTTCCGTTTTTAGCAAGGACTGCTTCAAAAAAAATAGTTTATGTATCAAAACATGCTGCTGAACAAGCAGTAGATCGTAAGATTACAGGAAAAATGATAGATGATGCTTTGTCCAATGGTACAAAATATGTAGATGGGTGGAGTGGAGAACGAATTGCTTGGTTAGAGAATGAATCCGAAAATAAAAGAACTGCAGTCTTACTTAAAAAAGGTACGGATGAAATTGATACAGTATATAATCAAAAGTCAAAAAAACTAAAATGGTTGAAAAGCACTTGGCAGTATGTAGGAGATAAGTAACGGGATTTCGAGAGGGGAATTTAATAAAGAAAATTCCCTAGTAGTTCATTTATAGTATGACAACAATCCATGGTATAGTAACTGTGGATTGTTGTAATTTATCTAGTATAACCAAAAAAGGGGAATTATTTATGGCTTTATTAAAAGATTATTTTAGTCAACCCAGTTGTGAAGTTGAAATAAATTTAAAATTAGTTAATGATGAGAGTGTAAAATTCCACATTCATTTCCGCTCTGGTCCTGCTTTTCCAGAGGTGCATACAGAAATTGTTTGCTTAAAGAGAGATTTCTTAAAGTTATTAGATGATTTAAAACAGATCGATATTATGCATCTAAGTATGCTAGAGCCTCATGATCCAGGCTTGTGTATCTATCACATTCCTCTATTTGGTAATTATTATTATCCTGGACATGGTTTTCTTCAAGTGCCTGAACATGAAAGGGATGAATGGGAGCCTTATTATAGAATAATTTTTGTGTTAGATGCAGGAGAGAAGAATAATCATAGTGCATCAGAAAGTGGTCCTGCACTATGTCTAAAAGTAAAAATGGAACAAATTAACGAATTTGTAGACAGTTTAAAATCAGAGGTAAATAGTTTTTGAGTTTATAGAGAATTCACTGGTGTTCATAATTTAACTTTATAAAGCCCGGGTACTCAATAAATTTTGAGCCTGGGCATGTTGTATTTCCACAAAATTCTACTTGTTAAAAAAAGAACGTTCGCTCTATAAAGTGTACCCTTTGTAAAGGACATTTTTAAAATTCTGAGTGACTTTTTTATATTAGAACATTTTTAACGAATACACCGGCCGTATGTTATTTTTTGAATTTATTAAGTGAAAAAATACTCCCCCAGTCGCTCCCCAAAACTGCCAGTGAAAAAACCTAAATTTCCGATTACCTAATTATTTACAAAAACCCCGCAAACACTTGTGTTAACAAGGTTGCGAGGTTTAAGAACCGTAAGTAATCTAACGTTAAAAAATTAACGAGAGTAGTACTCTACGATGAATGCTTCGTTGATTTCAGCCGATAATTCAGAACGCTCTGGAAGGCGAGTGAATGTACCTTCTTTTTTGTCAGCATCAAATGTTAAGTAGTCAGGTACGAAGTTGTTTACTTCGATTGCTTCTGTTACTACAGCAAGGTTTTGAGATTTTTCACGAAGAGAAATCGTTTGACCTGGTTTTACGCTGTATGAAGGAATATCAACGCGTTTGCCGTCTACTAAGATGTGACCGTGGTTTACTAATTGACGAGCTCCACGACGTGTACGAGCTAAACCTAAACGGTAAACTAGGTTGTCAAGGCGAGTTTCAAGAAGAACCATGAAGTTTTCACCGTGAACACCTTTCATTTTACCAGCGCGATCGAATAGAGTACGGAATTGACGTTCGTTCATGCCATACATGTGACGAAGTTTTTGTTTTTCTTGAAGCTGTAAACCGTATTCTGATAATTTTTTACGTTGGTTTGGACCGTGTTGACCTGGTGCGTAAGGGCGTTTTTCGATTTCTTTACCTGTACCGCTTAGTGAGATACCAAGACGACGTGATATTTTCCAAGATGGACCTGTATAACGAGACATATTGTTGTCTCCTCCTTTAAATTTGGTTTTTTTGTTGTAAAACAAAAACCAGTAGTACCCATTCTTATACGCATTTTATTTTCATGTATTTTCGCCTATGCAGCCGTTAGGTTACGCAATACACCATCTAATAGAATAGAGGAATAAAATACAGTTATAAGCTCATACCACTGCTGCGTTTATTTTACACAAACTCTATTTTAACTGCTTATTACATAGACGTCAATTATGAGACTAACTATTTTCGAAAAAAGGATAATAGTGAAAATTTCCCCTCTATCTAACATCTCTCGATATTTAGAAATAGTTAATTGTACAGTGTGAAATGTAAAATGTAAAAGTAACATAGAATAACATAGTCAGAATGACACAAATTATGTATACTATACTATAAGTTAATAGTATTGATATGGACGTTATATAGAAAAGGTGATTTCATGACAGACCATTTACAAACGCTAAAATGTATAAAAGCAGATGTTTTGAGCATTTGGGTGAGTTCTAAGGAACAAGCCGGTTTTAATGAGTATTTTTCCTCATTGGAACAGTGTCTAAAGAAGCACTTTGGAATTGTAAAAGTGGCATTTCTCGGTTTCGAAGGTAACACTTTAATACCTATTGAAGAAATGACTACTTTAACAATTGAAACAAAACTAAATGCTGTGTCATGGTTAATGATTGAAGCTAGCTTTTATCAACAGAAATTGGTAAAAGTCCCTTATATAGTGAAAGAAAAAGAAGCATATACGATGATGACAGATATGGTACTTTTCCAAGCAGAAGGCAAAAATCCGATTGGTGTGCTACTCGTCGAGGCAACCGATGCTTGGACAGACTTTATGACTTCGGATTGCGGGGAAAAGTTTGTCGAAACGCTTACGAAGGTTTTTCAGATAATTAGAGAAAATTTTGAAGTGAAAGTGAATGAAGACCAATATAGAAAACTGTACAATATGACAGATTTATTTCATTCCACTATGGATATTGATTTAATTTTAGAAAATGTTTTGAAAAATATTAAGGATAATTTACCGGAGTTTAATGTGGAGCTTATACTATCGAATGATCAAGACCGCCATACGACGATCGATATTAAGCCTTTTGATTACTTATCTGAGAGACCTGCGACTATAGAGGCTTTTGTCTCAGGAGAGCTGACGACGGAGCTCGCAAGCGATTTGAATTGTCGATTATTAAATGCCCCTATAAAAGGGAGGCAAGCTATTTATGGTATTTTACAAGTAAGTGCACCGACAACATATCTTTTTTCAACGGCTGAAAAAGATTTTGTACGAATGCTAGCACAAACATCTGGAAATGCGCTAGAAAATGCAAAATTATATCATCAATCACATCGCCTTGTAAGTGATTTACAACTCATCAATGAAACGTCGCATCGTTTAAATATGAGGATTGACATTAATGAGATGTTACTTTTCCTTCAAAAACAGTTAATGAAATCTTTTCAACCAATGGAAGTTTGTTTCGCTTTTAAACGTAATGACACTTTTCAAGTGACGGATGCGAGTACAGCCTTATTCCATGCAGAGAATGGTCTAACATATATAAAACATGTTGAACAGCATTTTCAACATAGCAATGATCCACTATTTATTGCCGATTTCAGTCGCTTAACCCCTAATCAAATTGACTATCGTTCAATTATGGCAATCCCGATTTTAATGGAAGAAAAAATTAATGGCTTTAGTATTGTGTTACACAAGGAGCCATATTTCTTTTCATTCGATAGTTTTAAATTAATGCAATCATTAATCCATCACTCTTCTTTAGCAATTGCAAACTCCATATTACGTAACCAACTTCAGGAAATGGTAGATTTGGACCATTTAACGAAATTGTATGCAAGAAGTTATTTAGACCAGTATGTAGAAAAGTCTCTTAAAAATGATCAATCAGGGATGTTCTTACTCATTGATATTGATAATTTCAAACGCATTAATGATACGTATGGTCACCAAATTGGTGATAAGATTCTTTTGCAAATTGCGCTACAGTTAAAAGAAACTACTGGAGATCGTGGTATTTGTGCACGCTGGGGTGGAGAAGAAATGTCTGTGTATATCCCAAATATTGATGAAAAAGAAGCAATCGAATTTGCAGCAACAATTGTTGCAATAATTCCAAATATAACAGATCCTCAGGTGACTATTTCAGCAGGTCTCATAACATGGGACGAACAGTACCGTCCAGCGTTCCAATCTGTTTTCCTACATGCAGATACAGCGCTTTACGAAGCGAAAAACAGTGGTAAAAATCGATTTTGTATTCATGATCGATCCTATCAAAACAATTTATAATGTAATAAAAGAAAACAGTTGTTTTGAAAATAAAACGGTTGCCTCATGCGCTGAAATGACAATAAATCATTTCAGCGCATTTTTTTATCTCGCATTAACGGGCAGTAATTGATCTATATCAAAAGTGAGGCGTCGGGTCCACCCGCTTCAAATTCAATGAGGGTAAAGAAATAAGGGGAGGTTAACTGCCCGTAAAAACCCGATTGGTGAAGACTAATAATTAGTGGGGTCAAGAACCCCCACTGATTAAAGTTTCATTTTATAAATGAAGAAGTAAGGTTTTTACGAATAGCTCTAACCCCTCTTGATCTTCCTTGGAAAAGCGATTGACGATTGGGCTATCGATATCAAGAACAGCGATGACCTGTCCATCTTTTATTAAAGGAATAACAATTTCAGATTGGGACGCCGCATCACAGGCAATATGCCCTGGGAAGTCATGTACGTCTTTTACCACTATTGTTTCTTTTCTGCCTACAGCTGTTCCACAAACACCTCGTCCAATTGGTATTCTGACGCAGGCAGGTAAGCCTTGGAATGGCCCTAATACAAGTTCATCCCCCTGTAATACATAAAAACCAACCCAGTTAATGTTTGGTAGGAATTGATTTAGTAAGGCGATCGCGTTACTTAAATTAGCAATGCGATCGCTTTCTCCGGTAAGTAGGGCATCTAACTGTTTGGCTAATGTATTATATTGCGCGGCAATTGGCCCTTCATAATTAATTTGTGTAAACATAATAGCACCTCGTTTGAAAGTTATTTATTTTGGAAATATAACATTAAAATATTGATGTAAATCAGTAACACGATGTGCATCTGAACCAAAAACAATTGGTAGCCCAATCGATTTACTATAATCGATAAAGGTAAATGGTGGATAAGGCTCCTGACAATATGTTTTACTTAAACCAGCGCTATTTAAATCTAGTTCATAGCCTTCTTCCTTCATTAAATCTAAAACTTCTCGAATCCGCACAGAATCATCAATTTTCACCTTATGTGCTAATTGGAATTTGTGAATAAGTGAAGGATGCCCAATGCGCTTAGGCTTATATTGTCCCAAGTCTGCCTTAATGGATTGTAGGACAGTATCATAATATAAATTATACACTTGTTCAATAGAGCCCACTTTTTTTGAAAAAGCCATAAAACTTTCTGGAGAAAAGTCTATGCATTCAAAGATATTTTGCCATTGTAAAAAATGGACTGATAAAATAGAGTCATCTAAAAAGTGTCCATATGTATCAAGAAATTGACGAGTTTCTTGCTCAAAGCCTTGAATATAGTCAACCTCAAGACCGATATGAATGCGAATGTCTTGTGCGTACTCCTTTTGAAGGTGCTGTAAATCTTCAAAATAAGGCATTAAAAATTCTGGATTCATACCACTGTCTTGCTGTGGTGTAGGGTCAACAAAATTCAATGGTAATGGTGCATGTTCTGCAAAGGTAATATCTGTAAAGCTGTGAGCAATTGCTTTTTCAATGTATTGCTTAAATGAATCAGAAGTACCATGTGGACAATATGGACTATGAACATGGCCGTCATATTTCATAAAATTACCACTCCTTTAGCTTTTGAATAAAACACTTTTATTTGCGCAAATTGTTTAAAACTTAAGTAGGTGTTATTCTTGAAAGGCGTAAATACATAAAAACACTCAAATTTTAGTACAAAAGGCGATAACATAGTATATAATAAAAACAACTAGCCAATTCGTTTATTGTAGAATAGGAGGCTTACGATGGAGTATATCATCATTCCGGTTATCCTACTATTAATTTTAGCGATAGTAGGATTTATGATGCGACGAAAACATATAACAATCATTGCTAAACTTGAAAATGAAAAATCACAAATACAAAACAATCCCATAAATGAGGAAATTTCAAAAGTTAAATCTTTAAATATGAACGGTGAAACCGAAGAGATGTTTGAACGTTGGCGTAATAGCTGGGATGAAGTCATCGATGTACATATGACAAAAATTGATTCGCTTTTATTTGATGCAGAGGATCAAATAAATAGACTTCGTTTTAAGAAAGCGACGTTAATTGAACGTGAGATAGAAGATTATATTCAAAAATGTGAACAAGACAAAGATAAAATCTTAGTAGAACTAAATGAATTAATTGGCAGCGAAGAAAAAAATCGTATTGAAATTGAACAATTAAAAGAATACTATCGCTCTGCACGTAAAACATTGTTAGCTCACCAACATTCATTTGGTGTAGCATTACCGGCACTGGAGAAAAAGCTGGAGGCGTTTGTTCAAAAGTTTGAGGAATTCGATGTGCTTACTAGCGAAGGGAATTATATGCAGGCTCGAGAAATTGTTATCGGCTTGAACCAAGAATCGCACCAGACATTTGATTATATTAATGAAGTCCCGACAATTTTGACTGAATTGCAAGTAAAGCTACCAGGAGCGGTACAGGAATTACGGAGTGGCCAGCGTGAAATGGAAGAGCAATCTTATTATTTACAGCATTTAGAGTTAACTAAGGCACTCGATAAATTTGAAGAAGAATTTGCGACATTAAAAAATGAATTAGCAGCGTTAAATTTAACTGTTGTTAAACCACGTGTAGCTGAAATAAATGAAGAGATTGATCACTTTTACGATCTACTTGAAAAAGAAGTTATTGCTAAAAATTATGTTGACCAAAATTGTGACCGTTTATTAAGCTCGATTACTAATGTTATTAGTTCAACAAGATTAGTAAGTGATGAAGCAACTTTTGTGCAGCAAAGCTATCGTTTAAATGAAAAAGATGCAGAAATTCCAAAAGCTGCATTAAAGCAATTAGAGGCTTTACAACGTCGCTATGATTTATTAGCAATGCGTGTTAGAGAGGAAAAATCCGCATACTCAAGTTTGCAGGAAGAATTGATTGAAATTAATGAGGAGCTTGAACATATCCATGAGGAGCAAGGTCATTTATCAAATACGATGAAGAAGCTCCGAGTTGATGAAAACAAGGCTCGTACACAAGTAGAAAGCTTAAAGAAAACATTACAAGAGACAGATCGTCTATTGAATAAGGCTAATATTCCAGGTATTCCTGAAGAGATGGATGCCCGTCTAGATGAGGCAGCAGAGCATATTTATGTAGTTATGCAAAGCCTTCAAGAGGTACCACTCAATATGGGAACAGTTCATAATAATTTAAATGCTGCAACACTTTGTGTAGAGGATGTAAAAGCGAAGGCGCATGAATTGATTGAAAATGTAATGCTGATTGAACGTATTATTCAGTATGGTAATCGTCATCGTGCGTCAAATCCAAAATTGCAGACTCGTTTAAAGGAAGCAGAAAAATCCTTTAATCAATTCCGCTATTCCAAAGCATTAGAAGAGGCTGGAACGGCAGTTGAAGAAATGGAGCCAGGTGCTTTAAAGCGAATTCAAGAACTTGTAGCAGAAGAAACAGCATCAAAATAGTCAAGTATAATAAAGAATTAAATCAGCTGTCTAAAAGGTATAGTTTACTTTTTAGACAGTTTTGTTATAAAGGTGCACATTTCTATAAACATATGTTTTTACACCTTGGAACGTTTGAGGAAGCTACGCATTCATTTTTAAATGGAACGGGAAGCTTGACATGCTGTCTCACTACGGTATTGATTAAAAACTATTAGAGGTGTTTCAAATGCAATTTTATATTCGGGAAATGAATGAAATTTTTGCGACTGATATTTTAGGTTGGAAATATGAGGAGCCATATGATTTTTATAACAATGATCTATGCGATGAATCCCTAAAAGAAATTCTTGAAAATCCGTATTATTCAATTGTCAATGATAAAGAAGAGCTAGTTGGTTATTTCTGTACAGGAACATCGGCACAAGTACCTATAGGACGTGAAGCGAAGCGTCAGCGGCAAAGCGCCCGGTCGGAACGGAAATCAACCCCACGTTTTGGTGATGAGTCTAACAATGCAAAAATCAAATTTTTTATACTGCTTAATTTTTAGCTAGAAACGTTCCATAGCAAGTTTTTAAGATGCCACTCTTTAAAGGGTGGTTTTGTACATTAAAAGCAAACAATAAGTGATTAAATGAGGATAATTGTTAAAGTTAGTAGTCAATTGCCGAAGATTGCGTTATGATAAATACCGTTAAATCAACGTTTTGAAAGTGTGTGAATATTAATGGAAGTGAATACAATCTATTTAGACAACAGTGCAACAACAAAACCTTTAAAAGAGGTTATGCAAGCATTTATGGCAGTGAATGAGCAGTATTATGCCAATCCAGCTTCCATTCATGCAATGGGTGTTGAAGCAAACGAATTGTTAATGCGTGCACGTGAGCAAGTAGCAGATATTTTGCAGACGGAAGCAAAAAATGTGCTATTTACATCAGGTGGTACTGAATCCAATAACACGGCTATATTTGGATTAGCACGTAGCAATACACATAAAGGAAAGCATATTTTAACAACTGAAATCGAGCATCCATCTGTTCTAGAATCTGTTAAGCAACTTGAGCAAGAGGGTTTTGACGTAGAATACTTGCAAGCCGATAAAAATGGCGTTATTTCTTTAGAGGAGCTTCGCACAAAAGTGCGCAAGGATACCATTTTAGTAAGTATGATGCATGTAAATAATGAAATGGGTGCTATTCAACCAATTTTTGAAGCTGCAAAAATTATTCATGAATCAAGTCGCGCAGCTTTTCACGTGGATGCTGTACAAAGCTTTGGAAAGTTACCGATATCATTTAACGATGACGAGGGACCAGACTGTATGTCAATTTCTGCCCATAAAATTCATGGCTTTAAAGGTTCAGGTGTACTCGCATTCCGTAAAAAAATGAAATGGCAACCGTATGCACTTGGCGGAGGACAGGAGTTTGGTTTACGTAGTGGAACAGTAGCTGTACCGCAAGCAGTAGCCCTATCCAAAGCAGCCCGGATGGCAGTAGAGACGATGAATGATCGTGCGAAAAAATACCGTCAATGGAATGAAGAAATATGCACGCAATTACGTGGATATGGAGATGCAGTGCATATTTTATCAACCCCACAAGGTGCGGCGCATATTTTATCTTTTAGTATTCGTGACTTAAAAGGTGAAGTCATTATTAATGCATTGCAAAAACGCAATGTAATTGTATCGACATCGAGTGCTTGCTCATCGAAACAGACAACAACAAGCCATGTTGTGGAAGCTCTAAATATTGATGAACATTTTAAAAATGGTGTTATTCGAATAAGCTATGGCGCGCATGTAACAGATGAAGATATTGTAAAGTTTAAACAAGTATTAGATGAAGTATGGACAGAACTTAAAGGAGAATTTTAACAATGATTTGGAAAGAAATTTTAATTCGATATGGGGAGCTTTCAACAAAAGGTCGCAACAAGATGGATTTTATTCGTCGTTTACGCGAGAACATTCGTCATGCGTTTGCGGATTTAGGACATTTACACATTCGCACAGAGCGCGATCGTATGTTTATCGCTATTCAAAATGAAACACAAATGGACGTTTTATTAAAAGGATTACCTAAAATTTTTGGTATCCAATCATTTAGTCCAGTGGCCGCATGTGAAAAAGACATCGAGGCCATGAAAAAACTGGCCACAAAAATTATGGATACATTTAAAAATGAGCAGCTTACTTTTAAAGTAGAAGTAAAGCGCACTGATAAAACATTTCCGTTAGCATCACATGCCATTCAACGCGAAATTGGTGGTTATGTATTACCGCAATATCAAAATTTATCAGTAAAGGTGAAACAGCCTGATATCGAACTTCGTGTAGAGGTGCGTCATGATGCAACATATATGATGGCACAAGTTATTCCGGGTGCAGGTGGAATGCCTGTAGGCTCGAATGGTAAATCTTTATTAATGCTTTCTGGTGGAATAGATAGTCCTGTTGCTGGTTATTTAATGATGAAACGAGGAGTGCGCTTAGAGGCGATTCACTTCTTTAGTCCACCTTATACAAGCCAAAATTCATTGGAAAAAGTAAAGGTGCTTGCTAATGAGCTAACGAAATTTGGAGCAAGTATACGTTTACATGTTATTCCTTTCACTGAAATCCAAGTTCTTATTAAAGAAAAAGTGCCTTCTAATGTATCGATGACAACAACTCGTCGTATGATGCTAAAAGTTGCGGACAAAGTACGTGAAGAAATTAGTGCATTAGCAATTGTTACAGGTGAAAGTCTTGGGCAAGTTGCGAGTCAAACGCTCGAAAGTCTAACTGCTATTAATGCCGTAACGAACACACCGATTTTACGTCCATTAATCTCATCAGATAAATTAGAAATTATCGATATTGCAGAGAAAATAGGCACATACGAAACGTCTATCCAGCCATTTGAAGACTGCTGTACAATTTTTACTCCAGCAAGTCCAAAAACAAAGCCAAAGCTTGAAAAGGTTGAGCACTACGAAAGCTTCTCGGATTTTGATGAATTAATTGAACGAGCTGTGAAAAACCGTGAAGTCTATATTTTCCCGAAAAAAGAGCAAGAAGCCGATAAATTTGCAGATCTTCTATAGAAGAAACTTGCGATTTCGTAAGCTAACGAGCCGACTCAAAAAACTGAGTCGGCTTTTTTGCCCCTTTCTTTTGTAGGTATAATTTACCTACGAAATATTCGTATTAAAAATCTAATATCGCACATTCTATATTCACAAGGAGGTGAGACACATGACTTCAAATCGCAGTTCAAACAAACTTGCTGTACCTGGTGTAGAGTACGCTCTTGATCAAATGAAATACGAAATTGCACAAGAATTTGGTGTTCAATTAGGAGCTGACGCTTCAGCTCGTGCTAACGGTTCCGTTGGCGGTGAAATCACTAAACGTCTTGTACAAATGGCAGAATCACAATTAAAAGGTATGCCAAACAACCAATAATTGCTTAATCATAATTAAAACCAGTGACCGTAAAAGGCACTGGTTTTAGTTTGTTTAAATTTTTATTTTTTATTCCGTATTAACGGGCAGTAATTTAACTATATCAAAGAGAAGCGTCAGGTCCTCCCATTTTCCACCTGCACGTGCAACAACTTACGGATCGTTTGAAATACCAAATTAAGTCCTCCTTGTTGGATGGACGTAAGCGTGCAAAAAAGGCTCTTTTTTGTGTAGAAAAAACACGCAAAAGAGCCTTTCATCAGTAAATAGATGTGAATTACTCCAACAGGTTCAAAGGGTCAGGTTTACCTTCTCAACCCTCAATGAGTCCCCCTGCAATCATGCTTTAGTTGACTATTGCGAAAACGATAAAGCTACTTCGAAATGGATAGCATCTATATGTGACTGATGCCATATGGCAAAGCATGATAGTTGTCACGACTTTAATGAATTAGAGTGTCTTCTATTGAAAAGGATAAAATTTGAGTTTTATAATGAGCGTACAAAAGGGGGCATTTGCCATGAAAAGAGAAGATTTAATCGCACCAGAATGGTATAACATTTCAGAGGAAATTGAAAAATATGCACAGGATTCTACAAAAAATGCATTATTAGTTTATAACGAAGATGAGGAAATTCAGTACTTAACCTATCAAGCATTATTTGAAAAGGCGAATCAGGCAGCACATGTATTTACATCCCAAGGTTTAAAAAAAGGTGATGTTATTTTAGTTATGGTGCCAAGATCAGTTGAAGCGTATATCGTCTATATTGCCGCATTAAAGGCAGGTTTAACCATTATCCCTAGTTCGGAAATGCTAAGAACGAAGGATATTGAATATCGAATCAATCATGCCGATGCAAAAGGCGTTGTTGCATTCGAGCCTTATATTGAACAATTCGATAATGTGGGAAATGTACAAGAAATACAGCAATTTGTCATTGGTCATGCACATGAGCCTTGGCAGCCATTGCTGGAAAAAATGCAAAATCAACCAACGACTTACATAAGTTCTACACCGACTAAGCGTACAGACATTGCATTTTTAGCTTATACGAGTGGTACAACAGGCAATCCAAAGGCAGCGGTTCATACACATAGCTGGGGTTATGCGCACTTACGAACTACTGCTCCAAATTGGTTAGGTGTACAAGAAGGTGACATTGTTTGGGCTACAGCAGCTCCAGGCTGGCAAAAATGGATTTGGAGTCCGTTTCTTGCTACTTTAGGAAGTGGTGCAACAGCATTTGTTTACAAAGGTCACTTTGATGCGGCAACATACCTTGCATTGCTTGGGAAATTCAATATTAATATTCTGTGTTGCACACCGACTGAATACCGCTTTATGGCAGACCTTGAAAATTTGAAAGACTTCAATTTAAGTACGATACGTCAGGCTGTGTCAGCGGGGGAACCTTTAAATAGTGAAGTGATCAATGTATTTTCCGAGGCCTTTAATTTACAAGTACGAGATGGCTATGGACAAACAGAGAATACTTTACTTGTTGGTACAATGGTAGGGATGGAGGCTAGAATGGGCTCAATGGGTAAACCTACTCGGGGTAATACTGTTGAAATTATCAATGATTTTGGAAATCCTACTGCAATTGGAGAAGTTGGGGATATTGCTGTACACCGTGAAACACCCGCGTTATTTAAGAACTATTTAAACGATCCAGAACGTACAAATTTACAATTTAGAGGCGATTGGTATATTACAGGAGATCGTGCATATAAAGATGAAGATGGCTATTTTTGGTTTGAAGGACGTGGGGATGATGTCATTATTTCATCTGGGTATACGATAGGCCCATTTGAGGTAGAAGATGCGTTATTGAAGCATCCAGCAGTAAAAGAAACTGCCGTTGTCGCGAGTCCAGATGGAATTCGTGGAAATCTAGTAAAGGCATTTGTTGTGCTCTCTGATGGAGTAGTTGGTGATCAAGCGCTTATTCAAAAACTACAAAGTCATGTAAAAACTTTAACAGCTCCTTATAAATATCCTCGTGCCATTGAGTTTGTTACTGAGCTACCAAAGACTACATCAGGCAAAATTCGTCGGGTCGAATTACGTGAGCAAGAAAAAATCCGTTATATCAATCAGCATTAATATGCTAGGAAATAATGTCGAAATCAAAGTTCTTGTTTTTTATGAACTTTGATTTTTTTTATGAAATTAGGTAATGTATTATAGGCTGAATAAGTTAAAGCAATAATATGGCGCATTGCCTAAAGTTTGGGATGATCCTTGTTAACTTTCTATGCGGCAGCTCGCTTTCGCAATTTTATTGCACAAGCGGCCAGCCAAAACAGAGGTCAACCTCATATAATGGCGATAAGTCCATATTATTGTAATAAGTATGAAACAAATTAGGATATCAATCGTATAACATTATGAGGAGGCGGAAAGATATGAATGGTAAAAGGTGGGCCGCTTTATTAATTGCAGGTGTACTATTAGTATTTTCATTAGGAATCAACACTGTTTTTGCAATAATTAAATCGGATTTCTTTAGTAATTTTGATAGCTTGGTAGCTGGAAACGACTTGACGGTAATGGAAGAGGTTAAAGAAAGTGGCGATATGGATAAACGTATTGCATACTTAAAAGTCGACGGTACGATTCAAGATGTTGGCTCAAGTACTTTATGGCAACAAGTTTCTTATGATCATCAATTTTTATTGAATCAATTAGAAAATATTTTATCTGATCAAACTGTGGAAGGTATCGTCTTAAGTGTTAATTCACCAGGTGGTGGTGTAAAGGAATCAGCAGAAATCTATAAAAAACTTTTGAAAATTAAAGAAGAGCGACAAATTCCAATCTATGTTTCTATGGATTCGATGGCAGCTTCAGGTGGTTATTACATTTCAGCACCTGCAGATAAAATATTTGCGCAACGTGATACAATTACAGGTTCGATTGGTGTCATTATGCAATCCATTAATTATCAGGCGTTAGCGGAAAAAGTTGGTATTAAATATGAAACGTTTAAATCTGGTGAACATAAAGATATGCTTAGCCCAATGCGTGAGGTGACACCAGAAGAGCGTGCTATGATGCAAGACATGATTAATGAAACTTATCAGGAATTTGTTCATATTGTGGGAAAAGGGCGAAATATGTCTGAAACCGATGTGAAAAAAGTTGCCGATGGTCGAATTCTTAGTGGTAAGAAGGCTCTTGAAGCGGGCTTAGTAGATGAGATAGGCGATGAGGAAGCAACAATTGCTGCACTGCGTAAAGACTTTGGTTTAGAGGACGCAGAATTATTTGAGTATTCATATGATGTGGGCGGCTGGCAATCATATGTTGGGATGAAAATTGGATCGATGTTTGGTCCCTCAGCAGAGGAAAAAATGCTGATGAAAATTATGGCAGATTATAAAGCACCAAAAATGATGTACTTATATGGCGAAAACTAAGGAGGGAGTACAATGACAAACAATGAAATTGTTATGCAAGGTTCACCCTCTATGGAGCATGCCTTCCTAATTGATAGGCCAAATACGAATAAAAATTATGCGTTAAAAACGGCAGGCTTTTGGATACGTTTTTGGGCATTTATATTAGATGGATTCGTAATTACAGCTATAGTTGGAATTCTCGTTAACCCAATTTTTTATTTAATGGATTGGTCATTATCTGAAACCGTGTGGTACGCACCAATTTCGATGATATCCGCTATTTTTTATTACAGTTATTTCGTATTAATGACGAAATTTTTTGGCCAAACATTAGGGAAAATGATATTTGGATTACGTGTTATTTCATTTAAGCATGAGAAGCTGACTTGGTCAGATGTGTTATTCCGTGATTGGATAGGGCGTATCATCAATAGCATTTTTATGCCACTTTATATTCTTGTAGGTATTTTACCAAATAATCAAGGTGTACATGATTTTTTCGCGGATACAACAGTCGTTCATGAAAAAATTTATATTGAAAAAGATATTGTAGAACCATCTTTGCCAATCAAAGAGGAAAAGACTGAATCTGTACTTCTAGAGGAAAAACCAGAACCTAAAAAGCTAGAGAAACATAACGAAGAATAATGGCTAGAGCTGTCTCATTACTGTGAGACAGCTCTTTATTTTAGTGATGATAGAGGTGATTAATAGTTAGTTCGTTGGGAAAAAGATCCGATAATTAGGATACATTTATAATAACGTATACCATGGATAAAGTTGATTGTAGTGGAGGCTTGGCGACTCCTTGGGGATTAGCAATAGAGGAACGAAGGCTAAAACCATCACGTCCTGTAATAACGCCTTCGTGACCAACATCGTGTTGGCCCGAGACCCTGGAGCGAGCAACGCGAGTGAAGCGGCTCATCGGACGCCGCCAGGAAAGCGCCAAGCCGGAACGGAAATCAACCCTACATTATAGAGATAGGCTTGGAAAATGGTGCAATCTTCAGCAAAATGGCTGAACAGGTTCGAAAAGATTATTGTTTCAAAACTAATTTTGACAAGCTGTCTCAGTTGCAATTAATTCCCTCTATTTAGTAATATTATGTACATATGAAGATTAGGAGGCGTTTATATGGCACAAGTAACATTTAAAAATGGCCCAGTAACACTTGTAGGGAACGAAGTTAAAGTTGGAGACAAAGCACCAGACTTTACTGTATTAGCGAATGATTTATCACCTGTTACATTAAAAGATTCAGAGGGGAAAATTCGTTTATTTAGCGTTGTACCATCATTAGATACTGGTGTTTGCGATGCACAAACACGTCGTTTTAATGAAGAAGCAGCAAACTTAGGTGACAATGTTGTTATCTATACGGTATCTGTTGACCTTCCATTTGCTCAAAAACGTTGGTGTGGTGCAGCAGGCATTGATGCTGTTCAAACAGTATCAGATCACCGTGACCTTTCATTTGGTGAAGCATATGGCGTCTACATCCAAGAATTACGCCTTCTAACGCGTGCGGTGTTTGTTGTGGATGCAAATGACAAAGTGACATATGTAGAATATGTTCCTGAAGCAACAAACCATCCAAACTATGAAGCGGCAATTGCAGCTGTCAAAACACTAGCATAATGTATTGATTTTAGGCTAAGATATTACTAGACAAGGGGCTGTGACAAGTTTTTGTCACGGCTCTTTTTTCGCGTGAAAGGAAGTTGTGTATGGAAAATATCGAAAAGTTATTTGGTAGGCTAAATGAACATGCTGAAAAGATAGAAAAAGAACATAATGTTACATGGCTAGAGGGCATTTTAGATGGCTTGGAGGCATGGCTAGATGGGGAAGTTAATTTTTTACAAGATGGTGCTACAAAGGAAGATGTGCGCAAAGCGATTCAAATTGCTGTGTTAAAGGGGATGCGAAAAGGATCTCAGCCGAATCATCAAATGACACCTGATACTCTTGGGTTATTAGTGGGTTATTTTGTAGAACAACTATTTGCTGATCGTCTAGAAGCAGAAAAAATTTCGATTTTAGATCCAGCGGTAGGTACTGGAAACTTACTCTTAACAGTGATGAATTTATTAGACGGAAAAATAGAAGCAACAGGTGTTGAGGTTGATGAGCTACTTATTCGTATAGCTGCTGCTACAGCCGATTTGACAGAGCAGCCAGTTTCCTTATTCCGTCAAGATGCATTAGAAGATTTATTAGTAACGCCTGCAGATGCGATTGTTTGTGATTTACCGGTCGGATATTACCCGAATGAAGATGTCGCATTAGATTATGAACTATGCGCTTCAGAAGGGATGAGTTATGCACATCACTTATTTATTGAGCAATCCATTCATTACACGAAGGATGGGGGCTACTTATTTTTCCTAGCACCAACCCATCTCTTTGATTCTGAGCAGTCGAAACAACTGCATAAATACATTCAAAAGCATGCTTGGATTCAAGCAATTATTCAATTACCAGATACAATGTTCGCCAATAAAGCACTTGAAAAGAGCATTGTCATTTTGCAAAAACAAGGTAAGGAATTTAAAGCTCCAAAAGAGGTGCTGTTAGCAAAAGTACCAAACATGCAAAATAAACAAGCTCTTGCTATGTTCTTCGAAAAAGTGAAGATGTGGCAAGAAGGGAAATAAGTAAAAAAGGTATCCGAAATGGGATACCTTTTTTATGTAAGACAAAATTAATTTTCAGGTGTACGGATTACAAGTACGTCACATTTAGCTGAGCGTACAATCGCTTCAGATACGGAACCGATTAGGAAGCGTTCTACTGCATTTAGCCCAGTTGCACCACAGATGATTAAGTCTGCGTCTACAATTTTAGAAAGCTCTTTTGTAATGATATTTTTGGGTGAGCCGTATTCAATTACAAGGTTAACATTTGTTAAGCCTTCTTCTTCAGCTTGTTTTTTGTAACCATTTAATAGCTCTTCAGAGAATGCTTGAGCACGCTCAGCAATTGAACGGTCGTATGCTTCAATTGCAGCGAATGAACGTGTGTCAATAACATTTACTAAATTTAATACAGCACCTTCGTTACGTTTTGCTACGTCAATCGATTTACGGAAAGCGTATTCAGCTTCCTTAGAACCGTCTACTGCAACTACTATGCTTTTATATTTATTAGCCATTTGAATTACCTCCCTGATTTGTATATGTTAATTATACCAAATGAAATTCTCTAAAGGAAATACTTTCCGGAAGAAAAGCTGTGAAAAAGTGAAGGCATTTACACTGACAAACAAAATAAATATTACGATTACAAGCATATTTTTGTTACTTACGTGGCGTTCTCCAGGAATCTCTTATCGATCGATAAAAGTGGAATGTTTATCATTATCAGAATATTGTGAATTTTTTATATTATTATTTTAATTAAAGCATTTTTTGTTTATGTTTGGTAATATGGAAATGCAAGGGGTGCATCAATACAAAAGAGTATGTAACAAAATGTGCTTATTTTTTAGGTAATGGAAGGGGATAGGGAAGATGAAGATTGGTATTCCAAGAGAGATTAAAAACAATGAAAATCGTGTAGCCATGACACCAGCAGGGGTTGTTACATTAACAAATGCAGGCCATGAAGTGTATATTGAATTTGGAGCAGGTTTAGGCTCAAGCTTTACAGATGCAGACTACGTTGCTGCAGGTGCTCATATTGTTGAGACAGCAAAAGAAGCATGGGCACAAGAAATGATTATGAAAGTAAAGGAACCCGTAGCATCAGAATACGATTACTTCTATGAAGGTCAAATCTTATTTACTTATTTACATTTAGCGCCAGAGCTTGAATTAACGCAGGCACTTTTAAATAAAAAAGTTGTAGGCATTGCATATGAAACAGTGCAATTAGCAAACGGTTCCTTACCACTATTAACACCAATGAGTGAAGTTGCTGGTAAAATGGCAACGCAAATTGGTGCACAATTTTTAGAGAAAAACCATGAAGGTAAAGGTATTTTACTAGGCGGCGTATCAGGTGTACCACGCGGTAAAGTGACAGTGATCGGTGGCGGTATAGCTGGAACTAATGCGGCGAAAATAGCGGTTGGAATGGGTGCTGATGTGACGGTTATTGATTTAAGCCCAGAGCGTTTACGTCAATTAGAAGATTTATTTGGCCGCGATATTCAAACATTAATGTCCAATCCTTATAATATTGCAGAATCAGTGAAAAGCTCAGATTTAGTAGTTGGGGCAGTTTTAATTCCTGGAGCGAAAGCACCAAAGCTTGTTTCTGAGGAAATGATTCAGTCAATGCAACCGGGTTCAGTAGTAGTCGATATTGCTATTGACCAAGGCGGTATTTTTGAGACATCTGATCGCGTGACGACACATGATAATCCAACTTATGTAAAACATGGCGTTGTGCATTATGCAGTAGCGAATATGCCAGGAGCTGTACCTCGTACATCAACAATTGCTTTAACAAATAATACAATTCCTTATGCACTGCAAATTGCGAATAAGGGTTATAGACAAGCATGTGTTGAAAACACTGCATTGAAACTAGGTGTTAATACTATTGATGGACATCTTGTTTACAAGGCTGTTGCAGACTCTCAAGGTTTGCCATATGTAAATGTTGATGAATTAATTCAATAAGTTAAATAACAAAAGGAAGCACCGTGTGTTTATGGTTGCTTCCTTTTATGTTGTTGGAGAACTATGGCTATTAGCAAAATGAGGGTTGATTTCCGTTCCAGGCTACTCGCTTTGTCGCTGACGCTTCGCTTTCGCGCAGAGCAAGGCTTCCTGTGGGCGAGCGCCGAGCCGCTTCCTCCGCTAAAGGAACGAAGGCTAAATGCGTCACGTCCTGTGACAATGCCTTCGTGACCAACATCATGTTGGCCTTAGGGTCTCGTCTGTCTCGCTATCCCACGGGAGTCGAGTAGCCTTCCACTCCAATCAGCAATAGTGTAGAACTTTTATAAATTTTACTCATTTCAAAAGTGAACACTATTGCAAGTTATATCAGTGACGCAATTGTACACCTGTTATTGCTAATGCTGCGCTTTCGCACAAAAACACATCTTGCTAAGTTTTTTATAAATTAGAGTAACATGTCAGAAGAAATATGCTATGTGAAGAAGTTGATTGTAGTGGAGGCTGGGCGACTCCTTGGGGATCAGCAATAGAGGAACGAAGGCTAAAACCATCACGTCCTGTGATAACGCCTTCGTGACCAACATCGTGTTGGCCCGAGACCCTGGAGCGAGCAACGCGAGTGAAGCGGCTCATCGGACGCCCCCAGGAAAGCGCCCAGTCGGAACGGAAATCAACCCCTCGTTGTGCCGAAGAGCATACTTTACACTAAAAAAGGAAGCACCTTGTTGGTTGCTTCCTTTTCCTTAAATAGAATTACAGTACAATCAAATCTTTTGGGAATTTTGTTAGTACTTCTACTCCATCTTTTGTTACGACTACATCATCTTCAATACGGACACCTGTCACATCGGATTTATAGATACCTGGTTCAATTGTGAAGACCATGCCTTCTTCCATAGTCATTTCATTTGCGCCTGTAACAGAAGGGAACTCATGTACAGAAATGCCGAGTCCATGCCCAAGTCGATGTGTGAAATATTTGCCATAGCCCGCGTCGGCAATCGTATCACGAGCGATTTTATCTAAATCCATTGCGCGAATACCTGGTTTTACTGCTGCAATTGCATTTATGTTAGCGGCTAGTACTATGTTGTAGATTTCTTTTTGTGCCTCACTAGGTTCACCAAAGGCAACCGTACGTGTAATGTCAGAACAATAACCGTCGTAAATTACGCCAAGGTCGAATAATATCATATCGCCTTTTTCTATTTTTCGAGCACCTGGTTTACCATGTGGCGAGGCTGTTTTTGGACCGCTCAATACCATTGTTTCAAATGACATCTTGCAGCCTTTATCCTGAATAGCACGTTCTACCGCTGTTAAGATTTGCATTTCTGTTTTGCCTTCAGCAATTTCTTTACAGCCGATTTCAATAGCATAGTCAGCTAATGCTGCAGCTTTACGTAATTTTTCTAATTCAGTTCCATCTTTAATTACTCGCATAGCATTGATTTTTTCATCGAGACGAACAAAATTTGCCTGTGGGAATGAGTGTTGTAGCGCTTCTAAACGCTCTACGATGAGCTGGGCTTTTTCAATAGCAAATGTTTGTGGGTTAACTTTACGAGCTTTTATCGCTTGGGCAAGAACGTCCATTGAATTTTCAGTATCTTGGTGACCGATGATCTCATAAGGCCAACCTGCATCCTGCGCATCTGGGGTTTCCATTTTTGGGCAAATTAAAAAAGGTTCTGCCTCTTTAAAAATCATCACGCCAAGTAATCTCTCATGCGGATTACTTTTAAAACCTGAGACGTAAAAAACATTGTCTGGTGTCGTTACGAAAGCGGCATCAATTTGGTTTTGTTGTAAATAGCTTTGAATTTCTACAACCTTTGACATAAACAGTTCCTCCTCTTGTTGCATTGAAAAAAATTGCGGGGTGATTGGCTACATTTATAGCCTACCTAGCATGTTCGCTTAGGCGAAATTGATCTTTGTTGGAAAAGAATCCATTATTCTCTGTACTAGCATATCAAAAAAAGGGAAAAATCGCATGGATAGCGAATAAAAAATGATGTAGAACAATATATACCGTAGGGAGGAAACTTATATGGAAATTAGTTATCATGGACATTCTGTTGTCAAAATTCAATCAAATGGGAAAACAATATTGATAGATCCATTCATTAATGGGAATGGGCTAACGGATTTAAAGGTTGCTGATGAAGCACCAGATATTATTTTACTTACACATGGCCATAATGATCATGTCGGTGATACAGTGGAGCTTGCAAAGAAAAAAGATGCACTTGTCATTGCGCCAAATGAGCTAGCCAATTGGATTTCTTGGCAAGGAGTGAGAGCGCATCCAATGCATATAGGGGGAGCTAAGGAATTTGATTTTGGTAAAGTGAAGTTTACGCAAGCGTTCCACGGTTCGTCATATATAACAGAAAATAATGAAATTATTTATATGGGAATGCCTGCTGGCATTTTATTATTTATCGAAGGATTAACGATTTATCATGCAGGGGATACAGCTTTGTTTAGTGATATGAAATTAATTGGAGAACGCCATCCTATCGATATTGCGTTTTTACCGATTGGTGACAATTTCACGATGGGCCCAGAGGATGCGGCTTATGCCGTGTCATTTTTGAAGCCGAAAATTGTCATACCAGTTCATTACAATACATTTCCCCCAATCGAGCAGGATCCACAAATTTTTGCAGATTTAGTGCAACATGCAGAGGTTCAAATTTTAAAAGCAGGTGAAAAAGTAAACTGTTCCTAATCTGTGACACTGCTGTACTATATGAGTTGACACCACGTGCGTAGTTGAAACGATGGGAAAAGTAAAACAAATTCATCACTTTATATTAAATATTTTTCTAAAAATTATGGTACACTAAGAGCAGAATTTGATGCTTGAGAAATAGGTGATATTTTGTCTACAAAACATGAGAGAATTTTACAATACATCGAATCATTACCCGTGGGTGATAAAATTTCAGTACGTCAAATTGCAAAGGAAATGCAGGTGAGTGAAGGAACGGCCTATCGTGCCATTAAAGAAGCGGAAAATCGCCGTTTAGTAAGCTCTATTGAACGTGTTGGAACAATTCGTATTGAAAAGAAAAAGAAAGAAAATATTGAGCGATTAACCTTCGCTGAAATCGTTAATATTGTAGACGGTCAAGTGTTAGGTGGAAAAACAGGTCTACATAAAACGTTAACGAAATTTGTTATTGGTGCCATGCAATTAGAAGATATGATGCGTTATACAGATGCAGGGAGCTTGCTCATCGTTGGTAACCGTATTAAAGCACATGAAAATGCACTGAGAGCTGGTGCGGCTGTTTTAATTACAGGGGGCTTTGATACAAATGAAGAAAACAAGTTGCTCGCAGATTCCTTGGATCTACCGATCATTTCAACAAGCTATGATACCTTTACCGTGGCAACGATGATAAACCGTGCAATTTATGACCAGTTAATCAAAAAAGATATTTTATTTATTGAAGATATTTATGTGCCGATGACTGATACTTCTGTTCTTCGAAATGATGACACAATTCATCATTTCCACAAACTAAATGAACGAACAACTCATGGTGCGTTTCCTGTTGTGACAGCAAACAATAAGCTTGTTGGGATGATTACCGTAAAAGACGTTATTGGTCGAGAAGAAAATGAGCTTATTGAAAAGGTTATGACAAAAAATCCGATTGCTGGATCGATGAAAATGAGTGTTGCTTCTGCGGGACATCGTATGATTTGGGAAGGGATTGACCTATTACCAATTGTCGACGATGACAATATTTTGCAAGGTGTCATTAGTCGACAAGATGTACTAAAAGCGCTTCAGCTTGCTCAAAGACAGCCGCAGCATGGTGAAACGATTGATGATCTAGTGAAAAACGAGATGAAGGTGCTTGGCGATGAGGAATTAATCGTAGAATTTAAAGTCACACCTCAAATGACAAACCAATATGGGGCAATTTCTTATGGAGCATTTACAACTTTGTTAGCGGAAGTTGGTTCATTCGCATTAAAGCGTCGTAAACGTGGGGATGCAGTTGCCGAAAACATGACGATTTATTTCATCAAGCCTGTGCAAATGGAAAGTACACTTACTGTAAAGCCTCGAATATTAGACATGAGTCGTAAGTTTGTGAAAATGGACTTCGAAGTGTTTAATCAACAAATGCTTGTTGGAAAGGCAATGATGATGTTCCAATTACTAGAGCGTTAAGATACAAAAGGGATGGCCTAGGGTAAATGCTAGGCCATCCCTTTTACATTTTTTTAGCGGGTGTCACGGAATCGCAAAGGAGTTCATAAAGGATGTTAACTTAAAATCATCGCATCCATACGATAATGGCTAACTGACCTGCATCGGTAAAAACGCCACATCCCATGGCATTACCGAAATGACCGACATCGTGTCGGCCCTCACGCAGGCCAAAGCATAAAGCCGATTCTAGACGCAATTATGCCGAGGCATAATTGATGATTCATTGGTTAATTCGGAACTCTTCGTCAACAAATTGACCATAGTGACGAACCTTTTTTATATTTTCGATCACAACAAAGATGCCTAAAATGACAAGAATTGCTACAATAATAAATGTATATAACCCAGGGAATAAATAGGCTTGGTTTAGACCAAACAAAAGAATAAATGCACCAAAGCTTACATTCGCTTTACTTTTATACCAATTTTTAGCGATCGGTAATGAAGAACGAAACTGTTTTGTTTTAAAATAAAAATAAAAAACAAATGATATGATTATTGTAAACACAAATATTAAATTGAGCATAGTAAACCTCCTAGCTTAACTAGTCATTATTGTAACGATTATTGAAGAAAAATGCTAACGGTTATTACTATCATATTGGGGGAAATTATTTTGAAAAGACAAATCATCGACACAATTGCTTCATATGAAACAATCGTTATTCATCGCCATGTACGTCCAGATCCAGACGCTTATGGATCTCAGCAAGGGTTAAAAGAGCTTATTTTAGCCAATTATCCTAAAAAGAGAGTTTTTGCAGTAGGTGAGCATGATGAATCTTTATCATTTTTAGCAAATCCAGATAATATTACAGATGATATATACGACGATGCTCTAGTTATTGTGACAGATACGGCAAATACTGAACGTGTGGATGATCAACGCTATACAAAGGGGAAAATGATCATGAAGATAGATCACCATCCAAATGATGATCCGTATGGTGATTTACTGTGGGTGGATACGAATGCGAGCTCTTGTAGTGAAATGATTTATGAGCTTTTTGAAGAAGGAAAACAAGTAGCAAACTGGATTTTATCTGATGCCTCCGCTAGATTATTATTTGCTGGTATTGTAGGGGATACAGGACGTTTCCAATTCCCTAGCACGACCGTAAAAACGTTTAAAATTGCAGGAGAGCTAATTACATATAATTTTGATCGAAATCAAATTTTCGATGGAATGTATGAAATGGAGCAAAAGCTTTTAAATTTACAGGGCTATATTTATCAAAATTTCACAATGGATGAGTATGGAGCAGCACATATCAAGCTGACAAAGGAATTGCTATCAGAATTCAACGTTGTACCGTCAGAGGCTTCCTTGTTAGTTAGTTGTCTTGGTAGTGTGAAAGGTATTTGTGCATGGGTGGTCTTCATTGAAGAGGCCGATCAGATGCGTGTGCGTTTACGCTCAAAAGGCCCTATTATTAACATTTTGGCAAAGGAATTTAATGGTGGTGGACATCCGCTCGCTTCTGGAGCTACAGCTTACTCATGGGAGGAAGCT
Source organism: Lysinibacillus sp. (assembly GCA_032053185.1). Lineage (GTDB taxonomy): Bacteria > Bacillota > Bacilli > Bacillales_A > Planococcaceae > Lysinibacillus. The sequence continues at coordinate 26,499 of DAMBVB010000006.1, forward strand.
GACCGTGTTATAACGAGATTACAGGAAATTTGTAAGGCATATCAATAAACCGGTTGCTTTATTGATCGAAACAGAGAAAGGAAGGGATTCATTTGACACATGTATACACGAAAATGCATACGAGTGCGGATTTATTGAAAAGTACAATTCGGCTTATACAATTGATTCCTTTTTTACAAGAGCAAAATACTCAGGCCTGTGCAATCGTCAATTCAAAATTGTACGGGCTTTTGCCTTTTTGTAAAGCATTGCAGCAAGCGAATATTCATGCTGTATTAGGGCTCACGATAAATGTACAGTGGCAAGAAAGAAAGGTTCCACTTGTGCTATATGCTCAGACGCAAGAAGGCTACCAGCATCTTTTAAAGATTAGTAGCGCAGTTTCAATTCGAGAGGATGATGCACTTCCTTGGAAATGGCTTGAAGGATATGCAGCGGGCTGTGTGGCATTACTTTCTTCGGATGACTTAATAGAAATTGAGGATTGGACTGAAGTAGCAAGTGCTCTAAACAACGTATTTGGTGAGCGATTATTTATGGGTATAGCAAGACCTGCAGGAAAGATAGCTGAAAAAGAAGAAACGTATGTAGCATGGTGTGAAACTATGAACATAACGATGGTTGCCTCTCATAGCTGCTATTTTTTACGTCCAGAAGATTATTTTGCCTTTGAGGTTGCAAGAGCAATAGATTCAGGTGACAAGCTTACCGATACAATGTCAAGTCATTTACAAGATTATTTCGCTCCAACGCAAGAAGAATGGCAAAGTTGGTTTGCTGATCATCCAGAATGGCTTGAGTCTAGTGCAACGATGCTCGCTAGCTGTACGGCGGAAATTCCTGAAATGCACGTGCAAATGCCTAAATTTCCTGTGCCAACAGGGGAAACGGCCGAAAGCTTGCTTGTCAAAAAGGCTTTTGCAGGATTGGCAGAACGTTTAAAACAAACTGAAATTCCTCAAGTTTATCAGAAGCGACTTCAAGATGAGCTTGAAATTATTTGTGCAATGGGCTTTGCAGATTATTTTTTAATTGTTACAGATTTTATGCACTTTGCTAAAGAAAATCGTATTTTAACAGGTCCTGGTCGTGGTTCTTCAGCGAGTTCTCTTGTAGCTTATAGCTTATCTATTACGCAAGTAGATCCATTAGTTTACGGTTTATTATTTGAACGATTTTTAAACCCTGAACGTGTAACACTGCCAGATATAGATATCGATTTTGTCGACAGTAAAAGACAAAAAGTCATCCATTATGTTGCACAGAAATATGGAAAGGCAAATGTAGCGCAAATTATTACGTTTGGCACTTTATCTGCTAAGGCAGTTGCAAGAGATGTCGCTCGTGTTTTTGGTTTTGACGCTGAAACATTGGAGAAAATCTCAAAAATGATTCCAAATAAACCTGGGATAACATTGCAAAAAGCACTGGCCGAATCACAAGGCCTACAAGGCTGGCTAGCCGAAGATGAAAAACATCGTCGCTGGTTTGAAGTGGCGTTAAAACTGGAAGGGTTACCAAGAAATTCTTCTACCCATGCGGCTGGGATTGTGCTGTCATCTACACCATTAGTCAATACGATACCGATTGAAGAAGGGCATGATGGAATATATTGTACACAATGGCCGATGGGAGATGTAGAAGCAAGTGGACTTGTGAAAATGGATTTTCTAGGATTGCGTAACCTGACAATTTTAGAGCAGATACGTTGGTCCATATATAAAGCGGGTGGTCCTTGGATAGAGTTTGGGCTTATTCCAATGCAAGATGAAAAGACATTTAAACTTCTTCAAAGGGGAGATACATTAGGGATTTTTCAATTAGAATCGGAAGGGATGAAGCAAGCTTTACGTGATATTCATCCAAATCATTTTTTAGATATAGTAGCAGTCAACGCGTTGTATCGCCCTGGTCCGATGGATTTTATTCCTGTCTATGCAAGACGAAAAGCAGGTAGGGAATCGGTTACTATGCTACATCCAGCTTTAGAACCTATATTACGCGAGACGTTTGGTGTCATAATTTATCAAGAACAGATTATGCAAATTGCTTCGGTCATGGCAGGTTTTACGATGGGACAAGCAGATTTATTGCGTCGGGCGGTAAGTAAGAAAAATCGTCAAGTATTAGAGGAGCAACGTGCCGCGTTTGTAAAGGGAGCGATGGAGCAAGGCTTTGACGTTCATGTGGCAGAAGAAGTGTATGCATTAATTGTGCGCTTTGCAGACTATGGTTTCCCTAAAAGCCATGCTGTCGCCTATAGCATTATTTCCTACCAAATGGCCTATTTAAAGGCACATTTCCCACAAAGCTTTTATACAGCACTTTTATCAAATGCAACGGGAAATGTAGAGAAAATCCTACAGGTTGTGAGTGAGGCGAAAGACAAGGGAATTCCATTTTATCCACCTTCATTAAAACAGAGTACAAAATTTTTTACTGTTGAAAAGGATGGAATTCGCTATAGTTTATCCGGCATAAAAGGGGTACCTCATACATTTATAGAGACAGTGAAGGCCTTACGCCAAACGAATGCAGAAGCGTTTGATAATTTATTTGACATGGCAGTTGCCTTAAGTGCACAGCAATTTAAACCAAAAGTAATGGAATCTTTAATTTTTGCTGGAGCGCTCGATTATTTAAATAAAGATCGTGCTGTACTAATCGCAACATTGGAGGCAGCCCTAAAGCATGCTGAGCTACTAAGACCAACGGAGGATATTGATATAGAATCGGTCACTGCCTTTAGTTTTGGTAAGCCGAAGTATATGGAAGCCGAAGTGATGCCACAAAAAGAAAAATTACTCCATGAGAAGGAAATTCTTGGTTTTTATATTTCAGCACATCCGGTCTCAGAGGAAAGAGCTTTTTGGAATGAAGTAAATAGTACGTGTCGAGAGGTGAAGCATGCTCGTGAGGGAACGTATGTAAAAATGATTGGCATGATAGAAGAAGTAAAAAAAATACGCACAAAAAAAGGCGAGCAAATGGCCTTTGTGCAGCTTCAGGATGAGTTTGGAACGATATCTATTACTTTTTTTCCGCAAGTTTTTCATCTTGTTCAAGAGCTGTTACTAGAAGATGAATTGCTTTACATCGAGGGAACGCTTGAAAGGCGCTTTGGTAGACCTCAAGTGAAAGTAAAACATGCACAAACGACGAAAAGAATATGAAATTGAAGAAAATTTTGGTAACTGCATAAATTTTTATGCAGTTTTTTCTTTACTTTTTAATAATTATTTTGTAAGCTAAAATCAATGTCAAAAAGTGGTCAGACCACTTTCGTCTTCATTTCAGTAGGTATCCAAACGACTACTGCTTGAAGATAAAGCCTTCGGACGCATTGTTTATCTGCGCGAAAGCAAAGCGACAGCACCAATGTTTTTTCGTGCGACAGCAACAATTACGCCAAGGCGAAATTGATTGAACGAGGAGTTGATCGTATGGATAAAAAAACCGAACAAAAGAAAGTGTTTTTAGATATCGTCCAACAATTACGACAACTTATTAAAATGGAGAAAATACAGGCTGGTGAAAAGCTGCCTTCCGAACGAGTCCTTTCAGAACGTCTAGGTGTCGGACGATCCTCCGTGAGAGAGGCATTACGAAGCTTAGAATTGTTAGGTCTTATTGAAACGAGACATGGGGGAGGTACATTCCTAGCTTCCACACAAAAGCATCATCTCGTAGAAATATTGTCGATGTTTATATTAGAAGATGAAAAATCAAAAAAGGATGTCGAATTAACGCGACAAATTCATGAAAAGGAAGCCATTCGCGTAATAAGTTGTACAGAGACTCTGCGAACACTACCTGTGTGGGACAGTTTTTTTGTAAAGCTAGAGATAGAAAGTACGATTAATTGTCGGGATGTATTACGGGAAGTAATTATCACGTCGGGAAATCGCCTTTCACTAAAAGTATGGTTTCAGTTAGCAGTTTATGACGGTGACCGTTTAAATCGGAACTCAACAGAAGACGAAAAATTAATCATTCAAACTATGTTGAAATCGATGCAACTAGGCTATGAAAAAGAAGCATTAAAAGCTTACGAGCAGTGGATGAAGACTGTACGAAGTAACTAGACAACAAAGGGGGAGACAAACATGGCAATTCGCAGCCTATTTACTAAAAAGAAAGAGGATGGACAAGAAAAGGGGTTTCCAGAAGGACTGATGACAAAATGTCCAGAATGCCGTCACATTCAATTAACGAAGGAATTAGAAAAAAATCATAAAGTATGTTCAAAATGTGACCATCATTTCAAAATGACAGCACAGGAGCGCGTAGCCTATTTTTTAGATGAAGGTTCATTTGTTTCAATGGACGATCATTTACAAACAAGTAATCCGCTTAATTTCCCTGCTTATGTTGAAAAAATTTCAGCGGATCAACAAAAAACGGGATTAAACGAAGCTGTACTGACAGGAATAGGCACCCTTGATGGAGAAGAAATTGTAGTAGCCATTATGGATTCTCATTTCCGTATGGGTTCAATGGGCTCAGTTGTCGGAGAAAAAATTACACGTGCCGTTGAAAAAGCTACTGAATTATGTGTTCCGTTTATTATCTTTACTGCAAGCGGCGGAGCGCGCATGCAAGAAGGCGTACTATCATTAATGCAAATGGCAAAAACGAGTGTTGCATTAAAACGTCATAGTGATGGGGGTCTATTGTTTATTTCAATACTCACGCATCCTACAACAGGTGGCGTTTCTGCGAGTTTTGCCTCTGTTGGAGATATTAATATTGCGGAGCCACAAGCATTAATTGGCTTTGCTGGTCGTCGCGTAATCGAAGAAACAGTAAGAGAAAAACTACCAAGTGATTTCCAAACGGCAGAATTTTTATTAGCGCATGGTCAGCTTGATGCCATTTTCCATCGAGAAGATTTACGAAATCAAGTTGCGGTGCTTGTAAAAATGCATACGAAAGGCGGCGTGCAACATGTCTAAAAATTTAGCTTTTGAAGAACCAGTAGTACAATTACGTGAAAAAATTGATGAATTAAAAATGATTGCTACCGAAGCAGATGTAGATATGACAGGCGAAATCGAAAAGCTTGAAACACGTCTAACACAGCTTGAACAATCCATTTATACCAATATGAAGCCATGGGATCGTGTGCAGGTTGCTAGACATCCAGAACGGCCAACAACTTTACAATATATAGAAGCTATGTGTGAAAACTTTATTGAGTTACATGGCGATCGTACGTTTGGTGATGATGCAGCTATTCTTGGAGGAATTGCTTTTTTTGAGGGACAGCCGATCACAATTATTGGACACCAACGCGGAAAGTCCACAAAGGAAAACATACGTCGGAATTTTGGTATGCCACACCCAGAAGGATATCGTAAGGCATTACGTTTAATGAAACAGGCTGAGAAGTTTAAGCGTCCAATTATTTGTTTTATTGATACGAAAGGTGCCTATCCGGGTAAGGCGGCTGAAGAACGCGGTCAAAGTGAAGCGATTGCTAGAAATCTCGTCGAAATGGCGGGCTTAACGGTACCGGTAATATCAATCGTTATTGGGGAAGGCGGAAGCGGTGGTGCACTTGCATTAGGTGTAGCAAACCGTGTCTTTATGTTAGAGAACTCAACGTATTCGGTTATCTCACCAGAAGGAGCTGCATCGATTTTATGGCGTGATGGTAGCCTAGCGAAGCAAGCAGCTGAAGCAATGCGTATAACAGCACCTGACTTAAAAGAGATTGGTGTTATTGATGGAATTATCCCTGAGATTACAGGTGGAGCACATCGCGATGTAGCCAAGCAAGCACTTAATATTAAAGAATGTATAAGCGACACACTTAAAGCATTGAATTCTTTAAATGGCGAACAATTAGTGGAAGACCGTTATGAGAAATTTAAAAAGATTGGACAATATACAGAAGCTTAACTTTTCGTTTTATGTTTTTGGATATGTAAATATGCTCGTAAAAAGATAAAAGTTGTATCTTAAATTAATCAATAACCTGGAATAAATAGCGCAAAAAGTAATGGAAAACTCCTTCATTAATTGTTAAATTCAGGATGTTTTCAAATGAAAAGAGTGTGTGAAAGCGCATTCTTTTTATTTTTTATGTAAAAGTTATGTTTTTCTAGCCTCAGAACCCTTACATAGTTTGTTTTTTCATGTTAATGTGAATAATAATAGTATCTGCAGGAGGTTCGACAATGAAAAAAATTGCCGTATTAACAAGTGGTGGAGATGCGCCGGGAATGAATGCAGCTATTCGTGCAGTTGTTCGGAAAGCAGCATATCATGGAATGGATGTTGTTGGAATTAAGCATGGCTATGATGGTTTAATAAAAGGAAACATGGAAAATCTTGATTTAGGTTCAGTAGGTGGCATCATTCAACGTGGTGGTACATATTTAAACTCAGCAAGATGTCCTGAATTTAAAGAAGACGTTGTTCAGCAACGAGGCATTGATAACATGCGTGAAGCTGGTATTGACGGACTAGTCGTTATTGGCGGTGATGGTTCTTACCGTGGCGCTATGGATTTAGTGAAAAAAGGCTTTCCTGTTGTTGGCGTACCAGGAACAATTGATAACGACGTACCTGGAACCGAGTATACGATAGGATTCGATACTGCACTAAATACGGTTGTGGAATCCATTGATAAAATCCGTGATACAGCAACTTCCCATGAAAATTCCTTTATCGTTGAGGTAATGGGGCGAGATGCGGGGGACATTGCTTTATGGGCAGGTCTTGCAGCTGGAGCTGAAACAGTTTTAATTCCAGAAGAAGATTATAATTTGGATGACATTGTGGCACGCTTAGACCGTGGTGCAGCTCGCGGGAAAAAGCATAGCATTATTATAGTTGCCGAGGGTGTCATGTCTGGTAGCGAATTGGCAAAACTGTTATATGAAAAAACAGGAAAAGAAACGCGTGTTTCTGTTCTTGGACATATCCAGCGAGGCGGTTCCCCTACTGCGCGTGATCGTGTTCTAGCGAGTCAATTTGGTGCACATGCAGTTGAATTGCTAATGGAAGGAAAGTCTGGCAGAGCGGTAGGTATCCGCAACCATCAAGTGATTGACTATGATATGCCTGAGGCTTTCGAAAATAATCATGAGGCAGATGTAAGCTTATATACTTTAATGAAAGAACTATCAATATAATTTGTTATAAAAACGGAGTGGGCAGAAAATGAGAAAAACAAAAATCGTATGTACAATTGGTCCAGCAAGTGAGTCACCAGAAGTTTTAGAGAAACTAATTGAAGCAGGTATGAATGTTGCCCGCTTAAACTTTTCGCATGGTTCTCATGAGGAGCACGAAGTACGTATTAATTTAATTCGCGAAGTAGCACAAAAATTAGGGAAACCAGTTGGGATTTTACTCGACACAAAAGGCCCTGAAATTCGTACGCATAATATGAAAAACGGAGAATTGCATTTAGCAGCAGGACAAGTAATTGATATTTCAATGACTGAAGTTGCAGGAACGGAGGCAAGCTTCTCTGTAACGTACGATCGTTTAATCGAGGATGTTGAGCAAAACTCTATTATTTTATTAGATGATGGACTTATTCAATTACGTGTATTAGCAAAAGATATGGAAAAAGGGCTTATTCATACGATTGTTGAAAATGCGGGTGTCTTAAAAAATAAAAAGGGTGTTAACGTGCCAGGTGTTTCTGTACAGCTTCCTGGAATTACAGAAAAAGATGCACAGGACATTCTATTCGGTATTAAACAAGGTGTTGATTTTATTGCAGCCTCGTTCGTTCGTCGAGCAAAGGATGTACTAGAAATTCGAGAATTACTTGAACAAAATGGCGGTAGCCACATTCAAATTATCCCGAAAATCGAAAACCAAGAGGGTGTCGATAATATCGATGAAATCATCTTAGTTTCGGATGGATTAATGGTAGCACGTGGTGACCTAGGTGTAGAAATCCCGGCAGAAGAAGTACCACTTGTACAAAAGAAATTAATTTTAAAATGTAATCAAGTAGGTAAACCAGTTATTACAGCTACACAAATGTTAGATTCAATGCAGCGTAATCCACGTCCAACTCGAGCAGAGGCTAGTGACGTAGCAAACGCAATTATCGATGGTACAGATGCCATTATGCTGTCTGGTGAAACGGCAGCAGGGCTTTATCCAGTCGAGTCCGTGCAAACAATGAATAAAATCGCACAGCGAACAGAAAATTCATTAGACTATAAGGCCATCGTCTCTACACGTAGTCGTGAAAAAGAGGCAAATATGACAGAGGCGATTTCTCAGGCAGTCGCATATACTTCGATTAATTTAGGTGTGAAGGCAGTACTTGCTCCAACAGAAAGTGGTAACACAGCTAGAATGATTGCAAAATACCGTCCTGGTGTACAGATTGTCGCTGTAACAGGTTCAGCCAATACAGCTCACGCGTTAACACTAGTTTGGGGTGTATACCCTGTTGTTTGTCAACGAGTTGCGACAACAGATGAAATTTTAGAGCTAGCTGTTGATGAAAGCTTGAAACATGGTTTTGTAACGCACGGTGATGCAGTTGTTATTACAGCAGGTGTACCAGTAGGTGAAGCAGGTACTACTAACTTAATGAAGGTACACATCATCGGTGATTTATTGGCTCGTGGTCAAGGAATTGGCAAAGCTTCAGTAGTAGGTAAAACAGTTGTTGCAAAAAATGCAGCAGAGGCACTAGCATATGATACAGACGGATGCATTTTAGTAACGGTTGGCTCAGATCGTGATATGATGCCAGCACTTGAAAATTGTATTGGTCTGATTACAGAGGAGGGCGGGCTAACAAGTCATGCAGCGGTTGTAGGACTAAGCCTTGGTATCCCTGTTATCGTCGGAGTAAAAGAAGCCACTACATTGATTCGCCACGGTCAAGAAATTACAATGGATGCTGAAACAGGAGTTATATACAAAGGGCATGCAAGTGTTCTATAACTTCTTACAGTAAATGTTTTGTCTATAACAAAAAGCTCTGGTACAAATACTTGTACTAGAGCTTTTCTTATATAAAGAAGATTTTGTTAAAACGTATGTGGTGTGTATAAGTAATTTTCGTTACGGCTAGGTGACCCTTCTGTTGAAAGGAGCTTGAATCGTTCTCTATGGAATGAGGATTTACATAAAAAGAATAGCAACGTCTTAAAAAGAACACTTTGTATTTTTAATGAAACTTAATGGGCTATAATAACGTATAAAAGGTATAGCATTTTAGCTAGAAAGGAGAAAAAGATGAGAAAAGTTTTTCTTGGTTTCATTGTCTATGCAATAGCCGAATTGGCGTTATTAATAGTAATTGGTCAAAATATTGGTGTTCTAAATACATTATTGCTTATCGTCGCTACGAGTATTATAGGTATTTATATAGTGAAAAATAAAGGTATGAATTCTGTACAAAAGGTAAAAAATACGATAGCATGCAAAGAAGCTCCAGGGCCAGCATTAGTTGATACGGTATTAAATTTCAGTGGTGGTGTACTTCTAGCATTACCAGGTTTTATAACAACCCTTGTTGGTGTATTATTGCTCATGCCTTTATCTCGCAAAATGTTCCAGCCAATCTTTTATTATTGGATGCGGAAAAAAATGAAAAAAGGTCAATTTATCATCGTTCAAAAATAGCGTTATCCTTTAGTTTAACTGCCAAAAATAAAAATATCGGGCTCAGTAAAATGCCGTAAAAACCAAATAATAAAATAGAGGCAGCACTGATGAAAAAGGTGTGAAATGTACGTAATTGTAATGTATTTGACCAAAGCATGGATTCAGCTAGCTGCCTTGTTAATTGAACGAAGAGATACAAAAGTAAGATAGCTACACATAAAAAGGTATTGCCTTTTAAGTAAAAATAGATGCTCATAGGTACAAGAAATACGCCAATCCCAAAGAACGGAAGTACATCTGCAAATGCAACTATAAAAGCTTTAATGATGGCTTGTTCAAATTGGAGAATCAAAAATCCCGCACAAAGAATGAGGAGTGTCATCGTGAATAGCTGAAACTCCACGTACAAAAAGTAATGAAATAGCTGCATAATTTTAGAAAAATGCTTCTGCCATTCATTACGGAATTTTTTGGGTACATATTGAAAAAACCAATATCGGGATTTACGAGTTTCCAATAGGGCGAAATAGTAAGCAACAAGGAATATAAATACTTCAATGACATGCTTCATGAATAGTTGGAAAATATTAGCCGTGTATAAAAAGATGGAATCGAAAATAGAAAGCGATTTTTCCTTTAAAACCTGGATGAATATTGATTCATATTCATTGAAAAGTGGAAAATTTTGTAGTGTATCTCTGATTTCAGGGAAGACAAGAATAATACTGTTTATAGATATGATACAGAGAAGAAAAATACAAGCTAGTATAAGTGCTTCCACAATAATTGCTGCAAGCCAATAGGTAATCCTACAATAAGAGTGAAGGAATTTTATGATAGGATACGTGGAAAACGACAAAAAAATTGCAAGCGATACAGGTAATACAAACCACAATATTACCAAGTAGAATATAAAAAATAAAACATTTATAGTTCTTTCGTATGAAAAATGCTTAATATTCCTCATTTTTACAAATTCACCCCGTTTCAAATGATAAATGATTGTCAAAATGTACAAAAGAATCTCTTTAATGCCTGTTTACAATCGCTAGTGCGCCTTTTTCTTTATTCGAAGGATTTTCATTCACAAAGCTGTCAAAAATGATTATAATAGCAATGTAAGCGATTTACTTAATGGTTCATTTGAGCAAAAAACGTAAATGCGACCTAATAACTGCATTTACCACTAAAAAATATAGTATGAGGGAGCGATAATTTATGTCAGCAACTAAAGGTTTAGAAGGTATCGTAGCAGCGGAATCTAAAATCAGTTCAATTATCGATGACACACTTACATATGTTGGTTACAACATTGATGATTTAGCAGAAAACGCGTCATTTGAAGAGGTAATTTATTTATTATGGCATACTCGTTTACCAAAAGCGGACGAGCTAGCTGAATTAAAACAACAATTGGCAGACAACATGTCTATTCCACAAGCAATTGTAGACCAATTCAAAACATACCCACTTTCAACTGTACATCCAATGGCTGCACTGCGTACTGCAGTATCTTTACTTGGTGTATTCGATGAAGAAGCGGATGTTATGGATACAGAAGCCAATTATCGTAAAGCAATCCGTTTACAAGCTAAAATTGCTACAGTAGTTACTGCATTTGCGCGTGTTCGTAAAGGTTTAGAGCCAGTTGCGCCAAAACCAGAATTGGGATATGCAGCAAACTTCTTATACATGCTTAAAGGTGAAGAGCCAGCAGCAATCGAAGTGGAAGCATTCGACAAAGCATTAGTATTGCATGCTGATCACGAATTAAATGCATCTACATTCACAGCACGTGTATGTGTAGCTACATTATCTGATGTTTATTCTGGTGTAACTGCAGCTATCGGTGCATTAAAAGGACCACTTCATGGTGGTGCAAATGAGCAAGTTATGAAAATGTTAACTGAAATCGGCTCACTTGAAAACGTTGAATCTTATATTCAAAATAAATTAGATAACAAAGAAAAAATCATGGGCTTCGGTCACCGCGTATACCGCAAAGGCGACCCACGTGCACCACATTTACGTGTAATGTCACAAAAATTAACTGAGCTAACAGGTAAACCAGAGCTTTATGAAATGTCAGTTAAAATCCATGACATGATCGTAGAACAAAAGAAATTACCTGCAAACGTAGACTTCTTCTCTGCGTCAGTGTATGATTCTTTAGGTATCGATCATGACCTATTCACACCAATTTTCGCAGTATCACGTACTTCTGGTTGGGTAGCCCATATTCTAGAGCAATATGCTAACAACCGCCTAATCCGTCCACGTGCAGAATATGTTGGACCAGGCATGCAAAAATATGTTCCAGTCAGCGAGCGCTAATGCGGAAAATATGCTAGAATATTTTGGACTGTGTTACTGAAAACACAGTCCTATGATTATGAATTTAGGAGGCGACATCAATGTCAAACAAAATTGTAGTTGAAAATGGCGTACTAAATGTACCAAACAATCCAGTGATTCCTTTCATCGAAGGTGACGGAATCGGTCCAGATATTTGGGCTGCAGCATCACGCGTAATCGACGCAGCAGTAGAAAAAGCCTACAACGGTGAAAAGAAAATCGAATGGTTAGAAGTTTTAGCTGGTGAAAAAGCATTCAACCAAACTGGTGAATGGTTACCACAAGAAACTTTAGACAAAATTAACGAATACCTAATCGCAATCAAAGGTCCTCTTACTACTCCAATCGGTGGTGGTATCCGCTCTCTAAACGTAGCATTACGTCAACAGCTTGACTTATATGTATGCTTACGTCCAGTACGTCACTTTGATGGAGTACCTTCTCCAGTTAAACGTCCAGAAGACGTTGATATGGTTATCTTCCGCGAAAACACAGAAGACATCTATGCTGGTATCGAATTCGAATCTGGCTCTGAACAAGCACAAAAAATCATCAACTTCCTACAAACTGAATTTGGTGTTAACAAAATCCGCTTCCCAGAAACTTCTGGTATCGGTGTAAAACCTGTATCTAAAGAAGGTACTGAGCGTTTAGTACGTTCTGCTATCGAATATGCTATTAACCATAAACGCCCATCTGTTACTTTAGTACACAAAGGTAACATCATGAAATTCACTGAAGGTGGATTCAAAAAATGGGGTTATGAATTAGCTGAAAAAGAATTTGCTGATCAAACATTCACTTGGAACCAATATGATGCGATTAAAGCTGAACAAGGTGAAGAAGCAGCGAACAAAGCACAAGCTGACGCTTTAGCAGATGGTAAAATCTTAGTTAAAGATTCGATCGCTGATATCTTCTTACAACAAATCTTAACTCGTCCAAATGAGTTCGATGTAGTTGCTACAATGAACTTAAACGGTGACTATATTTCTGACGCATTAGCTGCTCAAGTTGGTGGTATCGGGATCGCTCCAGGCGCAAACATTAACTATGTAACTGGACACGCGATCTTCGAAGCTACTCACGGTACAGCTCCAAAATATGCTGGTCAAGATAAAGTAAACCCATCTTCAGTATTACTTTCAGGTGTATTAATGCTTGAACACTTAGGATGGCAAGAAGCAGCTGACATGGTTACTAAATCTGTAGAAAAAACAATTTCTTCTAAAGTTGTAACTTACGACTTCGCTCGTTTAATGGACGGCGCTACAGAAGTGAAATGTTCAGAATTCGCTACTGAATTAATCAAAAACCTTTAATATTTTATTCTAAAATAGAAATTATAGGTAAAGTGGAAGTATATTCTGCCGATATAATTAGGGTGAAATGTAAATTTCTATTGACCTTAGCGTAATAAAATATTTACGTTGAACTTGTTTAATCGAGGGAGGAGAATTTTTTCTCCTCCCTCTTTTAACTTCTTTTAGTGGATGTTTGAACATCTGCTGAAAGAAGTAAAGCCTCCGGCGGATGTCACGAAATCGGAAAGAAGTTCACATAGGATGTTAGCCTAAAAGCATCGCATCCATGCAATAACGGCTAACTGACCTGCATCACGCAGGCCTAAAGCCGATTCCAGACGCCATTACGCCGAGGCATAATTGAGTAAATATAACCTAATTTTAAAGGAGCGTATTCGAATGTCTCTGAAACGAAAAAAAATCTCAGTAATCGGTAGCGGTTTTACTGGCGCTACTGCAGCATTTTTAGCAGCTCAAAAAGAACTTGGTGATGTAGTGTTAGTGGATATCCCTCAAGCTGAAAACCCAACAAAAGGTAAAGCTCTTGATATGTGGGAAGCAGCACCAGTGCAAGGCTATGATTCTTATGTTAAAGGTACTTCTAATTATGCGGATACTGCAGATTCTGATGTAGTAATTATCACTGCTGGTGTTGCTCGTAAACCAGGTATGAGTCGTGACGACCTTGTTCAAATTAACCAAGAGGTGATGAAAGCTGTTTCCAAGGAAATTGCTAAGTACTCACCAAATGCAACAATCCTCGTTCTTACAAACCCAGTTGATGCAATGACTTACACAGTATTCAAAGAAACTGGTTTCCCTAAAAATCGTGTAATTGGTCAATCAGGTGTACTTGATACAGCTCGTTTCTGTGCGTTTGTAGCTGAAGAACTGAATATCTCCGTAAAAGACATCACAGGCTTTGTGTTAGGTGGTCATGGTGATACAATGGTGCCACTTACTCGCTACTCGTTCGCTGGTGGTATTCCATTACAATCATTAATCCCGGCAGAGCGTCTTGAAGAGATTGTTGACCGTACACGTAAAGGAGGAGCTGAAATCGTTAACCTTCTTGGTAATGGTTCTGCCTATTACGCTCCTTCAGCGGCACTTGTAGAAATGGCGGAAGCTATCATTAAAGACCAAAAGCGTATACTTCCATCTATTGCATATTTAGAAGGCGAATATGGCTATCATGATATATATCTAGGTGTACCGACAATATTAGGTGCAAACGGTATAGAAAAAATCTTTGAACTTGAATTAACAGACAATGAAAAAGCAGCTTTAGATAAATCGGCAGAGGCTGTCCGCAACGTTATGAAAGTTTTAGCTTAATAAAAGTTTATGAAATCGAGTGGGATTCATTCCTACTCGATTTTTTTTCACTGTTCGTCCTACTTTTTGATGTCTCAATAAATGGAAAATAGAGATGGATAGTTTCGGAACTTTGCATACTGCCTAACTCAAAATGAATATTATTATAATCAATATTTAATAAGAGCTATAGTATGCATATTGATAAAGGCTCATCATTAACAGTTGGTGGGTAACACAAGGACAAAAACGACTATCCAAGCGAGGAAGAAGAAAGTTACGGGCTCTGTTATGGCGAGTCATGATTTAAGCAATTGCATGAATATTACACCACACGCACCATCAATCCCCTTCGAAAGAAGCAATCGATTGTCGTGCTCTGTGGAAAGTTACTGAAGATTTTACACACCTTATGCAAAAAGAAAGTGAATGTTGAGTGAGCCACATGATGAAAGACTTGTATTGTTTCGAAAAGGCAGCTTAAGGTATGTATGTGAATAATAATTCCCTCATGTATGCTATTGATTTATATATGATTGAAATATATGATCGGTTTGTGTATACTAATATTGTGGGAAATAATACCATACAGTTGCTTAAAGGTTTATTTGAATTAGCTATATTAATGATGCTTCAAAAAAAAGCCCATGTATGGCTATGAATAAATTTTCTCAATTTCTGACGGTTCCATTTATCCTATTTTGAAACGTTGACAGCGAATGATTACGTTGATGTGTTTTCTAAAAAATATGACGAAATAGAAAATATGACAGCATTACAAATTGGGCTCATTCTAACAGATGGAAGGAACTAAAGACAATATTTGAATATCTTAGGGGAGAAAAGAAGATAAATTTAAAATGACTAATTTTACTGTAGATGAATATATATATCAGTTAGAAAAAATATTAGAGGTGCTACCAAAGAAGGATAGAGACAATCATATCATGGAAGTGAGAGATCACTTTTTACAATCGATTAATGATGGTAGCCCTGAAGAAAATGTATTAAAAAATTTTCTCTCACCAGAAGAATTAGGTACGCAGATTATAGCTGAATATAATAAACTTTATGGTGATTCTTCAAAAGAAAAGAGCCAGTTCAAACAAAAAAAATAGGTAAAAAAGTAGTTAAAACACTAATAGTTTTATTAACTGTGCTGATAATTTTATTACTTGTATCTATCACATTATTTATAGCAAATAAAACGGATACACCAACCGACACAAATGGAAATATAGAATATGAAGAGCATAGAAAATAAAATAGAGACTGATTCGGGTCTATAGAGCACTTTCGATTAAAAAATAAAATAATTAATCGAAGGTGCTTTTCTATGTGTACAGGAGAAATATAGGGTAAAAAAAAGCAATTCATGCCGAATGACGATAAAAGGGTTCTTCTGCTTTTCGTTGTACTTTTGGAATAAAATTGATACTATGAAGGTATATGATAGAAAAGGGGTTGGCGTATTTTTGCTTCAAAAAAATAGTAAGCGTGGTCTCACTATTGATGAAATTACAGTTGGCGAAAAGATTCATATTACCGAAAAAATAGAAGATAAGGATTTACTGCTTTATTTAGGACTTACGAATGATAATAATCCGCTCTATATTCAACATGATTATGCAGCGATGACACCTTTTCAAAAGCCAATCGTACCAACAATCATGTTAAATGGCATTATGACTTCAGCTGTGTCAAAGTATATTCCTGGACCAGGTGCGCGAATTATTGAGCAACATATAAAATATTTAGAACCGCTCTATCATTATGAATTATTTGATACTCTTTTAGAGGTAACAGAAGTAAATAAATTACAAAATACAATTACTGTATCGGTACACTCCTATAATGAGCAGAAGCGACTTATAGTTGAGGGTACTTTGCTGGTGACACCACCACTTGCTTTATAGACGTCCCTACGATTTGAAATGGGGGTTTCAAATCATTAACGGAGGCTTTGCACATGACAAAAACGATTTTAGTTGTTGAAGATGAATTTTCGATTGCGACATTATTGAAATATAATTTAGAACAGGCTGGATATGTTGTCGAAACAGCTGCAGATGGTCAAGAGGGTCTTGATAAGGCACTTGACTTACAGCCGGATTTAATTTTATTAGATTTGATGCTTCCGAGGCTTGATGGTATGGAGGTTTGTAAACAGATTCGGCAACAACGTATGAATACACCTATTATTATGCTAACAGCAAAGGATGACGAGTTCGATAAAGTACTTGGTCTAGAGCTAGGGGCAGATGATTATATGACGAAGCCCTTTAGTCCGCGTGAAGTGTTAGCACGGGTAAAAGCTGTTTTAAGACGTTTTACACAAAATGTAGTGGCTGAAGATAAGAATGGGTCACAAGAGAAAATGTATGAATTTGGTCAATTACGTGTCTTTCCAGAGCGTTTTGAAGTATTTCTACAGGATGAGGTACTGGAGTTTACACCAAAGGAATTTGAGTTACTCATTTATTTATTAGAAAATAAAAACCGTGTTTTAACACGTGATCAGCTATTAAGTGCTGTATGGAAGTATGATTTTGCTGGGGATACTCGAATTGTGGATGTGCACATCAGCCACCTCCGTGATAAAATCGAAGAAAATAGTCGTAAGCCGATGTTCATCAAGACAATTCGAGGCCTAGGCTATAAATTCGAGGAGCCGAAAACGACATGAAATCAATGAGCAACCGCTTATTTTTAACATTCATGTTATTGCTCGGATCGATATTAGCTGTCCTAATGATTGTTATAGGTCAGCTTTTTCCAGTTTATCTAGAACAGTACAATGAGCAGGCTAGTTTTCAGATGCAAGAATCCATTAACCAAGTATTAAATGAACGAAAAATTGAACTATCAAAAGAAGATAAAGAGGCACTGTATACTGCTCAAAACATGGAGGTAACAGATTCTCTAGTATCGAATGTTCATACGCGACTTTATGTTGTGCTAGTAATTCTTTTTATAATAGCGCTTATTTTAATGGCTATTGTAAGTCGCTATATGATTCGAAATTTTACTGCTCCAATTGATAACGTGACAGATACAGCACTTGAACTAGCGAAGGGAAATTACCGCGCTCGTGCCCATGAAAATGAGCATGAACGCATGATGCCACTTAGTCACTCCATCAATATTTTAGCACGTAACTTACAGGATATTACGACGATTCGCGAGGTAGAAGAGGAAAGGCTTAAAACGTTAATTGAAAACATGGGAAGCTCCCTTATGATGATTGGACGTGAGGGTAATATATCTATCGTGAACCGGGTGTTTTTAGAGCGTTTCGGTATGCAAATTGACGATGTACAAGGGAAAGTTTTTCGTACAATTGGCTTACCTAAATCGCTGGAGCAATTTATCGACCATGTGTTTTTAACAGAAATGCCTTATCGACTACAAATTAAAATGGAGGTCCAACAGGAGCTATACCATAAGGAAGTGTATGGAGCACCTGTTATAGGGGATCATGGTCGTTGGCTTGGTGTCGTTATCGTTATGCACGATATTACGGAACTTGTTCGTTTAGAGCAGATTCGTAAAGACTTCGTAGCAAATGTATCCCATGAATTGCGTACACCTATTACATCTATTAAAGGCTTTTCTGAAACTTTACTGGATGGTGCGTATAAAGATGAGAAGATGCTCCTATCTTTTTTAGAGATTATTTATAAGGAAAGTAACCGTTTGCAGATGCTTATCCAGGATTTATTGGAGTTATCGAAAATTGAACAGCATGGTTTTACCGTTAATATTATGCCGATGGGCTTACAAGATGTACTTATACGTGGAGCAGAGCTGACAGGACCTCGTCTGGATGAGAAAAATATGAGCTTTCATGTTGAGGTTGAACGTGATGTTCAGGTTATGGGTGATGCGAATCGTATCATTCAAATTGTCACTAATTTAATTACCAATGCCATTACGTACTCTCCAGAAAATACAATAATTACGATTCGATTAAAGGAAAATGAAACGTACGGTATTCTTGAAATAGAAGACCAAGGTATAGGAATCGAAAAGCATGAAATTGCCCGTGTCTTTGAACGGTTTTACCGTGTGGATCGTGCACGAAGCCGGAATTCTGGGGGTACAGGTTTAGGGCTTGCTATTGTGAAGCATTTAGTAGAGGCGCATCATGGTCGCATTCAGGTAGAAAGTGAAGTTGGCGTCGGGACAAACATGATAGTCATGATTCCGAAAAATTAACGAATTCTTTACAAAAGCACAATTTTAGATTCACAAGAGGGACTTATACTTGGTAGTAGAAACCCCCCTATATATTGTGAGGATCTTTAAAAGAGCCAAAGAAATCTGTATTACTTAGTTATCGCCAATAGGAAGAATCTATTACCAAACTTTTTGGTGGTAGATTCTTTTTCTGTTTTACACGTAACGCAAATAGGTGTAAAGTATAGTAGAATAATATTCAACTAATAAGCAATGCACTGATTGTTAATAAATAGAATGATGTGGAGCTTTAAATGACGACGATTTCCGTTTGGCTACCCGCTCATGTAAATGTCAAAATAACAATGTACATTTTTGCTAGTCTAAGAATGTGCACTTTCGCTGATTAACTGCTTTTCTATACAAGTACGTGAATAATTACAACTTGACACGGAGCCTCTACTCGCATGATTCGATAGCCTAGAACCCAGCTATATCAAGGGCTGGCTAACCGATCAAGGCTATCATTCTCGCTACTCCATGTAAAGTTGTAATATACAAAGGAAATCAAAAATGTACTTGGTTAAACAAGCATTTTTGTACATATTTATTTCGACGTTTATACGCTCACCTTCTTGCTACGTTAGCACTACGCTATAAGCACAAATTTTCCCAGCATTTGAACATCTAGTTGTCAATATCCTGTTGCCTTCATGATAGCAGGATTTTTTTAGTTCTATTTAATTTGTGCCGTATGATTTTAGATGGAGGGAAAGTTGAGGAACGTTTGGTGAGCTTGCTCCTTCTGTCAAACTGCCTAAAAATGGTTTATTAAAGTATTTTGAAACTTTTTAAGAAATGGCTCGTATACAATAGTACTAAGTTTAAGGGAGGATTAGACATGAGTGTGAAAAGGTCACTAATGATGGTGGGACTTGGCATTTTCGGCATTGTTGCACTTATTGCGGTATTTACATCGTGGTACACAGTAGATGAATCAGAACAAGCAGTTGTCATTACGTTTGGTCGTGCCGATAATACAGTAACAGAACCAGGTTTACATTTTAAATTACCTTGGCCTGTACAATCGGTTGAGGTTTTATCGAAGGAAACATTTAGTTTACAATTTGGCTATAAGCAAAATAAAAATGGGGAATTGGAAGCATATGATGCTGAAACGAAAATGATTACAGGGGATGAGCATATCGTTTTAACCGACCTTGTCGTGCAATGGAAGATTACAGAACCTAACAAGTATTTATTCAGCTCACAAGATCCAGAAAAAATATTACATAGCGCTACGTCGAGTGCGATTCGATCCATTATTGGAAGTTCCAAAATCGATGCTGCGTTAACAGAAGGAAAAGCAGACATAGAAGCTAAATCACGAGATTTACTCGTTTCTCTTATTGAAAAATACGATATTGGTATAAGTGTTTTAGGGGTAAAACTACAGGATGTTGAGTTACCGAATGCTGATGTGCGAGCAGCCTTTACAGCGGTTACAGACGCACGTGAGATGAAAAATACAAAAATAAATCAAGCAGAAAAATATGAGAATCAGCGACTTAGTGAGGCTGAAGGTGAAAAGGATGCAATCCTCTCGAAGGCTCAAGGTGAAAAAACAGCGCGTATTGAGCAGGCTCAAGGGGATGTAGCTGTCTTTAATAAAATGTATGAGCAATATAAGGGCAATAAACAAATTACTCGCGAACGTTTAATTTTGGAAACACTTGAAAATGTATTACCTAAAGCACAAATTTATATTATGAATGATGATGGTAGTACAATGAAATACTTGCCTCTCCAAGCATTGCAGCCTGAGCCAAAAGAAACACCAAAAGAGGAGAAAAAAGAAGGGAGCGCTAACTAATGGATCAAAAAAATAAGGATCTTGAAAAATTCCTCAATTTTTTATCGGGTAAATCCAAAAATGCTGCTCCAAAAGAAGGGGATAATGTGGTCAAAATGTCGAAAAAAGGCCCGATGAATCCGAAAAAATATATTTCTCTTGCTGTAACCTTAACAGCCGTTTTTGCTATTGCCATTATATTATTTGCTAATGTTTATATAGTGAAAGAATCCGAATACGCAGTGGTTAGACAGTTTGGAGAAGTAGTGAAATTTCAGAGTGAGCCTGGCTTGAAAATAAAGGTTCCATTTATCCAGGGCATAACGAAGCTACCAAAAAACCAAATGACTTATGAAATTTCTGAAGAGGAAATTAATACAAAGGATAAAAAACGAATCATTATTGATAATTATGCAGTTTGGCGTATTACAGACCCAAAGCAATTAATTTCTAATGCGGGAACAATAGAAAAAGTTGAAACGCGTATGGAAGAGTTTATTTATTCGGTTATTCGCTCAGAGCTTGGTCGAATAGAGTATAGGGAAATTATTAACGATGAAAACTCTTCACGTGGCAGTATCAATGACCAAGTCACAAAACGTGTTAATGAATTGCTCTCAAAAGATAAATATGGAATTGAAGTAGTGGATGTTCGTTTGCGTCGTATCGACTTGCCAACTGAAAATGAGCAATCCGTGTTTACGAATATGATCTCAAATCGTGAATCAATCGCACAGAAATATTTATCAGAAGGTGACGCTAAAAAACGCAGTATTGAAGCGCAAACAGATAAGCAGGTTCAAGAAATGCTGGCAACAGCGAAAAAGGATGCAGCATTGATTCAAGCGGAAGGTGAAGCAGAAGCGGCGAAGATTTACAATAAATCGTTCTCTCAAGACCCTGAATTCTATTCATTGTATCGTACATTAGAATCATATAAGAAAACGGTAGGGGAAGATACGGTCATTATTTTGCCAGCCACTTCACCATATGCGAAAATATTATCTGGCTATATAAAGTGAAACTTTAATCAGTGGGGGTTCTCCAACCCCACTGATTATTAGTCTTCACCAATCGGGCATTTACGGGCAGTTAATCTCCCACTTAACTTCTTTGCTTTCGTGAATTTTGAGGTGAAAGTCTTGTACCTGACGCTTCACTTTTGATATAGATAAATTACTGCCCGTTAATGCGGGATAAAATAATACTATTATAGGGGTAAGCATATGAAGTCGTCTCAAACTTTTTGAGACGGCTTTTTTATACTTTCGTAAGGTATTTTGGGAGGGATATTAATGAACGGAAATCCACTTCACGTTATGGTATAAGCCTTCATTGTTTGAATTTAGGGATTTTTAATCATATTTTTATAAATATATTTCAAATATTGATGGTATGTTATGAAAATGATAGAAATTTATAATTTTGTATTTCGTAGATGCCTATTTTCTGATAGAATGATATTATTCAAAATTAAAAAATGGGGGTAATAGTTGTGAAGTTGCAAATTAGCAAGTGGCTCCAAAATTTAGGGATAGCCTGTAGTATTGCATCGTTATTTACACTTTTCTTCCGTCTATCAGATTTTGCATGGATCACAAAAAGTGTTTATCATATACCAGTATTTTTTGTTATTTTGTTTTTATTAGGTTTAGTCATTGCTGCGGATGTACGCAAAATATTTAAAACAATATTTTTATACGAGAAACGCAAGGTTAAACGTCCTATATGGCAAGTAGGGATTGGTTTTATTTTCTTCTTAGCGCAAATCGGCACTGTCATGGTGTTTAATACAGAGCTTACACATCCACAGCTTGGTGGTATGCCATTATTTTTAGTATTTGCCTTTATGAATGCCTTTATGTTGACAGTCATATATGAAGAGATTTTTTATCGTAAAGAAAAAACGAATAAAGCTAGTGAATAATATAGATGAAGTCAATTACAATGGGTGATTGGCTTTTTTTGTGCAGTCAATTCTAAGCTATCGGTGTAGAAAATTTGGCGATTTTCAACGTTATGATTGGTAAAATACCCGTTTTCTCGATAAAGTAAAAGGAAGAGGCATTTTCAAACATACGTTTTCGTTTTACAATTAAGAAGACGACAACGCAGGAGGATAAAATCATGACAAAGGAAAAATTGCTATTATTGGACGGCAATAGTTTAGCATATCGCGCGTTTTTTGCGTTGCCATTATTGACGAATGATAGTGGGATTCATACGAATGCAGTATACGGCTTTACAACAATGCTACAAAGAATATTAGAGGAAGAGCAACCAACGAAAATTTTGGTTGCCTTCGATGCGGGTAAGACAACCTTCCGTCATGAGACATTTACGGAATATAAAGGTGGTCGACAAAAGACGCCACCAGAATTATCCGAGCAGTTTCCTTATATACGGAAGCTTATTGATGCTTATGGTATTAAGCGATATGAGCTTGAATTGTACGAAGCGGACGATATTATAGGGACACTTGCCAAAGAAGCTTCATCACAGGATATGGACGTCATCGTCGTATCGGGAGATCGTGACTTAACGCAGCTCGCGACTGAGCAAGTAACAGTATATATTACTAAAAAAGGCATTACTGAAATTGAAAAAAATACGCCAGCCTTTATTGCAGAAAAATACGGCTTAACGCCCGGGCAAATTATTGATATGAAAGGTTTAATGGGGGATTCTTCAGATAATATCCCTGGTGTACCAGGCGTCGGTGAAAAAACGGCTGTTAAATTGCTAAAAGAGCATGGCTCAGTGGAGTCGCTTTATGCGGCAATGGATACGGTGAAGGCTTCTAAAATGAAAGAAAAATTAGTTGCCAATGAAGAACAGGCACTAATGAGTAAAAAGCTGGCTACCATTTTTACAGAAGCGCCGATTGATCTAACGCTTTCGGACCTAGTCTATAATGGTCCGAATGAAGAAGAATTAATTAGCGTGTGGCAAGAGCTTGGCTTTAAATCATTGCTAGAGAAAAGTGATTTTACTGTCCAAGAAGAGGAACAAGCGCCTTTTGATTATGAAATTGTGCAAGAAGTAAAACAAGCGTTTTTAAA
The DNA here is from genome assembly GCA_032053185.1 of Lysinibacillus sp. GTDB lineage: Bacteria > Bacillota > Bacilli > Bacillales_A > Planococcaceae > Lysinibacillus. The sequence continues at coordinate 50,165 of DAMBVB010000006.1, forward strand.
AGATGTAATGGCAGTGCATTTGGAGCTAGAGAATGAGCATTATCATACCTGTCAGCAACTAGGCATTGCACTAACAGATGGAGCGAAAACAATGTATGTGCCGTTTGATATCGCGGCTAAATCAGATGTCCTTCGTCTTTGGTTAGAAGATGCTACTAAAATAAAGTATATGTCTGATTCAAAAGCAACTCAGGCTGCGTTAAAACGTGCGGGAATACGTTTAGCGGGTGTGGAATTTGACTTATTGCTTGCTTCTTATATTAATAATCCTGCGCTAAGTGGAGATGATGTGGCAACACTTGCGAGAGAACTAGGCTATCGTAATGTGCAGGCAAATGAGACGGTTTTTGGTAAAGGGGCGAAACGAGCGATACCAGCCATAGATTTACTTGCTGAGCATGCCAGCCGTAAAGCCTTTGCTGTGTGGTCTTTACAGCCAAAGCTTGAGGCATTATTAAAGGAAAACGAACAGTTTGAACTCTATAAAAATTTAGAGCTTCCGCTTGCTTCTATTTTAGGGGAAATGGAGAGTGAGGGAATCGCGGTCAATCGTGCCACATTAGAGAAAATGGGGCAGGAGCTAAATGACAAACTAGTTGTGATTGAACAGGAGATTTATACGGAGGCAGGAGAAGCCTTTAATATTAATTCACCAAAGCAATTAGGTGTTATCCTCTTTGATAAACTTGGTCTTTCTGTTATTAAAAAGACAAAGACAGGCTATTCCACTGCAGCAGATGTATTAGAAAAATTAAAACCAGAGCATGCCATTATTGAGCATATTCTTTTATACCGTCAGCTTGGAAAATTACAGTCAACTTATATCGAAGGCCTGCTAAAGGAAATCCATGAAGAGGATGGAAAGGTGCATACTCGATTCCAACAAGCACTAACAGCTACAGGGCGTTTAAGCTCAACGGATCCGAATTTGCAAAACATCCCGATTCGTTTAGAAGAGGGGCGAAAAATTCGTCAAGCATTTGTGCCATCGAACGAAGATTGGATATTATTCTCTGCCGATTATTCGCAAATCGAATTGCGTGTATTGGCCCATATGTCAAAGGATGACAACTTAGTCGACGCTTTCCGTGAAGGTATGGATGTTCATACACGTACTGCGATGGATGTATTCCATGTCTCAGAAGATGAGGTCGACAGTAATATGCGCCGTGCTGCAAAAGCAGTAAACTTTGGTATTGTTTATGGTATTAGCGATTACGGCTTATCGCAAAACTTGGATATTACTCGTAAGGAAGCTGCTACATTTATCGAGAAATATTTTGCGAGTTTCCCAGGTGTCAAACAATATATGGATGATATCGTCCAAGCTGCGAAGTTTAATGGTTATGTGACAACGATTTTAAATAGACGTCGATATTTACCTGATATTACGAGCTCAAATTTCAATCTACGAAGTTTTGCAGAGCGTACTGCGATGAACACACCAATTCAGGGAAGTGCAGCTGATATTATTAAAAAAGCAATGATTGATATGGATGCTCGCTTGAAAAAAGAAAATATGCAGGCAAAGCTCTTATTACAAGTGCATGATGAATTAATTTTTGAAGCACCTAAAGAGGAGATTGCATTGCTTGAAAAAATAGTACCAGAGGTTATGGAGAACGCCATCGAACTTTCAGTACCATTAAAAGTAGATTTTAACTACGGTGCGACTTGGTACGAAGCAAAATAAGGAGGGGTTAAAATGCCTGAATTACCAGAGGTTGAAGGTGTCGTCCAGGCATTAAAACCTAAAATTGAAGGGCGTACAATTCAACAGGTTCAACTCTCTGAAATTATTCGTTTTTCCTTTGGGGAGGGAAAGCAATGTATTGTGAAGCAAGCTGAGCCTGATGCATTTGAAATATCCTTGTCTCAAATGACGATTACAAAAGTCGAACGACGTGCGAAATACATTTTTTTTCATTTGCTGAAAGAGGATGTTCCTTATGTGCTTGTTAGTCATTTAGGGATGACGGGTGCATGGTTTGTGGTAAATTCGCCTGAAGAAATCCATGAGGCGAAATTTAAAAAGCATATTCATGCTACATTTCAACTGGCAGATGGTGGCTATTTAATTTATTCGGATATACGCCGCTTTGGTGAACTACGTTTTTTAACAAAAATTGAAGATCATGCACCATTAACAAAAATGGCACCAGAGCCATTCGATGAAATAGCATGTGATTATTTTATTGCGAAATCAAAGTTACCGAAATATGAGAAAAAGGCCGTTAAGGATGTCATTATGGATGGGCAGGTTATTTCAGGCTGTGGCAATATTTATGCAACCGAAGCATTATTTGCTCAAAAAATTCATCCGGCCCGCACAATGAACCGCATTAGTGAAAAGAATAAGTGTGCATTATTCGAGGCAATTGTCGCGATTTTACGCCAAAGCATTGAAGCAGGAGGTTCAACAATTTCAGATTATCGTAATATTAATGGCGAGGCTGGAACTATGCAGAATCGACTGCAAATGTATGGGAAGAAGATGTGTCCAACGTGTGATACTGCAACGAGCCAAATGACGATAGGCGGGCGCACATCAGTCTTTTGCCCAAATTGTCAACATTAAAGGGGATTTAACTATGATTATTGGACTAACAGGAAGTATTGCAAGCGGAAAAAGTACAGTAGCAAAAATGATGACAGCACTTGGTTTACCGATTGTCGATGCAGATATTGTTGCACGTGATGTTGCAGAACCAGGAACGGAGACTTTAAAGTTAATAGCTGAAAATTTTGGACAACATATATTGCTAGAAGACGGTAGTTTAAATCGTGCCAAGCTTGGCGATATTATTTTTCACGAACCTGCTAAGCGTAAAATGTTAAATGATATTATGCATCCCGCTATTCGTCAGGAAATGCTACGCCAGCGTGATGCTTATTTAGAGGCTGGCGAAAAGCATGTTGTGATGGATATTCCGCTTTTATTTGAAAGTAAGTTACAGCATTTTGTCGAGCGTATTATCGTGGTATCGGTTAGTGAAGAGGTACAGCTCCGTCGATTAATGGAGCGTAACAACTTATCAACGGAGGATGCACTAGCACGAATGCATTCTCAGTTACCGATGTCAGTCAAAGAAAAAGGTGCCCATGCGGTTATTTACAACAATGAAAATTTAGAACAAACAGAGCACCAATTAAAAAAAATCCTGACTTATTGGGATGTAATTTTAACTAAGAATCTGTAAAATCATTCAATGCGTAGCAATAACATATTGCTACGCATTTCATATTTTTGAAAAACTATTGTGTGGCAAGGAAATCTCTTCATGGTGTGGCTCATGAAAGGTTGATTTCCGTTCCAGGCTACTCGCTTTCCTGTGGGCGAGCGCCGAGCCGGAACGAAAATCAACCCCTCGTTTTGCCGAAGAGCTATACTTTATTTAATGTGACACCTTAATTTCATTGACACAATAGTTAACAACATAGATGCATAGCAAAAAACACTTTGCTATGCATTTTTTTGTGAGTTTATACCATAATAAGGACTAATTTAGGCGATAATATTTTTCAGAAAATAAGAACTTTAATATTATGAGTATATAATGTTCATCTTTTTTAAAATTGTGTTATACTAATCAGCGTAAAGTATATAATTAATTTGAGTATGTACTCACAGGAGGATTTTATAAATGACAGTATCAGTTGCTATTAATGGTTTCGGACGTATCGGACGTATGGTTTTCCGCCAAGCAATCGTGCAAGAAGATTTAAATATCGTTACAATTAACGCTAGCTATCCAGCTGAAACGTTAGCACATTTGATTAAGTATGACACAAATCACGGGACATTCGAGGGTTCAGTGGAGTCAGCAGGAGATGTTTTAATTGTAAATGGGAAACGTGTTCAAATTATAAGCGAACGCGACCCATTAAAATTACCATGGGCAACAATGGGCGTAGATATCGTGATTGAAGCAACTGGTAAATTTAATGATCGTGAAAAAGCAGCAATGCACTTAGAAGCAGGAGCAAAGAAAGTTATTTTAACAGCACCTGGTAAAAACGAGGATGTAACAATTGTTTTAGGTGTAAATGATGAGAAACTTGATATCGCAAAACATGATGTTATTTCAAATGCTTCTTGTACAACAAACTGCTTAGCACCAGTTGCCAAAGTATTAAATGACACATTTGGTATCGAAAACGGATTAATGACAACAGTTCACGCTTATACAAATGACCAAAAGAATTTAGACAATCCACATAAAGATCTACGTCGTGCACGCGGTTGCGCACAATCAATCATTCCAACATCTACGGGTGCTGCAAAAGCATTAAAATTAGTGTTACCAGAATTAGAAGGCAAAATTCATGGTATGGCACTTCGTGTTCCAACACCGAACGTATCATTAGTTGACCTAGTAGTTGATTTAAATACAGACGTAACAGTAGACTCTATCAATGCTGCATTTGTAAAGGCTGCTACAGAAGGTCCAATGAAAGGTATCTTAAACTTCTCAGTTGAACCTCTAGTATCTTCTGATTACAATACAACAACTTACTCTTCTACAGTAGATGGGCTTTCTACAATGGTAATGGGTAACCGTAAAGTGAAAGTGCTTGCTTGGTATGACAATGAGTGGGGTTATTCAGCACGTGTTGTTGATCTTGTGAAAAAAGTGGCTAAAGCATTAGAAATAGTTAATGCATAATTGCGTCCGCAGGCTTTAGGCCAACGTGATGTTGGTCACTTAGTCGTTGCCACAGGACGTGGCGTTCTTTGACTGAGTTCCTCTATTTTAGCAAATCTACTTTTGTACCGAAAAGCGTAGCGGCAGGTACAGGTGTCCAACCACCTGCTAAAAGAAGTTAAACGGAGCACATTGAAATCCAAATGATTTCAATGTGCTCTTTTTAATAGATTGCAAAAATCTACGCTTGTACTTATTACTTTCAAGGTTTATTATGAGCACGCTAGCGTCAATGCGCTTTTCTTATACATAGGAAATTTGTTATAATAGAAATATTAAATTGTTGTGAAATCAGGAGAGTAATTATATGAGATGTCCATCTTGCCAATTTAACGGAACGCGTGTTGTGGATTCGAGGCCAGTTGATGATAATAAAGAAATTCGTAGACGTCGTGAATGTGAGTCATGTGGCTTCCGCTTCACAACGTTTGAAAAAATTGAAGAGACACCTTTAATTGTTGTGAAAAAAGAAGGTGCACGAGAAGAATTTAGCCGTGAAAAGGTACTTCGTGGACTTATTCGTGCTTGCGAAAAACGTCCTGTTTCTCTTGAAGTACTTGAGGGACTAGTAATGTCTATTGAAAAAGATCTTCGCCGCATTGGGAATTCTGAAGTCCGATCCGAGGATGTAGGAGAAATGGTAATGGATCGCTTAGCGAAAATCGATGAGGTGGCGTATGTGCGCTTTGCATCGGTGTATCGTCAATTTAAGGATATCAATGTCTTTATTGAAGAAATTAAAGAAATTATCCAACGTCAAAAAGAGCAGAAATGATAGGTAATAGAGAGGGGAATGACGTTGATCCATTTGTATAAGGAATTACAGCCCGCTGATTCTTTTGACATTCGTCTACCTCATGCACTTTCTACGCAGGAACGTCAATTGGTAACGCTTTTTTATCAGCCTTTAATTGGAGCGGAACCAATCAGCCTTTATTTAACATTATGGGCAGAGGCTGAGCAAATGCCAAAGCAGCAAATGACCCATTATTATTTAATGAATGTGCTAGGGCTTCCGATTGGCAAAGTATTTGAAGCGCGTATTGCACTCGAAGCAATTGGCCTGTTACGCACATGGAGAAAAGAGGATGATGGCCAGCGGAGCTTTTTATATGAGCTGATACGTCCACTTGATGCGGATAGTTTTATGAAAGACCCACTGCTGTCGATGTTTTTATTTAGTAAAATTGGGGAGCAAGCTTATCGGAAGTTACGTCAGCGTTTTATTCCTTCTGCGAGAGATGCAAAATTTAAAGAAGTATCGCGTGCCTTCATAGATGTTTTCAAGCCTGTAAGTACAAAGATTCCAGATGATTTACAAGTCGATACTAATCGGAAGGATGCACAGCAAAAGGTATATCCGTTTTATTTTGAGCAGTTTGACTTTGAACTACTGCAAGCGGGCTTATCAGAACAACTAGTGCCAGCAAGCTTACTAACATTTGAGGTACGTGAATCAATAGCGAAATTAGCATTTTTATACCGCTTAACTGCGCTCGATATGCAAAAAGTAGTGATTCTTGCATTAGATGATGATCTAGGTGTTTCACTAGAACGTTTACGTAAGGCCGCGGCGGATTTTTATAAGCTAACGGTATCCAAAGAACCACCAAAGCTTGCTAAAGTGAGTGTGCCGTCATCTTTAGATGAATTAGGCCAAAAAACAAAGGATCAGGAGCTTCAGCAATATTTAGAAACGACTCCCCCGGTGCAAGTACTGCGAGATATCAATAATGGTAAAGAACCGCTACAGACCTCGGTACAGCTTGCTGAGAGTTTAATTGTCCAGCATGGAATGCCGGTAGGGGTTGTTAATGCTCTTTTGGAATATGTAATGCTAACAACGGATATGAAGCTACCTAAGAAATATGTGGAAACGATTGCGGATCATTGGGGGCGTAAAAATATTCAAACAGCAAAAGAAGCAATGGAACTAGCACGTAAGGAGCATGATAAGTACACTACGTGGAAAAATAAACCCCAGTCTTCGGCAAAAAAGAACTCTTACACAAAAAATCGCCGAGAGGAAAAAGTACCAGATTGGTTTTATAAGCGTAATGAAAAATCAGAGGAAGTAGTAAAAGATACAACAAATACTGACACTACTGATTTTGAAAAGGAAAGACAAAAGATATTAGAGAAATTAGGTAATATTCAAAATAAGGTAGGTGAATGACAATCGAACCGATTAATGGACCATTAAAAAGAGCAATTACTGTACCATCATTTCAAGAACGATATGAAGCGATGCGTAAAGAAATATTAGAACACCCTCGTGTGCAACAGTTTTTAGCTGAACATATGGATGAGTTAAGCTATGACGCGGTTGAACGTAATTTACCGAAGCTCCATGAATTTATTAGCCAATCTACAGTTTGCTGTGGCTGTGACAATACAGAAAGTTGTACAAATTACTTAAAAGGATTTTTACCTACTTTACGTGTAGTAAGGAGTACTGTTGAAATTGATTATGTACGATGCGAACAAAAGATACGTGAAGATGAGCGCCGAGATGTTGCTAATATGATTGCCAGTATGCATATGCCAAAGGATGTGCTACAAGCGACAATAAGTGATTTATTTATTGATGATCATACACGTATTGATATTGCAAACCGTGCGGCTGATTTTGTTCAAAACGTACTAGATACAGGGAATTTGCCTGCTAAGGGCTTTTATTTGTATGGCCAATTTGGAGTGGGGAAATCTTTTGTGTTAGGCGCATTGGCTAATGAACTTGCGAAGGCTAACGTAAAGTCAGTTGTAGTTTTCGTGCCTGAATTTTTACGAGAAATGAAAAATGCAATTGGCGACAACACATTGAATGAAAAAATAGACTATGTGAAAAAGGCGCCAGTACTAATGCTTGATGATTTAGGAGCCGAAACAATGACTGCTTGGACGCGAGATGAAATTTTAGGGACGATTTTCCATTACCGCATGGCAGAGCAATTGCCAACATTCATTACCTCTAATTTTAATTACGATGAGTTGGAGCATCATTTAGCACAGTCACAAAAAGGTGACATAGAAGTCGTGAAGGCGGGACGTGTTATGGAACGTATCAAAGCCTTGACAGAGCCGATTAAAATGAGTGGGAAAAATAGACGTATGTAAGATTGCAGTTGCATTTTACGACAATCGAGCGTATACTGTCACATATAATAATTAATTTCTTTCAACCGGTGTCCAAACACTACTGAAAAAGTTAAAGCCTTCGGTTATGCCGAGGCATAATTGATCAAATGCATTGATGAGGACATGAATTTTGTGTAAGGCTTTTAGAGAGGGAAGTCACTCGGCTGTAAGCTTCCTAGTTCGAGCACACTATTTACTACCTGCTGAGCAGCGAAAGGGATAATCTTTCGCCGGCCCCTAGCCCGTTAGCTAGCCTTGAGCTTCGTCTGACTATAAAAAGTCGGAAGGAAGAAGGGTGGAACCACGAGCATACGCTTCGTCCCTTTCGTAGGGATGGAGCTTTTTATTTTTATTCAATGGAAAATAGTGGTGAAATCAATGCGGATATAGTTTCTTTTCAGCGGGTGTTAAAACACCTACAGAATAAGGATAAATTCCGGGGATTCTTGGACTTCAATCATGCATCACAACAACACTATAAGGAGTGAAAAAAAATGTCAGATATGATTAAATTAACGTTCCCAGATGGCGCTGTAAAGGATTTTGCAAAAGGTATATCTACTGATGACGTAGCATTATCAATTAGCCCAGGACTTCGTAAAAAAGCATATGCGGGTAAAGTAAATGGTGTTTTAGTCGATTTAAAAACACCAATTGAAGAGGATGCGACAATCTCCATTATTACTCAGGAAGATGAAGAAGCACTGGAAATCTTACGTCACTCTACTGCACACTTAACAGCACAAGCGATTAAACGTTTATTCCCAGATGTTAAACTTGGCATCGGTCCGGTTATTGAAGGTGGTTTCTACTACGATATCGATGCACCAACGCCGATCACTGCTGAAGACTTACCAGCAATTGAAAAAGAAATGAAAAAAATTATCGCTGAAAACCTAGAAATAGAGCGCAAAAATGTTAGTCGTGCAGATGCACAAGCAATCTATGAAAAAATTGGCGATGAATATAAATTAGAATTACTTGAAGCGATCCCAGCAGATGAGCAAGTTTCTATTTACTACCAAGGTGAATTTTTCGACCTTTGCCGCGGTATCCATGCACCATCGACTGGCAAGCTTCGTGAGTTCAAACTTCTTTCATTAGCTGGTGCTTACTGGAGAGGTAACTCAGATAACAAAATGCTACAACGTGTTTATGGAACAGCTTTCTTTAAAAAAGAAGAATTAAAACATCACCTACAAATGCTTGAAGAAGCAAAAGAACGTGATCATCGTAAAATCGGTAAAGAATTAGAGTTATTCACAACTTCTCAAAAAGTTGGTCAGGGCTTACCGCTATGGCTACCAAACGGTGCGACAATCCGTCGTGTTATTGAGCGCTATATTGTAGATAAAGAATTATCGCTTGGTTATAAGCATGTTTATACACCAGTACTTGGTTCTAAAGAGCTATACCAAACTTCTGGTCACTGGGATCATTACCAAGATTCTATTTTCCCGCCAATGGAAATGGACAATGAAACATTAATTATGCGTCCGATGAACTGTCCTCACCATATGATGGTGTACAAAAATAGCATGCATTCTTATCGTAACTTACCAATACGTATTGCGGAGCTTGGTACAATGCACCGTTACGAAATGTCAGGCGCTGTTTCAGGCTTACAACGTGTACGTGGGATGACTTTAAACGATGCACATATCTTCGTTCGTCCAGACCAAATTAAAGTGGAATTCCAAAAAGTAGTACAGTTAATTTTAGAAGTTTACAAAGACTTCGATTTAAATGATTATTCATTCCGTTTATCTTACCGTGACCCAGCAGATACTGAGAAATACTTCGACGACGATGCAATGTGGGAAAAAGCACAAAGCATGTTAAAAGAGGCAATGGATGAGCTTGGCTTAGATTACTTTGAAGCTGAAGGTGAAGCGGCATTCTACGGTCCTAAACTGGACGTACAGGTAAAAACTGCAATTGGTAAAGAAGAAACTTTATCAACAGTTCAGCTTGACTTTTTATTACCAGAGCGCTTTGACTTAACATACGTAGGAGAAGATGGTAAACCACATCGTCCAGTTGTTATTCACCGTGGTGTCGTATCAACAATGGAACGCTTCGTTGCCTTCTTAATCGAAGAATACAAAGGGGCATTCCCAACCTGGCTAGCACCAGTACAAGTTGAAGTCATTCCAGTTTCAAACGAAGCACACTTTGATTATGCAAAACAAATTGAAGAGCAATTAACTGCAGCAGGCTTACGTGTTGAGATGGATGACCGTGAAGAAAAACTAGGCTACAAAATCCGTGAAGCACAAATGAAAAAAATCCCGTATATGCTTGTTATCGGAGACAAAGAAGTAGAGGCTGGTGGCGTAAATGTACGTCGCTACGGCTCAAAAGACTCAGAAACAATTAGCTTCCAAGATTTCTTAGCCAATATCAAAGCAGAAATTACAAAATAATTTCAAGTTAATTGAAGTGGAGACTAGGCGACTCCTAGGGATTAGCGTCACAGCGGAAGTTTTTGTGCGAAAGCGAAGCAGCAGCTCATCGAACGCCCTCAAGAAGCGCCTAGCGGAATGGAAATTTACTATCGTAGTTTAGATTGAAAATTTTAAGGCTACTTTATTAATATAAGCTAAAAAATATTTGACAGCTTATAAAGTACATGTTAGTATAGTTAAGGTTAATGAATACAAAGTTTGTGGTTGAAGTAGAGGCTGCCCGCTTCTCACCTGATACAACGCTCTTAGGCTGTGAACAGGTATGACACGTTGAATTGTTTTGCGCAGACTTGCGCATGCACATATAGCGGGCGGACATCTTCAAAGTGTCCGTCCTTTTTTTATGGACATGACAAGAGGATGTACCGTTCAACCGGGCAAGGCTTTGCCCAAACCATGTATTCGCGACAACTACTTGGAGGTGGATTACTATTAGCAAAGACATGTATGTAAACGAAGGCATTCGCGCACGTGAACTTCGATTAATCGATCACAATGGTGACCAGCTTGGTGTAAAGACACGTAATGAAGCGCTAGAAATCGCCGCTCGTGTAAACTTGGATCTTGTCCTTGTGGCCCCTCAAGCCAAGCCGCCAGTCGCTCGTATCATGGACTATGGTAAATTTAAGTTTGAACAGCAAAAGAAAGACCGTGAAATTCGTAAAAATCAAAAGGTCATCGTAATGAAAGAGGTTCGTCTGAGCCCAACAATCGATGAGCATGATTTCCAAACGAAGCTACGTAATGCGATTAAATTCCTTGAAAAAGGCGATAAAGTAAAATGTAGCCTACGTTTCAAAGGTCGTGCGATTACACACAAAGACATTGGTCAACGTGTGTTAGATCGTTTTGCTGAAGCTTGTGCTGAAGTATCAACGGTTGAACAAAAACCGAAGATGGAAGGCCGAAGCATGTTCTTAGTTCTTCAACCAAAGAACGAGAAATAATATTAGACGAACAGTTTAGGAGGAATTCGACATGCCAAAAATGAAAACTCACCGTGGAGCTGCGAAACGTTTCAAAAAAACGGGTTCAGGTAAATTAAAATATGACCGTGCTTATGGAAGCCACTTATTCGCAAACAAATCTACAAAACAAAAACGTCATCTACGTAAAGCAAACATCGTTTCATCTGGTGACTTCAAACGCATCAAATCATTACTTGTTTACATGAAATAATTTGACTACACAAACAAAATACTAACATTCATTTTCAAATGAAAAGCAGGAGGTAATTCATATGCCACGCGTAAAAGGCGGAACAGTGACGCGCAAACGTCGTAAAAAAGTTTTAAAATTAGCTAAAGGTTACTACGGTTCAAAGCATACATTATACAAAGTTGCTAACCAAGCAGTAATGAAGTCAGGTCAATATGCATACCGTGACCGTCGTCAGAAAAAACGTGATTTCCGTAAGTTATGGATCACTCGTATCAACGCAGCTGCTCGCATGAACGGTCTTTCATACAGCCGCTTAATGCACGGTTTAAAAGTTGCTGGTATCGAAGTGAACCGTAAAATGTTAGCTGATCTAGCTGTAACTGATGCAGCAGCATTCACTCAATTAGCTGAATCTGCTAAAAAAGCTGTCGCTAAATAATAAAGCAAAAGAATGCTTTCACATGACTGATGGATGTATCCGTCAGTCTTTTTTGTGTTAGAGTAATAGTCAATAGAAAATAAAAAAGGAGTACTCTATGGGACAAGCATTATTAGCGTATATGGCGATTGTTTCTATAGTCCTGCTCATGATGATGGGCATGGATAAATCAAAAGCAAAAAAGCAGGAATGGCGTATTGCAGAACGCACATTATTTACATTAGCCATCGCTGGAGGTGCAGTAGGGGGCGTGCTGGGAATGTATTTATTCCGTCATAAAACACGACATAACAGCTTTGCATTTGGCATTCCACTGCTAGCAGCTATTCAAATTTTTATCCTAGTACAATTATGGGGATAAATCTCGAAGATAAAACACAAGAATGTTTCGATAAATAAAAAACATCCTCATGATGAGGATGTGTTGTGCATAAGCTTTTCAATGGGCTGCTTCCAATTTATTTTTGCGCTCGGATAGTTCAATAGAATTTCGTGCTGAAGGTATTCAAAGTCTCTTTTCGTAAAACCTTGCAGTGTAGCGGCGTCACGGGCGCCAACAAAAATCGTCACAACCTCGAAGGCATCTTCAGTAGTGCCGAGGTATTTTTCACCTTCGAAAAGAGCACCCTTATAAGAGATAAAGAAATTTTTTCGGACATTTTTGACGTCATCATAAAAATAGTATTGGCCTTTTTCATAGGCTTCATCAAGTTTTCGCTTAGGATCGGTTATATAATGAATCGCTTTATAAAATACATAGATAATAAGAACAATAACAGCAAGACGAATAAGTAACGGCAACATATTTATTTCCCCCTTGAAGAAAGGTTAGTCCTTCCTATACGATTATAGAGGACAATTAGTTTCACTTTTACTAAATATTTTCAAGAAATTTAGGAGAAAAAAATGAATTTACAACAATTGTTTAAAATGCAAAAAGAGCTTGATGATTTTATCGAGAAAACACAAAATATTGAACGGGATGTATGTAAAGAAAAAGGTTTAGCCTTAATGGTAGAGCTAGCTGAACTAGCAAATGAAACACGTTGCTTTAAGTTTTGGAGCACAAAGGGAGCTTCAGAACGTGATGTGATTTTAGAAGAATATGTGGATTCCATTCATTTTATATTATCACTTGGTTTATTAAAAGGTTACACAGCAATAGAAAAATGGCCTGTGATTGAAGAGAACAGAGATTTAACAGAGATATTTTTAATGACACAAGACTATATTTTAAGTTTTATTCGTCAACCGACAGAGGATAGATATTTAGCGATCTGGCAATGCTATGGATTACTTGCGTTTAATCTAGGCTTTTCGTTTGAAGATGTTGTTGCGGCTTATATAGAAAAAAATGAAGAAAATTATAATCGTCAGCGTTCAGGATATTAAAGTAAGAAATACAGCCGTTTTCTGACGATGAAGCTAGGAATATTTCGGTAAACGAAGTATAATAGAGGAGATACAAGAGTCAGGAGGCAAAAGGATGACACAGCTAGATTCAACATTACAAATGTTTAAAGATTTAACAGATGCAAATGGTATTGCGGGTAATGAACGTGCACCACGCGAGGTCATGAAAAAATACATTGGACCTTATGCAGACTTAGTTGAAACAGATAATTTAGGTAGCGTCATTGCTAAAAAAGTTGGAGATGAAAACGGTCCAAAAATCATGGTTGCAGGCCACCTAGATGAAGTAGGCTTCATGGTTACTCAAATCGATGATAAAGGGTTCATCAAATTCCAAACTGTAGGCGGCTGGTGGAGCCAGGTTATGCTTGCACAACGTGTAACAATTACAACACGTAAAGGCGATGAAATTATTGGGGTTATTGGTTCAAAGCCACCTCATATTTTACCAGCAGATGTGCGTAAAAAAGTAGTAGACATTAAAGATATGTTTATCGATGTTGGTGCAGCTTCAAAAGAAGAAGTGCTTGAATGGGGCGTACGTCCTGGCGATATGGTAACACCATATTTCGAATTTAATGTAATGAAAAACGAAAAATACTTATTAGCAAAAGCATGGGATAACCGCATTGGTTGTGCAATTGCCATTGATGTTATGAAAGCATTGCAAAATGAAAAGCATCCTAACATCCTTTATTCTGTAGGGAATGTCCAAGAGGAAGTAGGGCTTCGTGGTGCGAAAACGGCTACGCATAAAATCCAACCAGATATTGGCTTTGCTGTCGATGTAGGTGTAGCAGGAGATACACCAGGGGTAACTGCAAAAGAATCAACTAGTAAGATGGGCGCTGGTCCACAAATTGTTGTTTACGATGCATCCATGGTGTCACACCGTGGCTTACGTGAATTCGTATTAGATGTGGCTGATGAGCACAATATTCCATATCAATTTGAAGCAATGGCTGGTGGCGGTACAGACGCTGGCTCTATCCACGTAACGGCAAATGGTATTCCTGCACTATCAATCGGTATTGCAACACGCTACATCCACTCACATGCGGGCATTTTACATCGTGATGATTATGAGAATGCTGTCAAATTAATGGTGGAAGTTATTAAAAAATTAGACCGTGATGCAGTCAATAAAATTATTTTCGACTAATACTGCCGGATGAACCAGTTTAATAGCAGGATTTCATAGCGTACACCTAGTTATATACTGCTCATTTGTGACGCTGGTTCATCCATGTAAATCAATAGGTATGCCAGCACTAAGCAACCACAGACATTTTGAATCGCGATGATTATTAAAACAGCCCTGGAAGCTTACATGTTCGAGGGCTGTTGGTTATTTTATGTTCATAACAATATTTATCGATAAATTCACATTATCCCTCGATAAAGTTTTTAACATATAAAAGCTGTAAAATATCTTTACCAATTTGCCCAGGGTTTGTCGCCAATAGAGGAGAGCGATAATTTGATAACACAACGACGCCTGTTTGTTGTGTTTTATCAAATCCAAGATAACTAGAGAAAGCTTTTGTCGAACCGTTATGCCAAATGATATTGTCCTCAAGAAGCCATCCTAGACCAATACCCATATGTTCCGAAAAGGTTTCAGTAACTTGATGTGTTACTATATAACCTAAATTTTCATCACTTAAATGTACTTTCATAAATGTTAAAAGATCATTGACAGTTGAACGGACTGCCCCTGCTGCCATAAAGTCATGCATTTGGAGCGGTGACTTTTTATGTCCAAGGATCGTGTATCCTTGCAATACTGCCTCTGCTTGATCAGAAGGGATAGCGATAAATGTATTTGGCATATTTAAAGGGGCTGTTAATCTTTGTTTGATAGCTGTTTCATAATCAGTATGAAGTGTATTGGCTAAAATATATCCTAAAAGCCCCATTCCTACATTTGAATATCTATATTTAACTTTAGGCTCGTCAGTGTGCGTTTTAAAATAATGGATAGTCTCGTCCAGTGAATATTGACAAAAAGGATCACGAGGTGTTTGTGCGTCAAAAAGATTGCAAATGTTCTTCAGCACACCTATTCCCGGTAGTCCGGAAGTATGATTTGCTAAACGTTTTAGTGTGATTGGGTGATTATCGGGAATTTCAGAAAAATATTTGCCAATGGAATCTTCTACATGGACTTTTCCCTCCTGAATCATTTCCCCAAATATGGATGTAGTCAAAACTTTAGAAATCGATCCAACTTCATATATATAAGGCTTTTCTTCTAGCCTAAAATGCGAGCCACCAAAAGTAAAGGTAGCTTCTTGATCTTGAGAAATGATACCGATGGATAAAGCAACATTTGGACGGGTTTTTATATAGGGATAAGCAATTTTAAATATGTCCTTTTTTAAATCATGTAAATCCACAATAATACCTCCGTTAAGAACGCTTATTTTTTTCCTGCTCCTCTGAAAGAATAAAATGTAATTTCGAAAGTATGTCTTTTAATTGTAACAAGTCCTCTTTATTGAGCTTTGTATAATATTTAGTACTAATAACGTGCTCAATTTCCTCCAGTTTTTGAAAATAACTACAATCCTTTTTATTTATATAATCTTCTTGCTCCAGCCTACTAAAGAAAATACTGCTTGTTTTGTAGTTAATGTTTCACCCAATAACGAGGGAAATTCTTTGGTTAACATTAAATTGGTTTTATATTCAACTCGATTGATGTCTTTAACAAGATGCACCAATTCCTTATTCATGTATTTTACCACCTAAATAGTTAATATGTGTTAATTATAAATATGTATGAATGATAATGCAATTCTCTTATAGATGCGATTGAAGTTGAAATATGCATAAATATTCAATTATTCGAATTGTTGTCACATCTAAAGATGAAATTCTAACCTATTAAAATAAACATGGAAATTCAGTTGATTTTATATTTATGCATTTGTTATACTAAACCCAACAGCAACGAAACAAGGAGTGAAGGTTATGAAATTACCCGAGGAAGTACAGTTAAAGTTAGTGTCTAGCTTAAAAGGTAAGGACCTATTAACTTTGCTAGACTATACAAGTGAAGAGGTTCAGCAGTTAGTTGAATTATCGACGCAGCTGAAAATGATTACGAAAGAAGGGAAATGTCCGAAGTTACTAGAAGGTAAGACACTCGGCATGATTTTTGAAAAACATTCAACTCGTACTCGTATTTCATTCGAAGTTGGTATGAACCAATTAGGCGGAAAAAGTCTGTTTATGCATTCACGTGATTTACAGATAGGTCGTGGTGAATCTATCTATGATACAGCACATGTGCTAGCAGGCTATTTAGATGGTATGATGATTCGTGCGAATTCTCATGCAATGGTGAAGGAGCTTGCAGAGCATGCATCTATACCGGTTATCAATGGATTAACGGATATTTATCATCCATGCCAAGCTTTAGCGGATTTAGAAACAATCATTGAAAATAAAGGTAAACTAAAAGGACTAAAAATTGCATATGTTGGAGATGGCAATAACGTGGCGCACTCATTAGTAGTCGCTTCTGCTCATGTAGGAATGAACGTGGCGGTAACAACTCCAGTTGGCTATGAATGTGATGCAGAGGTTATCGCAAAAGCACAAAGTATCGCAGCAGCAAATGGTAGCACAATTATCATTACGAATGATCCTGTAAAAGCGGTGTTAAACGCGGACGTAGTATACGCGGATGTATGGACGTCAATGGGGCAGGAAGAGGAGACTGCAAAACGTCTACAAGATTTTGCAGGTTATCAAATTAATGATGAGCTTGTCGCATTCGCAAAACCGAATTATATGTTCCTGCATTGTTTACCAGCTCATCGTGAAGAAGAAGTAGCGTCAACTGTTATTGATGGCCCAAATTCCTACATCTTTGAGCAAGCAGAAAATAGACTCCATGCACAAAAAGCAGTGCTAGCATCAATTTTAGCTTAATGCAATGAATGAAGCTAAGGCTCGAATTCAACTGCCAAGCATTATGCTTGGCAGTTGAAGAAATACTATAGAGAGAGTTCATATTGGCAACAGGGGGTGTCAGTGTGAATAACATAACAGTGGTTGCAGACAGAGGGATGTAAGCCACGCGTGATGTATGTTATCAAGATGGATGACCGCATCGCTACATAAAAAAGTAGCCTGGGAGACGCTAGGTTACTTTTTTTCTTTGTTAAAAATATAATCCCTAGTTTTCCAAGCTTTTATAGAGAATAAAAGCAATTATCTATATAATAGGATAAATAAGTAATTTGAGGAGGGCTTCAGATGAACATTGACCATATCGAAGCGTTTTTATATGTAGTGCATTATAAAAGTATTCATAAGGCCGCAAATGCATTGTTTTTATCTCAACCGACTGTAACGGCACGTATTAAATCATTGGAGCGGGAGTTGAATGTAGAGTTATTTCATCGCGATGGGCGAAGTGTAATATTATCGGATAAAGGTAAGGATTTTGTACCGTTTGCGACACAGATTGTGCAAACCTTCGAACAGGGAAAGAAACAATTAGAGGAAACGAAGGAGTCTGATGAGGTGTGCATTGGTACAAATGGAGTCACAGCACAATATTTTTTAGCTTACGCATTGCCTAAATGGAAGGAAGATTTCCCTCATTTACGCTTTCAGATTATCACAGGTTCAACAGCAGTGATTTTAGAGAAATTGCAAAGCCATCAAATTCATCTTGGTTTAATTCAATACGTGCATAGGGAAGGGATTTGCAATGAGCTATTGCTAAGTAATGCAGTCAAACTTGTAATGCATCGCGAGCATCCCTTTATACAACAAAACCTAGTGAAAGCAAAGGAATTGGCCCAACAGAAAATGGTGTTTTTAGAATGTGGGGCTTTTGATTGGAATGATGTGCATAAAATGTTTGAGGTAGAGGGCTTATCAGCAAATATTGAAGTACGAACGGATCATTTTGAAGTAGCGAAAGAATTTATCCGTACGAAAGAGTATATGAGCTTCTTGCCACATCTTTGTGTAAAAAAGGAGCTTGAAAGTGGGGAATTTGTTGAGATTGATGTTAAGCATTTACTTCATACGAATCAACACATTTTTTTAACGTATAAAAATAAAGAGACGTTGGCACCAGCCTTTTGGAAAACAATATTAGAAACGGCTTTGCAATATGAAGGCATTCAAGAAAATTTAGCCGAATCCGGAATCCATTATGCCAAGGCATAATGGATATTGATAAAATATTTTATCAGACAGTAAATTTTTTTCTATTATGTATACTATTGCAAATGGAATAAATGAACGGTATTATCTTCCTCAACCCTATTTTATTTGTCAGTAATCATAAATAAAGTATTTTTTTACCTATAAAACATACTTAACCACTATGTTTAGTAAAAATAAAATTTGAGGAGGAACAAATATGGTGAGACAGGACAAAATTCGATTCGGGGCTATTATTCATCGTGTAGGTGGTAATATTTCAGGCTGGCGTCATCCTAAGGTGGCTGGCAATCAAAGTGTAAGCTTGCCGTTTTATATTCAGCAGGCCCATGACGATGTAATTGTTTAGTCAAAGCAAGGCTGTAGTTATTGTGATGAAGTGAAAACATATTTACCTAGCAGTACTTGCTGTTGATAAACCATCGCATGCATAAGAAGAGAGGGATTTTATGAAAAAATTATCATTGTATTTACTATTGTTGCTAGTGTTACTTTTAACAGCTTGTACAAAGCTCGAAGGAGATTTTAGTGAAAATAATGCAGCACAAGGTGGAAAGGGCGTCCAAAAAATTATTGTCGGTACCGGTACTCAATTTCCAAATATCTGCTTTATTGATGACAAGGGGACTTTAACAGGATATGATGTGGAGCTTGTTCGTGCCATTGATGAGAAGCTACCAGAATATGAGTTTGAGTTTAAAACAATGGAATTTTCCAATTTATTACTAAGCTTAGAGACAAGAAAGATTGACTTTGTTGCCCATCAAATGGAAATGAATAGTGAACGACAGGAGAAATTCATTTTTACTAAAGAGCCCTATAATGTATTTCCATTAAAAGTAACGGTCCATGCAAAAAATAATTCTATTCAATCCATTGATGATCTGAAAGGGAAAAACGTTAGTGTTTCACCAACTAGTAACGCTGCTGTCTATATTGAGAAATACAATAAAGAACATAATTTAGGGGCTACTATTGTCTATTCGTCCGGCTCAGTTGATGTTCACAATCAACTTGCGACAGGGCGAATCGATGCAATCATTACAACAGCATTTGCAGTGAAGTACTATAACGAAAGCAATAAAGCACAGGAGAAGGTTGTAGGAGATGCTTTATTAAATTCAAACGTGTACTTCTTATTAAATAAAGACGAGGTTGTCTTACAGGAGCGACTGGATGATGCTATCCGAGAATTAAAGGCAGAAGGCGTCATTAGTAAGCTAAGTAAGAAATGGCTAGGTGACGATTATTCGGTAGAATTCTAAACGAAATAGAGAGGGAGAAGGAAGTATGGCTAATGACTTTGACTTCACACTAATTGCAAAAGTACTTCCAATATTGCTTCAGTATTTGCCAGTAACACTTGAAATTTTAGTGTTTGCCACTTTTTTTGGCATGCTGCTTGGTGTAGCGATCGCCATTCCAAAGCTGTTACACATACCAGTTTTGCAGCAAATCATAACGATTTATATTTCGTTTATTCGAGGTACGCCGATTTTAGTGCAATTGTTTTTAGTGTTTTATGGTGTACCAGCGTTATTAAAGCTTGTTCATATTGATGTAACAAGAATGGATGCTATCTATTTTGTAATTATTACTTATACGTTGAGCAATGCTGCATCGTTTGCTGAAATTTTTAGAGCGGCTATTTTAACAGTTGATCGTGGACAAATGGAGGCAGCTTATTCAGTTGGATTAAGTGGAATACAGGCCTTTTTACGTATTGTGCTCCCTCAGGCGATCCGTGTTGCCTTTCCCAATATCGCAAATACGATGATAAGTTCATTAAAGGATACTTCTTTAGCATTTTCAATTGGTGTCATGGATATGGTGGGGCGTGGAGAAACACTTATTGCTTCAACGACAAGGGCGCTGGAGATCTATTTGGCGCTGTCCATCATTTATTATGTCATTGTTATGCTGTTAGAAAAGGTATTAAAGCGCAATGAACGGTATCTTAATCGATATATGCCAAAGGAAGCTGCATCTAGCTAGGGGGAAATGCTATGACAATCGATATTGCTTTTATGTTTGAAGCTTTAATAGAAATTAGTAAAGTATTGCCGTTAACTTTGTTCATGACAGTTACGCCTGTCGTATTGGGCATTTTAATCGGCATGATCGTTGCTTTTGTTCGGATACAACAAACAAAAATTCTCGCACCATTGTTGAATTTTTACGTATCTTTTTTTAGAGGCACACCTATCATTATGCACATTATGCTTGTTTATTTTGGCATACCAATTGTGGTTGATGCCATTGCAAAAGCTTTAAAGCTAGAGTATCAATCAAGCTCTATACCTATTGTATTTTTTGTTATTTTGGCTTTGACGCTAAGTGCAGGAGCTTACGCCTCCGAAATAATTCGGTCCGGTATTTTAAGTGTACCTAAGGGACAGCTAGAGGCAGCATATGCAGTCGGTTTAACATTTTCACAGGCGATGCGACGCTATATATTACCCCAAGCATTTAGTAAATCCATTCCTAACTTCACAAATGTCTTTATCGGTTTTTTACATGCCACGTCACTAGCTTTTTTCCTTTCCGTTAAAGAGTTAACAGGAGTTGCGAATATCGTAGCTTCTATTAATTTAAAGTTTCTGGAGGCATTTATTGCTGTCGGGCTAATTTATTGGGGTGTTTCAGCTATCGTTGAATGGCTTGCACATCGTATTGAAAAAAGAGTAACTGCCTACAGTAGGGGCGGCATTTAACTTCTTTCAGCGAATGTCTTTTGTAGCGAAAACGAAGCGACAGCTACTATCCGAGGCATAATTTGATATAGAGTGAAAGAAATCAAAAGGGGATCAAACGATGATAGTAGCTGAAATAGTGATTGAGCATTTGAAAGAGGAAGATTATGCAAGGTGGAGGTTCTAGTAGGGAGTTATGTGCAATAGGAAAAAGAATATGAAAACGCAGAGGACTGGGCTTCATATTTAAGCGATATTCGGTCATCTGTTGGTAATCCTAAAGCACAGACCATTTTTGTGGCAAAGTGTGGCGATGACATTTTAGGTGGGCTGCAATTATTTACAGATTCTGAAAAAGCGTATCGTTTGCCAGAGCTTAACATACAGTCTACCATTGTGCGCTTACTTGGCGTGAATCCTAACGGGAGTGGGCTAGGTGTTGCTAGAAAATTATTGCATGAAAGCTTCACCTTTGCACGCAGGTGATATTATGTAGGCTGCTATTCATCTTTACTTATCGCTAGGTTTTGTACGAGCTTCTGCTATGAACTGTAAAAAATGAACCCGTTGATTTTATTGACATCAACGGGTTTTATATGTTTGAAAGAATAATGAATTTACATGCTGAAAATTTTCCCTGGATTCATAATATTATGTGGATCAAGTGCTGCCTTTATACTCTTCATCACTAATAGAGATGTTCCATGCTCTGTAGACTGATATTTCATTTTCCCAATACCAACACCATGTTCACCGGTACAAGTGCCACCACGCTGTAAAGCAAAGTGCACAATATGTTCATTAAAACGATTGGCTTTTGCTTGGTCTTCGGCATCGTTTGGATCTAACATTAATAAGGCGTGAAAGTTACCATCTCCTACGTGACCTACAATTCCGCCTGCAAGACCAACATCCTCAAGCTGTTCACGAGCATATAAAACGGATTCAGCAAGCATAGATATTGGCACACAAACATCCGTCGACATAAGCTTTTTCCCTGGATAAGCATGGATATATGCATAGGCCAATGAATGGCGCACCTCCCAGAGCTTATTACGTGCTGCATTGTCTTGTTCAAATTCAACAGAAAGACAGCCAAAGTCAGCAAAAATTTCTCTAGCAAATTCTATATCGGCATGCATACCTGCTTCATTTCCGTGGAATTCTAAAAATAGTGTTGGTTTTTCATCAAAGGATGTTTCATGATAAATATTTGCTTGTTTAATAGAGGCTTCATCGACTAGTTCAACACGGCCAATTGAAATGCCCGCTTGCAACAATGCGGTTACTGCACAGACAGCATCGCCAACTGTCATAAAAACTGCACGTCCCGCCGTTACAAATTCGGGTATACCATAGACTTGTAAAGTTAATTCTGTAAAGCAACCTAACGTACCTTCAGAGCCAATGAAAAGGCCATTCAAGTGATAACCAGAAGAAGATTTTGCTGCTAAGCTACCGGTATGAATGACTGAACCGTCTGCGAGTACAACCTCTAAATCTCTTACTTGATCGCGCATAACACCATAGCACACTGCTGTCGTCCCGCTGGCATTCGTTGCTGCCATTCCACCGAGTGTAGCATCAGCACCAGGGTCAACTGTGAATTGAAGTCCATGTTTTTTTAATTCTTTATTCAATTGGGCACGTGTTACACCTGGTTGTACTTTCACAAGCAGGTCATCTGGTCGAATTTCTAAAATAGCATTCATTTCAGAGAAATCGATAGAAATGCCATTTGCAATTGGAATTGCATTTCCTTCCAAGCTTGAGCCAACACCAAAAGGTACGACTGGTACACGTTCCGCATGCGCAATATTCAAGATGGCACTGACATCGGCCGTGGAACGAGGGAAGACAACGATATCTGGTAAGCTCATTGTATGATGAGATTCGTCCCTTCCATGTAGTTGTCGCACCGTTTCGTTTGTTGACACTTGTTCTTCAGATAAAACTTTTTTTAGTTGATTTACTATTAATTCTACAGCAACAGTCATTCCAATCCCTCCTAATTTTCTGATAAATCAAACTTTATCATGCATTTACTGGAAATGGAATGAACTGTCTATAAAAAATTAGTGAGCAAAGGCTTTTTCAAGTTTTTGAACAAATTCATCCTGCTCAGTAGGGCTAGATTGCTGCCACCATTTTTCGAAAAACACACCAAGCCCTGGAAGTAAATGCTCTTCACCACGACTAATTGCATCCTCGACAATATCCTTGAATTCGGCCGCTGATTGACCATGTACGTTTGTCGTAATCGCATCTCTTATTTGAAAACTCATCTATTTCGCCTCCTTAGTAGTAATTTTGTCCAATCTTCTAAGAAATATGTATAGTGTGACAAATCAATTATGCCTCGGCATAATTACGTCCGGAACCGGCTTTGTGCTTAGGCCGACACGATGTCGGTCATTGCGGTAATACCACAGAGAGGTAGGAGATGAATGCTGAAGAAGTTAAAACAGATGATTTTTGAAATTACATACTGTTGTTATGTATAAATATTAAAAAAGATTCATAAAGACTTTCTAATCATCTTGACAAAAGAGCTGTTCGACATCCCCTATTTTCGTAACTAAGATAAAGGCACCTAGGAATAATGGACTGTGCACAGTCGACAGGACAATAAGATGACAACACAGCATAATAAACAGTTATCGCCTGAGCAACCATTTGAAGAAGTATTAGAATTAGTCCAACCGATGATAACGTCGATTTTGTTAAGGTGCCACATTTATAAGGATTTTGAGTATTATCGTCATATAGCATCCATAGCCGTGTGGGAGGCTTGGCGTAAAGCGGATCAATCAAAAGGGCTGTTTTCTGCTTATATTTATACAACCGTTAAAGGAGAAATTTTAAAAGAGCTTTCAAAAGAAAAAGGTTTTGAAAATATTCATATACCTATGGATAATGACACGATAAATTATATTCGGGAGCAAGAGATGAATGCAAGCGGTCCAGTACTTTTAGCATGTATTATGTCACATTTGAAATTTGAAGAAAGAAAAATATTACGACTTTTTTATGTAGAAGGTTATAGTTACCTGGAAATAGCTAAAGAACTAAGTTTATCTGTGGACGCAGTTAAAAAAAGACGCACAAGAATAATGATTAAGCTTCGTGAGTGGTTATATTCTAAAGACGAATAGTGCTATAGGCATCAAAGGTATGCTACTATCAAAACTAAATATTGGCATACTTTTTATATTTGCAATACAAATTCCGGTAAAAATGATATGCTTTGGTTCATCACCAAAAGTTGTGGATGACTTTTGTTAAAACGTCTACTATGTAAATAAGTTGATTTTCGTTCCCGCTGGGCGACTCCTTGGGAACAGCGTTACAGATGGACCCTGGAGCAAGTGAAGCGGCTCATCGGACGCCTCCAGGAGGAACGGAAATCAACCACACGTTTTGGTGATGATCCTATGCTTTGTAAGCAGTTAAAGCAAAATACAAATTTTAATTTTATAGTCCCTTTGGATAGATCATATTACCTATCTAATTTGATATATATTAGTATGGAGGGTTTCTGTGGAGAATAGGTTGAAACAATTAGAGATAGAAAAGAAAGAGATTTGGTATGTAGTCTTGCCACTATTGCTCGTGTTGCCACTATTAGGTTTAAGTAATCAGCTATTTGGTTCTTTTAAGGAAGAAAGTTACATTTGTTTAAATTTGATTATACAAGTATTAATTATTGTTTTTACAATGGCCATCGCTATTCAATCTTGGCTCGTTTTTTCACACTTATTTTCGAATCAAACATTATACATAGGTAATTTATTTTTTATCATCGCCTTGTTGGCATTAGTGAATTTGGTTATCACTCAATATCCAATGGCTGAAACACTATATTTGGAAATATGGTTGGATTTAATCATGCGTTTATGCTTATCAATCGGTGTTCTCTTTATTATTGTAAAGCCAAAAAAACGCTTAACGATGAATGATCGTCATTATACATACAGCAGTTCCTTATTATTTGTACTATTGAGCCTTTTTCTAGTATATTTCTCTTCAAAATATTTTTCACTTGAAGAACAATTGTTGCTGAAAGCAAGCACCATTGTTCATTTATTAGCTGCAGTCTTACAAGGTGTAACGATAGTGGTTTTAAGTAAGTATAAAAAAAAGTTGCCTAAACGTGTTATGTGGCTTATGACCGCAGCAATTTATTTAATTATTAGTGATATTTTTTTTGCGTTCATCAAAGATTTGAAATCAATCTGGGGCTTTTCAGCATTAATTTATCAATTTTTAGCATTCTACTTTTTCTTAAAAGCAATTTATTATACAACTGTTGAAAAACCCTATCAGCAACTTTTGAAAATAAAACAAGATCTTGAGCAATCGCAGCAGGAGCTTCATTTTCAAGCTTATCATGATGATATTACGAAGCTTCCAAATGAACATTTATTATTGAAAACCTTAAAAGAGGAGTTACATGATAATAGTCGTCAAAAAGCAATCATTGCAATTGAAATTGATCGCCTTGCTGTTATTCGTTCATCTATAGGTATTAGCTATTCTAATACAATGATGAAGCTTGTAGCTGAGAGAATTCAGGCTCTATTACCCCCTCATTTTTTTGCTACAAAGCTTCGTGAGGGGCAGTTCATTATTTATATTAATCGTGTGAAGACACGAGAAGAGTTGCTACAATTTTGCTTGAATTTGAAGAGTGCTATGAAAAAACCATTACAAGTACAACTATTTTCACTCAATGGAAATCTTAATATTGGCATTGCCCTGCATAAAGAAGATTGCTCAGGTGAAGAGCTTTTAATGCATGCTCAGTTAGCGATGAGAGAAGCGAGCCAAATACCTCAAAGAGTTCTTTTTTATAAGCCATATATGTCAAATGGCATTGCTGATCGTCTATTGATTGAGCAAGAGCTCCATAAAGCATTAGCAAATGAAGAATTTTACTTGGATTTTCAGCCTCAAGTAAATTTAAAAACGGGTAAAATTGAATCGGTAGAAGCGCTAGTGCGTTGGCGTCATCCAACCCGTGGATTTGTTTCACCTGAGTTGTTTATCCCAATTGCAGAAGAATCTGGTCTTATTATTCCTTTAGGAAAATGGATTTTAGAGACGGCGTGCTTTCAAGCAAAGACATGGAAGGAGCAAGGGTTGCCACCAATGAAGGTTGCTGTGAATTTATCCATTGGACAATTATTCCAGCAAGATTTAGTGCATATGGTGCAGGAAATCTTACAACGTACAAATTTAGAACCAAAGTATTTACAATTAGAAATTACGGAAAGTATGACGATGAACATAGATCAAGTAACACAGCTACTTCATGAGTTAAAGGCAATCGGTATCCAAATTGCTGTTGATGACTTTGGGACAGGGTACTCGTCGCTTTCGTATTTGAAAGATTTACCAATAGATTATTTAAAAATTGATCGGGCGTTCGTTCGAAATATCCAGCATAATTCAAATGATGAAGCGCTCGTTTCTATGATTTTATCAATGGCGAAGCATTTGAGATTAAAGGTTGTTGCCGAAGGAATTGAAGAAGTAGAGCAGCTAGCTTTCCTTATTAATGGTGATTGTGATTATATTCAGGGTTATTTATTTAGTAAGCCGATTTCTGCTGAACAGATTTTCAATAACTTTTACGAGATACACAGTCGAGCAAGAGATATTTTAACAGAGTTTAAGTATGAAGAGGATTACGTCATTTAAAATTGGGCCAAGAGGTGAAAAATTGAAAAAAATAATACTGGTATTAGGGTATATAATATTTTTAACATCCTTTTTATTTTTAGCACTAAAAACATTGATTTTTTCTACAATGAGTAATTCTTTTCCGAGTCCTAAATTTATTTTAAGCTTACTTTTAATAATAACCATTACAGTAACGTTAGGTTTGCTGTTAAGAAAATTTGCTTGGGATTATAAAAAAATATTTTTATGGTCTACTGTCATTTCATGGATCTTAGTGTTGGCAATATTTTGGGGTTATTAAAAGTACTTTAAAAAGTAAAAAAACTACTTACTTCGCTGTTGAGAGCTGGAGCGGACGGAAAGAATTGTTAAAGCACCGGATAGAGCAGCCGAAGTCGTGGAAGAACCAAAGTTAGCATGACATGCAGAAGATACACTTGTTTTGGCGAAGTGTCATACGATTGACATAATAAACAGGAAAACTGCTTACTTCATCAAAGGAAGTAAGCAGTTTTATTTGATGGTAAAGTTTAATGTACGAGGTACTCTTCCTTTAATTCTCCTATGTCTACTTCGGATCGTTCCTCTAAAGAACGACGTAAATGGACAGTTGCAGTTTTACCATCATCATGAAGCTTGTCAATCCAGATAGATACGCCATTATAGCTTACTACATATTCTTTTGATGAGGCGACAATTTCTTGTGCACGTGTATAATCCACTTGAAGGCCCCCTTATTTTTTCGTCTTGCCTTCTTTAGTGACTGAATTAATGATATTCATAAACTCTTGAGAAAATTCTTCATTCACTTTGTTTGGCGCTATTTTTTGGTTTTTTGGCGTTTGAGGCAATGACCCTTTGTTGGCGCTTTGACCTTGCTTATTATCTCTTCCCATGTTCGGTTTCTCCTTTCGTTTTGATATTTCTTAATATGGCCTTGTTTTGATTTTTTATCATCGGAAAAACGAGGGAAACGTAAGAATTTATTGTAGAAATGTTTAGAACTTTTTGGGTTAATAGATCAGCCTCAAATGTGCATACTAGCCAATATAGGTGCTTGTCTACTTAATTTATATTGAAACTTTTTTGATGGAAAAATCATTATGAAATAGTGCGGGTTTTGTGGGAAGGGAAAACCAAATAGCCAATTCCGTTGTGCATGCTTAAAATATTAAAAATTATAACATATATCACTGAATTCCCCCATTATCTAGTAGGGAATAATTTTGCTCATCGTCATAGCGTGGGGTTGATTTCCGTTCTGTCTAGGGGTTTAGTTACCGATAATTGGTAAAAAGAGAAATAACAATTAAACTGTTTTTTTCATGGGCATGTAATTTATCGTTTTCTACTGTATAATAATGAACAATATATAGGAAAAAGGCGGTACGAGGTACGATGAAAAGAATTGAATCTACGCAAAATGCGTTAGTGAAATATTGGAAGAAGCTTGCCACAACACGTAAAGAGCGTGAAAGATCTGGAGAATTCCTAGTAGAGGGATTCCACTTGGTGGAGGAAGCATTAAAAAATACGGAGCAGGTGCTGCAGCTAATTGTCCGTGAAGGTGTAGATTTACCGATGCTATGGCCGATTGATAATATATCGACCATTGAAGTAACAGCGGCTGTTGCCAAGGAGTTTGCTGAAACGGAGACTTCTCAAGGTGTATTTGCAGTTTGTAAGCAGCCTTTGTTAGACGAAGATGGCATGACTTCGTGGCGCAAGGTGTTACTAATTGATGCCGTCCAAGATCCAGGAAATATTGGGACGATGATTCGTACTGCGGATGCAGCTGGTTTGGATGCAG
Organism: Lysinibacillus sp.; assembly: GCA_032053185.1. Classification (GTDB taxonomy): domain Bacteria; phylum Bacillota; class Bacilli; order Bacillales_A; family Planococcaceae; genus Lysinibacillus. The sequence continues at coordinate 78,871 of DAMBVB010000006.1, forward strand.
TAATTCTCGGCAAGGGTTGTGCGGATTTATATAATCCTAAAACACTTCGCTCTGCACAAGGCTCGCATTTCCACATTCCAGTCCTTCGTGGTGATTTAGAGGAATGGATAGAAAAGCTACAGGATAATAGTGTACCAGTATTTGGAACTGCGTTAGATGAGGATGCAGTTGTCTATAGTGATATTGAGCATACTGGTGCATTCGCGATCATAATGGGGAATGAAGGGAGTGGTATTCATCCACAACTACTTTCGATGACAGATCAAAATATTATCATTCCAATTCTGGGACAAGCGGAATCTTTAAACGTAGCAGTAGCAACAGGAATCGTTTTATATGGATTTGTGAAGTAGGTAATAAAAGTAAGTAATTGTAACTGGAGTAATAGGATATATTAAAAGAGAGCTCATCTGCCTAAAATTTCCGATAGAACCATTATAATCGTTAGTAATAGGCACATGACTCTTGATTTGAATTGGTATAGTATTGTATAATCACTGTTAAAATGTAAACGAAAATGCTTTGACCGGGAAGTAGTAAAGATTGTGAATGGACGACAGGGAGCGCAGGCCGAAGATTGAGAGCCAGTGCCGTACCAATGCAGTTTTGAATTCAACTCGCGAGCAGCTACCGGGACCAGCAAAATGCTGTAAAGGTATGCCGGCTTTAATCTAGTCGTTACGTCAATGAAGGTGATTGCTAGGAGTTTGCCTTGCAATAACTAGGGTGGTACCGCGAATATGTCCTCGTCCCTTTTTTAGGGGCGAGTTTTTTTATGCCATCAAAAATTGGCATTGATTTGAACAAGGAGGGTTTATTACATGGAAGAGCAATTAAAGCAATTAGAGCAAGAAGCACTTGCTAAAATTGAAGCGGCAGTAAATTTAAAGGAATTAAATGATGTGCGAGTAGCATATCTAGGGAAAAAAGGACCTATCACTGATTTATTAAAAGGTATGGGGAAATTATCCGCTGAAGAACGCCCAAAAATGGGTGCCTTAGTTAATACAGTTCGTGAAAAGGTAACGGCTGTATTAGAGGAAAAGGTAGCTGTGCTAGAGGAAGCAGCAATTGCTGAAAAATTAGCGGGTGAGTCGATTGATGTCACTTTACCTGGCCGAGAAATTAAAGTTGGCAACCGTCATCCGTTAACACGCGTTATTGAAGAAATTGAAGATTTATTTATCGGTATGGGCTATGAAATTGCAGAGGGTCCGGAAGTGGAAAAGGATTATTATAACTTTGAGGCACTAAACTTACCGAAGGGACATCCTGCTCGTGATATGCAAGATTCGTTCTATATTTCCGAGGAAATATTATTACGTACACATACCTCTCCTGTGCAAGCTCGCACGATGGAAGAGAAGAAGGGTGAATCAATTCGCATTATTTGCCCAGGGAAAGTATTCCGACGTGACAACGATGATGCAACACACTCTCACCAATTCATGCAAATTGAAGGGTTAGTGATTGGTGAAAATATCCGCATGAGTGACCTTAAAGGTACGCTTGATACATTAGCGAAAAAAATGTTTGGTGCGGACCGTGAAATTCGACTTCGACCAAGCTTCTTCCCATTTACAGAGCCATCTGTTGAAATGGATATTTCTTGCTTCAAATGTGGTGGTTCTGGCTGTAACGTATGTAAAGGTACAGGATGGATTGAAATTTTAGGAGCTGGCATGGTGCATCCAAATGTACTTGAAATGGCTGGCTATGATCCGAAGAAAGTGTCAGGCTTTGCATTCGGTATTGGTGCTGAACGCATCGCAATGTTGAAATATGGTGTCGACGATATTCGTCATTTCTATACGAGTGACACACGTTTCTTATCACAATTCGAGCGAACAGAGGCGTAAGGGGGATAAAAAATGTTAGTATCATTAGAATGGTTAAAAGATTATGTAAGTACACAGGATTTAACGCCTGAGGAGTTAGCTGAAAAAATTACGCGCTCTGGAATTGAAGTAGATGCAGTCATTGACCGTGCTAACGCAATGGATAAAGTTGTTGTCGGCTATGTCGTATCAAAAGAGAAACATCCTGAAGCGGATAAATTAAATATTTGCCAAGTGGATGTCGGTGAAGCTGAACCACAACAAATTATTTGTGGTGCTCCAAACGTGGATGTTGGTCAAAAAGTTATTGTCGCTCGTCCAGGTGCACATTTACCAGGCGGCATTAAAATCAAAAAAGCAAAACTTCGTGGACATGAATCAAACGGTATGATTTGCTCATTACAAGAGTTAGGAATCGAAGGGAAGCTTGTTCCTAAAGCATATTCTGAAGGTATTTATGTGCTACCTGAGGATGCTGAGGTTGGCTCGGATGCCCTTGCTATTTTAGGTCTACGTGACACAGTATTAGAGCTTGGTTTAACACCAAACCGCTCTGATGCACTGTCACTGCTAGGAGTAGCGTATGAAGTTGGCGCAATTCTAACTGAAGAAGTGAAGTATCCAGAAATCGCCTACAGCACTTCTTCTGAAAAAGCAAAAGACATGTTAAAACTTCGCGTAGAAGATTTACAAGCAAACCCAATGTATGTAGCAAAAGTTGTGAAAAATGTAAAAATCGAAGCATCACCGATGTGGCTACAAAATCGCTTAATGGCAGCAGGCGTACGCCCACACAATAACGTTGTCGATGTAACGAACTACATTTTAATGGAATACGGTCAACCACTTCATGCCTTTGACTACGATAGCCTAGCAACAGGTGAAATCGTAGTACGTAAAGCAACAGAGGGCGAAAAAATTACAACTTTAGATGACCAAGAGCGTACATTAAAAGCAACAGATTTAGTCATTACAAATGGCAAAGAGCCAGTAGCAATCGCAGGTGTAATGGGCGGTGCAAACTCTGAAGTAAATGATTCTACAACAACAGTTGTCATCGAATCTGCTTACTTCGACGGCTTATCTGTACGTCAAACATCGCGTCATCTTGGACTTCGTTCAGATGCTTCTGCTCGCTTTGAAAAGGGTGTAGACCCTAACCGTGTGTTACCTGCTGCTGAACGTGCTGCAGCGCTACTAGCTAAATTAGCTGGTGGTGAAGTGTTAGAAGGAACGTGCATCGTTGATGAACTAGATAAATCACCAGCACGCGTTGTCGTTTCTCCAGATTTTATTAATGAACGTTTAGGTATGAAAATTTCACTAGAAGAGATGCTGTCTATTTTAGAGCGTCTTAAATTCGGCGTAGAAGCAGCAAATGGTTTACTAATCGTTGATGCGCCAACACGTCGTCAAGATATTAAAATTGAAGAAGATATCGTAGAGGAAATTGCTCGTTTATACGGCTATGATGAAATTCCGCTGACTTTACCAGAGGGCGCAAACCAAGTAGGTCGTCTAACACCATATCAAGCAAATCGTCGTGTAGTTCGTAATTACATGGAAGGGGCAGGCCTTTACCAAGCTGTCACTTACTCATTAACTTCAGAGGCATTGTCACAACGCTTTGCATTGAAAGCTGAGCCAGTAACACGTTTACTAATGCCGATGAGTGAGGATCGTTCAACACTCCGTCAAAGTCTTATCCCGCACTTAATTGAAGCTGCTGCGTATAATGTTGCGCGTAAAGTTGACAATGTGGCATTGTATGAAATTGGTTCAGTATTCCTTGGTCAATCAGAAGAGAGGCTACCATATGAGGAAGAGCATGTGGCAGCAGTCGTAACAGGAAAATGGCTTGACCATGCTTGGCAGGGTGAGAAAAAAGCAGTAGATTTCTTCGTCTTAAAAGGCGTTGTAGAAGGTGTTATTAGTAAGCTTGGTATAGAGAATCGTATCTCATTTGTGAAAGCTGAAGTAGATGGATTACACCCTGGACGTACTGCTAGCATTCTTTTAGACGGTGAACAAGTCGGCATTATCGGTGGATTACATCCAGCAGAGCAAAAAGCATGGGGTGTAAAAGACACATATGTAATGGAGATGAATCTCGTAACATTATTACATGCTACTGCAAAAGAAGCACCTCTTGGTTATACAGCAGTGCCTCGTTTCCCAGCAATGTCTCGCGATATTGCACTGATTATGGACCGTACAACAACAGCTGGAGAGGTTATTGCTGCGATTCGTTCAGCAGGCGTGAAATTATTGAAAGACGTTCGTGTATTCGACGTATATGAAGGTGAAAAAATGGAGGCTGGTAAAAAATCAGTGGCATTCTCCCTAACATACTTCGATCCAGAACGTACCTTAACAGATGAAGAAGTTGTTGCAGCACATAATAAAGTATTAAAAGCTATTGCAACAATTGAAGGCACAGAAGTACGCTAATTTAATAATTATTTTGTAAGCTGTCTCATTATGAGGCAGCTTTTTTGTCGGAAGACCTTGCAACATTTATATGATTAAACAGTTGATACATCACAAAGTAAAAAATGTAGTGAAAAATCCTGTGGGTACAGTAATCAAGAACTGCAACGCCAATTGGTGATACGTATACTGAATTAATGTATAAAGATTGATAGTACTTGAGTATATAGGTTTTCATTATGAATAGCATATTTGAAAAACAAACAACATTAGTAGTACAAACTAGGAAAAAGTTTGTACTACTAATGTTGTTGTTGCCTTAAAATAAAAGTTTGATGTATCTTTTTTATAAATATGCAACTTTATTTCAAATCTACAAATAGCAAAAATGTACATATTTTATATAGCTAAAATAGGATTGAAAATCAGACATAAAAGTCATAAAACAAATCTAATTATTTTTGTTATGCAATTCAAATGACTCTTCAAATTCGTCCCATTTCATCTTCACTTACTTTTGCCCCGCCTTTTGAACTTCCTCCCGAGGTAAATGTTAAATTTTTAGGTGGTTCAATGAAATCCTCTGTTCTATCCCCGCCACCGTAAACTGTTTTATAGGAGTACTTAAGTTTTCGCATAGTAGATAACTCTTTTAAAGAACCCTTGTACGTCAATACGAATTCATAACTGTCTTCGTTGGAGTAAGCTTTTTTCCGTCATCATCTCCCCATGTTTCCGCCCCTTTGTAAATATATTCAGCTTTCCAATGTTCACTTTCTCCGATAAATTTATAATCATTGTTAGTAACTTCATCTCCAGTAGACTTTGCGCAAGCTGTTAAAACTAGCATCATAAATAACAGCGTGAATATTCTTTTCATCCGATCTCTCCCTCCTTAAATTTTTTTGTCTATTAGACCAATTTTATTGCATCTTTTTAGCTTTCTCAGTATTCGCAAAATGCCATTTCGTAATAGAACGTAAAAATTCCTCCCCTTGTTTTCGCCAAATACGGGCTGCTAGCGCATCTACTTTCGCAGAAGCACCTTTTTGCAACTCCATTCCAGCAATCTCACTCAGTCGGTCCATTTCTTTTAAAAATGCAGCACGAGCTAATATCGATGCAGATGCTACTGAAACATGTAATTGTTCAGCTTTCGTAGATAATAGCACATCCTCTCGAACAATATCTCGTTCATTTTTTAAGTAATTGTAATACACGCCACGTTCCGCAAACTGATCTATCAATATATGCTCTGGTTTTTCGGGAGCCATTTTTGATAGTGCGTTTTTAAGTGCCCTATTGTGCATCATAGCTTTCATTTTACCTTGAGAGTAGCCTCGTGACTGTAATTCGTTATATTTTTCATTGCAAAGTACTAGTACACTATGAACACAAGCTGCACGTAAATCTGGCGCTATTTTACGCATGTAGTCATCCGTTAGCATTTTTGAATCTTTGACACCAAGTTCGTTGATAAGTGCAATTTTTGATGAAGGGACATATACGGCCGCAACTGTTATTGGACCGAAATAATCACCCGTACCAGTTTCGTCTGAGCCTAGCACTGACATCGTTGCAAAACCTTCTGGCAGAACGTCACCCTTTGCTCCTATCGACGATGATTTCTGTGTATTTGTTAGTTCTACGTTTCCCCAACGTACAGCTTCTCGCTCAGCTCCTCCCCCTTGGAACATTAATTTACCTGATTTGTACATCGTAATCGCTGTATCCGGGAGCTTTGCGGCAAAGATTACACCAGGAGCTTTACGTTCTACAAAATGGTTAGCATAGTAAGACATTACCTCTTTTTGTATAGTTGTTGATATGGAAAGTACAATATTTGACATTTACTCGTTCCTTTCTGTCCTCATTGTTCACAATTTTATACCTTTCATGGTATGATAATAAATAGCTTTTTTGTGTACGCTGCTCACAATCAAAAAATTCGTGAGCACAAACATTTTAAAGGAGGGTGCGACTATGGAAAATCAAGAAAAGAATAAAATTTCTGTGGAAATTTACGGTCATACATATAAAATGGTCGGCTCTGAATCCATTGGACATATGCGACTTGTCGCTTCGATTGTTGATGACCGTATGCGCGAAATGAATGTACATAATCCCTCTCTTGATAGCACAAAGCTTGCCGTTCTTACAGCAGTAAATACCGTTCACGATTATTTACTATTAAAAGAACAAATGGAGCAACTAGAAGAAGAATTGAAAAAATTAAAGGGTTGAAGTGAATGTTAGATTTAATCATATTAGCGGTACTATTAGCTGGGTTCATCGTTGGAGCAAAACGTGGTTTCATTGTCCAGATGATGCATATCGTAAGCTTTATCGTTGCCCTAATTGTTGCGTATATCTATTATAAACCATTAGCACAAAAATTTGTGTTTTGGGTGCCGTATCCAGGTGTAACGGATTCAGGTAGTCTTGGAGTAGTGATTGATAGCCTGGATTTAGACCGCACTTTTTACCGTATCATTGCCTTTGCTGTCATTTTCTTTGCGGTGAAAATTACATTGCAAATTGTGGCATCGATCTTTGATTTTATCGCGTATTTACCGGTGTTAGGTACAGTGAATCGTTGGCTTGGCGCATTGTTTGGCATGATTGAAAACTATTTAATTATGTTTATTTTGCTGTACATTCTTGCTCTATTGCCAGTTGATTCTATTCAAAGTTCAATGTCGAAGTCGTTGTTAAGTGGTCTCATTTTGGAACATACTCCAATTATCACAAGTATGTTCCAAAACTGGTGGTATATTTATATGCAATAGCAAACTATGCACTTCTCTCGGTTTTGAGGGAAGTGTTTTTACGATAGGAGGAGTTCCCGATGAACAAAAAAACAATTATTCGCACATTTGAAAAAATTGCGTTGTATATGGAATTACAGGGGGAAAATCCATTCAAAGTGTCTGCCTTTCGAAAAGCTGCTACCGCACTTGAGGGGGACGAGCGCTCATTAAGTGAGATGGAGGATGTAACAAAGCTTAAAGGTATAGGTAAAGGTACAGCTGCTGTTATTGAGGATTTAATGACAAATGGTGAATCAAGCTTATTAAAAGAATTAGAAGAAATTGTACCAAAAGGATTGCTCCCGTTACTTAAACTTCCAGGCTTAGGTGGTAAAAAAATAGCAAAGCTTCATCAAGAGTTAGGGATTGATTCTGCGGAAAGTTTAAAGGTTGCTTGTGAGGAAGGGAAAGTTCGTGAGCTAGCAGGCTTTGCGGCAAAAACTGAAGAAAAAATTTTAAAGGAACTTGCAAATTTAGCAAATCGATCAGAACGTTTGCCAATTTGGCAGCTAGAGCCCGTTGTTTTACAAATTGAAGCGCTTCTAGGTAGTATGGAAGAAGTGGGGCGTTTTTCCGTTGCTGGAAGCTTCCGTCGTGCGGCTGAAACAAGTAAAGATATTGATTTTATTGTTGTCACTGAAGCCGTTGAATCTGTACGTGAAAAGCTACTGTATAAGCTTGCTGTACAAGAAGTCGTAGCAGCTGGTGATACAAAGATTTCAGTTATTTTAGATCTAGATGAGCCTGTAAGTGTAGATTTCCGATTAGTAAGAGAGGCTGAATATACAACGGCCTTGCATCATTTCACAGGTTCGAAAGATCACAATGTCCGCATGCGTCAAATTGCTAAAGCACGTGGTGAAAAAATTAGTGAGTATGGTGTAGAGCAGGCTGATGGCACCGTCTTAACGTTTAAGGATGAAGAGGAATTTTTTGCGCATTTTGATTTACCATTTATCCCGCCTAGCTTGCGTACAGGAACAACGGAATTTGACAAAACGGATGACATAAATAGTCTAGTAAAATTAGAAGATATAAAAGCAGATTTGCATATGCATACGACATGGTCCGATGGTGCATACTCTGTAGCTGAGATGGGCGAGGCATTGATTGCGCGAGGCTATCAGTATAGCGTTATTACTGACCATTCACAATTTTTAAAAGTAGCGAATGGTCTAACGCCAGAGCGCTTAATAAAGCAACGTGCCGAAATTGAGGCATTTAATGAAGCGCACCCGGATTTCCATCTATATGCGGGGACAGAAATGGATATTTTACCGGATGGTTCCCTTGATTTTGAAGATGATGTGCTAAAAGAATTAGATTTTGTCATTGCTTCTATTCACTCTAGCTTTACACAATCGCAGGACAAAATTATGGCGCGTTTACTTACGGCGATGCAAAATCCATACGTTCATATGATTGCACATCCAACTGGTCGCATTATTGAGGATCGTAATGGCTATAATCCTGATATAGGGCAATTAATTGCGTGGGCAAAGGAATATGGTAAAATTTTAGAGTTAAATGCGAATCCATATCGTCTTGATTTATGTGTTGAGCATTTAGAAATGGCTTTGGCAGCTGGTGTGCCCGTAGCAATCAATACGGATGCCCATGATCTTCCTCATTTACGCTTTATGGATATTGGGGTGCGCTACGCAAACAGAGCATGGTTGAATAAGGATATGATTGTGAATACATGGACGCAAGAACAATTTGAAGCGTTTATTCGACGAAATAAATAGGTTGAGGAGGTGTTCTCAGTGATCGCAAAACGCGCATTGAAAACACTAGAATATGATAAAGTACGTCAGCAAGTGGCTACATACTGTACTTCTTCAATCGGTAAATCAGCGGTTGATGAGCTTGTGCCACAGACTGACTATGAAAAAGTTGTACAATTATTAGAAGAAATGGATGAAGGCCTATCCATTTTACGTGTTAAAGGCAATGTGCCGATGGGTGGCATTTTTGATGTGCGACCAGCTGCAAGGCGTGCACAAATCGGTGGCATGCTTTCAGCAATGGAATTGATGGAAGTTTCAAGTACAATTCGAGCTAGTAGAATTCTACGCAATTTTATTGAAGATATAGAATCAGAAGAAGTGATTGAAATTCCTCATTTCATCGCCAAAAAGGAGGTAATGCCTGTTTTGACAGGCTTGCAGCATGAAATTAATAACTGTATTGATGACAACGGCTCTGTGCTAGATTCTGCAAGCCAAACTTTGCGTTCCATTCGCCAATCTTTGCGCGCAGAGGAGGCTAAAGTGCGATCTAAGCTGGAAAGCCTTATACGTGGAAGCAATGCCTCAAAAATGCTGTCGGATACACTTGTAACGATTCGTAATGATCGCTTTGTTATTCCTGTTAAGCAAGAGTATCGTCATCATTATGGTGGAATAGTGCATGACCAATCATCTTCTGGCCAAACATTATTTATCGAGCCAGATTCGATTGTCCAAGCGAATAATGAAATTCATCGATTAAAAATGAAAGAGCAAGCTGAAATTGAACGTATCTTACTTGCCTTAAGTGCAATGGTAGAGGAAGTAGCTCCAGATTTATTTAACTTAGTCAAAGTACTAGGTGAGATTGATGTTATTTTAGCTAAAGGCAAATACGGTCAAGCGAACAAATGTACAATGCCTAAAATGAATAACGACGGTTATATTCGGCTGGTTCATGCACGTCATCCACTTTTACCAATTGAAACGGCAGTTCCTAACGATATTGAATTTGGGAAAGACATTACGGCAATTGTTATTACAGGACCAAACACCGGTGGTAAAACCGTCACTTTAAAAACAGTTGGACTGTGTACATTAATGGCGCAGGCGGGATTACCAGTGCCTGCACTTGATGGTTCAGAGCTTGCCGTTTTCAAGCAGCTTTTTGCGGATATTGGAGATGAACAGTCAATCGAACAATCACTGTCGACATTCTCCTCTCATATGGTCAATATAGTAGATATTTTACAAAAGTTTGATGACGAGTCACTCGTTCTATTTGATGAATTAGGTGCTGGGACAGATCCTCAGGAAGGGGCAGCTCTGGCCATCTCTATTTTAGATGAAGTACATGGTCGTGGCGCCCGCGTGATGGCAACGACGCACTATCCTGAGCTAAAAGCATATGGCTATAATCGTCCAGGAGTTGCCAATGCAAGTGTAGAGTTTGATATTGAGACATTGAGTCCAACGTATCGTCTCCTTATCGGTGTACCAGGTCGCTCCAATGCATTTGAAATTTCAAATCGTCTTGGCCTACCAGAGTCGATTATTGACCGTGCGAAAAACTTTACAGGTACGGATCGCCATGAGGTAGAGTCAATGATTGCTTCACTGGAAGAGACCCGTCGCCAATCCGAAGATGATGCAGAACGCTCTCATGAATTACTAATGGAGTCTGAAGAACTTCGGAAAGAGCTACAAGGAAAACTACAAGCCTACGAGGAACGCAAAGAAGCACTCGATAAAAAGGCGAAAGAAAAGGCGCGTAAAATTGTTGATGAAGCAAAAAGAGAAGCAGAATCAATTATTGCGGAACTTCGGGAAATGCGCAAAAACGCAGACCAAGTTGTCAAGGAGCATGAGCTCATCGAAGCGCGTAAACGACTAGAAGAAGCTACACCGTTTGAAAACAATAAAGTGTTGAAAAAAGCGGCACAAGTAAAGGCCCGTGCACAAAACTTAGTTGTCGGAGACGAGGTAAAGGTGTTAAGCTATGGACAGCGGGGGACATTGCTCGAAAAAGTATCAAATTCCGAATGGGTTGTCCAAATGGGTATTTTGAAAATGAAAATCTCGGATAGTGATCTAGAGTACATTAAACCAGAAAAAGAACCTGTGCAACGTATGGCTGGTGTAAAAAATCGCAGTAGCCATGTAAAATTAGAATTAGATTTGCGCGGGGAACGATATGAAGATGCCATCATACGTACGGAAAAATATATTGATGATGCCTTGCTTGCTAACTATGGGCGTGTATCAATTATTCATGGTGTCGGTACAGGTGCATTACGTCAGGGAATTCAAAGCTATTTGAAAAAGCATAAGCGTGTAAAATCCTTCCGTTTTGGTGAAGCCGGCGAGGGAGGCTTAGGTGTCACGGTTGTGGAATTGAAATAAGCAGTAAAGGGGACGGAGAAAATGCTGAATTCTAGTTTTTGGCGATATCCAATTATCGAAACGGCAGGATATTTTAGTGTTGTAGTGTTATGTTTAGTCGTCTCGATGGCATTGTTCGAAGTCGTTACAAAATATAAAAATTGGGAAGAAATTAAAAAGGGTAATATCGCTGTGGCACTCGCGACAGGTGGGAAAATACTGGGGATCTGTAATATTTTTCGCTTTTCCATTGCGCGCCATAGCACGTTAAGTGAAATGATTGGCTGGGGCCTGTTTGGTTTTACATTACTTATTGTGGCGTATTTCTTATTTGAATTTATGACACCACGTTTTAATGTTGATCAAGAAATCGCAAATGATAATCGCTCAGTCGGCTTTATTTCCTTTACCATTTCAGTCGGTCTATCGTTTGTTATTGGGGCAAGTATTGCATAGGAGTGTCATTACGTGGAAAAATTAGCCAAAATACTAATCATTGTTTGCATCGCATTTTTGGCAGTCGGTGTCTATTATATGATGACCGTTTAAACTTAGAAACGCATCCTTTTGTGAGGGTGCGTTTTTTTATATTAAGGGGTAAAGAGAAACACTGCTCAGGCAGGGAGAGAAAGTGCTCGGGTAGCATAGAAAACTGATTAGGTAAAGAGAGAAAGCGCTCGGGTAGTTCCAAAAACTGATCAGGCAGAGAGAGAAAGTGCTCGGGTAGCATAGAAAACCGATCAGGTAAAGAGAGAAAGTGCTCGGGTAGCATAGAAAACTGATCAGGTAGAGAGAGAAAGTGCTCGGGTAGCATAGAAAACCGATCAGGTAAAGAGAGAAAGTGC
>DAMBVB010000006.1:91005-140835 GCA_032053185.1 Lysinibacillus sp.
TAGCATAGAAAACCGATCAGGTAAAGAGAGAAAGTGCTCGGGTAGCATAGAAAACCGATCAGGTAAAGAGAGAAAGTGCTCGGGTAGCATAGAAAACTGATCAGGTAGAGAGAGAAAGTGCTCGGGTAGCATAGAAAACCGATCAGGTAAAGAGAGAAGCGCTCGGGTAGCATAGAAAACTGCTCAGGTAAAGAGAGAAAGCGCTCGGGTAGCATAGAAAACTGATCAGGTAGAGAGAGAAACTGCTCGGGTAGCATAGAAAACCGATCAGGCAGAGAGAAAGCGCTCGGGCAGCATAGAAAACTGATCAGGTAAAGAGAGAAAGCGCTCGGGTAGTTCCAAAAACTGATCAGGCAGAGAGAGAAAGTGCTCGGGTAGCATAGAAAACTGCTCAGGTAAAGAGCGCTCCAATAAATTGTGTGTAACGCCATTCCGTAAAAATCTAGGTATCCACAAAAAATTTCTAAAATATAAAATATCGCATAATTTTAAACGCTTAAATTTTTAATTTAAAAAAAGCTATATGCAAAGGTAGAAATACTTGCTATATTCAAGGCAAAAAGAAGGGAGTATTCCATGATAGTAAAACCATTTGAGCAAGCAGCAATGATAACTGGATTACGTGCGTTGGTTCATCGATTGGAATCAAGTCATCCGCTCCATATAAAAGTTTCTCAAGATTTACAGCAGTTAGAAGCAGGTGATTTTGGAGAGCAAAGCATTATAAGAGAATTACAAAAGCTATCTCGGAGCCTAGAAATCTATATTTTACATAATATCACTTTATTTGAACCTGTTCCTATTCAACTTGATGTCGTAGTTATTACCCCGTATGCTGTTGTTATTATCGAAAGCAAAAATATACGGGGTAATATAGAATTGAAGCGTAGCCCAAGGCAAATGGTCCGTGTTTTAGAGAATGGGGACAAACATATTTTCAATCACCCAGAAATTCAACTCGATGAATATATTTTTGGCTTAAGTGAATTTTTCAAACAGCAAAATCTGCAAGCGGAAATAATCGGTATCATAGTTTTCCCCTTCAATAATGCTGAAGTTTACTACGAAGAAGGAAAGTATCCAGTTTTAATGAGGCGTGAATTGACGTATTTTCTTAGACAACATATAAATAATAGTAAGTCAAAAAATAAGATTCCAACATCAAAAATAGCCAATCTTTTACTTAAGCATCATCGTGTTTTTAAGACTCCTCCATTAAGTATCCATTATAAGATTAATCCTCAAACTATTAAAAAAGGTATATTTTGCAGAAATTGTTATCAATACAAATTAATCCGACAAAAACAAAATTGGTTTTGCCCGAAGTGTAAAATATATGATAAAATCGCGGCGAATCAAGCATTGCAAGATTACTACTTATTAATTGATAAGAAAATTAATGCGCAAACCGCACGCCACTTTTTAGAATTATCAAATCGACATCTTACGAAAAGAATATTACAAAAGTATACCAATAAAAAGGAGGGGCACAATAATCAAACAGTTTATTATTTGACCCGATAGGCAAGGACGCAATAAAAATTAGTTTCGGAAGTTGCTTGGGGAGTGTCGAAAATTGATAAGGTAAAGAGTGAAACCGCTCGGGTAGCTCCAAAAATTGCTCAGGTTAAGTGTGTAATCGCTCCGATAAATAACAAATTTCAATCATAAGTTACATATTCTCCTATCAACCCTTTCTAAAAAAAATACTAAATTCTATTAATATTCCTTCATCTATCTAAAATCTTATCATGAATAAATATTTTTTGAATATAGAATTAATAAGTCAATATTTTAATTAAAAAAGAAGGGATGAATTAGTATTCATCAGCTATATGATTCAGAATCTAAGGGAATACAGTACTATAAATGTTGTAAAATGCATAATAATTAATCGAAAATACACTCATTTTCTATTTTGTGTTTGAAAGAGTATTTCTTTTTCATTATAATTAAAATAAGAGTTTACAAGTTTGGGCAAAGGGGAGAGGACGTATGACAACAAAACCATGGCTAAAAAATTATCCTGAAGAAATACCATCGTCTTTAACGTTTGAGGAAATTCCTGTGCAAGAGTTTTTGACACGTGCCTATCAAAAGAATCCATCCAAAGTTGCGATTCATTTTATGGGAAAGGATTTGACGTACACCGAGCTATATGAGTCAGCGCTAAGGTTCGCAAACTATTTACAAGCCCTTGGAGTAGAGAAGGGAGATCGAGTAGCTATTATGCTACCGAACTCACCGCAAAGTGTAATCGCTTACTACGGGGCAATGTATGCTGGAGCGATTGTCGTACAAACAAATCCACTTTATACTGAGCGTGAACTTCAATATCAAATGGTTGATTCAGGTGCGAAAGTTATTTTATTGATGGATATTTTGTATCCACGTGTTATGAAAATCATAAAAGAAACTGCACTTGAAAATGTAATTGTCACGGCTATTAAAGATTATTTACCATTTCCTAAAAACTTGGTTTATCCTTATATTCAAAAAAAGCAGTACGGTTTTAGTGTAAAAGTTGAACATAGTGGTCAAAATCATTTATTTACAGAAATTATGCGTTCTGCACCTATCAATATGATTGATATTCCAGTTGATTTTGAAGAGGACATAGCACTGCTTCAATATACAGGTGGAACGACTGGCTTCCCTAAGGGTGTGATGCTGACTCATAAAAATTTAATGGCTAATACAACAATGTGTGATGCGTGGATGTATAAATGTGTACATGGTGAGGAAACCATTATGGGCATACTGCCATTCTTCCATGTTTATGGAATGACGGCTGTTATTTTATTATCCGTATTTACGCAAAATAAGATGGTGTTATTACCAAAGTTTGATGCAGAGACAGCGTTGAAAACGATTGATAAGCAAAAACCAACACTATTCCCAGGTGCACCGACGTTATATATTGGTTTATTAAATCACCCGGATATTGCAAAGTACGACTTATCGTCCATAAAAGCATGCCTAAGTGGATCCGCTTCATTGCCCGTAGAGGTGCAGGAGAAATTTGAAGCGGTAACAGGGGGGAAACTTGTAGAAGGATATGGATTAACAGAAACTTCTCCTGTCACACATGCAACACCTATTTGGGGGAAGCGTGTCATGGGCTCGATTGGATTACCTTGGCCAAATACGGATTCAATCATTTTACGTACAGGGGATGCTGAGGCGCTTCCAGTCGGTGAGGTTGGTGAAATCGCTGTAAAGGGCCCACAGGTTATGAAAGGCTATTGGAATCGCCCAGAGGATACAGCAGCAGCGTTCGTAGATGGCTGGTTTTTAACAGGCGATCTTGGCTATATGGACGAGGAAGGCTATTTCTATGTAGTTGACCGTAAAAAAGATATTATTATTGCAGGTGGTTTTAATATTTACCCTCGTGAGGTAGAGGAAGTACTGTATGAGCGCGAGGAAATCCAAGAATGTATAGTTGCGGGTATACCTGACCCCTATCGTGGAGAGACAGTAAAAGCTTATATTGTTTTAAAAGAAGGATATTCGCTGACAGAAGACGAATTAAATAAATATTGCCGTCAAAACTTAGCGGCTTTTAAAGTTCCTCGTTATTATGAGTTTAGAGATGAGTTACCGAAAACAGCTGTTGGAAAAATTTTGCGTCGCGCACTAGTTGATGAAGAAAAAACAAAATTGGGGAATAAAGAAGCAAAATAAATACGTGGTAAAGTATTGACAAGCATAGATGTAAATTATAATATGAGAATATGAATGAATGACCATTCATATTCTCGTATTTTTTTAGGTTACCGCGTCACATTCTTAATTGAGATGGCTGATCATTAAAGGATAACATCATGTATCGAGCAAGAATGTAGACGTGTGCAAGTTTTTTTAGGTGGTGATATAAAAGTGAAACGTGATAAGCCAAAATATAGGCAAATTATTGATGCAGCTGTCATCGTTATTGCAGAAAATGGGTATCACCAAGCACAGGTATCGAAGATTGCTAAACAGGCAGGGGTGGCCGATGGAACAATCTATTTATATTTTAAAAATAAAGAAGATATACTAATTTCTGTCTTTAATGAAAAAATGGCTGTTTTTATAGAATCATTACAAGATATAATAGAAAATGGAAATACGTCTAAGGACAAACTTTCACGAATGATTGAAAATCATGTTAATGTTCTAGCGACAGATCGATACCTAGCAACCGTCACACAATTGGAACTACGACAATCGAATAAAGATTTACGACTAAAGATCAATTCAGTGTTAAGAGAGTATTTACAATTACTTGATCAAATTTTAATCGAAGGTATGCTGTCAGGTGAGTTCAATCAAACGATGGATGTACGTTTGGCGCGTCAAATGGTATTTGGAACAATTGACGAAACCATTACATCGTGGGTCATGAATGAATATCGATATGATTTGATAGAACAGGTTCCAAAAGTACAGGCATTAATCTTGAACGGCATTAAAGCTTAAAAGGGATGTGGAGAAATGGAATTTCTAAGTTGGAAAGCAGAGGATGGGGTAGCGATTATTACAATTGCACGCCCGCCAGCAAATGCATTATCTCGTGGAATTATTGCTGAAGTAAATGCTGTGCTAGATGAAGTAGAAAATGATGACACTGTACGTGTCCTTGTACTTCATGGCGAAGGTCGCTTCTTCTCAGCTGGTGCAGACATTAAAGAATTTACAGAGGTTGAATCGGGTGATGAATTTTCAAAGCTAGCGAGCAATGGTCAACAAGTTTTTGAGCGAGTTGAATCGTTCTCTAAACCTATTATTGCTGCAATTCATGGTGCTGCACTAGGCGGAGGCCTTGAATTAGCGATGAGCTGCCATCTGCGCTTTGTGACAGAATCTGCGAAATTAGGACTACCTGAATTACAATTAGGTCTTATCCCAGGTTTCGGGGGTACACAACGTCTACCCCGATATGTAGGAGTTGCAAAAGCTGCAGAAATGATGTTTACAAGTGAGCCGATTTCTGGTACAGAAGCTGTACAATGGGGTTTAGCGAATGGTGCATTTACAGATGAAGCATTATTGGAAGAAACGCTAAAGGTAGCGAAGAAAATTGCGAAGAAGAGCCCGGTTGCTTTAAAAGCAGCTATTCAAACGTTGCAATATGCGAAACATGCTTCGTTTTATGAAGGTATTGAGGCAGAAGCAAAATCCTTTGGTACAGTATTCGTTTCGAAAGATGCAAAAGAGGGAATTCAAGCATTTATTGAAAAACGCGAGCCTGTGTTTACTGGTAAATAATATTCCATCCGTGTCGATAGCGACTTGAAAGAGTGTTATCGACGTTATCGATACTGAAAATATATAATATTTATAAGTTTACTTAGAAATAAAAAACGTTGCAGGAGGTATGGATATATGAATATTTTTGCATTAATTAAACGTACATTTGATACAGAAGAAAAAATTGTTGTGTCAGGTGGTAAAATCCAAGAGGATGGCGCAGAGTTCATCATCAATCCTTACGATGAATATGCCATTGAAGAGGCAATCCAAGTACGTGACGCTGCTGGCGGTAAAGTGACAGTTGTGTCAATTGGTGGCGAAGATACAGAGAAGCAATTGCGCACAGCTCTTGCGATGGGAGCAGATGAAGCAGTTCTTATTAATACAGAAGAAGATCTAGATGAATTGGATCAAAATGCAGCAGCATATATATTGGCTGATTATTTAAAAGATAAAGACGCTGATTTAATTTTAACAGGAAACGTTGCAATTGACGGAGGCTCTGGTCAAGTAGGTCCTCGTGTGGCAGATTTACTGGGTATTAACTATGTAACAACAATTACAAAGCTTGAGATTGATGGAACATCTGCGAAAATTGTACGCGATATAGAAGGTGACTCAGAAGTGATCGAGACATCTTTACCACTTTTAGTAACAGCTCAGCAAGGTTTAAATGAGCCACGTTACCCATCTTTACCAGGGATCATGAAAGCGAAGAAGAAACCGCTTGCAGAACTTGAGTTAGATGATTTAGATATCGATGAAGATGATGTAGAGGTTAAGGTAGAAACGATTGATATTTTCTTACCAGCCCAAAAGGCAGCAGGTCGTGTTCTTGAAGGCGAACTTTCTGCTCAAGTAAAAGAGCTAGTGAACCTACTTCATACAGAGGCGAAAGTAGTTTAAGGTCATCTGATGACACAATCGAACTTAAAGGGTAACGGAGGGAATATACTATGACAAAAAAAGTATTAGTATTAGGTGAAGTTCGCGAAGGAAGCTTACGTAATGTTTCTTTCGAAGCAATTGCGGCTGCCAAGCAAATCGCAGATGGTAGTGAGGTTGTTGGTGTTCTGTTAGGGGATGCTGTAGCAGACTTAACAGGTCCATTATTTGAATATGGTGCAGATCGTGTTGTAATAGTGGAGCATCCACATTTAAAACAATATACATCTGATGGCTATAGTCAAGCTTTATTAGCAGTAATTGAGGAAGAAAAACCAACTGGTATCGTATTTGGTCATACGGCAAATGGTAAAGATTTATCACCAAAAATTGCAAGTAAATTACAAGCAGGACTTGTATCTGATGTAACGTCAATTGAAGGTGCTGGTGATGATGTTGTATTCATCCGCCCAATTTACTCTGGTAAGGCTTTTGAAAAAGTTAATGTAAAAGATGGTTTGGTTTTAGCTTCAGTTCGTCCAAATAATATTGCACCATTAGAAAAAGTAGCCGGTAAATCAGGTGACATCACTTCTATTACTGTAGATATTACAAACCTTCGTACAATCATTAAAGAGGTAGTACGTAAATCTTCAGAGGGTGTCGATCTTTCTGAGGCAAAAGTAGTTGTAGCAGGTGGTCGTGGCGTAAAATCTGAGGAGGGCTTTGAACCATTAAAAGAGCTAGCGGATTTACTTGGTGGTGCAGTGGGTGCTTCACGTGGTGCATGTGATGCGGAATATTGTGACTACTCACTTCAAATTGGTCAAACAGGTAAGGTAGTAACACCAGACCTTTACATCGCAGCAGGTATTTCTGGAGCAATTCAACACTTAGCTGGTATGTCAAACTCAAAAGTAATCGTTGCGATTAATAAAGATCCAGAAGCAAATATTTTCAAAGTTGCGGACTACGGTATCGTAGGTGATTTATTTGAGGTAGTGCCTCTTCTAATCGAAGAATTTAAAGCATTAAAAGTAAATGCCTAATTAAATTATCTTCATTTAGCAAATTTACTGAATGAAGATAAAGCCTCAGGCGGATGTCACAGTTTTTGAATTGTGCAGGTACAATTCAAAAACCGGACACAATTACGCCAAGGCGAAATTAATATTTGTTTTGTTGCGGGGAGGGTATGTCTTCCCCGCTTTTTTGCGTTCGAATTTTTTGATTTTTAAAAGTTATTGCAAAATAAAATGTTGACATAATTAATTTTAGAACGTATAGTGATGAATATTAATTTAACTTATTTCAGCGGATCAAACACTCATTGAAATAAAGGAACTCAGTTTAAGAACGCCACGTCCTGTGGCAACGACTGAGTGACCAACATCGCGTTGGCCCAAAGCCTCCGGCGGATGTCATGGAATCGAAAGGAGTTCTTTGTGCAAGCACAAAGCCGATTCCAGACGCAATCATGCCGAGGCATAATTGATTTTTATTCAAAAGAAACGCAAAGATTAGGAGTAGTAAAAGCTCATTATTTGGTGAAGAGAGCTGCGGGTTGGTGCGACGCAGTCCAATAAGACTTTGAACTTGCCTAGGAGCGGTAAGATAAATGGAATTTGCAGAATATTCTATTTGTTGGACGGTTAACCTTCGTTATTAGGTTTTTAAGCAGGGTTCTTAAAGAACCAATTAGAGTGGTACCGCGGTTTGCTTATGGCATATCGTCTCTTCTTTCATTTGATAATGAAGGAACAGACGATATGCCTTTTTTGCGTCTAGGCTATAGTGCTACATCCTCGAGGTCGCTTCGATCCCTCGGGAAAAAGTGGGGGAGCACTTACTTTTGCTTCGGGCTCTCCAGCGCTTGTCGGATGTAAACGAGCACTTTAGCGCATTTGTTGATTTTAGGAGGTAAGGAAATGGAAAACGACAATCAGAAATTAAAAAGAACGATGACCTCACGGCATATTACGATGATGGCTTTAGGTGGTGCCATTGGTGCAGGGTTGTTTAAAGGAAGTAGTACAGCCATTGATATGGCAGGGCCATCAGTACTTATTGCGTACTTAATCGGTGGGATTATTCTGTTATTTGTTATGCAAGGTTTAGCAGAAATGGCAGTCCGCAATAGCGAAGCGAGAACATTTAGAGATTTAGTGCAAGCCGTTTTAGGAAAGTATCCAGCTTTTTTTCTAGATTGGATTTATTGGAAAATGTGGGTGTTAAATATTGCAGCGGAATCTATAGTTGCGGCAATTTTTATTCAGTATTGGTTGCCGGATTATCCAATTTGGATACTTGCATTATCTGTTTCGGTGTTAGTTACAGCCATTAACTTGTTATCGGTGAAAGTTTTTGCTGAAACTGAATATTGGCTAGCGTTAATTAAAATAACCGTTATTGTGGTGTTCATCATAGCGGGACTAATATTATTACTTGTTACTTTTGGTAATCATACTGCTGTTGGTTTTTCCAATTTAACGGAGCGTGGTGGGTTTTTCCCGAACGGGTCAATGGGGTTGATTGCTGCAATGCTTGTAGTTATTTACTCTTATGGTGGCACTGAGATTATTGGTATTACATTAGCTGAAACGAAAAATCCAGAGAAAGTAGTGCCGAAAGCAGTTCGCAGTACACTAGTACGCATTGTGACTTTTTATTTAGTTCCGTTCTTTATTATCGTTAGCTTGATTCCTTGGAATGAAGTAAACGGTGTGCCAGAAAGTCCGTTTGTAATGGTCTTTAAAATGGTTGGGATTCCTGGTGCTGATCATATTATGAACGCTGTTGTTTTACTCGCAATTATTTCATCAATGAACTCAGGACTTTATGGTTCATCACGCGTTCTGTATACACAAGCTGTGGACGGGCGTGTTCCTAAAATCTTTGCACATTTATCAAAAAGAAAAGTTCCGGTTTATGCCATATTAATGTGTACGTTAGCTTTATATATGGCCGTAATATTTTCTTTATTTGCGGGAAGCAAAACTTTTGATTTCCTAATGGGCTCACTTGGATATACCGTGTTATTTATTTGGTTAATTATTGCGATTGCACATCTGAAATCGCGTGAAAAACAGCCGGAAAAAACAAGTACCTATGCAGTAAAATGGTTCCCTTATACAACTTGGATCGCTATTATTGCGTTATGTGCAATTCTGGTTGGTATTATTTTCACAACATCGATTATCGTAACAGGTATTACATTAGCTATCTATCTCTTTATTACGTTAACTTATGTCTTTAAAGGTCGTTTTCAAGAAAATGAGGCTTAATAACAAATCAACTAAAAGCCTTTTTCGACCTTATTTTTCATAAATTTTGCATACTAGGCAGATTATTCGCTCAAGGGAATTTATCCATGCTATACTACAAGCATAGTAAGTTTAAGGAGGATTTCAAATGGCAATTGTACATGCAACAGATGCAACTTTCCAAGACGATATTAAAGAAGGATTAGTACTAGTAGACTTTTGGGCTGCCTGGTGCGGACCTTGTAAAATGATTGGACCAGTTCTTGAAGAAATGGATGCTGCAGGTAGTGCTGCTAAAATTGTAAAAGTAGATGTAGATAGCAACCAAGGTACTGCAGCGCAATACCAAATTATGTCTATCCCATCATTACTGTTATTCAAAGATGGTGAAATAGTAGACAAAACTGTTGGTTTCCAACCAAAAGAAGCGTTAGAAGCATTTATCACAAAACATGCTTAATCTGTAAGAAAAAAGAGTCAAGTCAAGCCATCAATAAGATGTGCTTGGCTTTTTTTCGTTATATAATATAGTGAAAAAGCGAACAGTATCTTTTAGAATAGGAGACAATGTGGTATACCATGCTTTATTTAGGGGACGAACGCTGTTTTAACGTCTTTCAACAAATATCTCTTGTAGCGAAAGCAAAGCGACAGCAACAACAACACAAGGCAGAGTGACCAACTTCGTGTTGGTGGATGTCACGGAAATCGGAAAGGAGTACTTTGTGCAAGCTCAAAGCCGATATCGGGTGCAATTATGACGAGGCATAATTGATGAAAAAGGGGGCAGGAAGGCGATGAACGATTTAATTAAACGAAAGCTTGAAATTTTACCAGATCAGCCCGGCTGCTATTTGATGAAAGATCGACAAGGAACCATTATTTATGTCGGGAAAGCAAAGGTGTTGAAAAATCGAGTACGCTCGTATTTTACTGGTTCGCATGAAGGGAAAACACAGAGGCTTGTAGGTGAAATAGAAGATTTTGAGTACATTGTGACATCCTCCAATATTGAAGCTTTAATTTTAGAGCTTAATCTTATAAAACTACATGATCCGAAGTACAATGTTATGCTGACGGATGATAAAACGTATCCGTATTTAAAAATTACAAATGAAAAACACCCGCGCCTTATTACAACACGAAAAGTGAAAAAGGATAAGGCAAAATATTTTGGTCCATATCCGAATGCGTATGCAGCAAGTGAGACGAAAAAGCTGCTAGATCGTTTATATCCTCTTCGAAAATGTGTACAACTCCCTACGAAGGTTTGTTTGTATTATCATATGGGACAATGCCTAGCCCCTTGTGTCAAGGATATAGATACTGAAATTTACCACGATATGATTGAGGATATGACAAAATTTTTAAATGGTGGGGTTGAGGAAGTCAAAAAGGAGCTAGAAGTAAAAATGCTAGCGGCCGCAGAAAATTTAGAGTTTGAGCGTGCAAAGGAATTTCGTGATCAAATTGCACATATCGATACAGTCATGCAAAAGCAAAAAATCGTATCAAGTGATACAACGAACCGCGATGTATTTGGCTATGCCGTCGAGAAGGGCTGGATGTGTGTGCAAGTTTTCTTTGTTCGTCAAGGAAAGCTCATTGAGCGAGATGTCTCGATTTTCCCGATTTATCAAGAGGCAGAAGAGGAATTTTTAACGTTTATTGGACGATTTTACGACAAGCTAGAGCACATTAAGCCTAAGGAGATTTTTATTCCACAAACCATTGATGCAGAAATTTTAACGGAATTACTAGAAGTTAAGGTGCTGACACCAAAACGTGGGCAAAAAAAAGAGCTAGTTGAATTAGCGACAAAAAATGCAGAAATTGCTGTAGCCGCAAAGTTCCAGCTTATTGAACGTCAGGAAGAACGCACAATAGGAGCATGCGAGGCGCTAGGTGAGGCTATGGGCATTTCTACGCCTTTACGGATTGAGGCTTTCGATAATAGTCATATGCATGGGACAGATGCTGTATCTGCAATGGTCGTATTTATCGATGGTAAACCTGCAAAGAAGGAGTATCGAAAGTACAAAACACGTACAGCCGCCAAGCACGATGATTACGGAGCAATGCAGGAAGTAATTCGTCGTCGATACACACGCGTGTTAAAAGATGGTCTACCTTTACCGGATTTAGTGCTGATCGATGGTGGGAAGGGACAAATGGAAGTCGCGCGAGAAGTATTAGAGGATGAACTCGGCCTTGTCATTCCAATTGCTGGATTAGCAAAAGATGAAAAGCACAATACATCACAGCTTCTTTTTGGTGATCCACCTGAAGTAATTGCGTTAAAGCGTACAAGCGATGGATTCTACTTACTACAACGAATTCAGGATGAAGTACATCGCTTTGCTATTACCTTCTTACGACAGCAGCATGAGAAACATGCTATACAATCTGTCCTCGATCATATAGAGGGCATTGGTCCGAAGCGAAAACAACAATTACTCAAGTATTTTGGCTCTGTCAAAAAAATCCGTGAGGCAAGTGTGCAAGCATTAGAGAAAGCAGGGATGTCAGCTAATCTAGCGAACAATATCTATACTTATTTTCATTCAGTAAAAGACTCCCACCTCTAGATGGTGAGATGAATGCAGATGGAATTCCTCAGGATACATTGTCAAAGGGTTAGTTGTATGCTAAGGTTGAATATAACATTGCTCTTCAATATAGCAATGTCCCTCAGTTTTTAGTAGTATCTACTTAATTAAATTGGGGATATTTTCAATTAAATACGATCACTATTTAGTGATGATAGAGGTGCAAGGTTCAAGAGTAGTACATACGAGGATGAACAAGTCCAGTGAAAATGTACGAAAGGGGAACTTGCCGAAGTGGAGCGTCGTTGTTTCCGATGCTGTGCTGGTTTTACATTTAAAAGATGTAAGACTGTCGATTCTAAACGTTTCGGAGAGCTATCACACATGCGCAAGTTACTTTTATTGCACATGTTATAGGCAGCTTCCACGTTATGTGAGAGCTGTCTTTTTTGCTTTCTAAAGACAAACTTTTTTCAAGGCGGTCACCCCTACCTGAGAGGTAAATTGGAGCGGCGGAAAGTGAGTGTTCGTGTCACTTTGATTTTGCTGCAAAAGTATAGCTACCTTATAATCAGCTAAATGATTGAGTACGAAGGAGAATGATAAAGATGGCGAGAATTGTGATGAAATTTGGTGGTGCTGCATTCGCATCAACAGCACATATTCGAAATGTTGCGAAAAAGGCGATTGCAGAAAAGGAAAGAGGTTTTGAAGTTATCGTTGTCACTATAGCTATGAGGGGTATGGCTAAAGAATTGGCAAAGAGTAAAAATGGTAAGTATGTCTGAAATAAAAGTGTCTGTTGTTGTACCTCAGGACGAAATGGTTCGTGCAGCAAATGCATTACATGACGAATTTAACCTCTTTCAGCAAGTGTTTTTGTAGCGAAGCAAACCCAGGCTAAGAACTTCACATCCGACCAATATCGTGTCGGCCTAAAACCTTCAAACGCAATTATGCCGAGGCATAATTGATTTTAGAACAAGCGATGTACATATAATATTGAAGAGGATGTGTCAGAAAAAGGCACATCTTTTTTGTTTACAACAATTTAATAATGCTTTTTAGCCTTCGTTCCCCTACATGCCCGAGAATCAACTTATATACAAAGATTACGTCTTAACAAATATCATTCATAACTTTTGGTGATTGGGCCAACCAATTTCTATCGTATACAAAAAAAGGATTGTCATCGATAAATCTAGGGTGACAATCCTCTTCGTTTTATTCTGTAGGAACGGTGTTCATGATTCGTTCTTTAACGTCCCACTTTACTGTAAATATAACGTTCTGTTGCTTTTCACGTTTTTCATCATAGCATTCTGTTAAGTAACCATTTACTTGCTGGATTTGTTCAGCTATAAATCCTGCTTCAAGTCTAAAGCAACGAAGGCCGATTTGTATCAGTTCTGAATCATTTGTTAACTGGAATATACGTCCATCCTTTGATTCTTTGATAAGCTCTAAATTACCCCAGCAGGCATCTGCGAAAAATGCGATAAGTTCTTCTTGATTTTTACATGGGAACTTCCGTGCTAGGTCTTTTCCTGCCCAATAAAGGACATCACCTTCATGTTTACCAAGAATGGAAGATAAAATATAATCGCGAATTATCTTATATCCAAATGGTGAGATTGTAGGAGATGAAGTGTTTAACATTGAAATCCTTCTTTCTTAGAATTTTCTTGAAATTTGACACCGATAAAGTAAAGATAGATTTTTCGAGAAAAAATGATGCGTCATGTACTAGATTGTTTTTTTAATAAGGAATGTGAAAAACTCTGAGTTGCCTTGACGCTCGTAGCTCTTGAGAGTACAATAAACATGTCATAATATTGTACCATGATGAAATACACAGTCAATGAAGTATCAGTTACAAAATGATGACTTCTTTTGTTGTGCTATTTTAAGTACTAAGGGGGGTAACAGTCTTGTCGAAAGATCGAGAGTTTTTATGGCGTCGCTTACATTCTCTACTTGGTATCATTCCAGTAGGTCTGTTTTTAGCGATGCACCTATTCATTAACTTTACAGCAACAGGCGGAGCGGAAAGTTACAACGCAGCTACCGCTAATATGGAAAAGATTCCATTCCTTATCCTAGTTGAATGGATTGTCATCTATATTCCATTAATGTTCCACGCATTTTATGGTGTCTACATTGCGTTCACTGCTACGCCAAATACAGGACGTTTCAGCACATACCGTAACTGGATGTTCTCATTACAACGTTTCACGGGTGTATTCTTAGTGATTTTCATTGCATGGCATATTTTCCAAACTCGTATTCAAAAAGCGCTTGGTGCAGAAGTTGATTACGACATGATGGCGGATATTGTTTCTAATCCATTCATGCTTGGATTCTACATTGTTGGTATTATATCAGCAACTTTCCACTTATCTAACGGTTTATGGGCATTCCTAGTAAGCTGGGGTATTACACAATCTCCTCAGTCTCAAAAGATTGCTACTTATGTAACAAACATTATTTTCGTAATTCTAAGTGTAGTTGGTGTGGCTGCTATTTTAGCTTTCGTTTAATGTAATAGAAGCTACGATAGAGTACATGGCAATCATTGCAATTTTTTAAGAGGAGTGAGAAATAATCATGGCGAAAAGCAAAATAATTGTTGTCGGCGGCGGTCTAGCTGGTCTGATGGCAACGATTAAAGCAGCTGAAGTTGGTACTGAAGTTGATTTATTCTCATTAGTTCCTGTAAAACGCTCACACTCTGTATGTGCGCAGGGCGGAATTAATGGTGCAGTAAATACAAAAGGTGAAGGGGATTCTCCTTGGATCCACTTTGATGATACAGTTTATGGTGGGGACTTCTTAGCGAACCAACCACCTGTTAAGGGTATGTGTGATGCAGCCCCTGGTATTATTCACTTAATGGACCGTATGGGTGTAATGTTCAACCGTACACCAGAAGGTCTTCTTGACTTCCGTCGTTTCGGTGGTACTTTAATGCACCGTACAGCCTTTTCTGGTGCAACGACTGGTCAGCAATTACTATATGCACTAGACGAGCAAGTTCGCTCTCACGAAGTAGCTGGTTTAGTGAACAAATATGAGCACTGGGAATTCCTTGGTGCAGTAGTCGATCCTGACGGCGTTTGTCGTGGTATCGTAGCGCAAGATATGCGTACAGAAGAAATTAAATCATTCCGTGCAGACGCTGTTATTATGGCGACTGGTGGCCCTGGTATTATCTTCGGTAAAACAACAAACTCTGTCATTAATACAGGTTCTGCTGCTTCTATCGTTTATCAACAAGGTGCCTCATACGCGAATGGTGAGTTCATCCAAATTCATCCAACAGCGATTCCTGGAGATGATAAAAACCGTCTCATGTCAGAATCAGCTCGTGGTGAAGGTGGCCGTATTTGGACTTATAAAGACGGTAAGCCTTGGTACTTCTTAGAAGAAAAATACCCGGCATATGGTAACTTAGTACCACGTGATATTGCAACACGTGAAATTTTCGACGTTTGTGTGAACCAAAAACTTGGTATCAACGGTGAAAACATGGTATACCTAGATCTTTCTCATAAAGATCCACATGAGTTAGATGTAAAGCTTGGTGGTATTATTGAAATCTACGAAAAATTCGTAGGTGACGATCCACGTAAATTACCAATGAAAATCTTCCCAGCAGTTCACTACTCAATGGGTGGATTATGGGTTGACTACAACCAAATGACTGAAATTCCTGGTTTATTTGCAGCTGGTGAATGTGATTACTCTCAACATGGTGCAAACCGTCTTGGTGCGAACTCATTATTATCTGCTATTTATGGTGGTATGGTTGCTGGTCCAAACGCAGTAGATTATGTTAAACATCTTAAAAAGCATGCTGAAGATCTTCCACAAGAAATCTATGATGCACGTGTTCAAGAAGAACAAGCTAAATGGGATGCTATCATGAAAATGGACGGCACAGAAAACGCTTACTTACTGCATAAAGAGCTTGGTGAAATGATGACAGCTACTATGACAGTAGTACGTTACAACGACCAACTTGAAGATACATTAAACAAACTTGATGAATTCCAAAAACGTTGGGAAAACATTAACATCAACGATACACAAAAATGGAGTAACCAAGGTGCTCACTTTACGCGTCAGTTGAAAAATATGATTTACCTTGCGAAAGTAATGACAAAAGGTGCATTATTACGTAACGAATCTCGTGGTGCACACTATAAACCAGATTTCCCGAACCGTGATGATGAGCAGTTCTTAAAAACAACAATGGCGAAATTTGACCCAACTACTGGTAATCCAATCATCACGTACCAAGAAGTCGACGTTTCATTAATTCCACCACGTAAACGTGATTACTCTGCGAAAGGAGACTAAGAATTATGAATATCGCAGCTAATACTGGAAGAATGGTCAAAGTGGAAGTTTTACGTCAAGATACAAAAGGCGGCAATAGCTACTGGCAAAAATTCCAAGTGCCTTACCGCCATGGTATGAACGTAATTTCTATTTTGATGGAAATTCAAAAAAATCCTGTTACTGAAAATGGTGAAAATACTACTCCAGTAACATGGGATATGAACTGTCTTGAAGAAGTTTGTGGTGCATGTTCAATGATTATTAATGGCCGCCCACGTCAATCTTGTTCAACTCTTGTTGACCAATTGACTGAGCCAATTAAACTTGAGCCTATGAAAACTTTCCCAGTTATTCGTGACTTACAAGTTGACCGTGAACGTATGTTCAATGCACTTAAAAAAGTTAAAGCATGGGTTCCAATCGATGGCACTTATGATTTAGGTGAAGGTCCACGTATGCCTGAAGGTAAACGTCAATGGGCTTATGAATTATCTAAATGTATGACTTGTGGTGTATGTATGGAAGCTTGTCCAAACGTGTCTGAAAAAGCTTCATTCATCGGACCAGCACCATTATCACAAGTACGTCTATTCAACACTCACCCAACTGGTGCAATGATAAAAGACGAACGTTTAAATGCAATCATGGGTGATGGAGGCCTTGCAAATTGCGGTAACTCACAAAACTGTGTAGCTGCTTGTCCAAAAGGTATTCCTTTAACAACATCAATCGCTTCATTAAACCGTGCAACTACAGTGCAAATGTTCCGTAACTTCTTCGGTTCTGACCACTACGTTGACTAATAGTACAAGCTTTACGCCCAAACTCCCTTACACTCAATGTGTGAGGGAGTTTTTCTATGAAAAATATTAAATAATTTTGTAGAATAACTGCTCGTAAATGCTTGATTGATGCTACTTTCCATTAGAGTTTCGAACTATAGGGAGTTCAGATAGGGACATTTTCAAGAAAGAGTAATAGACTAAAGATGATGGCTTCACATTAAAAGAATCGAATACGTAAAAGTAGAATTGGGATTATAGAGGTGTACGGAAAATAAGTTTTAACGAGTAAAAATGAGAATTTTCTATAATAATATAGTGTTTTCCTTTATAATGAATGTATATTCATTTATGACTTGTTCATTCCATTTGTTGTTGTGGAAGAAGCAAATAAAAATTAGGGGGATGGCTAAGATGAAAGCAAATTATATCGGAGATTTTCAACAATGGGCAAAGGATTTTGCATTTCTTATTGAGGTTCGTGTACGTTTTTCAGAAACGGATATGTACGGTCATATGAACAATACTGTTAGCTTTACATATTTTGAACAGGCACGAATCGATTATTTTCATCATCTAGGTATTCTAATGCCCACTGCCATTAATGAACATGTAGAGGGGATTCCGATTGTAGCCGACTTACAGTGTGATTACGTGAAGCAAGTTTTCTTTGATGATGTGTTAAAAATTTATACGAAGGTAGCGGCAGTAGGGAACTCATCATTGGATATTCATTACTTAGCGAAAAATCAGCATGATGAAGTTTGTTTTACGGGTCGTGGTACGGTAGTGCAAATGGACCCTCGAACTGGCAAGAGTGTCCCTCTATCTGAAGAAGTAAAAACTCAGTTAGCAAGCTTGGTGTTCGTATAATATTGGAAAAGGATTGCGAAAAAGTCCCTTCGAGGAAAGGAGTATAAACAATGATCTTTGACGGTTGTAATTGCACTTTTACGACTATCATAAAAAGTTGTAGATGACATTTTTTAAAACGTATTCCATATATCTTCATTCAGTAGAAGACTCCTACCTTTCTCAGGTGGTGCGATGAATGAAGATAAAGCTTCCTGCGGATGTCACGGATTTTGAATGTGCGGGCACAATGCAAAATCCGGACGTCATTACGCCAATGGAAATGATAAGAGTTGCTTGAAGTGGAGACTGGGTGACTCCTAGGATCAGCGTCATAGATGAGATCTTGGAGCGAGCAGACAGAGGATCGAAGACTAAGAGCATCACATCCTGTGATAACGCCTTTGTGACCGCTTCGCTTTCGCACAGTAAACATTTGTTGGCCCAGGCGGCTCATCGGACGCCCCAGGAAAGCGCCCAGTCGGAGCGGCAATCAACTACGCGTTATGGTGATGATCCATTTTTACATAAAATCCATTAATTTACGGAAGCGATTTCCGGAGTTTTTAAGGAAACACGAGATATTCATGAAAATAGCCGTCACCGCTCCTCATTCCTTAACATAAGTTACAATACGTGCGGGGGAGGAGGGTGTAACTGAAAATGAATGGCTCTCATCATCGTTCTCTTTTAACAAACCGAGAACGTGAAATATTTGCGCTTTTATTAGCTGAAAAAACAACGAGGGATATTGCAGAGCAACTTGGTATTAGTGAAAAAACAGTGCGAAATCACATTTCTAATACAATTCAAAAGTTAGGTGTAACGAATCGATCTCAGGCGTTAATTGAGCTGTTACGCTTAGAAGAATTTAAATTAGACTAAATGGACACTTGCTATTTCAGAAAAAAAACGACAAAATAGAACTATTCAACGTATTTTTAGGAGTGAAATAGTTATATGTCGGATGAGGTAACAAAGCACTCACCTGAAACCGTTACAACGGTTGAAAAGGAATTACGCTATATAGCGGCGATTGTGAAGCAAAAAGGAAGAGAGATTGTTTCACAGTATGCGATTACGCCGCCACAATTTGTTGCATTGCAGTGGTTAGAAGAGCTTGGAGATATAACAATTGGCGACCTGTCAAATCGATTATACTTAGCTTTTAGTACAACAACAGATTTAGTGGACCGAATGGAGAAAAATGAATTAGTCCAGCGAGTGCGTGACGAAAAGGATCGTCGTGTCGTTGTTGTTCATCTTCTCGAGAAGGGCGAACGTATTATTCAAGAGGTAATTGAAAAAAGACAGCAATATTTGCAAGAGAAGCTTGTTGGTTTTAACGAACAAGAAGTCGCGCAATTATCAAGCTATTTAGAAAAACTACATGTACACATGAAACAGGATTGAGGCGGAAAGTATGAATGCCCCGATAGGCGTTATTGACTCAGGAGTAGGCGGTTTAACCGTAGCAAAAGAAATTATGAAGCTATTACCAAACGAAACGATTTATTATATTGGTGATACAGCAAGGTGTCCGTATGGTCCAAGATCTCGTCAGGAAGTACGAAATTTCACTTGGCAAATGGCAAAAGCACTAGAGAAAATGAATATCAAAATGCTCGTTATTGCTTGTAATACAGCGACTGCAGTAGCACTCGTAAGTTTACAAAGAAATATGCCTTTTCCGGTACTGGGCGTTATTAATGCTGGCGCACGTGCAGCTGTAAAGAAAACGAAGCGACATGAAGTCGTTGTGCTTGCAACAGAAGGAACAATTAAAAGCGGGGCGTATGAGGAAGCCTTACTATCACTGAATACGTCAACTCATATCATTCCGCTGGCTTGTCCAACATTCGTACCACTTGTAGAAAGTGGTGAATATAAAGGTGAATTTGCAAATAAATTAATAGCGGAAGGCTTAAAGCCGTTGAAAAATGAACAATTCGATACGGTCATACTAGGATGTACGCATTATCCTATTTTGCAAAAACAAATTGAAGCTGTTGTAGGAGAAGAAGTTTTTGTGCTTTCTTCTGCAGAGGAAACAGCGAAGGATGTTCAAGAAATGCTTGCGTATAATGGCACTTTGGCTGACCCAGACGCTGTGCCTGCTCATAAATTTTATGCAACTGGTTCAGTACCAATTTTCCGTTCGATTGCTGAAAGTTGGCTTGAGCTAGGCACTCTCCATATAAAACGTATGACATTGAAATAGAAAATCAGCTTAGCTAGGGGCTAGGCTGATTTTTTCCGTTTTTAGCATTGTACATAAGGGACAGAGTACTTTTTTGAAGGTGAAAATTATGTTAAGATGAGTGCGCGAAAGTTTTTAGGAGGAACGAAGATTATGACAAGATTTGATGGAAGAAATGTAGATGTGCTGCGTCGTGTGAAAATAGATAGTGAGTATTTATTGCACCCAGAAGGCTCAGTGTTAATTCAAGTAGGCAACACAAAAGTAATTTGCACAGCAACGATTGAGGATAAAGTTCCTGGATTTTTACGAGGACAAGGCAAAGGGTGGATCACTGCGGAATACGCAATGCTACCTCGTGCAACAGCACAGCGTACAGCACGTGAATCATCTCGTGGCAAAGTCAATGGCCGCACAATGGAAATCCAACGATTAATCGGTCGTGCATTACGTGCTGTCGTTGATTTAGAGGCACTTGGTGAGCGGACTGTGTGGATTGACTGTGACGTGATTCAAGCAGACGGAGGGACACGTACAGCCTCAATAACAGGAGCATTTGTAGCGATGACACAAGCAATTGCTAAGCTTGCAGAGGAAAAACAATTAGCAAAATTCCCGGTGACAGACTATTTAGCTGCAACAAGTGTTGGTATTGTAGAGGAGCACGGAGCAATCTTAGACTTAAACTACGTTGAAGATGTCGCTGCTGCTGTCGATATGAATATCGTCATGACAGGAGCAGGACGCTTTGTTGAATTACAAGGGACAGGTGAAGAAGCTACCTTTTCTCGTGAAGAGTTAAATGAACTGCTGGCGTTAGGTGAAGAGGGCATTCAACAATTGATTGCACTTCAAAAAGAGACACTAGGTGAATTGGCTAACAAAGTGGGAGGAAATGAATAACATGAAACAAGTAGTCATTGCCACTAAAAATAAAGGAAAAGCAAAAGATTTCGAAGCGTTATTTGGTCCACTTGGCTATGAAGTAGTAACGATGTTTGATGTGGCCCCAGAGCTGGAAATAGAAGAAACCGGCACTACCTTTGAGGAAAATGCAATCTTAAAGGCAGAAGCATTGGCAAAAGAGCTAAAGACAATTGTTATTGCTGATGATAGTGGCTTAGCTGTCGACGCATTAAATGGGGAACCAGGTGTTTATTCGGCACGTTATGCTTGTGATCATGATGATGAAGCAAACATGGTTAAACTATTAGAAAACCTAAAAAATATCGAGGATGAAAAGCGTACTGCACGCTTCTGCTGTTGCATCGCTATTGCAGGGCCTGGTTTTGAAACGACAACAGTTTTTGGTACTTGTGAAGGAGTTATTGCACACGAAAAACGTGGTACAAACGGTTTTGGTTATGATCCAATCTTCTTTGTTCCAAGCTTAAACCGTATGATGGCAGAGCTAACAGCCGATGAAAAAGGAGCCATTTCCCACCGTGGGAATGCTATTCGTAAGTTGAAGGAACAATTACCTAATGTTATCAAATAAGAGGTGATATCCATGCAAATACTGGTCATGAGTGATACACATGGCGATAGTAATGTAATTGAAAAAGTTCGTGGCCTTTACCCAAAGGTTGATGCTTTCATTCATTGTGGAGATAGTGAGCTTCCTTTCTCGCATAAAGCATTGGATGGCATGAAGAAAGTACGCGGAAATTGTGACATCGATAAAGCCTTTCCTGATGAGGCAGTATTCGATTTAAAGGACGTCACAGTCTTTGTAACACATGGCCATTTATTCAATGTTAAAACTTCAATCTTGTCATTATCATATCGTGCCAAAGAGGTTGGTGCACAAATTGCGTGCTTTGGACACTCTCATATTCTTGGGGCGGAAATGATTGATGATGTATTATTTTTAAATCCGGGGAGCTTATTAAAACCTCGTGGTCGTAAAGAAAAAAGCTTTGCTCTTGTAGAGGCCAAAGACACGTATTTTGAAGTAAAGTTCTTTACGGATGATAATCGCTGTTTTTCGACCCATAAGTTTATGCGAAAATGATGTAGCAAAAACGCTTAAGTTTTAGAAACTCTAAGCGTTTTTTGTTTTATTCCACAATCAATTATGGCTCGGCGTAATTCAGTGACATCCGCTGAAAGAAGTTAAATGCAAATGGTAAAAATGGCTATGAATTGTTTATGGTGAAGTAGAAAAAATAAAGATAAACGTAACAAAGGAGATAACATGGAAAATACAATAGGATGGAATTTTGATAATAGCTACGCCCGTCTACCAAGCATTTTTCATTCATCAATTAATTTAAATCCAGTTCGTTCACCAAAGTTAATCATGTTAAATGAATCAGTTGCCAATTCACTTGGATTAAACATCGATGCTTTGCAAAGTAACGAAGGGATAGCAATTTTTGCAGGTAACAACAATCCGACTGGTGGTACGCCCATAGCGCAAGCTTACGCAGGCCATCAATTTGGTCATTTTAATATGCTTGGAGACGGAAGAGCACTGTTATTAGGTGAACAACTAACAGCAGCTCATGAACGCTTTGATATCGCATTAAAAGGCTCAGGAAGAACTCCTTATTCCCGTGGAGGAGATGGCAGAGCAGCACTTGGTCCAATGCTACGTGAATATATTATGAGTGAAGCTATGTATGCACTTAACATTCCAACTACCCGAAGTTTAGCTGTCGTGACGACAGGCGAAACGATCCTCCGTGAAACAGAGCTTCTAGGGGCAGTTTTAACGCGTATTGCAAGCAGTCATTTGCGAGTGGGAACTTTCCAATATGCAGCGAACTTTGGGACTAAGGATGAGCTAAAAACTTTGGCGGATTATGCTTTGGAACGTCACTTTCCTAATGCTGATGAAACGCAAAATCGTTATTTAACCCTCCTACAGGAAGTTATGAAGAAACAAGCATCTCTCATTGCTAAATGGCAGCTAGTTGGATTTATTCATGGAGTCATGAACACAGATAATATGACCATTAGTGGTGAGACGATTGATTATGGTCCTTGTGCTTTTATGGATACGTATGATCCAGCGACAGTATTTAGCTCTATTGATCGACAAGGACGTTATACGTATGGCAACCAGCCTAATATCGGGGGATGGAATTTAACCCGATTTGCTGAATCATTAATACCGTTAATCTATGAAAATCAGGAAGAGGCAATACACTTAGCTCAAGAGACTCTAAAGCAATATCCTGAGCTGTATTATGCTAACTGGCTAACAGGTATGCGAGCAAAGCTTGGGATATTCAACGAAGAAGATCAGGATGAATCACTCATTGAAGAGCTTTTAAAACTAATGCAGCAACATCAAGCAGACTATACGAATACATTTATCGCATTAACCTTTGATAAATTTCCTGAATCATCTTTATTTAGTACAGCGGAATTTAAAGAATGGCATAAGAAGTGGCTTGCAAGACTAGAAAGACAGCAGGAAACAAAAAACATGTCTCAACGATTAATGCGTGAGCATAATCCAGCAGTTATTCCACGAAATCACCGTGTAGAAGAAGCGTTAGAGGCTGCTGTTGAACAGGGAGACTATAGCGTAATGGAGCGATTACTGGCTGCTCTTGCTCAACCTTTTGCACATTGTAAGGAGCAGCAGGAATATGCGACATTACCAACACCATCAAACCAACCATATCGAACATTTTGTGGCACATAAGTTGAGAGTGGGGGAATAGAAACTCTTTGGCAATAAGAGAGATTGATTTCCGTTCCGACTGAGCGCTTTCCTGCGGAGGAAGCGGCTCGACGCTCGCCCACAGGAAAGCGAGTAGCCGGAACGGAAATTTCCCTCATTTAACGTGCATAACATTCACCAAAATTACCTAGACCCATTTTGTTTCTCAACAGCATGAAGACGAAGGATAAATTCTTCGTTTTTTATTTTGAAAAAATGTCACTACATAAATTCCCAAGCATACGCTATGTATGAATATTAGAGAAGGAGAATGTGTTAAGTGCATAAGTATTCAAAAGGCTGGTTTGTGAAGCAACTTCGAGAGCATGGTATTTTGGTGCATCCACAATATAAAAGTCATTTAGGCAATTACAAAGAATTTGAACTGCGCAATTTATATTATCGATGTGTTGAAAAAGAAACGTTAGATTTAGAACAAAAATAATCATTTTCGTTTGAATAACTCCTTTGTAGGAAAGAATTTAACTACAGAAAGGAGTTATTTTATGTGGAGTAAATCGTGGGTTTTGATGCAAATATGGCAAGATGTGTTGTTTCTACATTGGCCAGTATCCCCTAAGGATTTAGAGCAGTACTTGCCGCAAGAGTTGCAACTGGATCTCTATGAAAATAACACTTGGCTTAGTGCTGTCCTTTTTAAAGTAAAAGGACAACGATTAAGATTTTTGCCACCATTACCAGGAGTGGAGTCCTATTTGCAGCTGAATGTCCGGACATATGTTACATATAACGGCATGAAAGGAGTCTATTTCTTTAATTCAGATATTACGAATCGTTTTATTGTACAAATAGCTAAAAAGGGCAGTCTATCATATCGCCATTCAAAAATATCTTTAAAACAAAAAGGGACCAATTTTTCTTTTACAAGTTTATATCATGGTGCACAGGATGAAAGGTTGAAAATTTCATATCAACCTACTTCCAGTGAAATAAATAGTTCTACTTTTGATAAATGGTTAGTGGAACGTTATCATTCTTGGTCAAAATGGAAAAGTTCTTTATTTCGCATAGATATAGATCATATGCCATGGCAGCTACAACGAGTCCACTTTAACATTGAAAGCAACACCCTAGCTCCATTTGTGAAGGAATCTGTACAAGGCATTCAACCGATTGCCCATTATTCGAAGGGGAAAAAGGCGAAAATTTTCACACCGATTTTAGAAAACAAAAAGCTTTATTAACGTTAATAAAAGAGATAACAAAATTGCATCACAATGGCGCTTGCAATCATATCCGACATAGCAAGTGCCTCGGCTTCAATGTCATCAAAAACATGAACATCCTCTTGATAGTTTTTCTGAATCATAGTCACGGCTTCTTTTTTTGTTAAAGCTAAATGTGTATAGAACATTTTTTGCACAGCCTCTATAGTCAAGTATGGATTAATACGATTCAAAAATATTGCAATGTCGTCAGCATTACGATACCATTCCTTTTCCTTTGCATCCGCTGTTGCTGTATCTCCTTTGGCAGCTGCAGTTACTAATTGCGCAGCAATAAGTAGGTGTTCTTTAATCAGCACAGCATAACGATTAGCAATTTGGTCGCCGTAAAATGGACGTAGACAATTGCCTAAGTCCGTCGCATTTTGTAACAGTCGATCTTGCACAAAGGGCAAATCAGGTAAGCCAAAGACAATACTAATAATCGTCATTCTCGTCCAATTGACATGCTCCATCCATAATAAACGATTCATTGCCATAAAATCTGCTTCAGCCTTACTGATACAGTAACGATAATCGTTCTGCGGCTTTAAAAAATGACGAATTGGTGCAGTATATTGTGTGGAAGTAGCTTTATATAACGCATTTAAAGGACTTGGGTAATATCTGTTTGAGTATAGGGACAATGTATTTACACTCCTTCTAATTTTCTTCCTAATGAAGAATACTCTCAGGTATTTCCAAATATGAAAGAACAATTTTATGAAAGGAGTGGATATGGCTATTGTTCATACATCATTTATTTAGTCATCCCACCATCCGCTGTTAGATTAATGCCTGTGATGAAATTATTTGTTGGGCTTGATCAATTATGCGTTGGCATAATTGCGTTGGGAAACGTCTTTGTGCTTACATAAAGACTCCCTTTCCGATTCCGTGATACCTGCTGAAAGAAGTTAAATTGGTTTGAAGCATATCATTCCATTCATCCAATGTTATGTCATTAAGAGATTTATGTTGAAATTTACCCGCATTATTAATTACAATATGGCTAGTACCAAAATAATCAATAGCTTTTTGCATGAAAGAAACGATGTCCTATTTTTTCGTAACATTCGTTTGAACAAAAAGAACAGAATGACCTTTCACAAGTAAATCTTTTTCCAATTGCAGCCCTAATTCTTTATTTACATCAGCAATATCAAGATTGGCACCATTTCCTGCATACGCAAGCCAATACCTTTGCCAATCCCTTGCGCACCACCAGTTACAACGACTACTAAATCTTAAACATATTGCTTCTCCCAGTTTTATTGTTTTTCATTATTTTTGCAAAAGTAAAGTCGAGAGGGGGCATAATGGGGTACAGCAAATCATATCATATTAATAATGAGGCAAACCTTACCTTCATAGTAAAATTAATGTTGACATTATGGTGTAAAGCACATATAATAAATATTGTCCTTCACTTGGACTACATAATAAATAACATCATGTCTCAGTAGCTCAGCAGGATAGAGCAACGGCCTTCTAAGCCGTCGGTCGGGGGTTCGAATCCCTCCTGGGACGCTAACTTTAGCCTTACAGCCACAACGGTTGTAAGGCTTTTTATTTTTATACATAAATGTATATTTTTTTATTTGGTGCCCGAGAGGTGCCCAAATCACTCTTTTTCATCAAATAATTTATCAAAATGAGAACTAGCTCGTTGGTCCGTCTCTTGTAAAAGATGTCCATAAGTATTCATTGTTGTTGTAATATTGGAATGACCTAATCTCGACTGAATAACTTTTGGGTGTTCTCCAGCATGAATTAATAGGGTAGCCGATGTATGTCTTAAATCGTGAAAACGAATTCTAGGTAAATCAGGATTCCTTTTCATAAAACGGTCCCACCGGTTTTTGAAAATAATTGGAGTTGTACTTTTAATTAAGTCTGGCTTGATTTATACATTAGAACGTGGATTCATAATGCTTTCAACTAGTATTGTTAAAACTGGTTTTTTCGTAGGCGTAATGAGCGGAGAAAATCCGGAAGTTAAAATAAGTACGTTTACTGACAATTTATTTGTTCCCCTTTTTTTGTTTTAGGAATAATTATACTAATTTATAGTTTCTTTAAGAAATAAAAAATGAAGAGATTTTTTTATGTTACTTTTAAAGTTGCAAAGCCCAGGTACTCAATTAATTTTAATATGCTCCCAATTAGGTAGACAGATAAAAAAATAAAATCTGTTTATCTAGAGGGCACTGAAAAAGTCGATTTGCCACAGAAAATGTGATGCAAATCGACTTTTTTGAGTTTATAAATCTAATAAAAGATGGATTTATAATATAAAAAATGAATTTCTTTAGTTTTTCAGTGTCCTCGTTTATCTAAGGGGAGTATTTTTTATGGGGCGAAGCAAACATCCATTCGAGTTTAAACTACATATCTTTCAATTGTTTGAAGAAGGTCAATATTCTATCAGCGAATTGTGTGAAAGGTTTTCAATAAATGATCAAACTTTATATAGTGAGGCAGGTGGACGTGAAGGATTTCAAGAAGCGACTTCATGTAAATTCTATTCAAAAGAGTTAAAATTAGCGGCTGTGGAAGATGACATTCAACGGAATAATTCACAAATGGAGGTGTTGGCGAAATATGAGATTAGCAGGTGTATCAATGGACGAAGAAATTTGAAGCAAACGGTGAAGAGAGATTACGTGAGCGCCGTGGTCGCACAAAAGATGAAGTTGAACTAACCTCTGGGGAGATGTTGAAATTAGAGATTCAACGTATGGAGCGTGAGACTGAACGCTTACGTGCAGAAAATCTATTTTTAAAAAAGTTAGAGGAAATCGACAGGAGGCGTCGATAAACCGAGTTTTTATACCATTGAGTTCGTCACCCATTGAAATGAGTTTTTTGAATTCTCAATATTCTTTTTCACTCACTTTGCTCTTTTTTAATAACCTGGACCTCTACTAGTGCCGTTTCAGTCATGTCTATGAGGTACTTTTGGGTGTTGTTTCGGATTCCCATGTTTGTATAGTCAATATCCAGGTTTAATAAAGTCTTCCACAGAATTTACTTGCGAGGCTAATACACATTTATGTAATTCCACGTCTGTTGATTAACCGGTTTTTACCATTAATATCTAATGAAAAAGAGAGATTCCATGTAAAACTTTTACGAGAGGGAATCTCTCATGGCTAAGAATACCACGATTTTCACACTACTTCAAAACTTTATTTCACAGGATGAAATCAATGGGATTCTAGCTGAGTTTCAGTTTGAAGATAGGGGGCGTAAATGTGATGTATTAACGGGTCACTAATTGTTGAGCTAGAAATCAAGTACCGATTTTTAGGTTGAGCTTGCAATTTTCTGTTGAAATATTTTTATATAATGGTATATAATGTAATTGTAGTAAAAAAACAGCAGGAGGTTATTTTATGAAAAAATTTGCTTTGAAGTTTGGGACAGTTGGTTTAACATCGGTACTATTACTATCTAGCAGTATCGCTTACGCATCTGATATCTCTAAAGGTTCGTCACTAAGCAATAATAGTGAAGTCACACAATTATCTAAAGCTACAAACGTTGCTTATTTAGATTACGACTCTGCATCAAATGACCTAAAAAAGTTAATACTAGAAGAACGTACAAAAATAGTTTACAGTAAATCGTGGACAATAGATGGTCAAGTTAGTATAAAAAATGAAGATGGAACAATAGAAAAGCTTCCAGAATTTAAAGATTTATTCCCGAATTGGGATTTGAGTGATATATCAGCAACAAAAGATAATATGGATAAATCTGATAAAGCTCGTACACTTACATTAGAAAGAGCAGCTAGTTTTGGTGACAATGTTTCAATCCCACTCATAACCGCAACTGGCCAAACTGGTAATAAATTCTATACTTTTAATGCTTCAGGAACTAATGTTTCATCTTGGGCTTCATCATTGCCTGGTTCAAGGGTCAATATAGGATTTACAAATGAGGATACTAATAAAGACGCTGGTTGGGCTGCCAACCTTGCAGTAAACCAAAAGGTTACTATTCAAACAATTGATGGAGTTAGATATAGTGTGCGTTGCAGTTCATATGATAAAGCTGGCAAAGGGTATCTTAATGTACAATAAGAAAAAAAGTTTCAATATAATTTCCTCTCTAACTCAAATATAGTAATTAAAAAAAGACAAGTCACTCAATTATATGAGCCTTGTCTTTTTTATTTCCAAAAATTTTTTCTCGTCAAAATACATACGTCTGCTCTAATATAGTTGCGAGCAGAAGTTCTTATTTTAGGGAGTGTAGAGGATGAAAGAGCAACTGATTAAAGGTAAAGTATTAAAAAGACGTATCAAAGTCATTAAGATTGTTGGTGATTCATTTCAAGCTTTCTGTTTCAGTAAACGGGCAAAACGTACAATTATGATTGATAGTGTATTGGCAGTTTCCAGTTCCACAAGAGGCGAACAGTTATTAAAGGCAAAGCGATTATATTTGATGCCAAGGAAACGGGTATTACAAATTTACCGCTAGATAGCGTCCATACACATTAATATAAGCTATTAAAATCATGGCATTGAAAAGGTGCTATCGCATCAATGCCAGCACATACATCTTGCATTACATCAAAAGTAAAATCGTCACCATCTTCAATTTCCCATTTAAGCGACTCTGTATCTTTAGGAAATACCAAAGTACTAAAATTACCACTGGTTCGATTATCTTGACCAGTAACTTCAGATGCAATTAAATGATTATTCAACCATTTTTAGTATTCCGTACTTCTTCCATAATGATTCTTCTGTAAATTAGCATAATTTATACAAAAAACGGAAAGAAATATGTGTAAAATGTTGGAGTTGATAGTTATGGAATTTGATAAAGAGAAAGAAATTTATTGCTACAGCTGTCGTAAGAAAACTGTATTTACACGTAAAGATTTGCATAATAAAAGTGGGGTAGATAGTCACTGTAGTGATTGTTCCGGTATTTGGTTTGAATGGCAAAATCGAGCCGTAGAGAGAGAAATGGAAAAGTGGATTGAATATAATAAAGGGCTCATCAACTAGTAGAGTTAATGATAGCGGTTGATTTCAAATCACAATATGTCAAAATATATAAGTACTACTGGTAACAATCTGTAAGGCGAAGGTGTTTTCAGACAGATCATGTAATTGAGCTAAATCCTTAGTTGAATGAATTTATGTCCAGAATCAAAAGAAGCTAAAACTTATAAAAGCGTTATAATATAATAGGAAGAAACTTAAAATATAGAGAGATGGATTTTAACATGAACGAGCAATTAGTAGATTGGATTACACGTTTTCAAAAGGAAAAAGATATAGAGGCTCTCGCAAACTTAAAAGAATATTGCTACTATATGATTGAACCTTTAATTGAGGAATTTACGGAGAAATACGGTGAAGATGCTGGGGAGTTATTACGATTAAAATGGGATAAGCGTTTTTATTTTATTTTTACAAAGTATCAATTAAATGTTGGGCTGTCTTTAGATACTTTCGTTAAAAATACGTACCGTTTTTATTTTATGCAGGTTTTAAAAAAGGCTGGCTATTGAATTACATAATAGGGGAGTGTTTCAAATTTGAACATTCCCACCATTAAAAAAATCCTTGTCTCAGGTTAAAAGCGAGACAAAGGTTTTTGTGTAGGGAGATGATCTGCCTGTATAAGCCTGATTGGTGAAGACTAATCATCAGTAGGGGATGAAGAAAACCACCTACTGATGAAAGGTACATCTTATGGATACATCATATCTTCTGCAAGGTGGGTAAATACCTCACCGATAATGGAGTCTTCGTCATAAACGGACGATCCTGTATTTTCCTCAGGTTGCGCAAATGGAATTTGAGCGATGATACTTGTCTGAAGCTCATCTGCTAATTTTTCTGCGCCACCTTGACCGAATAAATAGTTCTTTTCACCATTTGAGTTTTCAAAGTAAGCCATGTTTTCAAGAACACCAAGAATCGTGTGGTTCGTATGTTGAGCCATTAGACCTGCACGAGAAGCAACATGAGAAGCGGCAGGGTGCGGTGTTGTTACAATAATTTCCTGCGCTTGTGGAATCATTGCCGCCATATCAATGGCAACATCTCCTGTACCAGGTGGTAAATCTATAAGGAGATAGTCTAGTTCATCCCAATGTGTATTGACAAGGAAATTGCGAATCCATTTGTTAAGCATTGGCCCACGCCACATGACAGGTTGGTTTTCGTTTGTGAAAAAGCCCATCGACATGATTTTCACACCATGACTTATTACTGGAATAGTTGTTTGGTCAATCATTGTTGGCTTTTGATGAATCTTCATCATGGCAGGAATGCTGAATCCATATATGTCGGCATCTAAAATACCTACACGTTTTCCAAGACGGGCAAGAGCTACTGCTAAGTTAATCGTCACAGTAGATTTACCGACGCCACCTTTACCACTAGTAACAGCTATAAATTTGACACCAGAATCGGGTAGAAGCATTTTAGGCATACCTTTATCCGTCACTTTTTCCGATTTTAAAGAAGCTGTTAAACTACGGCGTTCGTCATCTGTCATAGAACCAAATGTGATGGAGACATTTGATGCACCAATCGCTTTTAACGCTTCTTCAACATCTTGTTGGATTTTGGCTTTCAAAGGACATCCTTGGATAGTCAAAATAATATCAAGTGAGATATCCGTACCGTTGACTTGAATATTGCGGACCATATTCAAGTCAACGATGCTTTTATGAAGCTCTGGATCATCGATTTTCTGCAAAGTTTTTAAAATGTGTTCGTTCGTTAGCATATAAGAAACCATCCTCCTATTTTAGGCCTTTGCCAAGCCCTTTTAAGAAGTGAACGCCAAAGTTTACTGCACGATTAACATCAGGATCGTTTAACATTTTGAACAACTTAAAGGCACTTACTTTTTCATCCGATTCAATCGCTTTGTTCGCTTCATCTAAGCCGGTATTTAAGCTCTCAATAAGCTTTGTTGTTGTTTCGGGATCCAATTCGGTTAATGCTCCCGCAACACCCATTAAGTTGTTGATGATATTCGTCACAGGCTTACGCGTTAATTGACCAAGAGCGATATGTGCAACATCCTCTTTTGCTTCAAGTAGTTTCGTAGCTGCTTCTAGCGCTCCCATAGCATTTAATTCTGCCATGATCGTAAAGACCTGATTCACCATTTCTTCATTCTCAGAAAGAAGTTGTTTTAAATTCTCTAACTTTTCTTCCTTTAGTTGTTCTTCTGTTACTTGCGCTTTTTGAATTGTCGCTATTGGTGAAGCCATGAAATTACTCCCTTTCGTTAGTTGTTAAGTGAACGTAACCAGGACGATTCCATTTACGTTGTACCTCAACACCATTTTGTGGATGACGCTTTTTATAACGTGGGTTTGTTCTAGGAAGTGGCGATTTTCCTTTTTGTTTCAATACTTCTATGCGTACTTTTGTTTGTTTATACGCTGGTGTCGATGTATTGATGTCTTCAGCCGGGCCCGTTAAGAAATTAATCGCTGAGTCTTTGCTAACAGAGTTCATTGGTAAGAATAGTTCATTTCCTTGTACGCGATCTGTCACTAGGGC
This sequence comes from Lysinibacillus sp., assembly GCA_032053185.1. Classification (GTDB taxonomy): domain Bacteria; phylum Bacillota; class Bacilli; order Bacillales_A; family Planococcaceae; genus Lysinibacillus. The sequence continues at coordinate 123,577 of DAMBVB010000006.1, forward strand.
ATTTAATTTTAATGCGCCATGAGGAGACACTAGACGAAGAAAGGCTCCATCTTCAATGCCACGTTCTTTTGCTAGTTCTGGTGATACTTCAACAAAAATTTCGGGTACTTTCGATTGAATCCCTTTTGATTTATTTGTCATATTTCCTTCATGGAAGTGTTCAAGCATACGACCGTTGTTAATATGGCAATCATATTGCGCTTCATATTCAACCGGTCTGATCCAATCATTTAAAGCAAAACGAGCTTTTTTGTCAGGGAAGTTAAAGCCATCCTCATATAGTAACGGGGTATCTTTACCGTCAAGGCTACCCCAACAGAAGCTACCCCAATTTTCTAATACATCATAGTTTGCTTGCGAGAAGAACGGAGCAAGACTAGCCATTTCAGCAAAGATTTCACTTGGGTGACTGTAATTCCAGTCAGCACCTAGGCGACGTGCTACTAATTGAAGGATTTCCCAATCGGCTTTTGATTCATCAAGCGTTGGTAATGCTTGATATAGTCGTTGCACACGACGCTCTGTATTTGTGAACGTACCTTCTTTTTCAAGAGAAGGTGCTGCTGGTAAAATAACATCTGCGTATTGCGCTGTGCGTGATAGGAAGCAATCTTGTACAACAAAGAAATCCAATTGTGACAGGACTTCATGTACATGGTTTGCATTACAGTCTACAAGTGCCATATCTTCCCCAACTAAATACATTGCTTTCATTTTACCTTCCATAATAGCATCTAACATTGCCATATTCGTACGACCTGGTTCAGGTTTGATTTTCACACCATATGCTTCTTCAAATTTCTTACGTGCTTCGTCGTCTATTACTTTTTGATTACCTGGTAATAGATTTGGTAGTGTCCCCATATCACAAGCACCTTGAACATTGTTGTGACCACGAAGAGGGTAGGCACCTGCACCTGGACGACGATAGTTACCAGTAGCTAGAAGTAGGTTAGAAATTGCAGCTGATGTATATGAGCCACCTGTATTTTGTGTAACACCCATACCCCAAAGTACACATGTACCGTCAGCATCACGAATCATTTCAGCAACATTTATCAACGTTTCTTTTGAAATGCCTGTTTCTTTTTCTGCATAATCTAGTGTGTATGTTTCAAGTACATTTTTAAAATCATCAAAGAAGTGCACGTTCTCTTTAATGAAAGCTTCATCATGCCAACCTTGATCGATCATATATTTTGTCACGGCCATTAACCATACTTGGTCTGTTCCTTGTTTTGGGCGCATGAAAATATCAGAACGCTCAGCCATTTCATGTTTACGAACGTCGGCAACAATTAATTTTTGACCGTGTAACTTATGGGCACGTTTTACACGAGTAGCTAAAACAGGGTGACCTTCTGCAGGGTTTGCCCCAACAATAATGACAAGGCCAGCTTTTGCGATATCTTTGATCGTTCCAGCGTCGCCACCTATACCAACTGTGCGTAGTAGGCCATCTGTAGCTGGCGATTGACAATAGCGTGAGCAATTATCAACGTCGTTTGTTTCGAACAATTGACGTGCCATTTTTTGAATTAAGTAGTTTTCTTCGTTTGTAATTTTTGAAGAAGAAATAAAGCCGACAGAACCAGAGCCATATTCTTTTTGAATACCACCTAGTTTAGTAGCAATTAAGTCAAGCGCTTCATCCCATGAGGATTCAACAAATGCATCATTTTTACGAATTAATGGTTTTGTAATTCGTTCTTCAGAGTTGACGAAATCCCAGCCGAATTTTCCTTTTACACAAGTAGAAATAGCATTTACAGGACCGTCAGAAGGTTGCACTTTTAAAATTTTGCGACCTTTTGTCCAAACCTCAAACGAACAACCTACACCACAGAAAGTACAAACTGTTTTTGTTTTCTTCGTACGTTTACTACGCATAGCAGCTTCGACTTCAGAAACAGCAAAGATACCGCTATACCCAGGTTCAACTTCCTTAATTAAATGAATCATCGGATCTAACGTTTCTTGTTTAAGCCCAGTCATAAAACCAGCTTCGCCAAGCATTGATTTTTCCATTAAAGCATTACATGGACAAACAGTAACACATTGTCCACAGCCTACACATGAAGAATCGTTAATGGCAACGCCTTCATCCCAAATTACTTTTGGTCTTTCAGCTTCCCAGTCAAGAGATAATGTTTCATTAACTTGTAGGTTTTGGCAAATCTCTACACATTGTCCACATGCGATACATTGGTTTGGATCATATCGATAAAACGGGTGCGACATGTCTACTTCGTGTGGTTCAACTTTTGGTTGATAAGGATATTTTTGATGTTCAATTTCCATTAATTCTGCTGTGTTGTGTAATGTACAATTTCCGTTGTTATTATCACAAACAGTACAGTACAGCAAATGATTTTCTAGTAGACGATCCATCGCTTCTGTTTGTGCAGCTTTTGCTTTATCAGAAGTTAGTTGGATATCCATGCCGTTTACTGCTTTTGTTGAACAAGAGCGAACTAATTGTCCATTCACTTCAACAATACATGTATCACAAGTTTCGATAGGATCAACAGATGGTACATGACAAATTTGCGGATGGGCGATACCATGTTGATTAATGGTATCAAGTATTGTAGCTCCCTCTGCTACATCATACGGTAGGCCATTAATTATAATTGTAGTCAAGTTTTTTTCCTCCTTTTGCTCTTGGCGACTGATTTCACAACAGGTTAATACTTACGATAAATCGGGCATGGAATTACGAGTTTTTTAATTTTGATTTATCTTGTTATTTTTAAAAATTTGCCTTGTTACTGTCATTTCCCAATTTATCAAATTTCTACACCCAACATAGATGTACTAGTTGTCAATGTTGATATGGCTCAAAAATAAAAAAATCCACCATGAAAAGGCACGTTTTCAACATGCTATTTGTTCATGGTGGATAAAATTCTTAACAGGCCTTGCTAAAAATTCAATCAACTTTTTATTTTGTATTCAATATAACGATAGAATTTAAACATTAAAACCACCATGCCAATAGTTTAAATTTATTTGTAAGAAACCATGACATAAGAATCAAAATACTTTCATTCCATTTGTAATACTAATTATTATAGCCTTTTCAGCCAAAATGGACAATAATAATAATAAAAAATATCTATTGAGAATAATTATCAATGGATATTTTCTCTTTAATTTTTATTTAAGTTGCTATATTATTAACAAACTGAAAGGGTGACCCCCATGAACATAGCATAAATAACATTAATTACGTTGGGAGAATCGTTAAAATGTCAAAAAAAGTGCATGAATTCAACGACATTATTCGAAAACTACGCAAAGAAATATTTGGAAAAGGACCCGAGCGTATTCATACTGTTTTCGTAGAGAATATGGCTGTGTCTACTTTATATGGTAATATCACACCGACAGAAAAATTTATTGCGAGTACGCCTGAAGGGTTAAAAATGGTTCATGCTGCACGTACGAGAATGATTCAAGATTTGTATACTACATCACCTCCAGAAGATATGGAAGAATTGATGGGCACTAAGTTACTCCATTTATTTTCAGATATCAAAATTGAAGAGGATTTTGCTATTTCTGTCTTTGTTTTTGAAGATAATATTAGTGAATAAAGGGGATGCCATATGGAACGCGCAGTAGCTAGAGAAATAATACGTGTTGAAGGTAATCAAATCAAAGAAATAGAAGATACTGTTGTCACAGAATACGCTGTCACTGTGAAGATTAATGAGCAAGAATTTGTGACGATGGTTTGTACACCAGAGTATGTAGAAGATATGGTTATTGGCTATTTGGCTTCTGAACGAATTATTCGTAATTACGAAGATATTGAAGAAATTTGGCACCAGGAAAAGGAAGGGTTTGTGCATGTTAAAACAAAGCGTGTGAATCCTTTCTTTCAACAAATTCAAAATAAACGTTACATTACTTCTTGTTGTGGCATGAGCCGCCAAGGTTTTGTTTTTGCTAATGATGCATTAGTAGCTAAAAAAATGGAAGGCATTCATGTACGTATTACAACTGATGATTGTTTTCGTTTAATGCGCGATATGCAAGATTTGGCTGAAATTTTCAAACAAACTGGTGGTGTTCATAACGCAGCGCTATGTGATGCGAATGGCGTTTTATTAAGTAGAATGGATATTGGGCGTCATAATGCCTTAGATAAAATTTATGGTTATTGCCTAAAAAACACAATTAGCATTCAGGATAAAATTATCGTATTTAGCGGAAGGATTTCATCTGAAATTTTACTTAAAGTATCGAAAATTGGCTGTGAAATTGTGCTGTCCAAGTCAGCGCCAACAGAATTAGCATTGCAATTGGCAGAGCAACTCGGTATTACGACAGTAGGTTTTATTCGCAAAAATACACTCAATATTTATACACACAAAGAACGTATTCACTTACCTAAAAGTTAATCACTCTAACAAAATGAAAGGAAGAGATTAACATTACTACACTACAAGACCAACTACACAGACCATTAAGAGATTTAAGGATATCAGTAACAGACCGCTGTAATTTTCGTTGTCAATATTGCATGCCTGCAGAAGTATTTGGTCCAGATTATGCTTTTTTACCGTCCGATAAAATATTGAGCTTTGAAGAAATCGAACGATTAGTAAGGATTTTCGTGTCATTAGGTGTGAAAAAAGTACGCATTACTGGTGGTGAGCCTTTACTACGTCGTGATCTGCCGACATTAGTGGAACGTATACATCGCATAGTGGGAGTAAAGGATATTGCCTTAACGACCAATGGCACATTGTTGGAAAAATATGCCAATGAATTGGCGAAAGCAGGTTTATCACGAGTAGCTATTAGTCTAGATTCTTTAAATGAGGAACGTTTTTTCGAGATGAATGGCCATCGAGGAAAAGTGAAAACGGTATTAGAAGGTATAGAAAAAGCGGCAGAAGTGGGATTACAAGTGAAGATCAATATGGTCGTTCAAAAAGGAAAAAATGAGCAAGATATCATTTCGATGGCAAAATATTTTAAAGAAAAACAGCATATTCTTCGCTTTATTGAATATATGGATGTCGGTAATTCGAATGGTTGGCGGCTGGATGAAGTTGTGTCGAAGAAAGAAATCATTGACCAGGTCCACCAATTTTCCCCTTTGCATCCTGTTGACCCTAATTATATAGGGGAAGTGGCCACACGTTATCAATATGAGGATGCTCAGGGTGAAATTGGCGTCATATCCTCTGTAACGGATTCGTTCTGCTCCACTTGTTCGCGTGCCCGTATTTCGGCAGAAGGAACATTATATACGTGTTTATTTGCCACAGAGGGAACGAATCTACGAGAATTGTTAAGGTCTGGGAAAGATGATGAAACCATCATCCAATGCATTTCGAATGTTTGGGAAAATAGGAAAGATCGCTATTCCGATGAACGAAATGAACAAACAATGGAAAAAAGGAAAAACTCGAAAATTGAAATGTCACATATCGGTGGTTAGACGAAAAAGAGGTGGTATTAATTAGTGCTGGCTTGTTAGTATTGGTGTAAAAATCGGCAAAATAATGCCGGATTTTTTCTGTTTATTTATGCACAAAGTCGCCACTTTTTCCACCCGTTTTTTGAACGAGGTATGTTTCTTTAATCATCATAGATTTGTCGACAGCTTTACACATATCATAAAAAGTCAGTGCAGCAATGGATACAGCAGTTAGTGCTTCCATTTCGACACCTGTTTTACCACTACATTTTACTGTAGCCTGAATGTGTAGTTCGTAACCAACCTCCGTTTTTGTATAGTTAAATTGAAGATCTGTTCCTTGTAACATAATCGGATGGCACATCGGGATAATATCAGCAGTTTTTTTAGCACCCATAATCCCAGCAATTTGTGCCACTTGCGTAGGGTCGCCTTTTTTAATGCCTCCCTGTTGGATAGCTTGATAGACTTCATCGGATAACGTGATGGTACTACGAGCGATCGCTGTCCGGTTTGTGCTTGTTTTTTCTGAAATGTCGACCATTTTAGGACGACCTTCTTCGTTCCAGTGTGTAAAATTACTCATTAGTAGACTTCCTTTCAACGGTTTGTAGCCAATCTTGTTGGGAATTAATATTGATAAATGTGGAGCTGTCTTCTTCAAATGGGACATAACATACTTGAAGTTGCTCTAACAAGACTTTCATACTTCGCTTGTTTTGTTGGATTAATTGCTGTGCTTTTGGTAAAGCGCTGCATCGATATAAAGCAGCAAGAGGTTGTAATCTTGAAGCTTGTTTAGGAACAATCGCATCATAACGATCATCGATAAATGTGAGCATAGTTTGGACAAATTCTGCATGAATAAAAGGCATATCACTAGCTATGACGAAAAACCACTCTACTTCTGGAAACTTTGTCATGATATGATGCAAGGCAAACAGAGGCCCTTGATGAGGTTGTTTTTCAATGATCCATTGGACATTTTCTTCGACAAACTTTGCTTGTAAGCTAGCATTCGTAGCAATAATTAAGGGCTGTAGTTGATTTTTTTGTAAGGCTATGAGACTGTGCTTATATAAAGGCAGACCAGCAAATAATTCAAACATTTTCGGTTGACCATACCGTGATGATTGACCGCCAGCTAAGACAACACCAGCCGTTTTCATAGGCGATTTAACTCACCGACAAAATGTTGCACAGTAGGAAGAATCAGCTTTGTCATGGCAAGAGTCACGGCATTCGTGGAACCTGGTAGTACATAGATAGCCGTTTTATCGCGGCTACCCGCTGTTGCACGACTAAACATCGCATTTGGGCCGATTTCTTCATAGCTAAGTGTTCGAAATAATTCACCGAATCCCATCATTTCTTTTTCGAAAAGAGGGACAATCGTGTCGTAAGTTTGGTCTCTCGGAGTAAATCCTGTTCCTCCTGTTACGATAACGGTATTAATGCTATGATCATCGCACCATTTTTGTACGTAGTTTGAGATTTCAAGCGGTTCATCTTTTGACAATTGGTAGTCTACTAATTCAAAGGAAGCTTCTCGAAGTAATGATTGAATACGCTGACCACCACGATCATCTACTTTCGTGCGTGTGTCACTCACTGTTAAAATGGCAGCTCGTATCGGAAGTTCACTATGTGTGGGATGCAAAATAAAAGACCTCCTTTTATAGAGTTGATTTTTGTTTTTGTTGAAAAACATTGCTTTTATTATAAAGCTATAAATGAAAAGGTCAAACTAAAATTCATGGAAAGAAAGGCAAAAACGTTTATGCATAATAGATATTCTAGACAACAATTATTCAGCCCAATCGGAGAAAACGGGCAGCTACAACTAAAACGAAAGCATGTCCTGATCGTAGGAGTAGGTGCTTTAGGCAGTGCTAGCGCAGAGTCTCTTGTAAGGGCGGGCGTCGGAAAATTGACGATTATTGATCGTGATTACGTAGAGTGGAGTAATTTACAAAGACAACAACTATATACCGAGCAAGATGCGCAAGAACAAGTCCCAAAAGTAATCGCTGCCAAAAAACGACTACAAAGCATTAACGCGGAAGTTGAAATTAACGAATATATGCTTGATGCGTGTACAGAGCAAATAATCCCACTGCTTGCAGATGTAGATATGATGGTGGATGCAACGGATAATTTTGATATTCGCTTTATGATGAACGATCTTGCACAAAAATATCAAATTCCTTGGGTTTACGGTTCTTGTATTGGCGGTTATGGCGCTACGTATACGATTGTGCCAGGTATAACACCTTGTTTACATTGTCTATTAGCAGCGATGCCCAATATAGGGATGACATGCGATACAGTAGGAATTATCAGTCCAACTGTTCAAATCGTAGCAGCGTATCAAGTAGCTGAGGTATTAAAGTTTTTAGTAGGCGATGAAGAAGCGTTACGAAGAAGTTATTTAACTTTTGATGTTTGGCAAAATCAACACTACGAAATAAACGTGGAGAAAATTCGCAATCATGATTGTCCATCCTGTGGCAAAAATCCGACCTATCCGTATTTATCCTATGAAAATCAAACGAAATTAAATGTATTATGTGGTCGCGATGCTATTCAAATACGTCCACCAAAACCGATTTACTATAATTTTGATCAGCTCGCTGTCCAACTTCGTTCCTATGGTGATATTCAACAAAATCCTTATTTACTATCTTGCCAAGCTGACGAATATCGACTAGTGATTTTCCGAGATGGACGAGTCGTCATTCACGGTGTACAAGATATACAAAAAGCTAAAACCATGTATGATCGTTTATTCGGGTAAAGGAGTGTTCCAAAATGTTAGAAAAAAGAAAACCAATTGCTGTTGCGGAAGCTGTTCAACGTGTCATGGAGTTTGCCTCCCAAGAAAAAATAGAGATGGTTTCACTACAGCAAGCACATGGACGTTTTTTAGCAGAAGATGTTGTTGCAGATCAAGATGTCCCGGCTTTTGATCGTTCACCTTATGATGGATATGCTATTCGCTCGGTCGATAGTCAAGGGGCATGTTCAGAAAATCCAGTAACCTTTAAAGTAGTAGGGGAAATTGGCGCGGGCTATGTATTTAAGGGAGAAGTTGGTGATCGAGAAGCGGTTCGTATTATGACAGGAGCGCCCATCCCAAATGGATGTGATGCAGTCGTTATGCTAGAATTAACGCACACCTTTGAAGAAGACAATCAACCTTATATGTCGATTAAACGCTCTTATGAAACAGGAACAAATATTTCCTATAAGGGAGAGGACGTTCAACAAGGCGCAATGCTTATGGAAAAAGGACGATACATCAATCCAGGTGTTGTCGCATTACTTGCTACTTTTGGTTATGATCAAGTACCTGTTTTTCGACAACCAATCGTAGGCGTAATTGCAACTGGAAGTGAATTACTAGAACCAAGTGATGCTTTGCAGCCAGGAAAAATTCGTAATAGTAATGCCTATATGATAATGGCTCAAATTGAACGTGCTGGGGCAACCGTCAAATATTTTGGTAAGTTTAGCGATGAGCTAAATTTATGTATTCAAGCTGTTGAAAAAGCGCTTCAGGAAGTAGACATATTGATTACAACAGGAGGAGTATCAGTGGGCGATTACGATTACTTACCTGCCATTTATGAAGCCATTGACGCACAAGTACTGTTTAATAAAGTAGCCATGCGACCAGGTAGTGTAACAACTGTTGCGGCTCGAAATGGTCAATTATTATTTGGACTTTCAGGTAATCCATCAGCTTGCTATGTTGGGTTTGAACTATTGACACGACCTATTATTCGAACGGCTTTTGGTAATAAACAACCGCATTTACGTAGAGAGCAGGCTGTTTTAGGTGCGGACTTTAAAAAACCAAATCCGTTTACTCGTTTTGTACGTGCGAATGCTTCGTACGAAAACGGTCAATTAGTTGCAGTTCCTTCTGGGTTCGATAAATCTAGTGCGGTTTCCTCCTTAGCGGAGGCCAATTCTTTTATCGTATTACCAGGTGGATCACGTGGATACGAAAAAGGAATGCAAGTAGTTGTCTTATTATTAGAAGATTTGCAGGGAAGTGAGTGGCCATGGGACAACATCGAAAAATCTTACAAATCGTAGGCTATCAAAATAGTGGGAAGACAACGTTAATGGAACAACTCATTATACAAGCCACGACAGAAGGCTTTCGTGTAGGAACAATCAAGCATCATGGACATGGTGGTATCCCTATATTCGAAAGTTCTAAAGATAGTGTTCGTCATGAGAAGGCTGGTGCAAGTGTGACAGCAGTTGAGGGACAAGGTACTTTGCGCATGAGCATTCACCAAAGTAACTGGCAGCTTGCTGATATACTAGCTATTTATGAAACATTTCATATGGATATCATTTTCATTGAAGGCTATAAAAATGAAGACTATCCGAAGGTTGTTCTTTTGCGACAGGCGGAAGATCAATTTTTGCTACAAAAAGTAAGCAATATCGTCTGTGTTCTTTATTGGCCAACATATCCACTAAATAAACAGTTAGATTATCCAGCTTTTTCAATTCAAGAAAAAGCGCAATATATGGAAGTTCTTATGCAGGAAATGAGGAAAAAATCATGACTACATCGTTGTTTGAAATCATTGATAAACCAATTGATGTTGAAGAAGTTAGACAAAAAGTAACAGACCGAAATGCTGGTGCAATCACTGTTTTCATCGGAACAGTACGTGAAATGACGAAAGGCAAGAAAACACTACATTTGGAATATCAGGCCTATCCATCTATGGCTATTAAAATGTTTGAACAAATATCTAAAGAAATACAAGAGCGCTGGCCAGAAGCGAAAGTAGCCATTACACATCGTGTTGGTCATTTAGAAATTTCGGATATTGCCGTAGCAATTGCGGTTTCATCACCACATCGTAAAACAGCCTATGAAGCTAATGAATTTGCTATTGACCGTATAAAACAAATTGTACCTATTTGGAAAAAAGAGTATTGGGAAGATGGGACTGAGTGGATTGGTGATCAACTAGAAAATGTTCCTTATCCAAAAGGAAATCCATCGATCAGTGAGGAGGAATGTTATGATTAACATATTATTGTTTGCACACTTACAAGAGATGATCGGTGAGTCGAAATTATGTGTAGACCTGTCAGATCAAACAGTTGGACAAATTAAAGAATGGATGGAAACGCAATATTCACAAGTTAATTTACAACATGTCATGACAGCGGTAAACGAGGAATTTGCAACAGATACAACGGTTGTAAAAAAAGGGGATACAATCGCCTTTATCCCACCTATTAGTGGAGGGTAAAAAGAAAAGGTGTAGTCGGTACAGTTTAGTTTGAACCGACTACATCTTTTACTTTCGTTATGCTGTAAAAGCCAGGGGGGGGAAGATTCTCCTTTTACTTTATGTCTTCATGAGATGAACGCTCAGAAGCATAAGGAAGGATATACCTATCATACAAATCACCCATGACCAAGCGAGTGACATGTTACCCGAACCAATCGCCGTATAAATAGCAAGTGGCGTAGTTTGTGTTTTGCCTGGAAGGTTTCCAGCAAACATTAAGGTTGCACCAAATTCACCTAAAGCTCGTGTGAAACTTAAAATTCCACCTGAGACAATTGACTTTAATGCAAGAGGGATAGAAATAAAGAAAAAGACTTGCCATTCGTTCGCGCCATCAACACGTGCAGCGTTCTCAATGTCCTCATCAACAGATTCAAAGCCAGTTTTTGCTGATTGATACATTAAAGGAAATGCAACAATAGTAGAGGCAATGACTGCCGCCCACCATGTGAACATAACGGGTTGGTTAAAAAGCCATGCAATCAAGTTACCTAGTACACTGTTTTTACCAAAAATAATAATTAGAAGAAATCCTATTACAGTAGGAGGTAATACTAATGGTAAAAGTAACACGGTTTCTAGCAATAATTTTCCTTTGAAATTACGTTTTGCCATCCATTTACCAAATAGAATACCTGTTACTATCACAATTATTCCTGACATAAGCGCTATCTCGATAGAAAGTTTAAGGGGTGACCAGAAATCCGTACTCATCTATTAACGGGTTCCTTGAAAGCGTATTTTTTAAATACTTTCATCGCTTGCTCACTTTGTAAAAAGTGATAAAAATCTTCCGTCTCTTTTGCATGCTTACTATCTTTGATCACACCTACAGGATAAATAATGGGGGTATGTGTATCTTCTTTGGCTGTAGCAACGACATCGACCTTTTCTGACACAAGGGCATCTGTTTTATAAACCAATCCTGCATCAACATTTTCAGTTTCTGTGTAAGTAAGAACTTGTCGTACGTCTTTTGTATAGACTACTTTTGATTCTACATGTTCCCAAAGGTTTATGTTTTTCAATGTTTCTATACCGTAATTGCCAGCAGGAACCGTTTCAGGTGTACCAACGGCAATGTTATCAACTTTCGTTAAGTCTTCAAATGATTGAATCTGTTTTTGGTTTTTCTTAGGAACGATTAACACTAATTCGTTCGCTAAAAGATCCATTCCTTGCTTTTTCTCGATTAAATCTTTTTGTACTAACTCATCAAACTGATCTTCTGCTGCTGAAAAGAAAAGATCAACAGGAGCACCTTCTAAAATTTGTTGTTGTAAAGCACCAGAGCCACCAAAGTTAAATGTGATTTTAATAGTATCGTGTTCATTTTCATAGGCTTTTTTAAGTTCTTCTAATGAATCTTGTAAACTAGTTGCTGCTGAAATCGTTAATTCAACTGGTTCGTTTACTTTGTTGTTGCTTTCTTGGCTACCACAACCTGCTAAAATGCCGACAAGTAGTAGCAATGAAGCAATTAAACCATCATACTTTTTCACTTTGATTTTACTCCTTTTATAGCTCGTTATAACAAGATATAACTAATTATAATTAGTTATGCCTAAAAAAGAAATACCAAATCGGTAGAGACTTTCAGCTGTTAAAAATATTATAATTACGTTACTATAGATTCATCTCTCCATCCTCAATTGAAGGGTATAACGAAGAAGAAATGAGCCATATAGATGTAGCATCTGCTGTCGCAATGGCAATGCAGACATAGGAATAGGCATTGAAAAAATATCAAAACTCATAGAGGTTGACTTTATACCACTTATTAGAGAACGGTATGATATTACCCTATTAAAAACACCTGAAAACCAACTGCTGATTGAATCGGTAAAAGAGATTTTAAATTCACCAGATTTCCAATCAGAAGTAGTCGCACTGGGGGATTATGATATCACCCAAATGGGACAAATTATATATGAAACACTTTAAAATATCCCTCAACAAAGTGCCAAGCCGGAACAGAAAATCAACCACACGTTTTGGTGATGATCCAACTACTTGCCAAAAAGGTAAGTGTTTTTTACATTGATCGTAAAAGTTATAATAATGCTTCTGTTTCCGCATCAAAAAATAATAGATGTTGGGGCTGAAGAGGAAGTATTTCTCCGATTTTAAAGGTATGTTGGCCACCCCATTTTATAGTCCATGTCTGATCTGCCAATCGGACAATGATATGCGTTTCATGCCCTAGCTGTTCAATATTTAATATAGGAAGATGCAAAACGTTTCCTTTTTGGAGATGCTCTGGTCGAACGCAGACTGTTAATGGTGTATGTTGAGGTAAACGTCCATAAATACTCGTTGGAAGTTTCATTTTAAATTGATTTTCAATAATGAGCGTAAAATCTTCTAGAACTGCAGTTGCCATATTTATAGTAGGAGACCCTATAAAACTTGCGACAAATAGATTTCTAGGTTGATTATATAATTCTAGAGGTGTTCCGATTTGCTGAATACCTCCATGATGTAAAACCATTATCCGATCACCCATAGTCATCGCTTCTGTTTGATCGTGGGTTACATAAATAGTTGTTAAGCCCAATTTCTTTTGTAGTTGTCTGATTTCTGTCCGCATTTGTGTTCGTAATTGTGCATCTAAATTGGATAAAGGCTCGTCCATTAGGCAAAGTGGAGCTTGGCTTACAATAGCACGTGCAAGAGCAACACGTTGACGTTGACCTCCGGACAAAGCTTTTGGTTTTCGAGGTAAATAATCAGTCAGCTTGAGCAATTCAACACTTTCTTGCAATCGTTTCTGCTGCTCCTGCTTATGAATTCCCTTTCTTTTTAAACCAAATAAGATATTTTGTTCCACTGTTAGATGGGGGTATAGTGCATAATTTTGGAAAACCATTGATAGATTTCGCTCTTGAGGGGAAGCCATATCTAATGTTTTTCCATTCATTTGTATTGTGCCACTTGTCATTTTATCCAAGCCAGCGATAAGGCGCAGAAGTGTACTTTTACCTGAACCAGACGGACCTACTAATACAAAGAATTCGCCTTTTTCAATCGTCATATTTATATCTTTTAATATAGGCTGCTGGGAATTATATGCTTTTTCAACATGCGTTAGCTTCATAAAGCTCATTTGTTAAACCTCATTTCACACGATAACTAAAACAAAAGTCATTGTAACATATTATATCGAAGATTAATAAGCGTGTATAAGAAAGAAACTTTGCGATTCGTTTTGCTTCAAATGAATTATCGTTCTCTCTTAACACTAACGGGGTACATTGATCTAAAATCGATTAAATGCACCTCGTAGTTGAACTTATTGTAGTAACGGAGCAGGTAAGTGAGAGATTAAATTTTAGAAAATCTGCATTTGCACTAGACAAATATCATTTTTTCTTATATAGTGAGTATAATAAAATCGTTTTCAAGAGAACAATAAATTCACATATTACAAAGAGTAATCGTGTTTTGTTTGATGCTTTTTGTAATATGTGGATTTTTTCTTTTGAAGAAAAATGATTTTACTTAAATACAATTAATGGAGGTCATGCAAAATGGCACAAGGTACAGTAAAATGGTTTAACTCAGAAAAAGGTTTTGGCTTCATCGAAGTAGAAGGTGGAAATGACGTTTTCGCTCACTTCTCAGCTATCCAAGGTGATGGTTTCAAAACACTTGAAGAAGGTCAAAAAGTTGAATTCTCAGTTGAAGAAGGACAACGCGGACCTCAAGCTACAAACATCGTAAAACTTTAATTTTAATGATGTAACCATAAAAAAAGGCATCCTTTCAGTAGGATGCCTTTTTTATGTGAAAAAACGCGGTGTAATGGATTGACGTAAATGCAGTTTTTATTAGTGATTTTAATTGTAAACTAGGATAAAGGATACAATGATTTAACTTCTTTCAGCAATTATTTCTGTAGCGAAAGCAAAGTGACAGCTACAATATGTCGAGACATAAATGATAGAATTTCAAGCTAGTATGTTTTTTTATGGTTTTAAAATGTAGGAATGTCCAGGGGCGCTATTTTAGTGATGGCGCTTTAAGAGAAATAAAAGAAGAGATCGGAATTAGTTTATGTAAGTTTAACGGAAAAATGATAAAGAGTGAACGTAGAGATGTGTACAATGATTTTTACGATGTATATAGACAAAGTTACATATAACTTTGTCTACAGACGCTTACATAAAAATTAATCGCTGAGCATCGCTTTTAATGTTCGTTTTTGCCAGCCTAGCTTGAAGTATGCGTATTGTAATACAAAATGCACACAGAAGGTAGCAGGGTAAGCTAACCAAACGCCATTTAGTTCGAATGTAGTGTAGTGCGATAACACAAACGCCAATGGCACTTGGACTACCCAAATTGCGATGACTAGGAAAATTGTAGGCCATAAGACAACACCTGTAGCCCTCATTGTAGCTGAAACGGTTTGTGTATGGCCAAAAATTAAATAACTCCAAAACGCGATATATAGATAATCCTTTGCGATAATTACCGTATCCTGTTTATCGATAAAGAAAGATAAAATAGGCTCGGCAAATAAATACATAATTAAAATAATTGCGCCGCCTAAAATATAGTTAACAAGCACACCGAATTGACGAATTTTTTTAATCATATCCGTAGAGTTTGCCCCTAAAGCCTGCGCCACAAATACAGATGTCGCAATAGCAATGCTCATCGCTGGCACTTGTGCATAGCTAGCGACCTGATTGACAACACCGTAAGCGGCAGTTGCATCGGAGCCGTAAACATTAACGAAGCCTATCACAGCAATTTCTGCTACAGAGATCGCAACCATACTAATGCTTGCTGGGATGGCTAACTTTAATAATGAAGCTAAAATATTCTTCTTTAATTTAAAATGCCGTAAGATCGATTTATCTAAGCGCAAAATATGCTTTGTTTTATGCAGGTAGGCAAATAACAATATCATCGTCACCAGATTCGATAAAACAGAGGCATAAGCAGCACCGTTTAAACCAAACTTTGGAAGGCCGAGCCAGCCGAAAACTAATGGTGGTAGGAATGCGATATTTAAAATAACACTGATGACTAAAAATAAGAAAGGTGTTTTAGAGTCACCTACACCACGCATAAAGGTTGTGTACACCATATACCAGAACATAATCGGTAGTGTGAAAAATAAGATTTGAGCATAGCTAATACTCATATCTAAAATATTTGCGGGTGTTTGCATAAAGCGTAAAATCCACTCAATGAAAAAGCCACCAAAAATCGCGACGACAATTGATAAAATCGTTGCAAAGGCTAAAGTACCCCCTACAACCTCCTTCATCTTTTCGTGATTGCCAGCCCCATACGTTTGCCCTACTAAAATCGAGCTACCTGAGCCAATCCCAATAGCAAATGCCATTAAAAAGAAGAAGAATGGAAAGAATGCTGAAATTGCCGCTAGTGCGTCAACACCTAAATTGCGCCCAATTATAAACATCCCAAAGACTTGCCCCAGTGACTGCAGCACATTCGCTAGCATAACAGGAATTAAAAAGTTAAAAAAAGCTTTTTGCAGTTTTTTATCATCATGTAAAATTTGTTGGTCCATTTTTATACCCTCTTGGGTTTTAATAACCCATTTCCTTTAAAATATGTGATAGCGTACGCAGGCGTTCGCCAATTAGTTCACCATCCGCGCTTAATGCTTGATTAAAGAGCTGAATATCCTCTTTAATTTGTTCATTTTCCGTACATACTTTCACTGTCATTGCATCCCCCTGTAAGCCAACACGTTTAATAACAGGGTTTTCTTCATCATATAAATGATCGTAACGATAAGCTTCCTTAAAATAAAGCTGAGACTCACAAACTAAAATAGCGAGATCGAGCACGCGATGAAGTGGTAATTCCTCCGATTGACGTGACCATTTACCACCTGTATGACGCCACACTTTAGCCGAAATATCAACCTTGCCCCTGTCATTCCATTGAGCTAAGCCAAGTGAAAGCCCCTGTGCATCATGATAAGCGGTACGCCCATCAATATGGGCATAATTTTCCGCAATAATAACAGGTTTATGCTTTAAATGTGTAGGTATTTTCATCAATTACAACCCCCTTTTAATTAATTTTAGTAATTTAGTAAATTACTGCATTAGTAAATATAACATTGGCCAAATTTAGAAGTCAATTTTTTCATGGGAGTTTTGCCATCAAAGGATCGCGCATAAACAAACCAGTGATAAAGGGAAAACAACAAGATATTCTTCGCAATATTAATAGGATAATCACTACTAATGTGTTCGAAAGAGTTTTTTTGAAGGGGATAGCTACTACGATTTATAGAGAGTAGACCGAATTGATTAAATCGGTTAAAGTAGTAATGGATTTATACAATGGAAAATTAATGGATCATCACCAAAACGTGTGGGTGATTTTTTGTTCCGGCTGGGCGCTTTGTTGCTGACGCTTCGCTTTCGCACAGAAAAAAACACTGTTGCTGACGCTTCGCTTTCGCACAGAAAAAAACACTGTTGCTGACGCTTCGCT
>DAMBVB010000006.1:140935-144076 GCA_032053185.1 Lysinibacillus sp.
TTCGCACAGAAAAAACATTGTTGCTGACGCTTCGCTTTCGCACAGAAAAAACATTGTTGCTGACGCTATGATGAGGAGCAAAAAAGAGACTTTCCCTGACAACTTGGAAAGCCTCTTAAAATTAAATTATAGTTCTTCCTGGAAATAAATTTTGTAGAATTTTCGATTTGTAGTTTCATCGTAGCCTACTTCAATTAGTTCATCCACTTGCTCGATATCCTGTACATTCACCTGAATTTCAATATTTGAATCAAGTTTAATTTTACGTTTATATTTTTTTTCAGCCTTTTCAAGTGCACTGTCAGAAATTACGGTTTCATAAGGTTTTACCGAATTGATAATAATATCTTTTTGTGTTGGCTCCGCATTTTCAAATACCGTATCAATATAATTATTTACGTGAAATTCATCTTCATTTCTAAAGTAATCAAGTGTTTTGTTTAAAAGCCCTAGTTTCTCAGTATTGGTAAAGCTCTCTTCTTTTAAAATATATTTTTTGCATTCTGTTAATGCTAAATTCGTTTTGTAATAATGTTCATCCGCTGCTTTTATCTTTAAAAATCGTTCTTGCCAGTAGACAATATCTTCTTTCCTTTTCGTTTTCATAAAGACAGCAGGTGCCTTATCCGACCCCATATCTACGATGATGGCCATGTTATTAATTTTCTTTACATTAATGCCATCAATACCATTGACAATCATTTTGTTGTGGTCGTTTTTTACATCTAAAAACATTTCTTTTTCATCAATTTTAACGATGGCGAGTATTTTTTTAGCTTCTGTAGCTAGAAAACAATGGTCAAATAATCCAATAAACAATTCGCCACTTTTAATGTTAGGATGTTGAGATACACTATGTAAGTGTTTAGCAATGTTGATTGATTGTTCAAGGAAACTAGACTCCTGATCAAATATTGCTCTCACATACGTATATATCTCGTTTAAGCCAATGTCTGTTTCATGAAAAAATTCGAATTGCTGCTCTAAATCGATTTTGCTAAACGCTAGCTGTGTAAAAGCTGCCTCTAACATGACCTCTGGCTGTGATAATGATTCCTCACCTAACACGAGTGTATCGGCAATAAAATGGATAATATATTGCGCTATCTTACTTTCACTTACTTCTAGCATGTTTTCCACCTTCTAAAATTTCATTGTAGATAATATACCATATCATAATCTTCGCAACATATTCATGTATTTTATTTTTACGAATAATACAATAATAAAGAGCAGTGCATACATGTTTAAGAGATGCTTTGGCACATTTGCTATAAGAAAGACTACGGTTCTCTTTCAATTGGTGAAATAATAAGTTCATTACCTTAAATTTACAATGTTGGTAGCTGAAGTATACTGGGGTTAAGCGGAAATATGCATGAAGAAATCAACAAGAGAGAAGAGGTGTTGATTTGCTTTATAACAACAATGGTTGAAGATGACCATTGGGTGCAATTGACAAAAGATATGCATATCTTGGAGCGGGTGAAGCAGGTGGGGGAACGAAGGCTATAGGCATTACCACCTTCGCGACCAACATCCTGACGCTTCGCTTTCGCGCAAAAAACATCGTGCTGCTGCTGCGTTTGCACTACGCTTTCGCACAAACGATACCCTGGGGAAAGCGCCATATCCGGAACAGAAATCAACCCCTGTTTTTCTGAAGAATGTTCCTCTTAAATATTTTTATTAGTAGAAGTCTTTTTTCGTTATCGAACAAATTCAACGTTCATTTTAATGTGCCTTTATACACCATGAAAACTGAATAGTCTTATTTTTCTGTTTTTAAGTTCATCTAAATAGCTATAAGGTAATTACGTTATTCTTTCTTTAAATGAATAGAAAGGGGAAACATGATGGGATTGAAACGGGTTACGTTCGTTGATAGTCTTCGTGGTTTTAGTTTGCTTGGGATTTTACTTGCTAATTTAGGGATTTTTCAATATGGCATGCATGGAGCCTTAAAAAATTTATCATCACAAAGTGCAGGGGATTTTGTGAGGGTGTTTATCGGTGGGTCGTTTATGCCCATTTTTACGCTGTTATTTGGATTTTCTTTTATAAAGCTAATTGAATCTGTACGCGAAAAAGGGATGAAAAGTCGATGGATTATACTACGACGGAGCACGGGGCTCATTTTATTAGGTTGGCTGCATACTACATTCATATGGGAAGGTGACATACTCTTATATTACGGCTGTATGCTTTTGTTTTTGTTACCATTCAGTAATCGAAAAGCAAAAACAGTTATCATATGGGCTAGTATTTTCTTTGTATTTTCAGTTGCAATTATGATGAATATTAACTTAAATCTCGTAGCAAATCAGCAGAACATCGATGCGTATATTGAAAAAGCAGATACCGTTTATGCACATGGTAGTTATTTAGATGTCGTTAATTTTCGTTTAAATAGGCTAATGCCTGAACAGGAAACATCTATCCTATTATTTGTAGCGCCATTATTCTATGCACCGTTGTTTTTATTTGGTATGGCGCTTGCGAAAATGCGAGCATTTGTAAATATAGAGCGGGAACAAAAGTGGTATAAGCTAGGTATGATACTTCTACCTATCGGGATAATATGTAAATATTTAGGTTTAAAAGAAGGGGATTTGTCGACTATGCTTCAGATGAGTGGAGCACAAGTTTTAGCGTTAGGCTATGTATGTGTAGCAGCCTTACTCTATAAGAAATGGCGTACATCGTCTATTATGCATGCCTTTGAATGTGTAGGTAAGCTGTCTCTAACTAATTATTTAATGCAATCTATTATTTGTACAACTGTATTTTTTGGCTATGGTTTTGGGCTGTACGGAAAATTAGGTGTCTTGAATGGGCTGTTATTCGGATTAGGCGTTTATTATGTGCAATGCATTGGCAGTGTCTTATATTTAAAAAAATTCAAGCGTGGTCCATTTGAGCAGGTTTTACGGATGTGGACGAATTGGTCCATTGATGGTCGATTAAAGCGAAAAGAACAGAGTATTAATAGAGTGAATGAATAACTTTACAAAGCCGAGGCATAATTGATATACTACAAAAATTCGCTTGAAGTGATAACAAAAGTAAAAAAGAATCTGCGTACATTTAAACTGTACCCTATAAGATAGACACTTTGAAAAAAGTCTATCCTATAGGGTA
>DAMBVB010000007.1:0-135641 GCA_032053185.1 Lysinibacillus sp.
TGATCATCATAGCCATCGAACTCGTTCATTCGTTCTTGACGTTCTTTTTTAACTCTTTCTAACTCTAGCTGCACATCAGAAACATAAGGATGTTGAGCAATACGAGTTTCAAGTGATAAATCAGTTGATTTAGATAAACTGTCAATAACCTCAGATTCATTAATAAGTATATCTCGATTGAAAATGACTTTGACTGTCTCGTTATCAAAGTTACCTTTGCCTGTATGCTCTAAGTGCTTGTTTACAAACCATAGAAGCTCTTCAAACGAAGCTTGGAACTCTGTTTCAATACCATTAGCATCTAAATCAATATCTAAATACATCGACTGGATATTCATTTGATTAGGATTGTTGCTCATGCGATCATCCTTTGAATCATAACCCTTACCGTTCTCAACTAATGCCTTTTTGAACAATGTAAGGATAGATTCATAGTTATCTTTGTTGACTTCAACTGACAGTGTATCGATGCCGCCTTTAACTCCATCGCTTCGCACCTTTACAGCACCGTACTTCGCAAGATTATAACGAAACTCTCCTAAATCTTGTCCATCATAGTTGTGAATCACTAGAATTGTTGACCGAGCATCCTCTTGCATGTTGTTGTTAAAGTCTGAAAGGATTTCGTTAATCCCATCCTGTAAGCTCTTCACCGAATTAATAAGAGGTATTTCACGGCTGTTGTATCGGAAAGGTATTAACGGCACTCGCTCCCAGTTACGTCCTTCTGATAAGCCACCTTTTGTGACATTTAAGTATGTTGCAGTCTCACCAAGCTCTACATTAGGTATTAACTTGTCATTTTCGAGAATATATCGTTCAATGCCATCAACGGTGTATATTTCAACCTTTTCAATGATTTCTTTCTTATCACCTTTCCATTCCTCAACTGAATAAATGCGAACCGCATAATCTAGGATGGTTCGCTCTGTATCCTTCCAATAAGGTATTACTTGATAAGCCGGAATAAGCATAAAGCTAAATTCACCACGCTCATTGTAATACGGATATATCCAAGCTAATCCATGATTAAAAGCATGCTCACCTAAATTTCGAAGCGTCTTGTGGAATCGGTTGTTTAATACAAGTTTAAGAGCCTTTTGGTAGGCCTCATTCTCTGTTTCAAGCGTTAAAGGTTTAGCGAATAAGTAGTTAACCTTTTGATTCACTAACTTACCGTATTGATTATCGACACGTTTGTTGTTTGGTAGATTAGTAGCTTCTTCTTTTTCACCATCTTTACCGATAACCATTCGTTTACGAGTCAAAATATTGTGCTTACCCTCGAAATAGTTATCACCTTCAAACATCCAACTGCGCTTTTCAGATACTTTAAATTCAGCGATTTCCTTCTCGATACGCTTTTTAAAAGTAATACCTTTTTTAGCACCTTCTGCGATAATGGCATTTAGTTTGTCAGTTTCTGTACCAGCACCCTGGAAAGGGAAAAATCCCATGTTCTCACCTCTTTCTAGTCAAAGCTATATGTGTTGCCACGCATATCTTCTTCGAATGCGTAGCGTGTAGCATCGATAGTATGATTGTCTTTATCTTCTAAACGAGCGATAGGATTGCCGTCTTTATCCGTCTGGTAATCAATGTTTTCAAACTCTCTTGCAATGTTTGGAGTACGCAAAGGATCAATACAAATGAAAGCTAAATCATCGAGCCATTCTTCACCATATTCCACGCTATCAGGACCTTTCTTAACACCATAAATACGCGGGATTTGTAATTCGTCTCGTAATTCAGCGATAGACTTAGGCTCGGCTGAATCACCTGCCATCCTGTCCGATTGATAACCTTTAGTTTTTAATTTCTCGGCTAGTTTGCGGTTACTAATTTTCACGCCATATATTTCATCAACAGCATAGATGCCATTTTTCTTTTTGTCATAATGCCAACGGACAAATGCTAATGGATCAGTAGCATAACCAAAATCGACACCGTTTCGAATGTTGTCAAAGGATGCAACCATTTCATCAGTGATTGAACCTTTTTCAATTCGTAAGTTATCAAACGGCACAACACCACTCCCTATCGCTTCACCGAGGTATTCCCAACGGTATTTTAAGGGCTTATTTTTCTTAACATTCTCTGCTTCTTCGATAAACTTTTTCGATAAATGCGGATTCCCTAAATAAGTTGAATGATCTACATAAGTGTTGGCATCAATCATTGAACTCTCATACTTCTTGTTTACCCAAGACTGTTTACGTTTCGGCGGATTGTAAGAATAATAAAAAGAGTAGTCAAAAGGGTACGCTTGCTGTCTATCAGCTTGCGAAAATATCTTCCCTTCTAACTCCTCACGTAGAATTGAGTTTTCAATTGTCGTTACTTCATCTTCTGACTTAAATTCTGCTAATTCCTCAAACCATACGATAGCTAATGGGAAATCAGCATCTTTGATAGATTTAATCTTTTCAGGATCATCAGCACCAGCAAAGTAAATCTTGTTCCCTCGGCCTAAGTAAGTGATTTCGAGCTTGGAATCAACAAAACGGAATTGATCACGAACTCCCATAACATTTGCAGCAGCCTTAAAGTTAGCGTAAACAGATTTCAGAATGGTGTTTTGCACTTTACGAATACCGAGCGCAGACACCGGGTATTCCATGATGTCTAATAGGATACGCATTGGAATGTGAAATGATTTACCAGAACCACGGCCACCCTTTAGGACATAACGTAAATGTTCCTTTGCTCTGGAGGCACGCCAAAACGGTTTAAATTGCTCTGTAATGATACTAGCTATACTGACACGTTTTTCATCCATCACACATCATCCACAATAACCACTTTAGTTTTACCATCCGTTTCGACCTTATCAATCCACATACGATAACGCTTGCCTAGTAATTCAGCAGCTTTAATGCGCTCTGTAGTAGTTGGAGGCATATCTTCATCAATCGTTTGTGCACCTTCACCGATACCGCGTAAAGTTGCCGAAGTTGTCTCGCCCCTTGCGATAGCAGTTAGTAACTCTAGTATTTCTTGCTGGTCTGCTACTCGCTCGGACTTCAAATCCTCCATACGATTGTCTATATAAGATTTCACGCTAACATTTGTTAACATGCGACTTCCTGCTGCTCTCGCTGTCGCTTCCTTCTTTACATTCGGATATGCCTTTAAATAAGCATCCGTGGCATTTCCTAGTTCGATATAATAATCAGCAAAAGCTTGTTGCTTCACTGTTAACTTTTGTTCAATCAATGGCATCACCCCATTATGTTAATCACTAAGTGTATTTCACTCTCAAAAGTAAGTACCGTTGCCCTAGCAGTCAAGGGGAGGAACTGCTCGATACTCACTTTTCAAAGCAAAGAAAAACTACATCAAACTCGGCCCTCTCATCTCGTAAAGTTTTGGCTGTTTGATGCAGTTTTCAAAATAAAAAGTCGATGGTTCATATCGAACTATCGTTTTTAGTCCGGTACATTTGTACTAGACATAATAAAAAGCCTTACCGTGCTAGGGATAAGGCTCGTCTACTGC
The DNA here is from genome assembly GCA_032053185.1 of Lysinibacillus sp. Classification (GTDB taxonomy): domain Bacteria; phylum Bacillota; class Bacilli; order Bacillales_A; family Planococcaceae; genus Lysinibacillus. The sequence continues at coordinate 3,499 of DAMBVB010000007.1, forward strand.
GATATAATATTTAAATTGTATTTGTCGAGTTAGCTCACTTGTGAAATCGTGGTAGAGCTGCACCACGTTATATTTGTAGCGAATTGTGTTTTTTATAGTGCATTTCCGCGCACTTTGTTACTCAGTAAGTTTGACTAAAAGGAAAGTGGACGAAGTTCACATAAAAACCACTCCTTCAGCAATTTTTAGCCTTTTATATTAATTAAGATACCTAATCTCTTAAAAAATATGGGCCGGCCGTGTATGTCTTGCCTCGAACAAGTTTACGAAGCGCAGGTCGGTCGTCGGTCTGTCTTTCCCTAATATTTAGGTTTTTGTAAATACCAAGGGAAGAAACAATTACCTGTCCGACCTCCCCTTTAGTATACAATTTTTACTTAGCTCTCACGAAACATTAGAAATATCGGAAATTGCGGAAATATCGGAAATGGTTTGTGCAATTTTCCGTAAGATATTTCTGATTTGTCTATCTGTAATTCCCTCTAACTCTGCGATGTGTTTAGTTTTCATTCCTGATAACTTCCAGTGAAGTACTGTTATTTCACGTTCTTTTCTTAAATACTTAGAGTATTCCTTGATAAAATCAATCTTCTCGTTGTACTCATTTACTAATCTTTCTGGCAGTATGCATTTGTTCATGAATGCCTGTTTAGGCGTCGGATCACTAATACCTCCACCTCTCGGCATTCCGATATTATCGTAATCAGCAACCATAATATCATTTGCATACGGACTCTCGAAATCAAACCCTAAAGCTCTTTTCATGTGACTGTAACGATCAATAATCTCTAATACCTCTGTTGCGTTGTAATATTTTTGCCCTTGTTTGCCCATTAGGTTTGCCCTCCTACGGTGTGATATAATAATGTTGTTAAGCACCGTCAAAGGGCATAAACCAATTCTTAGCTGTAGCGTCTGCAAACGCTGCGGCTTTTTCTATGTTATAATTTACCGAAAATACATAATGAGGTAATTTAATGGACATATTTACAGATATATCGAGCGCGGGAAGTCTGTGGTTTTTTATACCCAATGATCTTACTGCCAGTTGTTATGATAGGATGTGCAGTTATTTATAAAATCCTATTGGGCAGTATTTTGCCAAAGAAAGTTTACAACTTTTTGCTTGGTCCAATTGCCCTGTTGGGTTTCTTTATTTGGGCTATCCCAATGAACATGGGATTTTATGAGTTTTTTAGAGCGATATTATAATCGCTCTATTTTCATTTAATCCTCATACTGTGCAGTAATTTATAAAAAGTACGGCATCGCTTCAACTGCACCCTCTGCATCTTCGTCACTCATTGCAGTTACTTCTTCTGCTGACATCCCTTGAAAAATTAGAATGCCTTTTGTTCTGCCATATTTACTTGTTAGTTCATTAAATTCCCGTTCTACTTCTGGTGGTAAAATATCAATTACAACAGGTTTATCGCATAGCCAGTAATCTGTGGCATATCCAGTTGAAAACGCTGCATCTAACCAGCTTTGGAACTCTTCCACTAATCCACGTTTATTAATGCATTCCCAAGCCCTTTCATCCCAATCTTCGTACATATCACAAGATTCATTTTCAATGTAACTTTCTATCATTCTTTTAGCACTTGGTGTCCACTTTCGGCGAATAATCGTACACCAATTACTGCTTTCGTGATGTGGCTCGCCTAGCTCTAAAATTTCACGTTTCAATTCTACAACTGTAAAAAACGTGCTAGATTCTTCAATTGACACCTCTACATCATCTGCTAATTCGGATAATTTCACTGTTTCTGTTGTCATTCACTTTACCTCCAAATGTTTATTGTTTTTTTTACTGATCTTTCAACTAACCACTTTCTGTTCCCCTAGTAATCCACCAACCCGTGGCCCAATCCGTTCAGCCATTTCAAGGTCCATAACCATTAAAGCTACATTTGCATGACTGATTAAAAACCTTTTTGCGATTCTATCTATCGGCACACCAGCATTCCACAGACTTATAAATATCTCAATCTGCTTATGAGTAAAATCGAATTTCATATTTTCGTGAGCATCACCAGTAAATAAAATGTACTTCTCAGCTACTTTTCTACCCATTCAATCGTCACCTCTGCCCTCGGCTGCTCTGAATAAAACTTCCTCACCGTCATCTCAATAACCTGAGAGTCATCATGCCAAATGATTTTGTTACATCCGTCCTTAATACCCTTAATCAAATTGTCGAGATCAGGCTTTGTCGTTGGTCGTAATTCACCACTCGCTATAAGCTTTCTCTTTGGCCCTGTGTGGTATCTCTTTGGTGGCATGAGATAAATATCAGCTTTTAGTTTAATAGGCTCTGTAATCAATTCTGATGGTTTATATTGATATGCTACGAGCTTTACGAAGTCTTTGAAGTCTTTACTCTTTGGTGCATCATGTGTGACTACCTTCTTACCACGTCTACTAAATCGAGGTCGTTCTTGAGGTTGTATGACCCCGGGTATTTCAAATGTTAGTACGTTCATGTTTGCCCTCCTACACTAACTTTTGTGCAATTGCTTCGATAACGTTTGCAGTTACACCATTGCCTGCCTGTTTGTACAATTGACTATCTGAATTAACAGCTGCTGCTTTATCAAAAGCCCAATCTGGATAGCTTTGTAATCTCCAACATTCGCGTGGAGTGAGTTTTCGGATACGATATTCATCTGTTAGAACACCTTGTTGGCATCCGGTGTCCAATGTATTGGCTACTCCTTTCCCTACACGTCCTCTACGAGTCTTAGAGTTTGGTAAAGAATAGTTAATAGAATCACCTGGATATGCTGTATCAAATCCTTGTTTTGTCGCTTCTTTTATATTTAGCCCTTGTGAAGCTTTTTGAATAATCTTATGGCCTTCACCTTTATTAGTAGTCAATGTTGGTGATAATCCATCACTACCATAAACTTGTCCGTTCATACCATGTCCGGAAGGATTTATATTTCCAATTACTTTTATACAAGGTTGCCTATTTCCGCCTTGCATTGTATCTAACGCCTCGCACGAACCACTAGCATCATAAGTTTGTAATACTCTTCTAAAATATTTACTATGAGCTAGTCTTTTTATTTCATTACCAATGTTTCCATCTGTTCTTGTGACAGGAAATACTTTTCTGGTACTTGTTCCTCTAGAATGTCCGATAATGAACACCCTTTCCCTGTTTTGTGGGACCCCGAAGTCCTTAGAGTTAAGCACTTGCCATTCCGCATCATACCCGAGTTCATCCAATGTTCGGAGGATAACCTCGAACGTAGCCCCCCCGTCATGGTTGAGGAGTCCTTTGACGTTCTCAAGGAATAAATACCGTGGTCGGATGATATTGGCGAAACGAGCGATTTCAAAGAAAAGAGTTCCTCTAGTGTCATCGAATCCTTTTCGCTTCCCAGCAACTGAAAAAGCTTGGCATGGGAATCCTCCACAGATAATATCGATTTGTCCTCTATCCCTAAGTCGTCGAATATCGTCATCTGTAACGCTAGTGATGTCATGAGCTGTCCACTCTCCTTCTGTACTGTGAATTACCTCGTATGATTTACGAGCATATTTGTCTATTTCAACGAAACCAACACATTCATGTCCTGCGGCTTCCATTCCAAAACGAAAGCCTCCGACACCTGCGAATAGATCTAAGAATTTCATCTCTTCACATCCTTACTAGCACTCTTAGAAATCTGCTGATAAAACAACCAAATGCCGTTCTACCAGCAGCGTTAATTTATCTATTCAAATTGTTTCCCAGCTCATGTTATTCATCAGCATTTTTTCAACTACGCCTCTACATAACCCATCTCTTTCGCTGTGACAAATATGCGGTTCCTCTAAACAAAGCATTTCAATATCCCCTATGTGACATGACTTTTCTTTCACTTCAAGTTGATGAGGACATTTCCTACATATCGTTTTTCGTGGTGCCAGTTGTTGCTTTTTACTTTTAGATGTTCTTAATCTAGTTAATTCTTGTTTAACCTGTTCCATTTGCTCACATCCTTAATCCTCAAGCTTAACACCACGTTCCCCTGCTATTTCATTTACTGTTCCAACGGCAACCATCTGTTCACCTTTACGCCCCTTCGCTAACCACTTTTTCTCTATCAAAATCTGATAAGGATATTTTTCATTCTCGAAATACTTAACCTCGCTGATTGGTACATAAGCTGCCTTTTCCTGAAATTTAATTTGCTTTTGTAAGTCTCTAAGTGTTCGGCCATACAAAATTTTGCGTTTTAGTGTATTTGACATATAAGTCACTCCTTAGAAAGGTAGGTCATTATTGACCTCAATCGGTGCCTTCGTATTCGCAAACGGATCTTCATCGACCCTTGTATAACTAGGCTTGTTGTTATTACCGTAATTCTGCCCTTGTGGAGCGTTTTGACTTGCTCCATGATAATTTGTACTAGATTCGTAGTTTGAAGTGCTCTGTGAGCCTCCTGCGCCGTTTGAACGTGGTTCTAAAAACTGAATGCTGTCAGCAACAACGTCAGTAGTGTATATACGTTTGCCATCTTGCCCCTCATAGCTACCTGTTTGAATGCGTCCAGTAATGCCAACTAAATTTCCTTTTTTAAGATAGTTAGCAGCATTCTCCGCCTGCTTTCTCCAAGCTTGCACCGAAATAAAATCAGCTTCTTGCTCACCGTTTTGTCCTTTAAACGGTCTATTTACCGCAACTGTAAACTTAGTACTCGCAATTCCATTCGGCGTATAGCGAAGCTCTAAATCTCTTACAACACGACCAACTATCGTAATATTGTTTATCATGCTGTAACCCCCAATAATTCAGGGTTTTTGTAAATGTTTCCAACAACTTCACATTGTCCGTATATTTCAGAGAATGGTATAAATCCTAATGTTTTTGTTTTTAATCCCCAAGCATATTCAGCCATGCACACTAGAGAATTATGGATTTTGAAACATTTAACAATATCTCCCTCAAAAATCTCCTTGCCGTTCTTGTCCTTTAAACCTGTAAACTGGTGGAATTTATAAATATCGTTTTTAAATGCAGTCATCATCCAGTTACCACTTTGGTTATTCATAAAGTTATCCCAATCGATAAAAACCTTTGATTCTACATCCCAACCACGAAACTTAATCTCTCTACTCATGCAGCAATCGCCCCTTCCATTCCCATTATCAGATAATCCGTAGCCTCTTCAGCATCTTTTAGCCCTACCAAGGCTCTTAGTTGTTCCAAACGCTTATAAGCCATGATTTCGTTGTGCTTGCCTCCAAAACGTTGGTGTTGACCTAAATATAAGATGATTTGATCAATCAGAAATTGTTCAGTCATGAGCTTCACCGCCTAACACTTCTTTTGCTCTTGCATACATTTCTAGTTGCGTCAATTGCGGTTCATCTGAATCTTGCCAAGTTGTTGCAATGTCTATTAGTGCTTCACGAAGCTTTTGATTTTCTTCCTCAGCTCGTTTCAACTCAATAAATTTTTCCATTTCCATATAAACTTGTCCCATCACTCATTCACCCCGTCAATTTTGATGTTAAGCAAATCTAAAGTTGTTATTATTCCGTCACAGATACCCTCATTGAAAGCTGCATTCGATATAGATTTTTTAAATCTAAAGTTTTGTTTAGCCTCTTGATAAACTTCTGCAATTTCCTCCTCTGGTGTTTGTTCAACTTCGTAATCATTTATGAGCATCCGTGCTATTTCCAAAGTGTCAAAATTATTTAAAACTGCACATTCAAATACCCAATCGTAATTATGATTTTCGATTACTAAATTTTTATCTCCGTCGTACTCCTCTAAAGCTGCATTTAAAGCTTGCTCCACCTCACGACTAACCTTCACTTTTTCAGCCATTCCCTTCACCCTCCAATCAAGGGGCTGTGCGCCCCTCTATCTATTTAAATAAAATCTGTTCAAAAGCTTTATTCTCTTGCTGTGCTTCAATATCCCTTACAGATTCCTCTGGCATGTTGACTTGATAACACATCTTGTTGATACGGCTTTTTATACGTTTGCCACGATCTCCGTCCTCAACAATTTGTCCTTTGGAATCTCGTAATTTATACAAATCTGCTAACTCTTCAATGGTCTTATTTGACGTGATTATGGTTGTTTTAAAGTTATCCATTCGATAATCCAAGATGTTGTATAAAACTCGTTCTGCGAAGTCAGAAGGGTTTTCAACAGCAATATCATCAATAATTAGTACATCCGCTGTGCGATAAAGTTTTAAAATTTCATCTTCTGTAGTTTCACTGTTTTTTTTGAAAGTTTTCCGAATTTGTAAGAAAAGGTCGTAAGCTTTCATATAAACAACTGCTTGTCCATAAACAGTCATTAATGCATTTCCGATACTACAAGATAGACGGGTTTTGCCAGCACCTTTTGTTGTGCTGTAGAAATAAAGTCCTTTGCCTGGTTCAATCTCTTTATAATTCTCAATAAAGTTAGTAGCCATCTTTTTAGCAAGTGCAGCGTCTGTTCTTGAAACTTGTTGAGTGTAAACATCCACTTTAAAACCATGTACTTTAGCTTTTCTAAACTTCTCTGGCATACCCGACAAATCTAGTTTTCTAGTAATCTCTTGCTCTTTTTGCTTTTGTTCATGGCAATCGCACTTTACCCACCACTCAGATTCTTTTTTCAAGTCAACCAAGATAGAATTAATACGATCCATTTCCTGTTGGTCGTTCGCTTCATGTGCTGAAGCGTATAGCTCTCTGTGCTTTCTAATATCCTCAGCAACTTTATCCGGATGCATCTTTTTGTGGTAGTCGATATACCAAAGGAAACCACTGCCATCACATTTCTTGTTAGGACACCCATCACTAGGTGTAGTTGCGCACTCGATACCTCTAGAGCCCAGCGAGTTTTGCGCGTCTCTCATTCTCTGCTCTAATCGCGGATTTTCTTTCATTATCTGTTGCATCACTTCGCTGATTGCTTCCACGTTGTTTCCCCTCTTTCAATTGCCAATCTGCATAAGTATTAACGCCTTTTTCTAATGCCCAATTTCTTAAAATACCTTCAACATACTCAATATTTGATTTGCCATTATCAGCAGTGACCTTTATTGCTTCGATAATCAATAAATAATCTGGATAAAATTCAAGTAGCTTGTCCATTTTTTTATGGTCTGTAAAGTTGCTGATACGAATCGTTGAATCAAAGAAATTTTTTATTTCAAGAAAAGGATTAATGACTTGAGAAGGAGAGACAGACGACTGACTGTCTTTTTTGTCTTTTCTCTTTTCTCTTTCTTTATCTATATCTAAATCTTTATCTAAATCTAAGTCTCTCTCTCTATCTGTTCCGTTACTTAACGTCATGCTAACGTTATGCGTAACGTTACTGTTGTTACTTGGTAATTTAGGAGGTGTTTCTTCCTCTTTATTTGGTAATTCTTTATCATTTGGAGCATTTAATTGTGCTTGTTTCTTCTTATCACGGAATCGCTTTTGGCGTTCTGCATTTAACTTCTTAACATGTTCCATTCCATCAACGTTTTGGTGCTTTTCCCAATTCTGTATACGAATGATTTCATTCTCGTCGACTTCTATCATTCCGTATCTTTTGAATGCCTCTAAAGCCAATCTGACAGTATTTAAAGGACGGTCAAATATTACAGCCATTTCTTCAACATTCATTGGTATGTTTTCGCTTAACATGATGTACCCGTTACAATTCGCTTTGCCTGCTGCTGCCAACAGCTTCACCCAAATGACTAAGATCGTGTCACCCTCTGGTAGCTTCTCAATCAAACGGATTTTTGTGTTGTCGAACATATCAGTACGTAGCTTAATCCAAGTGATTTCAGCCATTTGCCCTCACCTCTCCTAGCCTTTGTACGGTTGAATAATTACCTTGTTAAAATGCTCTAATTCACAATCCCAATCGTTATATGGAGCAAGTAATTTGACTGCTGAATCTGTTTGGAGAATCAAATTAACTTTATGTGTTGCTTTAACTTCCTGTACTTCAATGCATTTTTCTATCCCGTGGATTAAGTCATCATACTTTTCTTCAATCCGTTTCAACCTTTCGTACTCTTCAACTGGCATTGTTACTGTAATTTGTTTATTCATGCCTCAAACCTCCATATTTTCAATATTCAAATTTTTAATCATAGACTTATTCACAAAATCCACAAAAACTAGGTTTTTCAGTGCCACCTCATATGCTTGTTGTAGTTGTTCGAGCATGTCATATCTACCTTTCTAAAATTCTTTTGCTGTTTTTAAATGCTCATGGATACCGAACAGCTTAGTGTTTTCAGTTTCATTTAAAACAACTATTCTTTTTGTAGCTGCTTGAACTTTTTCAACTGGTACTGGCATAACGCCTTTATTCGAGTAATAGATACCTCTTGATTGGATGCATTCCTCGCTGTAAACTCCAGCCTTTTCAATGTCGTCTGTATAACCACTGTTATTTGGCCCCCACCATGTAACAGTATTTTTGCCATTTGAATACTTAATTGATAGTAAGTAATATTGTTGACTCATTATTTCATCCTCCTATAACAGTCCGTCATGCCTCTCGCAAACCGCGAAACTACCACTCACTTTGATAATTCGATAGTTAGGGTATCGTTGCATGTATTGAAGCACCAAACGCTTAATTTCGTCTTTGTTGCCTCCTGCCTGTTGAAATATCCAAGCAGGCAGAAGGACTTTGTTTGGTACGTTATTCATCTATCCAGCCTTTGGTTGTAATTGATTAATAAAGTCAATTAATTGACTTGCTTGAGTTTTTGTCAGTGATTTGTTTTCAATGTTTGCTGGAATGTTAAATGATTGTTTTGCATAATCGGTTACTTGAGAAACATCGGTGTTTGTACGCTTTGCTGCTGCACTAATCGATGAATTTAGAGCTTTCAACTGCGCTTCTGTTATCAGCGCATTGTTTTGTGTTCCATGGTGTTTAGGTTGTGTATTTTGACTAGGAAGTTGAGCACTATTACCATCATCATCCTCATCACTAGTAATACCGAATATTGCTGATAGCGAGTAGCGTTTCAAATAAGTAATAACTGAACCTGCACCTTGAGCATCTTGTTTAGCTGGAGTTGCGAATATCGGCTCTGATTCAATCCATTCACCTGATTCATGCATAAGCAGGGTTGTTATACCAACACGTCCATTTGCATCGTTTAAAGGGAATTGGATGAATGATAATCCAAACTCTCCAGAAGTCTCTGTAATAGCCTCTACAACACTTTCTAGAGGTACATATTTAGATTTAAAGAAAGGGTTGTCTTTATCTTTAAGAGGTTGCTTAACTTTGGCTTGAAATTGCGATAAAGATTTAGCTAATGCACCAATTGATTCTGACTTTTTCATTAGTCAGCCACCTCCACTTTGAATGTTGTTGTGCGTGGTTTTACCGTTACCCCTGGCACAGCTTGTCCATTTTCATCTACTACAATTTGTTCATTTCCACGCTGAACTACTTTTAATATTTTTTTGAGTTCTCCCCACTGTAATTTCCGAGAAGTATTTACTTCTACATAAGGTAATTGGTTAGTCACTACATAATCGAATAAGACTTCATCATCAATCCTTTCTGGCTGCGCTTCATTTGTGATGGATCTCACTCTGCCATACGGAGTAACAATGCTTTTTTGTTCAGAATCGTTGGCTAAAACGTGGGAATGGTATTCAATAACTTTTTGTTCAAAGTAATCGACATCACTTATCAATCCAGCACTTACTTTTTTCTCCCAAGCATTAATACGCTCTCGTTCTGCATCTGCTAACGATTTAATTTCATTTAATTTAGCGTTGGCAGCATTAATTTTTCGTAATACCCAATTGAGTCCATTAATATCCTTAATGACATATAACTGTTTTTCTTGTGGTGGCATTTCATAGAGTTCATGTAATTCTGATTCCTGTAGCAAGTTCATTAAAATACCTCCTTCGATTTGTATTTATTAGGCCCATGCGATATAATTTGAGAAATGATATTAGGCATGGGCCTTACTTAATCCTTTCCGGTGCAACGGATAGGATTATTTTTTTTGTATGCGCATAGCCATAATTCACTTCTACATAAGCAATAACCTCTGAATCAGTCATTTCGTAAGTTGATTCATCCTTATATCCAGCAGCCAAGTAATCACTGATATTGTCGATGTGTATGATCGCATCACCAATCTCAAAGTACACGTCACCAGAAGCTATGAAACTACCAAAATCATCGTGCATTTCGAAGCTGACAACTGGCTCATAAGGTGGCATTGGATACTCGATGCGACCAAGTACCATTGGATTTTCTAAAAGCAAGTTCATGCTATTGCCTCACTATCACGTTCCCAACAGATAAATGAAATGCCGCATTTAATAACTTTATATTGCCTCCAATCTCCACCTTCATAGCCTTTCTTATTTTCAATATCATAAGCACCTAGCTTTTTAATAGATTCACATGAATATAGCTGAACAAGAATGTCAGCACTATCTGCTGAACCTGAACTATACTCAACTCGGAGAACATCCTCTGACGCTATACCATGCTGCTCTAAAATTTTAGGTAATTCAGTAATTCTAGACACTGCATTTGCTAATTTCATACATATCAACCCTTTCGATTATTTTGATGGCTTCCCATCAAGCAGCTCATAATGTGTTTGGCTAACCAGACCAATGAAATGAGGAGGATTATGAACTGCTTGACGAGAGCGAGATAACACTCGCAAACGTCTGATTTTGTGATATAATAGGTACATAACTAAACCGCACGGCTGTTTAATTGTTGTAACCAATTAAGCAGCTTTTTTATATTCATCTAGCTTTGTTAACTCCCTCTTATCACAAATGAAGTGCAAATAAATTAACCTCTGCTTTAATGTCATGTGTCGCCATGCCCTAGGCTTGATTCGCATATTGCTTCATCACCTCGCTAAGTAATCCTCTATCTTGCAAATCCTTGATAACCCACATAAAATTTTGTTGATCTCGTAAATGTGCTCTTAATCTTTCGATTTCACGAGTTGTTCTATTGATTTTTCGCATGCACTCAGCAGATAAGTGATACTCATCACGTTGGTTATGAACTCCTATTGCTACTAATAAATCCTCATTGCAAGCCTCTAACATTGCTATTTCTAGCTTTAATTTTTTTACTATATCCATCTGAACATACCTCCTATAAACATTGGTACTGTTTGTGATAAGTGTGTAATAGCATTCGCTACTTCCATTCCGAACATCAAAGCTGTTCCAGCAAACTCCGATTCGGTAATTTTTAACCATGAAGCATAAGTGAAAATATCTATTGTCTTTCTGCCACTTTCTAATTTGCTGATAGCTGATTGTGTACTATCTAATCGCTCCGCCATTTCCTCCTGCGTAATATTTGCATCGATGCGGAATTTCTTTAACATCTTTCCGACTTTCGCAAAATCTGCAACCATATCTCTTTGCCCCTTTATTCCAATTTCGAATATATTCCGTAATCGAATACCAATTTCATCCAAGTTAACTTAATATATAGATAAGAGGTTGTTGCCCCAACCTCTTACTAGATTGGTAGTTTGATATGAGGCCATTTGCCCTGGCCTCTCCTATGCTCTTTTGAATTTGAGTAAATTTGAGCCGAAATCAGTAGAATTTCTGCTTATCCATGCAAATACTTCATCGCGTGGATAACTACCAGCTAACGTTGTAAGCTTCGGAAAATCCTTTCTTAATACGAGTCTGTTAATTGTAGCTGTTGATTTTTGGAAAATCCCCTTTAAATCTTCCTTTGTTAACACTGGTGGATAGTTGTACTTTGATTGCCCATCTTGTACACCTTTTAAGTAGGCTTTTTCCACAACTAACTCTATTTTTTGCTGAAATAACTCAAATTCAAGAGAATTTATGTTTTGAACTTGTTCTCTAATATTCATGAGTGGACACCTTCTTTAGTATTTTTTGATCTTAAAAGGTTGCTTTTACCCAATAGCCTTTTAAGATACTTTTCTAGGAACCCAAGAACGAATGTAATTGATAACTGTTTGTAATTCCTGTCTACGAACATCCTTATAACTGGCAACTGCAAAACGGTCTTTAATTTCACGATGCAATTCACGGAATAAATTTGGTCGTATTGTAGTATCACTTTCGATTTCATAAACTTTAATAGCAACTTCTTTTTGTACTGCGCGTTGCTCTCCAGATGTTAAGGTGATTTGTTCTTCTACTTTTTCGTTGATAATCGAGAGCTCTTTTCGGATTTCATGTTGTTCGTTTTTGATTGCTTGAGTATCTTCAACCAAATCGGCAGTGGTACGTAAAACCGTTACTAGTGCTTGGTCTTTGGATAAAGGGACAACATTTTCTTTTATGTTGTAATACTCATCTACCAACAATTCGTAAGCGTCCCAAGCTTCATCTGTATTAAGTGATTTAGCATGTAACCATGCTCCCTTTTCTGTCCAAAGGTAATACTTATTGACGTTTTGAGCGACTCCGCAATTTGAGTATTCGCGTTTAAACATTCTTAGTTCATCACCTTGCAATAAAACAAAGTGTTTACCTTCCGTATAACGTTCTTTGTTACGGGAATAATTTTCAGAGATGCGTTTTTCATCAGCACCATAATTTTCTGCAATTTGTGCTGTAGTTAACACACGACGGTTGGAATGTACGATTATTTGTAATTGATCCATTTTGAGTCCTCCTTGTATTATGAGTTCGAAACTAGACACATTTCGTGTCTCGAATGATTAAAAAAAATTCGGTCCACTGTAGTTGCGTAATAATCCGCAATTTTTTTAGCTAAAAATAACGAAGGTGTTCTTGTACCTCTCTCAATGGCACCAAGCATTTGAGGAGTTATATCCAATACCTTTGCAACTTCTTGACGTGACTTGGTACCTCTTAACTTAATTAGGTCTGTTCTAACACCAGTTAAGTGTTCCATTTTTTCACCACCTTTGGGAAACGTTTTGTTTCTCTAAATCGATAATAACAGAAACATTTAGTTTCCGTCAACACTTTTCAGAAACTTTTTGTTTCTTTTTTCTTTTTTATTAGAAACACAAAGTTTCTTCTTATATAATAATTTATACGAGGTGATATATATGTTCTCTAAAAACTTAACTAGCTTAAGGAAAGAGAAAGGTTTAAGCCAATACGAGTTAGCAGATAGATTAGGTTTTTCTAGAGGTAAATTAGCTAATTATGAACAAGGTACAAGACAACCTGACTTTGATACATTGAAACTAATTGCTGATTATTTCGAAGTACCTACAGATTATCTACTAGGCAGAGATGCTTTATCATCCGAGAAGCAAGTAACAACTCTCGGAGCAAGATTAAAACTCCTTAGAGGCACAAAGACTCAAGAAGAAGTTTCGAACAGCCTTGGTTTATCAAGAGCTAGATACTCACATTACGAAAATGATCGAGTTGAACCTGATACTGGGATTTTAATTAAGCTAGCTGAATACTATAAAGTATCTACTGATTACCTATTAGGAAGAGATACTTCATCATCAGAAGAACAGGTTTCATTTAATGAATTTATACAAGATGAGGATTTACGTGAATGGTATAAAAATCTTGGCCAAGCTCCTGAGGAAGATCTGGCTGACTTGAAAGTTTTTTTCGATACTTTCATAGCAAAAAAACATACAAAATAGAACTAGGACATACTCACGACCATGTTCTAGTTTCTTTAACATGTGGCCTATTAGGATATTGGAGGTGATATATGGTAGAGGTTTATAATCAACCCAAATATAAAATATTCTTATTAGTTCTTGAAAAAGCTTGAAAGAGCTATTTTTTTCTAATCAAAAAAGAACAAACGTTCGGAGGTTATTTGCCATAAAGAATATTCAGACTATCGTAGAAAAACACGGAGCATATCTACAAATAAACTATTGGGAAAAAGATAGTAAGGTGATTAAATACAATGGCATGTATTGTATTTTGCTTAATTCTTTACAAAGCGAGGAGCAACATGTCGATTTTTTAAACAAATTACTAGAAGTCTAAAAGGAGATTATTATGGCATCCTATCAAAAGTACAAAACAAAATCTGGAGATCGATGGCTTTTTAAAATGTATGTAGGTAAAAATCCACAAACAGGGGAGCCTATTCGTATTACTCGCCGTGGATTCATCAAAAAAAGTGAGGCAGTTGCTGCTGTAGAAAGAATTTTGAAAGAAAATAAAATGGAAAGCTACGCTAACAATAAAGACCTTACTTATCAGGATGTATTTAATGAATGGTGGGAAGGTCAGATACAAACACTAAAACCATCAACAATTAAAGCGAAACGTAATAAATTTAATAAATGGATATTACCTCACTTCGCTCAATTGAAAATTGCAGAAATAAACAAAAGGTATTTTCAGGAATTCGTTAATAAAATGGCTACTTCTATGCCTTCTTTTAAGGATTACGTGATTCAAGCGCGTTTAATATTCAAATATGCATTACAAGAAGGGTACATTTCTAATGATCCCACAGAACATATTGTTTATCCGGTGCTAGACAAACATCTTGCTGAAGATAACGAGGCATTTGAAGGTGTCTGGTCACGCGATGAAACTACAAAATTTTTATCAATGGCAAAAGAATATTGCGATTTACGGAATTATGCAATGTTTCATACTTTAGTATGGACTGGCTTACGTAAAGGAGAACTCTTGGCCTTGCAAGATCAAGACATCATAAAGGAATCTCAGGAGCTTCACGTGCGCCGTACGTTATATTGGGAGAATGGTGAATATATTTTACTCACACCGAAAACAAAGAACGCTAGACGTAAAATTAAGCTGGATGAAGAGACTTTCGAGCTATTAACTCGTCTTATTAAAGTAAATAGAGAAATCCGTTTCTCGTTAGGAAGGCAAAATGATAAACAGCGATTTATTTTTATACGCGACAATTTACAACCTTTAAGGTTAGGGTATCCGAACGAGACATTAAAATCTTTATGTAAAAGGTTCGGCATAAAAGACATTAAAGTGCATGGGTTACGCCATACTTATGCATCACTATTATTTGCAGCTAAAGCTCAATTAAAAGAAGTGCAGATACAACTTGGTCATGCTCGACTCGAAACAACCGCAAATATATACACTCATATACTAGAGGATACTCAACAAGGAGTTACAGAAAGATTGAGCGATTTCATGAAAGAAAAAAGCTCTTCAAAAACTTTTTAGATGATTGTGGGGTCAAAATGGGGTCAAAACGTAAAATTGAAGAAAAAAATGGCTCTCTCCCGGACAGGGGAAAGAGCCGATAAACGTTGGTATATTAACGTTTTGAGAACTGAGGTGCACGACGAGCGCCGCGTAGACCTGGTTTTTTACGTTCTTTCATGCGTGAATCACGAGTAAGTAATCCAGCAGATTTTAATGCAGCACGGAAATCTGGGTCTACTTGAAGTAGAGCACGTGCGATACCGTGACGTACTGCTCCAGCTTGACCAGTGTATCCACCACCGTTAACGTTTACGTGGATATCGTAGCTTCCTGTAGTTTCAGTAGCTACTAATGGTTGTTTAATTACTTCACGTAATGCAGCGAATGGTACGTATTCTTCGATTTCACGTTTGTTGATAACAATTTTACCTGTACCTGGTACTAAACGTACACGAGCTACAGAGCTTTTACGGCGACCAGTGCCGATGTATTGAACTTGTGCCAAAGTAATATCCTCCTCTTAATTTATATTATCCGCGAAGCTCGTATGCTTCTGGTTTTTGTGCAGCATGTGGATGCTCTGTTCCAGTGTAAACGTTAAGTTTAGTGAACATTTTGCGACCTAAAGAGTTTTTAGGAAGCATTCCTTTTACTGCTAATTCGATCATTCTTGTTGGGTACTTATCTAGCATTTCACCAGCAGTACGAGTTTTTAAACCACCTGCAAATTGCGTATGGTGACGGTAAAGTTTACCCTCTAATTTGTTACCAGTTAAATGGATTTTGTCAGCGTTGATGATGATTACGTGATCACCTGTGTCAACGTTTGGTGTGAATGTTGGTTTATGTTTACCACGTAAGATAGCAGCTACTTCAGAAGCTAAACGTCCAAGAGTTTGGCCTTCTGCATCAACTACTAGCCATTTACGGTCTACTTCGTGACCTTTAGCCATGAATGTTGTACGCATGTATATATCCTCCTAATCGATTCGATTACCGTTATTTTTCATTAAACTACACTATAAGTTTTCGGGGCTTATTTGTGGTGGTAATGAAAATACCATCTGTTATCATATAATGAATGACTTTTAAAGTCAAGCAATTTCAATAAACACCTGGAGAAGTTGTTCAGATTCATTTCTTGGTTAAATTAGGGCTTTTGTGAGCCTTCATTTTGTAAAATACAAAGATATTTCCCGTCAAGATTTCTATTACATTTGCCAGTTAAAAAGGCTCTTCACCGTAACGTGGGTTGATTTCCGTTCCGACTGGGCGCTTTCCTGGGGGCGTCCGATGAGCCGCTTCACTCGCGCAGCTCGCTCCAGGGTCTCATCTGTGACGCTGATCCCCAAGGAGTCGCCCAGTCTCCACTCCAATCAACTTATCCTCATGGATATACGTTAAACAAATTGACAGTCCAACTTTGGATAAGCCTTTTTAATAGAATACTTTCTCAAGATATAGACCTTGTGGCGGTGCAGTTTTACCCGCCTTATCGCGATTCATAGATTGAACGACTAACTCCACGTTCTCAATGTCACGACGCCCTATACCAACTTCCCACAGTGTGCCTGCAATGATACGTACCATATTATATAAGAAGCCATTTCCTTCAATCACCATATGAAGCTCTTCACCACACCATTCAAATTGTAGTGTAGTCACTGTGCGGACCTTATCTTTGACACTTGTATTGGCTGCACAAAAGCACGAAAAGTCATGTGTACCGATAATAGCCTTTGCTGCCTCCTGCATCGCCTCAACATTTGGTTTCACACCATTAGTCTCAACAGTGTAATATCTGCTGAATGGACTATGTACAGGCTCACATGACCATTTATATCGGTACCGCTTTCCGATTACACTATAGCGCGCATGAAAATCATCAGCTACTTCTTCAATCGACATGACCCGAATATCTCTTGGCAGTTGAACATTTAATGCCTTCATGTATTGTTCTACTGGAATCGCAAGTGGTGAATCAAAATGCAATATTTGACCTGTTGCATGCACTCTTGCATCTGTACGGCCACTAGCTATTACCTTTATCATTTCTCCTTTATGCATAATGGCTAGAACACGCTCAATCTCAGCCTGTACTGTGCGCTCTCCAGGCTGTACTTGGTACCCAGAAAATTGCGTTCCATCATAACTTATCGTCGCTTTTAATCGTCGCATAAAGCTTACTCCTTTTAACTTCTATAGAAGAATAGTAAAACAACCATTGCTACTAATAACACAAGTGAAAATGTATCACTCATATCCCATTTTAGCTTGCGATATCTTGTACGCCCTTCGCCTCCACGGTAGCCCCTTACTTCCATAGCCGTTGCTAAATCCTCGGCTCGTTTAAAAGCACTTACAAAGAGAGGTACCAGTAACGGCACAACCGCTTTAATACGAGCCTTTATTGGTCCAGAAGATAAATCCGAGCCACGTGCCATTTGTGCTTTCATAATTTTATCGGTTTCATCCATTAACGTTGGAATAAAGCGCAATGAAATAGACATCATCAAAGCTAACTCATGTACTGGCACTTTCACCGCTTTTAATGGATTTAGCAGTACTTCAATGCCATCCGTAATGGAAATTGGTGATGTTGTAAGCGTTAAAATTGATGTCATAAACACTAGAACTAGAAAACGTATCGAAATAAATATCCCTTGTCGGATACCTTCTTCGTAAATGGTAATAAACTTCCACTCTAATACTATGGCACCTTCTTTCGTCATAAATATATGAATTAAGAAGGTAAATGCCATTAAAAAAATGACTGGCTTTAGACCATTAATTAAAAAATACAGACGAATATTTGATATTAATACAATGAGTAACGTAAAAGCTAATAGCAAGGCATATGTCACTGTGTTGTTTGCTAAAAAGACAATAATAATGAATGCAAACACAAATATAAGCTTTGATCGTGGATCGAGCTTATGAACTGGAGAATTTCCGGGAAGGAAGCGACCAAATATCATTTTCTCCATCACGACTGTCCACGCTCCTCTCGCAGTACCCGAGCAATTTCAGTTGCTAGCTCTTCTTCGGTTAAGCAGATCTTTGAGAAGGATATGTTGATCATTGTTTCGATTTTTAGTTGAAAGCGTACGATACGAGGTGGTTCTAAGCGGAAATTTTTTAATGTCTCTACATCTTTGAAAATTTCTTGTGGTGTGCCACTTAGTACATTTTTCCCTTCATGCATAATGACAATATTGTCTGCATAACGAGCTGCGTCCTCCATACTGTGCGTTACAAGAATCGTTGTTAGGCCGCGTTCCTTGTGTAGCTTATAAAACATATCCATAATCTCTTTCTGACCGCGTGGATCAAGCCCTGCAGTTGGTTCATCTAAAACAATCACTTCAGGTTCCATCGCTAAAACGCCAGCAATTGCTACCCTGCGCATTTGTCCACCCGATAAATCAAAAGGTGATTTCTCAAGTACGTTGTCTGGTAAGCCTACTAAGCCTATAAGCTCTATTGCTCGTGCTTTGGCCTCTTGCTCCGATACACCAAAGTTCATAGGGCCAAACATAATATCCTTTAATACCGTTTCTTCAAATAGCTGATGCTCCGGGAATTGAAACACAATACCAACCTTTTGACGTACAGCCTTTAAATCCTTCGCCTTTTTTCCAGCTACAACAATGCGATCTCCAATATGAACTTCCCCAGAGGTTGGTCTTAGAAGTGCATTAAAGTGCTGAAGAATTGTCGATTTACCGGAACCCGTAT
Source organism: Lysinibacillus sp. (assembly GCA_032053185.1). Lineage (GTDB taxonomy): Bacteria > Bacillota > Bacilli > Bacillales_A > Planococcaceae > Lysinibacillus. The sequence goes on from DAMBVB010000007.1 coordinate 22,363, forward strand.
GTCCGATAATTGCCTGATACGTACGTGAAGGGAGTTCAAAATCTACATCGAATAATGCACGTTTTTCAAAAGGTGTACCCTGTGAATAGGCATAGCTTACTTGTTGAAGTTTGATGTCCATAAATCATTCACCAACTCTTCTTCTGTCATATGTTGTCCCATTAACGGAACACCTTCCCTTTGCAATAAATTTGATAACTTCATGGCAAATGGTAAGTCTAATCCAAGCTCGACTAGCTTGTCCCCAAATGCAAAAATTTCAGCAGGTGTCCCCTCAGCAAATTTCTTTCCATCATTCATAAAGAGAACACGATCTGCAAGCATGGCTTCCTCTAAATCATGCGTAATAGATATTACCGTTAACCCTGTTTCAGTACGTAAAGTTTGAACTGTTTGTAATACCTCAGCACGCCCCTGAGGATCCAGCATAGAAGTAGCTTCATCTAGTATAAGAAGCTTGGGTTTCATCGCAAGTGCACCTGCAATGGCAACACGTTGCTTTTGACCACCTGATAAATGATGTGGCTCATGATCTAAAAAATTGTTCATTTTAACTTGTTCGAGTGCTGCATGTACACGTTCTACCATCTCTTCAAACGGCACTCCATTATTTTCAAGAGCAAAAGCAACATCATCCTGCACTGTCGCTCCAACAAATTGATTGTCTGGATTTTGAAAAACCATGCCGATCTGTGAACGACTTTCCCATAGGTTTTCTTCACTTAATGGTTCACGTAAAATACGTACATCGCCCTGCTGTGGGGATAGTAAACCATTCATAAGCTTTGCAATGGTGGATTTCCCAGAACCATTATGGCCAACAATGGCAATCCATTCCCCTTCCTGAACCGCAAAGCTTATATTTTCAACAGCATTGCGACTTTCTTGTTCTTCTGGTGTATATGAAAATGTCACATTATTTAATGATAAAATTTCTGGCATTTCTAGAACTCCTCTCTACATGCTCAGCTCTACTAACTAACTTACACTTTTTTATGTATGAATTCTACTACAATCATTATGTCAATAAAAGAAAAGTGCTAAAATCACCTCTCATTTATTTGTTTGTACCATATAGGACTCAATATAATTTATAGATTATCTTTAAGAATACTATTGGAGTGTGGCACTCCAAACATTCCGGATAAACCTATCTATAAAAAAAAGCACCACTAAATTGGCGCAATCATACTTCCCTAAAAAAATAAAAAAGCGCGCACCTCATTCGATAGAAATGCGCTAGTCGTTACATTTTCAAGAAACACGGGTGCTCAAGCCCTTGTTTCATCTGAATGAGGTGCGGAGAGCTAAACGAGACGCCACACAACAGTGTCCGCTCATCATAACGCTCAGCTTAATTATTTGTCGTATAAATCATTTATAAAGAAAGAGGGTGGTGATTCCACCCTCTTCACCACTTGTCTTCTCGTATGATTAAACTAATTCAATCACTACAACAGGTGCACCGTCACCACGACGAGGACCTACTTTAAGAATACGAGTGTAACCACCTTGACGCTCTGCATAACGTGGTGCAACATCATCAAATAACTTTTGAAGTGCAAATGAAGTTGTTTCGTTACCTTCTGCATCAGTAGTTGTTACTAGTTCACGACGGATGAATGCAGCAGCTTGACGGCGTGCATGTAAATCGCCGCGTTTACCTAAAGTAATCATTTTTTCAACAGCTTTACGTACTTCTTTAGCGCGAGCCTCAGTAGTTTCGATACGCTCGTTAATGATTAAATCAGTAGCTAAGTCACGTAACATCGCTTTACGTTGAGAACTTGTACGACCAAGTTTTCTGTAACCCATGGATGTTTCCCTCCTTTATAAAAAATATCTGATCTTGTAAGTTTTGTTTAAATCGCTTAGTCTTCTTTGCGTAACCCTAAACCAAGCTCTTCTAACTTCGCTTTTACTTCTTCAAGTGACTTACGTCCAAGGTTACGAACTTTCATCATATCGTCTTCTGACTTATTCGCAAGTTCTAGTACTGTGTTAATACCAGCGCGTTTTAAGCAGTTATAAGAACGAACAGAAAGATCCAGTTCTTCGATAGTCATCTCTAAAACCTTTTCTTTTTGATCTTCTTCTTTTTCGACCATGATTTCAGCTGTTTGTGCCTCGTCTGTCATACCAACGAAGATGTTTAGATGCTCGGTTAAAATTTTTGCTCCGAGCGAAATCGCCTCTTTCGGACCGATGCTACCATCTGTCCACACATCAAGAGAAAGTTTATCGTAGTCAGAAGACTGACCTACACGAGTATTTTCCACTTGGAAATTGACGCGTGATACTGGAGTGTAAATAGAGTCGATCGGGATCACGCCGATAGGAAGATCCTCACGTTTGTTTTGATCAGCAGGAGTGTAACCACGGCCGCGTTGTGCGTACATACGCATACGTAAATGACCGTTTTTAGCGATTGTTGCAATATATAGATCCGGGTTTAAAATTTCTACATCACTGTCATGTGTAATGTCAGCAGCTGTAACTGTACCATCGCCTTTAACATCAATCTCAATAACTTTTTCTTCGTCAGAGTAGATTTTAAGAGCTAGTTTTTTCACGTTCAAAATAATTGAAGCTACATCTTCTACAACACCTTCTACAGTTGAGAATTCGTGAAGAACACCGTCAATTTGGATTGAAGTGACAGCAGCTCCTGGTAATGAAGACAGAAGGATACGACGTAAAGAATTACCCAAAGTGTTTCCATATCCGCGTTCAAGCGGTTCTACAACAAACTTTCCATATTTGGAATCTTCGCTGATCTCCACCGTTTCAATCTTTGGTTTTTCAATTTCGATCATTTTATTTACCCTCCTTCAAAACATCGAATGTATAGGTTCTTTCCATCATAGATTCGATCGTCATTGACGTATCGTTTATTATCTGCACAAGACAGTCTGTACAAAAAATGATGTTCTCATACAATGAGACGCACCCATTACACGCGACGACGTTTTGGCGGACGACAACCATTATGAGGAACTGGCGTAACGTCTTTAATAGCAGTTACTTCTAAACCAGCAGCTTGAAGAGCACGAATTGCAGCTTCACGACCTGCACCAGGACCTTTAACAGTTACTTCCAACGTTTTCAGACCATGTTCAAGGGATGCTTTAGCAGCAGTTTCTGCAGCCATTTGAGCAGCGAAAGGTGTAGATTTACGTGAACCACGGAAACCAAGAGCACCAGCACTTGACCAAGATACAGCGTTACCTTGCATATCTGTAATCGTTACGATTGTATTGTTGAATGTAGAACGAATGTGTGCAATACCAGATTCGATATTCTTTTTCACACGACGTTTACGAGTTTGTTGTTTACGAGCCATGTTAAGAAGGAACCTCCTTTACTGATTATTTTTTCTTGTTCGCTACTGTTTTACGAGGACCTTTACGCGTACGCGCATTGTTCTTCGTATTTTGACCACGAACAGGTAAACCACGACGGTGACGGATACCACGGAATGAACCGATTTCCATCAGACGTTTAATATTTAATGAAGTTTCGCGACGTAAGTCACCTTCAAGTTTGTATGAGTCTAATTGTTCACGGATTTTGTTTAACTCATCTTCAGTTAAGTCGCGTACGCGTGTATCTTCTGAAATACCTGCGTCAGCTAATACTTTCTGAGCTGTAGTTTTACCAATACCGTAAATGTAAGTTAATGAAATTACCACGCGTTTGTCGCGAGGAATGTCAACACCAGCAATACGTGCCATGTACGTTGTGCACCTCCTTTAGAATTAACCTTGTTTTTGTTTGTGTTTAGGATTTTCACAAATTACCATTACTTTACCGCGTCGGCGAATTACTTTACATTTTTCGCAGATCGGTTTTACAGATGGTCTCACTTTCATCTAACCTAACCTCCTTAGTAGTCCGGAGCGCAAAAGATTATTTAAAACGGTATGTGATACGACCGCGAGTTAAATCATAAGGAGATAACTCGATAGTAACCTTATCTCCAGGTAGAATACGGATAAAGTGCATACGAATCTTACCAGAAACGTGTGCTAGAATCACATGTCCATTTTCTAATTCTACCTTAAACATCGCGTTTGGCAAAGTCTCAACAACTGTCCCTTCGACTTCAATTACATCATCTTTCGCCATCTACTCTGTCTCCTCTCTATATGCAAATTAAAGTTCTCATCGTTACATCAAACGGATATCTGCTGCAACTATAGAAGCAACCTCGTTTCAACATATGTTTGGATTGTATGAGAGATGTTTGAAAGACGCTCGTCTGGTTTCGCTTCACACAATCCACGGAATATACAGAACCATTAAGGGCACTGAACCTTCCATGTTTACACGAATACCGGAATGTCTTTGATGAGATATTCATACCCGTTACACAGATGCTTCCACGAAACCCATTATACTCTTTCAAAAGTCATGTTGCACTTTTTAAAAGAAATATATACCGGGCACAATATGCTTTTGCAACTCTCAAAAAATTATGTTTCGTTGTTGCTCCCGCATGCCTCCCGCGGAAGCAGTATTCTGCGCCCGGAGCCGGGTATCAGCTGCGGCTGCCCTGTAGTAGAGCATCAAGATCAGCAAACACTTTGTTAATATCTTGCTGTCCATCTATATTTGTTAACACATCTTTTACTTCATAGTAGTCAAGTAAAGGTTGTGCTTGTTTCATATTTACTTCCAGGCGGTTTGCAACCGTTTCAGGATTATCATCCGCACGTGTATAAAGCTCGCCACCATCTTTATCACATTTTCCTTCCTCAGCTGGAGGATTGAAAATTAAATGATAGGATGTACCACAAGTTTTACAAATACGACGACCTGATAGACGAGCAATTAGCTCATCTTTTTCAACTTGGATGTTAATTGTATGTTCAATAGCTTTACCAAGATCAGCAAGAATGCTATCTAAAGCTTCAGCTTGAGGAACAGTACGTGGGAATCCATCTAATAAGAAGCCCTTTTCACAATCATGTTTAGCAAGTCGTTCACGAACAATACCTATCGTTACTTCATCTGGTACTAGAGCACCTTGATCCATAAACGATTTAGCCTGCAAGCCTAGTTCTGTACCATCTTTAATAGCAGCACGGAACATATCGCCTGTAGAAATATGAGGAATCGCGTACTTCTCAACAATTTTATCTGCCTGTGTACCTTTACCAGCACCTGGCAGACCCATTAAAACGATATTCATACGAAACTATTCCTCCCACAAAAGGTTTGCTGATTTTGAGGAAACGATAAAACGTTCCCTAAAAACCAACATTACTTCATAAAGCCTTTGTAGTGACGTTTAACAAGTTGAGATTCTAGCTGTTTCATCGTTTCCAGCGCTACGCCGACTACGATAATAATACTAGTACCACCGATTTGCACTGTGGCAGGTAGATTCATAAAGTTTATGAGTATAATCGGCATTGCTGAAATAACAGTTAAGAAAATCGCACCGACAAATGTCAGACGATATAACACGCTTGTTAAATACGTTTGCGTACTTTCACCCGGACGAATACCCGGAATGTAAGCACCTTGCTTTTTCAAGTTATCTGCCACATTTTCTGGATTCACTTGTATGAATGCATAGAAATATGTGAACGCGATGATCAATGCAACGTAAACAATCATCCCAACAGGCTTAGAATAATCAAACGTGTTTTCAATGAATGTTGTTACAGCACCTTCGCCAAAGAACGGAGCTAACGTACGTGGTGTCATCAAAAACGCTGATGCAAAGATTACCGGAATAACCCCTGCAGCATTTACTTTTAACGGCAAATGCGTTTGTTGAGCACCCGCTTGTTGGTTGCGTCCAGTAACTCGTTTTGCGTATTGAATTGGAATTTTACGTAGTGCTTGTTGCACGTAGATAACTCCAACAACAACTGCAAGCAAAATTAAAACAAGTAAACCAAGAATCACTAGATTGATAAATAACTTATCTCCAGCACCCTCGATTTGCTGTGCATAGATTTGGTTTATGCCAGTCGGTAATGCCGCAACGATACCTGCGAAAATTACAACAGAAATACCATTCCCAACACCATGCGCAGTAATTTGTTCAGCAAGCCATACTAGGAATGCTGTACCCGCCGTTAATACAATAGAAATCGTAACATATGTTAAAATTCCTTCTTCTTTAATCAATGATCCACCATACATTCTATTAAAGCCAAATGACATTGCGAATGATTGGATAAAGGCAAGAACAATTGTAAAGTAACGAGTAAATTGAGCAAGTTTTCGTCTTCCGACTTCACCTTGCTTTGCCCACTCAGCAAATTTCGGTACTACGTCCATTTGCAATAACTGAACAATGATTGAAGCAGTGATGTAAGGCATAATTCCCATCGCAAAGATAGAGAAGTTTTTCAAAGCACCACCGCCAAAAGTATTTAGGAAACCAACGAGATTGAACTCATCAGTTGCCTTTAATACATTAGCGTCAACGTTTGGTACTGGTACAAACGTACCGATACGGAAAACGATTAACATTAAAAGAGTGAAAATGATTTTATTTCGTATATCTCGAACACGCATAAAGTTAGAGATCGTCTGAAACATTAAATCACCTCAGTAGTTCCGCCGGCATTCTCGATTGCTTCTTTAGCTGAAGCTGAGAATTTATGAGCTTTTACTGTAAGCTTTTTATCAAGAGTTCCGTTTCCAAGAACTTTAATTCCAGCTTTTTCATTGCTCACTAAACCTGTTTCAAGTAATAATGCAGTTGTTACCTCTGCACCATCTTCAAAACGGTTTAATGTGTCAAGATTAACGATCGCGTACTCTTTACGGTTAATGTTAGTAAAGCCGCGTTTCGGTAAACGACGGAATAAAGGGTTTTGACCACCTTCGAATCCTGGGCGTACACCGCCGCCAGAACGAGAGTTTTGACCTTTATGACCTCTACCTGCAGTTTTACCGTTACCAGAACCGATACCGCGACCTACGCGGTTACGTACTTTACGGGAACCTTCTGCTGGTTTTAACTCATGAAGTTTCATATTGGATGGCACCTCCTTGTTCGTTAATTAAAAATTAGTTTTCTTTTACAGTAACTAAGTGAGCTACTACATCAATCATACCGCGAGTTGCTGCATTGTCAGCTTTCACAACAGTTTGATTTAATTTACGTAAACCTAGAGCTTCGATTGTTTTACGTTGCGCTGGTTTAGTACCAATCACAGATTTTGTAAGGGTGATTTCTAATTTGTTAGCCATTATCTTTCCCCCCTTATCCTAATATTTCTTCCACTGATTTACCACGTAATTTAGCTACGTCCTCTACGCGTTTTAATTCAGTTAAACCTTGAACAGTTGCACGCACCATATTGATTGGTGTGTTAGTTCCAAGTGATTTTGAAAGAATATCAGTAATACCAGCAAGTTCTAGTACGGCACGTACTGGACCACCAGCGATAACTCCTGTACCAGGAGCAGCAGGTTTAATTAGGATTTCTCCTGCACCAAAGCGACCTTGCACTAAGTGTGGAGTTGTTCCACCTACGCGTGGCACTTCGATTAAGTTTTTCTTCGCATCTTCAACAGCTTTACGGATAGCATCTGGCACCTCTTGAGCTTTACCAGTACCGAAACCAACGTGACCGTTTTTATCGCCAACTACAACTAATGCTGTGAAGCGGAAGCGACGTCCACCTTTAACAACTTTAGCAACACGGTTAATAGTAACTACGCGTTCTTCAAGTTCTCCAAGTTTGTTTGCGTCAATTCGACTCATGAAATGTGTCCCTCCTTTTTATTAAAATTGTAAACCGTTCTCACGTGCAGCTTCAGCTAAAGCTTTTACGCGTCCATGATATAAGTAACCACCACGGTCAAATACTACAGCCGTAATATTTTTTTCCGCAGCGCGTTTTGCGATTGTTTCACCGACTTTAGTTGCAGCATCAACATTGCTACCAGCAGCTTCAAAACCATTTTCTTGAGAAGATGCGCTAACAATTGTTACGCCTGCTACGTCATCGATAAGTTGAGCGTAGATGTTCTTGTTAGAACGGAATACGTTTAAGCGTGGACGCTCAGCAGTACCCGAAATTTTAGAACGTACGCGTGCATGACGTTTTTTACGAACCTGATTTTTATCTTGTTTCGTAATCACAAGGGTCACTCCTTTCTAATGCTTAGGCAGCATTATTTACCTGTTTTACCTTCTTTACGACGAACGTATTCGCCTTCATAACGGATACCTTTACCTTTGTAAGGCTCTGGTGGACGCACGTCACGGATGTTAGATGCAAGAGCACCAACACGTTCTTTGCTAATACCTTTAACGATGATTTTAGTGTTTGAAGGAACTTCAACTTCAAGACCATCTTCAGGTGTGAACTCAACTGGATGTGAATAACCTACGTTAAGAACAAGTTTTTTACCTTGTAATTGCGCACGGTAACCGACACCGATAAGTTCTAATGATTTTTCGAAACCTACAGAAACACCAGTAACCATGTTCGCTAATAGCGCACGAGTTGTACCGTGGTTTGTGCGGTGTTCTTTTGAATCAGAAGGACGAGATACAGTGATTACGTTACCTTCTTGCTCAATTTTCATATCTTGGTGGAAAGAACGAACAAGTTCGCCTTTAGGACCTTTAACGGTAACTGAGTTGTCAGCTGCAACAGTAACAGTTACGTTAGCTGGTACCTCGATAATTTTTTTACCTACACGAGACATTTAGTTGCACCTCCATTCATTTATTGCTAATTACCAAACGTATGCTAGAACTTCGCCGCCAACTTGTTTAGCGCGAGCTTCTTTATCTGTTAATAAACCTTGTGAAGTTGACACTAAAGCGATACCAAGACCGTTCAGTACTTTAGGCACTTCGTTTGTTTTTGCGTATACTCGTAGACCAGGTTTAGAAATACGTTTTAAACCAGTGATAACGCGCTCGTTATCTTTACCGTATTTTAAGAAGATACGGATGATACCTTGTTTGTTGTCTTCCACGTATTCTACGTCACGTACGAAACCTTCACGCTTTAAAATTTCAGCGATTTCTTTTTTCACGTTGGAAGCTGGTACTTCTAACTTCTCGTGACGAACCATGTTCGCATTACGAATGCGAGTAAGCATATCTGCAATCGGATCAGTCATTGTCATTACATTTACCTCCTTCCCAAATTAGGGGATTACCAGCTGGCTTTTTTCACGCCAGGAATTTGTCCCTTATATGCAAGTTCTCGGAAACAAATACGGCAAAGTTTGAATTTGCGATATACAGAGTGTGGACGGCCACAGCGTTCACAACGTGTATATTCTTGCACTTTAAACTTTTGCTTACGTTGTTGTTTAACGATCATAGATTTTTTAGCCACGTTTTCGCCCTCCTTGTTTAATTACTTTTGGAACGGCATACCGAATTGTGTCAATAACTCGCGAGCTTCTTCATCAGAATTCGCTGTCGTTACGATCACGATGTCCATACCGCGTACTTTTGAAACTTTATCGTAATCGATTTCTGGGAAAATTAATTGCTCTTTAACACCTAATGTGTAGTTACCGCGACCATCGAATGCTTTTTTAGAAACACCACGGAAGTCACGTACACGAGGTAGTGAAATTGAGATTAATTTATCCAAGAATTCATACATACGCTCACCGCGTAATGTAACTTTAGCACCGATAGGCATACCTTCACGTAGACGGAAACCTGCGATCGATTTTTTCGCTTTAGTTACAACTGGTTTTTGACCAGTGATAATTGTTAATTCTTCTACAGCTGCATCTAATGCTTTTGAGTTTTGAACTGCGTCACCAACACCCATGTTGATAACAATTTTCTCAACTTTCGGCAATTGCATAACTGATTTATATCCAAACTTGCTCATAAGAGCAGGAGAAACTTCATTTAAATATTTTTCTTTTAGGCGGCTCATTTGTGTACCTCCCTTCTTTTATAGAAATTAGTCGATTACTGCACCTGATTTTTTTGCAACACGAACTTTTTTACCGTTTTCGATTTTATAACCTACACGAGTCGGCTCGCCAGATTTAGGATCGATTAGCATTACGTTCGAAACGTGAATTGCAGCCTCTTGGCTTACAATACCACCTTGTGGATTCAATTGGTTAGGTTTTACGTGTTTTTTCACGATGTTCACACCTTCAACAAGAACGCGATCTTGTTTAGGGTAAGCAGCAAGAATAACGCCTTCTTTGCCTTTATCCTTACCAGTGATAACCTTAACCTTGTCACCTTTTTTTACATGCATGCTGTCGCACCTCCTTGATTGGCACTGTCATGAAATTAAAGAACTTCTGGAGCTAGAGAAACGATTTTCATGAAGTTGCTGTCACGTAATTCACGTGCAACAGGTCCGAAAATACGAGTTCCGCGTGGTGATTTATCATCACGAATAATTACACAAGCATTTTCATCAAATTTGATGTACGTACCATCTTTACGACGTACGCCTGATTTAGTACGAACGATAACAGCTTTAACAACGTCACCCTTCTTAACAACGCCACCTGGTGTTGCTTTCTTAACTGTACAAACAACGATATCACCGATGTTAGCAGTTTTACGGCCAGAGCCACCAAGGACTTTAATTGTAAGAACTTCACGTGCACCTGAGTTGTCAGCAACTTTCATACGACTTTCTTGTTGGATCACTTAGGTTACCTCCCTTCGGAAATTGGTTGTTCCGAAATAGTTATTAAATAATAACCGCTTTTTCTACAACTTCAACTAGACGGAAACGTTTAGTAGCTGATAGCGGGCGAGTTTCCATGATACGTACGATATCACCGATTTTCGCTGTGTTTAACTCATCATGAGCCTTAAACTTTTTAGAGTATTTTACACGCTTGCCATAAAGCTTGTGCTTTTTGTGAGTTTCAACTAAAACAGAAATAGTTTTGTCCATTTTATCTGAAACAACGCGGCCCGTGTAAACTTTGCGTTGATTACGCTCAGTCATACTTGAAAACCTCCTTTATCAGTTATTTGCACTGATTTCTCTTTCACGAATAACAGTTTTCATACGCGCGATTGCTTTACGCACTTCACGAATACGAGCTGTGTTTTCTAATTGACCAGTCGCCAATTGGAAGCGAAGGTTGAAAAGCTCTTCTTTCAGTGATTTCACTTTTAACTCTAATTCAGAAGTGGCAAGGTCACGGATTTCATTAGCTTTCATTAGATTCACCACCAGTTTCTTGACGTTTTACGATCTTACATTTAACAGGAAGCTTATGTGATGCTAAACGAAGTGCTTCACGTGCAACCTCTTCAGATACACCAGCGATTTCGAACATTACTTTTCCTGGTTTTACTACTGCAACCCAACCTTCAGGAGAACCTTTACCAGAACCCATGCGGACTTCTAGAGGTTTTTTAGTGTAAGGTTTGTGTGGGAAGATTTTAATCCAAACTTTACCGCCACGTTTCATGTAACGAGTCATCGCGATACGGGCAGATTCGATTTGACGGTTAGTAATCCAGCTAGCTGTTTGAGCTTGTAAGCCCCATTCGCCGAAAGATACTTCTTTACCGCCTTTCGCTTCGCCACGCATGTTTCCGCGGTGTTCACGACGGTATTTTACGCGTTTAGGCAATAACATATTATTTGCCTCCTTCCACAGATTTCTTCGTAGGAAGAACTTCACCACGGTAGATCCATACTTTAACGCCTAATTTACCGTAAGTAGTGTCAGCTTCTGCGTGTGCATAGTCGATGTCAGCACGTAGAGTATGAAGTGGAACAGTTCCTTCACTATAGTGTTCAGCACGCGCGATATCAGCGCCACCTAAACGACCAGATACTTGTGTTTTAATTCCTTTTGCACCAGCGCGGATTGTGCGTTGGATCGCTTGCTTTTGCGCACGACGGAATGATACACGGTTTTCTAATTGACGAGCGATATTTTCAGCTACTAGACGAGCGTCAAGATCAGCACGTTTGATTTCGATAATGTTAATGTGTACACGTTTACCAGTTAAATCGCTAAGGTATTTACGAAGATTCTCAACTTCAGAACCACCTTTACCGATTACCATACCTGGTTTCGCAGTGTGAATTGTAATGTTTACACGGTTTGCAGCGCGTTCGATTTCTACTTTAGAAACAGAAGCATCTTTAAGAGCCGTTTCAATATATTTACGCACTTTGATGTCTTCGTGAAGTAGAGTTGCATAGTCTTTTTCAGCGTACCATTTTGACTCCCAGTCACGAATAATACCAACGCGCAGTCCTATTGGATGTACTTTTTGACCCACGGATTAACCCTCCTTCTTCTCAGATACCACTAGAGTAATGTGGCTTGTGCGTTTGTTAATTGCGCTTGCACGTCCTTGTGCACGTGGACGGAAACGTTTTAATGTTGGACCTTCATCAACGAATACTTCAGAAACTACTAAAGAGTTGATGTCAAGATCGTAGTTATGCTCAGCGTTAGCAACTGCAGATTTTAATACTTTTTCAACGACTGGAGACGCCGCTTTTGGAGTATGACGTAAAATTGCAACTGCCTCACCAACTTGCTTACCTCGGATTAAGTCTACAACTAGACGGACTTTACGAGGAGCAATGCGAACAGTACGAGCGATAGCTTTAGCTTGTGTCATTAGGATTTACCTCCTCTCAAAATTAGCGTCTTGTTTTCTTGTCGTCTGCACCGTGACCTTTGTAAGCACGTGTCGGTGCGAACTCACCAAGTTTATGGCCTACCATATCTTCTGTTACGTATACAGGAACGTGTTTACGTCCATCATAAACAGCAATCGTTAAACCGATGAAGTTCGGGAAAATTGTAGAACGGCGTGACCAAGTTTTAATAACTTGTTTTTTCTCAGAAGCCTCTTGTGCTTCCACTTTTTTCATTAAGTGACCATCAACAAAAGGTCCTTTTTTCAAGCTGCGACCCATTTAGGAACCTCCCTCCGTGATTCCACCACGGCTCTCACATAGAACCGTAGTTTAACCACTTTATTTTTTACGACTACGGATGATGAATTTATCCGATTTGTTTTTCTTCTTGCGAGTTTTGTAACCAAGTGCTGGTTTACCCCAAGGAGTCATTGGTGATTTACGTCCGATTGGAGAACGTCCTTCACCACCGCCGTGTGGGTGATCGTTAGGGTTCATTACAGAACCACGAACTGTTGGGCGTTTACCTAACCAACGGCTACGACCTGCTTTACCGATGTGTACTAGTTCGTGTTGTTCGTTACCAACTTGACCAATTGTAGCACGGCAAGTAGCTAATACTAAACGTACTTCACCAGATTGTAGACGAACGATTACGTATTTGTCTTCACGACCAAGTACTTGTGCAGAAGTACCAGCAGAACGTACTAATTGTCCACCTTTACCAGGTTTTAACTCGATGTTATGGATTGTAGTACCCATTGGAATGTTTGCTAATGGTAATGTGTTACCTACTTTAATATCAGCATCTGGACCAGATACGATTGTTTGACCAATCTCTAGACCTTTAGGTGCTAAGATGTAAGCTTTTGCTCCATCCGCGTAGTTGATTAATGCTATATTCGCAGAACGGTTTGGATCATATTCGATAGTAGCAACTTTAGCCGGTATGCCATCTTTTACACGTTTGAAATCGATAACACGGTATTGCTTCTTATGTCCACCGCCATGATGACGAACAGTGATTTTACCTTGGTTATTACGACCAGCTTTGCGTTTAGTTGGTTCAAGCAATGATTTTTCAGGCTTGTTAGTTGTAATTTCCGCAAAGTCTAAAGACGTCATATTACGACGACCATTAGAGGTAGGTTTATACTTTTTAATCGCCATTGTGTTTCCCTCCTTCTTGAGTGTTCAAATCATAAATCCATAAAGGATTACATTTCGAATAATTCAATTTCTTTGCTATCAGCAGTTAATTTAACAATCGCTTTACGACGTTTGTTAGTGTAACCACCGTAACGGCCTACGCGTTTGAATTTGCCTTTGTAGTTAAGAACATTTACTTTCTCAACTGTTACACCAAAGATTTCTTCTACAGCGTCTTTTACTTGCGTTTTGTTTGCGCGAGTGTCTACTTCGAAAGTATACTTTTTCTCTGCCATAAGTTCTGAAGAACGCTCAGTAATGACCGGACGTTTTAAAATATCACGTGCTTCCATTATCCAAGCACCTCCTCAACTTTTTCTACTGCAGATTTTGTGAATACAACTTTATCATGACCTAATAGATCAAGAACGTTGATTCCATTTGCAGTTAAAACTGTTACACCTGGGATGTTACGAGCAGATAATGCTACGTTTTCATCTAGGTCAGCAGTTACGAATAAAGATTTTTTCTCTAAAGAAAGATCTTTAAGGATTTTTGTGAATTCTTTTGTTTTTGGTGCTGCTAGTGTAAGAGCATCAAGAACTAAGAAGTTTTGTTCTACTACTTTAGCTGATAGAGCTGATTTAAGAGCTAAGCGACGAACTTTTTTAGGTAATTTATAAGAGTAGCTACGTGGAGTTGGACCGAATACGATACCACCACCGCGCCATTGTGGAGAACGGATAGAACCTTGACGAGCACGACCAGTTCCTTTTTGACGCCATGGTTTACGACCACCACCAGCAACTTCAGAACGGTTTTTAACCTTGTGATTACCTTGACGAAGAGAAGCGCGTTGTGCTACTACAGCGTCGAATAATACTGCTTCATTTGGCTCGATTCCGAAAATCGCATCGTTTAATTCGATTTCGCCAACTGAAGCACCTGTTTGACTAAGTACAGATACTTTTGTCATTCCTGTTTCCTCCTTCCTTAAATGATTACTTAGCTTTAATTGCAGTTTTAACTGTAACTAGAGCTTTTTTAGAACCAGGAACATTACCTTTAACAAGTAGTAAGTTACGTTCCGCATCAACTTTAACGATCTCTAAGTTTTGGATTGTAACTACAGTGCCACCCATTTGACCAGGTAATTTCTTTTGTTTGAATACGCGGTTCGGAGCAACTGGACCCATTGAACCAGGACGACGGTGGTAACGAGAACCGTGGGCCATAGGACCACGAGATTGACCGTGGCGTTTAATTACACCTTGGAAACCTTTACCTTTAGTAACACCTGTTACATCAATTACATCGCCTTCTGCGAAAATTTCTACTTTGACTTCTTGACCAACTTCGTATTCTCCAACGTTTACGTTGCGGAATTCACGGATGAAGCGCTTAGGAGCAGTGTTCGCTTTTGCTACGTGACCTTGTTCCGGTTTGTTAGAAAGCTTAACACGCTTATCTTCGAAACCAACTTGGATAGCTTCGTAGCCGTCTGTTTCAACAGTTTTCGTTTGAAGTACTACGTTAGGAGTAGCTTCGATAACTGTTACCGGGATTAAATCGCCGTTTTCAGCGAAAACTTGTGTCATACCAATTTTTCTACCTAAGATTCCTTTAGTCATTTGTCACACCTCCTGTAAGTTTTAAAAAAGTTATATTTTTTACCATTAAAGTTTGATTTCGATATCAACGCCAGATGGTAAATCAAGTTTCATTAACGCGTCAACAGTTTGTGGTGTTGGGTTAACGATATCGATCAGACGTTTATGCGTACGCATTTCGAATTGCTCACGAGAATCTTTGTACTTGTGAACAGCACGAAGAATAGTGTACACAGACTTCTCAGTTGGAAGTGGAATCGGACCTGATACACTTGCACCTGAACGTTTTGCAGTCTCCACAATTTTCTCAGCAGACTGATCTAAAATACGGTGATCATACGCTTTTAAACGAATACGAATCTTTTGTTTTGCCATTATTTTCCCTCCTTCTCGCCTATTTTCTAGACATTCTCCACGAAAATTCTCCCACACACCGCCATGGCAAAGCGGCCGGGTGTGTCGGCAACCTCTCGTTTCATCGCAGTCAAAGACCAACATTCAACATTATATACAATAAAAAAAGAATAAGCAAGTCTTTTCGCTAAATTCTTTTAAATGTTGCAGATATTCTTACTACTAATATTTCTCGCTTATCTAAGCCGTTAACTAGTATATAAAATTTCTTAGCACATTGCAAGACGTAAGCCTGCTATATCGACGTTTTTGAATATTTCAAACAATTAACCTATCACAAGAACCGCTTCTCGAAAGTGATTGGCACACATTTCGAGGTTGTAGCACGTTATCCTAGACGAAAACTATGCCCTTAGTTATGCCACAGTTATTCTTTAAACAATAAAAAAGCAGCCTCTACTATTAGAAACCGCTCTTTCTATCACCCTATAAGAAGAACACACATGCAATCCAGCCAAATATAATAAGTGGGATGTTAATGTAAATAAACGTTGGTACACATGTATCCCAAATGTGATTATGCTGTCCATCTACATTTAAACCAGCAGTTGGTCCAAGAGTAGAATCTGAAGCAGGAGAGCCTGCATCACCTAAAGCACCTGCTGTACCTATTAGACAAATAATCGCCAAAGGACTTATTCCTAATCCTTGTGCAAGTGGAACAAATAAGGTCGCGATGATAGGTACCGTTGCAAAGGAAGAACCGATTCCCATCGTCACAATTAAGCCAATGACCAACATAATCAATATAGCTAGACTCGCATTCCCTTGAAGAATGTTTATCGAACCATTAACTAAGCTATCTATATGACCTGTGGCGTTAATAACAGATGCGAAACCATTTGCAGCAATCATAACAAAACCAATAAAGGCCATCATCTTCATTCCCTCAGAAAGAATCTCATCTGCTTCTTTCCATTTAAGTGCACCAGTAAAATACATCATCATAATGCCTGCAAAAGCACCTACAATCATTGAATCCGTATAAATTTGTGCACATAGAGAGACAATTAAAGCTGCAGTCGTAGAAAAAATCGCGAACTTACTGACATTAACATTTAAAGATTCTGTCTCGACATCATTATTTTGATATTGTCGAGGTTTCCGGTAAACAAAAAAGGCTACACATAAGCCAATTAACATCCCGAAAACGGGTATAGCCATCGCTACTGGTACATCCCGAGAAGAAGCCTCCATACCTGCCTTCGTTATTTGAGTAGAAACGATATCTTGGAAAATAGCTCCGAAGCCAGCCGGGACGAAACTATATGTCCCTATTAAACCAACAGCAATTAATGTTGCGATAATTCGTCGGTCAACCTCTAGCATATTTAAAACCTTTAAGATTGGAGGTATTAATAATGGGATAAAGGCAATATGAATTGGAATTAAGTTTTGCGAGAAAATAGACATCATAAAGATTAGTAAGAAGATTAAAACCTTTACTAAACCTTTTCGATTACTTGTACCGTTTTTATTTAATATCTTTAAAATCCCTGCAATCATTAATTCAGGAATTCCTGTTTTTGAAATGGCGATAGCAAAACCACCAAGCAACCCATAACTTAAAGCAATCGTTGCGCCTGCTCCTAATCCTTCTGTAAATGATTGTACAGTTGCTTCCAAACCTAAGCCACTTGTTAAACCTCCTGCAAAGGCCCCCAATACAAGAGAAAGAACAACATTGATACGGAGCAAACTTAATATTAACATGATAGCTATTGCCACAATTACTGCGTTCATTTCAACACTTCACTTTCGTACACTAGATTACTAATATATTAAACTTTAATCGTCTAATAATTGAAAGTCAAGATGTTTTTATGCCCCTATAATAATTTCCCCAATTTAAACGACGCAAAAAACAGTATGATGTTAAATAATCATACTGTTTTAGATTTCTCCCTATTATAATGATTCACGAATGACCTTTTTGTAATAACCAACAGAAAGCACAGCGAAAATAGTATATAACGCTATATAGCAGCTCATAGCAAGCCATAATGGTGCGGTTAACTCTGAGCCGAATAAAAACCATCCTGACTTTACAGCAAAATAACTATGGAGTAGCCCTATTATTAATGGAACACCAAAATTAAAGGCTTGTTTCATATATATACCTTTCATAATATCTTTTTCAGCGAAGCCAATCTTTCTTAATATCGTATACGAAGCTCGCTCCTCTTCAGCCTCAGACATTTGCTTAAAGTATAAAATACTACCAGTTGTCATTAAAAATGCTAAGCCTAAAAATGCTGCTGTAAATATCGTAATTCCCCATGATTCAATATTCCCCTTACGTGCTTCTTCATAGGATTGTATATCGTTTGAATAATTTTCTTCATTTAATTGTATATATAATTTCTCTGCATGAGTTAAATCACTTTTATTCTTTATCTTAATAGAAGTTTGTTTGTGCCATTGAGAAGCGCTTGAATGAGCAGCTAATTTTTCAAACAGTGCATCTGAAACTACGAAGATCGGTCCCCCAGGCCCAGAAGTCACAGTACCGCTTATAATACTTTCATGTCGAACTTCTTTAACATGAAACGTTTCTTCCTTAGTTACCTCTGGACTTCCTGTAGTGACAACTACATCGTGATCCTTTTCAAGCGGAAACATCTCTGCCATATAGCCACCGTAGTTTGTTAAAATAACATCGTAATCCGAAATCGAAGCTTCAGGTACAATCTGTTGATAATCAGAAAGTGGAATTGTATAAATAATTCCTTCTACACCATCAAGGGGATTATCTTTATTTTGCTGTTCTTTCGATAATAGCTGTGAAAAGGAAGCTGAAACGCTCTGTAATCGGTAATCTATTTTATCAAAAGCAATATTATTATCCTCTAGCTTCTTTAACAATTCCTGGCCCTTATCTTCAAGTAAAATATAATCACCAGGTACTCGGCTATATGCCGACGCTTCTGATGAATAATACGATATATATGCTAAAGTTGTAACCCCAAGCGAAACACCCGTTAAAACTGTTATAAGCGTTAAGGATTTCGCATTACCTTTCATACGATGCATAATCGGTGTTAGTGCTAAGACATCACGGACGGTTAGATGTCCATTTTTCTTAAGACGAATTGAATTCATAATAAATGCTACAGAGAAACGGAAAACAAGGAATGTTCCGCCAATGGTAGTTGCTAAAATAATAGTCATATTAAGCATTAAATTACCATTAGAGTTAATATCGAAAAGCTTAGTTGATGCATAGTAGCCATATGCAATGAGCACAAGCCCTATAAAACCAATAACCATTTGTAATGGGCTGAAGCGTTTTATACGCTCATCGGCTTGCTTGGAAGCACTAAATAATGACAGTAAGGATACACGATAAATCATCCAAGCCATTTGCACAAGTACAATTACTAGTAAAATAGCGAATACTACGATAGACTTCTGTAATGCCTCTGCACTAAACGTCATTTTCACAAGTGCCTCTTTTTCGAGTACCCGCAGTAACATCATTGCAAATAAGCGTGAACTAAAGAACCCTGCAAGCATACCTAAAACGATTGCACCTACAAATAACAGGATACTTTCTACCGCTAATAAGCGTACGATAAGCCCCTTTGTCATCCCTATTAGCTGATACAAGCCAATTTCCTTACTACGACGCTTCATAAATAGATGGTTGGCATAAAGGACGAAAAACAAGACAATAAAATACAGCATATAGGTTGCTGCAGCGAAACCTGCTGTGGCCGTACCGCTCTCTTGTACTGTAGCCAGCACTTCAGTATTATTCTGCAATGTCACAAAAGAAAAATATAAAGTAACACTAAAAATAAGTGCGAAAAAATATAAATAATAATGCTTCATATTTTTCTTCATGCTGCGCAACACGAGCTTACTAAGACTCATAGCCGTCACCGCCTAGCACACTTTGCGTATGCATGATTTCTTGGAAAAATGCCTGTCTCGTTTTATCTCCTTTATATAGCTCACTATAAATGAGTCCGTCCTTCAAAAATAAAACGCGTGTGCAAAAACTCGCTGCTACTGCATCATGCGTAACCATCATAATCGTTGCTTTTTTTGACTCATTAATACTTTGTAGATTTTTTAAAAGTGCAGTGGCTGATTTTGAGTCAAGTGCGCCTGTAGGTTCATCAGCAAATACAAGTGATGGATTTGTAATTAGCGCACGAGCTGCTGATGTACGTTGCTTTTGACCACCTGATATTTCGTTTGGATATTTATTTAAAATGTCAGCAATACCTAATAAATGTGTAAGCTCCTTTACTCGACTCTCTGCAACAGCCTTTGGTAGTCTACCAATAGCTAATGGGAGTAGAATGTTTTCTTTTACCGTTAGCGTATCTAACAAATTATAATCTTGGAATATGAATCCTAATTGTTCGCGACGGAAATTAGCTAACACCTTCTCCTTCATGCCACGTAGGTTTTGACCATTTATTTCAATAACACCTTCTGTTGCAAAGTCAATCGAACATAAAACATTTAAAAGTGTTGTCTTCCCGGAGCCTGAAGGTCCCATAATGCCAACAAATTCACCTTGATTCACTTCTACATCAATACCCTTTAACACCTCTTGGGCTGTTGATTTTTTACCATATACTTTTTTTACTTTACGACCAATTAAAACTGCCACTTGTAGACAACCCCTTTCTATAGTTCAAGTGTACCCTGTCTACGTCCCCAATTCGTGTGTTTTACATGACAATATAAAAAGGTAGGTGACAATTTCGTCATCTACCTGTTAGTTTTGCATATTCATTTTGTAATGGAAAACGTAATGTAAATATTGAACCTTCACCAACACTAGATTGGACAGTGATACAAACGCCCATTTTCTGCGCCACATTATGCGCTAAGTATAAACCCATCCCTGTGGATTGTGCAGACTCTCTGCCGGCTGTCCCAGTATACGATTTATGAAAAATTCGAGGTAGATCCTCCTGACGAATACCAATTCCTGCATCTTTTATATGTAATCGTGTTGCTCCAGTTGTATCTATTTCCGTAAAAATCAATACCTCTGAATTTGCAGGACTATATTTAATGGCATTGGACAAAATTTGTCGGATTATAAAGGCTAGCCATTTACCATCTGTCATCACTGTCTCCGGTAACTCTTCAACGTCGAAACCGATACCTTTTTCAATACACCATGCCTGCATAGCTCTTATTTCCTTATAGACCACCGTCTTTAGCTCGATCTCTGTCATATAATTATCTTTTTCAATAGAAGCTAAACGTGTTTGGTGTAGCTGCTGATCAACCAATAAGTGCAGTCTTAGCCACTCAGCCTCTAATTTACGACGTAGTGGCAAATCTTCTACGTGATCCAGCATTAAATTAATCGAAGTTAAAGGTGCCTTTACTTCATGAACCCATGCTAGGAGTTCATCCGAATATTCCTGCATCTGTACCTTTGCCTGATTTAACTCTGTGGTTTTACCGTAGAGAACTTCTTCAATTTTCGTAAAGTATGCCGTTTGAAAAGGTGATAACACTAAATTTTTGCTATGCACGTCATCAAATTGGTTTTCAACATTTCCTAGGAAATTTTTTAGTCGCCCAACTTCTACTACGTATTGCCAAAAAAGAAAGATCATAAAGCTCATAAGCAAGCTAATGTTAATATACAAAATTGATATCCCCACTAATCCAACGTCTAAAGAAAATAAAACATTGATCATAACGATGATAAATATGAAAAAGCCTATCCAAGCGAGGCGTTCTCTTAAAAATAAAATGACCATTGTCACTCACGTCCCTTGTGTTACAGCCATATAACCAAGTCCCTTTTTAGTTAAAATCACTTCTTGTAAGCCTATATCCTCAAGCTTAGTACGTAATCGATTAACATTTACCGACAATGTATTATCATTAACAAAGCGCTCATCATCCCATAACTTTCTCATTAATTCATCTCTAGAAACGATTTGATCGGCCTTCTCCACTAAAATGCTTAAAATAAAGAGCTCATTTTTAGTGAGCGAAGCAAGTTTACCCTCATACATAATTTCACTGCGTGCATAGTCAATAACTGCACCATTAAACCGTGTGACATTCATCGATTCTTCTATATAATCATATGTACGACGTAAAATGGCTTGTACCTTTGCAAGTAATACCTCCATATGAAAAGGCTTTTGTACAAAGTCATCTGCACCCATTTGCATGGCCATTACCATATCCATTGGGTGGTCGCGAGAAGATAAAAAGAGAATTGGTACCTTTGAGATATGACGTATTTCGCGACACCAATGAAAACCATCATAGGCTGGAAGCTGAATGTCAATCAATACAAGCTGCGGCTTTTGTTCAATAAAGTCATCCATTACCTTTTGAAAATCTTTAGGACCTACAACTTGAAGTGACCATTGTGCAAAACGTGTCTGAATCATTTCGAAAATTGATGGATCGTCTTCAATCAGCAATATTTTCATCTCCATTTGCAAATTCTCCTTTCATGAAGTGGTCTTATGTAGTAAATAGGCTCATCGTCATAACGTGAGGTTGATTTCCACTCCGACTGGGCGCTTTCCTGCGGGCATCCGATGAGCCGTTTAGGGCAACAGAGGTTTTCTGTGCGAAGGTGCAGGATGTTGGTCACGAAGGCGTTATCACAGGACGTGATGTTCTTAGCCTGCGTTCCTCTATTTGGCGCTCCAATGTCTCATCTGTGACGCTGATCCCCAAGGAGCCGTCGGTAACTTATATACGGTGTTTAAAGATTGGTCAAAATTAAAAGGGATGCGATTGTAACTACATGCTGCCAGCCTTTTAACTTTAATCCCTGGCACTTGCTTTCATCAACTAGCAATTTGTAAAAAGATCACCAATTATGTATACCATTTGTTCTTTACTTATTTTAACATAAAAAACCAATCTGTAAGCGTCCCTACAGATTGGTTTGAAAAATAGCTTGCGCTAAAATTATTTTTGGATAGAAGCAACTACGCCAGCGCCTACAGTACGGCCACCCTCACGGATAGAGAATTTAGTACCTTCTTCAAGAGCGATTGGAGCGATAAGTTCTACAGTCATTTCGATGTTATCACCAGGCATTACCATTTCAACGCCTTCTGGTAAGTTACAGATACCTGTTACGTCAGTTGTACGGAAGTAGAACTGAGGACGGTAGTTAGAGAAGAATGGCGTATGACGACCACCCTCTTCTTTTGATAAAACATAAACTTCAGCTTTGAAGTTAGTGTGTGGAGTGATTGAACCTGGTTTAGCTAATACTTGACCACGTTGGATTTCTTCACGAGCTACACCACGAAGTAAAGCACCGATGTTGTCACCAGCTTCAGCGTAGTCTAATAATTTACGGAACATTTCTACACCAGTTACAGTTGTAGATTTAGCTTCTTCAGTGATACCGATGATTTCAATAACGTCACCAACTTTAACTTGACCACGTTCAACACGACCAGTTGCAACTGTACCACGACCAGTGATAGAGAATACGTCCTCTACTGGCATCATGAATGGTTTGTCAGTTTGACGTTCTGGAGTTGGGATGTAAGAATCTACAGCGTCCATTAATTCAATGATTTTTTCTTCCCATTCTGCTTCACCTTCAAGAGCTTTAAGAGCAGAACCTTTGATTACTGGAAGATCATCGCCTGGGAAGTCATATTCAGAAAGTAGGTCACGGATTTCCATTTCTACTAATTCTAATAATTCTTCGTCGTCTACCATATCACATTTGTTCATGAATACTACTAAGTAAGGAACACCTACTTGACGAGATAAAAGGATGTGTTCACGAGTTTGTGGCATTGGGCCGTCAGCAGCAGATACTACTAAGATACCGCCGTCCATTTGTGCAGCACCAGTGATCATGTTTTTAACATAGTCAGCGTGTCCTGGGCAGTCAACGTGTGCATAGTGACGAGTATCAGTTTCATATTCTACGTGAGAAGTATTGATTGTGATACCACGTTCTTTTTCTTCTGGAGCGTTATCGATATCAGCGTATGATTTAGCTTCTCCACCCATTTTTTTAGAAAGAACTGTTGCGATAGCAGCAGTTAAAGTTGTTTTACCATGGTCAACGTGTCCGATTGTACCAATGTTAGCATGCGTTTTTGAACGGTCGAATTTTTCTTTAGCCATTAGAGATTGCCTCCTCAAAATTATATGTTTTAATGTTAAAATTTATAGAATGAATGCTGATAGAGAACGGGCCCATCCTCTATCCCACAATCATAGCTTACAAATTAGTTATACTTTATGCAAGATGAAAATTCAATTATTCACCTTTATTTTTTTTGATGATGTCAGCAGCGATTGATTTTGGTACTTCTTCATAATGATCGAATGTCATTGAGAATACACCACGTCCTTGTGTTGCTGAACGAAGAGTTGTTGCATAACCAAACATTTCCGCTAAAGGAACCATTGCACGAACAACTTGAGAGTTACCGCGAGCTTCCATACCCTCAACGCGTCCGCGACGAGAAGTAATGTTACCCATGATATCACCAAGGTATTCTTCTGGAATGACAACTTCAACTTTCATCATTGGTTCTAAAATAACTGCATCACATTGTTTCGAAGCTTCTTTAAGAGCCATAGATGCAGCAATTTTGAACGCCATCTCATTCGAGTCAACGTCATGGTAAGAACCGAATACTAATTTCGCTTTAATGTCGATTAGTGGGTAACCAGCTACTACACCGCGTTCAAGAGAGTCACGAAGACCAGCTTCTACTGCAGGGATATATTCACGAGGTACTACACCACCAACGATAGCGTTTTCGAATTCAAAGCCTTTACCTTCTTCATTTGGAGAGAACTCAATCGTTACGTCTCCGTATTGTCCACGACCACCAGATTGGCGTGTGAATTTACCTTGAACTTTTGCAGAGCTACGGAATGTTTCACGGTAAGATACCATTGGAGCACCTACGTTAGCTTCTACTTTAAATTCACGGCGCATACGGTCAACTAAGATATCAAGGTGAAGCTCACCCATACCTGAGATGATTGTTTGACCAGTTTCTGTGTCAGTGTGAGCACGGAAAGTTGGATCCTCTTCTTGAAGTTTTTGTAAAGCTTGACCCATTTTATCTTGGTCAGCTTTTGACTTTGGTTCTACAGAAAGAGAAATTACTGGCTCAGGGAACTCCATTGATTCAAGAATAACTAGGTTTTTCTCGTCACATAGAGTATCACCAGTAGTAGTATCTTTAAGACCTACTGCTGCTGCAATATCCCCAGCAAATACTTTAGAGATCTCTTCACGAGAGTTTGCGTGCATTTGTAGGATACGGCCTACACGCTCACGTTTACCTTTAGAAGAGTTTTGTACGTATGAACCTGAATCTAATGTTCCAGAGTACACACGGAAGAAAGTTAATTTACCTACGAATGGGTCAGTCATAACTTTGAATGCAAGAGCTGAGAATGGCTCTTCATCTGAAGAATGACGTTCTAATTCTTCGTCACCATCAACATCAGTACCTTTGATTGCTGGTACATCTAATGGAGATGGTAAGTAATCGATAACGGCATCTAACATTGGGCGTACGCCTTTGTGTTTGAATGCTGTACCACAGATTACTGGGTAGAATTCTACTGCGATCGTAGCACGACGGATAGCCGCTTTAAGTTCAGCAACAGAAATTTCTTCGCCTTCTAAATATTTTTCCATGATTTCTTCATCAACACTTGCAACAGCATCGATTAATTTTTCACGGTATTCTTCAGCTTGTGCGCGGTGCTCTTCAGGAATTTCACCATGAGTCACTGCTGTACCTTTTTCGTCGCCATAGAAAGTAGCTTTCATTTCAACTAAGTCAATGATTGCTGAGAATTGATCTTCAGCTCCGATAGGTAATTGGATAGGGTGAGCGTTTGCTTGTAAACGTTCGTGTAGAGTTCCTACAGAATATAGGAAGTCAGCACCTGTTTTATCCATTTTGTTAATGAACACGATACGTGGAACGCCGTAAGTTGTAGCTTGACGCCATACTGTTTCAGTTTGAGGTTCAACACCAGATTGAGCATCAAGAACTGTTACGGCACCATCAAGTACGCGTAGTGAACGTTCAACTTCTACAGTGAAGTCTACGTGTCCAGGAGTATCGATGATGTTTACACGGTGGCCGTTCCATTGAGCTGTTGTTGCAGCAGAAGTGATTGTGATACCACGTTCTTGCTCTTGCTCCATCCAGTCCATTTGAGAAGCGCCTTCATGAGTTTCACCAATTTTGTGAATCTTACCTGTGTAATAAAGGATACGCTCAGTTGTTGTTGTTTTACCAGCATCAATGTGAGCCATGATCCCAATATTACGTGTATTCTCTAGGGAGAATTCGCGTTTCATAGGTATTTCTCCTTCCATATTGGGCGTATGCGGTTTAGATATTGATTACCAACGGTAGTGAGCGAATGCTTTGTTCGCTTCTGCCATTTTGTGCATATCTTCACGTTTTTTAACTGATGCACCTGTGTTGTTAGAAGCATCAAGGATTTCGTTAGCTAAACGCTCTTCCATCGTTTTTTCACCACGAAGACGAGCGTAGTTAACTAGGTAACGAAGACCTAAAGTTGTACGACGTTCTGGACGTACTTCTACTGGTACTTGATAGTTCGAACCACCAACACGGCGAGCGCGTACTTCAAGAACTGGCATTACGTTATTTAGAGCAGCTTCGAATACTTCAATTGGATTTTGACCAGAACGTTCTTGCACTAGTTCGAACGCACCGTATAAAATCTTTTGAGAAGTACCTCTTTTACCATCAACCATCATTTTATTAATTAAACGAGTTACTAGTTTTGAACTATAAATTGGATCTGGTAACACGTCACGTTTGGAAACAGGACCTTTACGAGGCATGTGTTTTCCTCCTTTCGAATAGTTATCGATTTATTTTGTGAAAATTGTCTAGTCATATTTGTCGCAAAAATCCCCAATCTGCTAGCAAGATTAGAAATTTGCGACAACTACTTATGCTCATTATTAAGCAATGCTACATTATTTTTTTTCTTTAGGGCGTTTTGTTCCGTATTTAGAACGTGATTGTAAACGACCGTTTACACCAGCTGTATCAAGAGCTCCACGTACGATATGGTAACGAACACCCGCTAAGTCTTTTACGCGTCCGCCACGGATAAGAACAACACTGTGCTCTTGTAAGTTGTGGCCTTCACCTGGGATATAAGCTGTAACCTCGATTTGGTTAGTTAAACGTACACGAGCGTATTTACGTAACGCTGAGTTTGGTTTACGAGGTGTCATTGTACCTACACGAGTACAAACTCCGCGTTTTTGTGGAGATTTAACATCAGTTAAAGATTTTTTAAATGAGTTATATCCTTTGTTTAACGCTGGTGATTTTGATTTCGTGATTTTTGATTGACGAGGCTTACGTACTAATTGGTTAATTGTAGGCATCGGTATTTCCTCCCTTCATTTATTCCTTGTTAATACCACACATCCAGGTGGTTCATTTTTTGGGTAAAAACAAAGTCTTTGTGTTAATACACAAAAACTACTCTACAGTAATCGCAACTACTGCAGCTCCAACGTGGATTCCACAGGCCTTGCCCAGTTCCTTTTTGGACTCAACAAGAATAACTGGTATACCAATTTCTCTCGCGAAAGATATGGCCGAATCGGTTACCCAATTGTCTGCATCAAGTGCCACAAAAAGTTCTTTCACTGAACCAGCTTGCATTGCTTTTACTGCTTGCTTTGTACCTATGATTGTTTGACTATCCCTTACTCTATCATAAGACATTTTCATATCCTCCGAAGTACAGACAGTTAACTATCAACCTTCAATATATTATCATTACCAATTTCGACTGTCAACTAATATCTTTAAAAAGCCCGAAGAGATGATAAAAACACACCTCTTCGGCACTTATTTTAATGATTATTCTGCAGAAACTAGGTCTTCTGTGTCAAGCTCATCTTTTTCAATACGGATTTGACGGTAACGTTGCATACCAGTACCTGCAGGAACAAGTTTACCGATAATTACGTTTTCCTTCAGACCAAGAAGTTCATCACGTTTTCCTTTAATAGCAGCATCCGTTAACACACGAGTTGTTTCTTGGAATGATGCAGCGGATAAGAATGATTCTGTTTCAAGAGACGCTTTTGTAATACCTAGGATCACAGGGCGACAAGTTGCAGGGTTTTTGCCATGTAACACAGCATCTGCATTTGCTTCTGAGAATTGGTGAATATCTAGTAATGAGCCTGGTAATAATTCTGTATCGCCAGCTTCAATTACACGTACTTTACGAAGCATTTGGCGAACCATTACCTCGATATGTTTGTCTCCAATTTCTACCCCTTGCATACGGTATACTTTTTGTACTTCTTTTAACAGGTATTCTTGAACTGTTGAAACGTCTTTAACTTTTAACAATTGTTTTGGATCGATAGAACCTTCTGTTAATACTTGACCACGTTCTACAAAGTCGCCTTCTTGTACTTTCAGACGAGCATTGTAAGGTGCTGCGTATTTACGTGTTTCTACTTCACCTTCAATTGTAATCTCTTTTAGACCTTCGCGAATTTCAGTGATGTCTGAAACAGTACCTGCGATATCAGAGATAACTGATTGACCTTTAGGATTACGTGCTTCAAAAATCTCTTGGATACGTGGAAGACCTTGTGTAATATCATCCCCGGCAACCCCACCTGTATGGAATGTACGCATTGTTAATTGTGTACCTGGTTCACCGATTGATTGAGCAGCAATAATACCAACTGCTTCTCCAACTTCAACCTTTTCACCTGTTGCTAAGTTCATGCCGTAACATTTTTTACATACACCATGTTTTGTATTACATGTGAATGCTGAACGGATTGTTACTTCCTCGATACCAGCCTCGATAACCGCACGCGCGATATCTTGATCGATTAAGCCATCTTTTTCTAAGATCACTTCGCCTGTTTCTGGATGCATGATTGTTTTCTTCGTATGACGACCGATAATACGTTCATCTAACGCTTCAATTAGCTCTGTGCCTTCCATTAACGCACCGATTGTTAAACCGCGGTCAGTTCCACAGTCATCCTCACGAACGATAACATCTTGTGCTACGTCAACAAGACGACGTGTTAAGTAACCTGAATCGGCAGTTTTTAGGGCTGTATCGGCAAGACCTTTACGAGCACCGTGAGTTGAGATGAAGTACTCTAATACCGTTAAACCTTCACGGAATGAAGATTTAATTGGCAGTTCGATGATACGACCAGCAGGGTTGGCCATCAGACCACGCATACCTGCTAACTGTGTAAAGTTAGATGCGTTACCACGAGCA
Source organism: Lysinibacillus sp. (assembly GCA_032053185.1). GTDB lineage: Bacteria > Bacillota > Bacilli > Bacillales_A > Planococcaceae > Lysinibacillus. The sequence goes on from DAMBVB010000007.1 coordinate 51,428, forward strand.
CCTGAGTCAGACATCATAAAGATTGGGTTTGTTTTCTCAAGCGACTGCATCAGCTTCGATTGAATTTCATCTTTGGCAGCACTCCAGCTTGAGATAACGCGATCATAACGTTCATCTTCCGTGATGAAACCACGACGGAATTGCGCTTGAACTTTATCTACCTTTTCTTGAGCTACCGCTAAAATTTCGCCTTTGTCTGGTAATACGACGATATCAGATACACCTACAGTGATACCAGCGCGTGTTGAATATTTGAAACCTAGGTTCTTCATGCGGTCAAGCATTTTAGATGTTTCAGTAATATGGAAACGTTTAAATACTTCAGCAATGATATTACCTAAGAATTTTTTACGGAATGGGTTAACAACTGGTACTGATGCAAAGTGTTTGCGCAGTACAGCTGTGCGTTGTGCATCAACTTTACCTTTTTCATCAAGTCCATTATAAGTAGCATCTGCCTCAAGCTCTTTTAACGTTTCTTCATCAATTGTTAACTTAACAAAGTATTTGTCTGGTGTTTCTTGTTCTAAGTTGAATGCAGTTGGCTCATTAATGTATGGGAACGATTTAGGCAAGATTTCGTTAAAGATTATTTTACCAACAGTCGTTAATAGGAACATATTATTTTGTTCCTCAGTAAATGTTGGGTTATTTAACGAACTTGCTTTAATCGCAATACGTGTATGCAAGTGAACATGACCTGTGTCATATGCAATTAATACTTCGTTTGGTCCATAGAAAGCTGTTCCTTCGCCGCGAGCTGCTTCACGCTCAAGTGTTAAGTAGTAGTTTCCTAATACCATATCTTGAGATGGTGTTACAACTGGTTTCCCGTCTTTCGGGTTCAGGATATTTTGTGCAGCAAGCATTAGAAGACGAGCTTCTGCTTGTGCTTCTGCTGATAATGGTACGTGAACCGCCATTTGGTCACCATCGAAGTCAGCGTTATAAGCTGTACATACTAATGGGTGAAGACGAATAGCACGACCCTCAACTAGTGTTGGTTCAAACGCTTGAATACCAAGACGGTGAAGCGTAGGTGCACGGTTTAGTAATACTGGATGCTCACGAATTACATCTTCTAAAACGTCCCATACATCGTTGTTTAAACGCTCGATTTTACGTTTAGCAGATTTAATATTATGAGCAAGACCACGTTCTACTAACTCTTTCATTACGAAAGGCTTAAATAACTCAATTGCCATTTCTTTTGGTAGACCGCATTGATACATTTTTAAGTTTGGACCTACTACAATAACCGAACGACCAGAGTAGTCAACACGTTTACCAAGTAAGTTTTGACGGAAACGACCTTGTTTACCTTTCAGCATATGTGAAAGTGATTTTAATGGACGGTTACCAGGACCTGTTACAGGACGACCACGACGACCGTTATCGATTAATGCATCAACAGCTTCTTGTAACATACGTTTTTCGTTTTGTACGATGATACTCGGCGCACCAAGGTCTAGTAAACGTTTTAAACGGTTATTACGGTTGATGACACGACGATATAAATCATTTAAGTCAGAAGTGGCAAAACGACCACCATCTAATTGCACCATTGGACGAAGCTCTGGTGGAATAACCGGTAGTACATCTAAAATCATCCATTCAGGAGAGTTACCTGAGTTACGGAATGATTCAACAACTTCAAGTCGTTTAATGGCACGTGTACGACGTTGACCTTGGGCTGATTTTAACTCTTCTTTTAAAGATTGCGTTTCATCTTCAAGGTCAATTTTGCCTAATAATTTTTTAATTGCTTCCGCACCCATAGATGCTTCGAATGTATTGCCGAATTTTTCGCGATATGCACGGTACTCTTTTTCAGAAAGTAGTTGCTTACTTTCTAAGTTTGTAGCACCTGGTTCGATGACAACGTAAGAAGCAAAGTAAATTACTTCTTCTAGTGCACGTGGGGACATATCTAAAATAAGACCCATACGGCTAGGAATACCTTTGAAGTACCAGATATGAGATACTGGTGCTGCTAATTCGATGTGGCCCATGCGTTCACGACGAACTTTAGCGCGTGTTACTTCAACTCCACAACGATCACAAACTACGCCTTTATAGCGTACACGTTTGTATTTACCACAATGACACTCCCAGTCCTTAGTTGGACCGAAAATACGCTCACAGAATAAACCATCTTTTTCTGGTTTTAAAGTACGATAGTTAATTGTTTCAGGTTTTTTAACTTCACCATATGACCAAGAACGGATCTTGTCAGGAGAAGCTAAACCAATTTTCATATATTCAAATTCATTAACGTCTATCAAGGAGCCTACCTCCCTCTAGTATAGGTCTTTATAAAGACTCTTTACGCAGCTCGATAATCGTTTGCAAAGAATTGCCTCTTTGACAAAGGATTAGAAATAGAATGATTTATTAAAAGAAAAAGCCAGGCAGGGCGTTAAATCCTGCCCGGCTAATTTGAAAAATAAGTTTGACCTTATTCACCATTGTGAATTTTGGTTTCCATTATTCAAAAGACTCTACTGGCTCTTCTTCTGTATCTTGCTGTGGTGCAATGTTAAGTGCGTCAGCTGGTTGAAGATCTTCTTCTTCGTCTAAGTCGCGAAGCTCTACTTCTTCATCATTAACTGTTAACATTTTCACATCCATACCAAGAGATTGAAGTTCTTTAATCAATACTTTGAATGATTCAGGAACGCCTGGCTCTGGTACACTTTCACCTTTAACGATTGCTTCGTATGTTTTCACACGACCAACAACGTCATCAGATTTAACTGTTAAGATTTCTTGAAGTGTGTAAGCAGCACCGTATGCCTCAAGTGCCCATACCTCCATCTCACCAAAGCGTTGTCCACCGAACTGTGCTTTACCACCAAGTGGCTGTTGCGTAACAAGTGAATAAGGACCAGTTGAACGTGCGTGAAGTTTATCATCAACCATGTGAGCAAGTTTGATCATATACATGACACCAACTGATACACGGTTATCGAATGGTTCACCTGAACGTCCATCATACAGAATTGTTTTACCATCGCGGTTCATGCCCGCTTCTTCCATTGTTTCCCAAACATCTTCCTCGTTGGCACCATCAAATACCGGAGTTGCCATATGAACACCTAAGTAACGAGAAGCCATACCTAAGTGTAGCTCTAAAACTTGTCCGATGTTCATACGAGAAGGTACGCCAAGTGGGTTTAACATGATATCAACAGGAGTACCGTCTGGCATGAATGGCATATCCTCTTCCGGTAAGATACGAGAAATAACCCCTTTGTTACCATGACGTCCGGCCATTTTGTCCCCAACGCGAATTTTACGTTTTTGAACAATGTAAGCACGAACTAATTGGTTAACACCTGGTGGTAACTCATCGCCATCTTCACGGTTAAATACTTTAACGTCAAGAATAATACCGCCAGCACCGTGTGGTACACGTAATGAAGTATCACGAACTTCACGAGCTTTTTCACCGAAGATAGCATGTAGTAAGCGTTCTTCAGCTGTTAATTCTGTAACCCCTTTAGGTGTTACTTTACCTACAAGAATGTCACCATCACGGACTTCCGCACCAACACGAATGATACCACGTTCATCTAAGTTACGAAGTGCATCTTCCCCGACATTTGGAATATCGCGAGTGATTTCTTCCGGTCCTAATTTTGTATCACGAGACTCTGATTCATATTCTTCAATATGAACAGATGTATAAACATCGTCTTTTACTAGGCGTTCGCTCATGATAACAGCATCCTCATAGTTAAAGCCGTTCCAAGTCATGAACGCAACAAGTACGTTACGACCAAGGGCAAGTTCACCATTTTCCATAGATGGACCGTCTGCTAAAATGTCACGAGGTTTCACACGTTCGCCAACTTTTACAAGTGGACGCTGATTGTATGAAGTACCTTGGTTAGAACGAATGAATTTTTGTAATTTATATTTTGTTAAATCGCCTTTAACCTCTTTACCGTCTACAACTTCAATTCGGCGAACGTGGATAGAGCGAGCTTCAACATGCTCAACAATCCCATCATATTTCGCTACTACAGCCGCACCTGAGTCACGCGCATCAACGTGTTCCATACCAGTACCAACGAATGGTGCTTCTGGGTTAAGAAGAGGAACTGCTTGACGTTGCATGTTGGCACCCATAAGTGCACGGTTCGAGTCATCGTTTTCTAAGAACGGGATACATGCAGTCGCAGCTGACACTACTTGTTTAGGAGATACATCCATGTAGTCCATTTGCGATTTGTTAAATACTGTATTATCCCCACGGAAACGACCTACTACTTCGTCTTTAGCAAATGTGCCATCAGGATTTAATAGTGAGTTCGCTTGTGCTACATAGTAGTTATCTTCTTCATCAGCTGTTAAGTAATCAATTTGATCCGTTACTTGACCTGTTTCATGGTCAATACGACGATAAGGTGTTTCAATGAATCCAAATTTATTTACTTTAGCAAATGAAGATAATGAGTTGATTAAACCAATATTTGGACCCTCTGGTGTCTCGATTGGACACATACGACCATAGTGAGAATAGTGAACGTCACGTACTTCGAAACCAGCGCGCTCACGTGTTAAACCACCAGGTCCTAATGCAGATAGACGACGTTTATGCGTTAACTCTGCCAATGGGTTTGTTTGGTCCATGAATTGGGATAATTGAGAGCTACCAAAGAACTCTTTAATTGACGCAATGACCGGACGAATATTAATTAATTGTTGTGGTACGATAGCAGCTGTATCGTTAATAGACATACGCTCACGCACTACACGTTCCATACGGGATAAACCGATACGGAATTGGTTTTGTAAAAGCTCGCCAACAGAGCGTAGACGACGGTTACCTAAGTGGTCGATATCATCTGTTGCCCCTACTTGGTAAAGTAAGTTGAAGAAATAACTTACTGAAGATAATACGTCAGCAGGCGTAATATTCTTCACTTCTTCATCGATGTACGCATTACCAATAATATTGATTTCTTTTTGCGCTTCATCTTTTGGTGCATAAATTTTAATAGACTGGATTGTTACATCGTCCTCAAGTACCCCACCTACTTGTGATAAAGTGCGGTAACCGATTCCCTTTGATGAATCCTCTAGATACGGTAAGATTTTATCTAAAGTACGGCGATCAAGAACTGTACCCTTCTCAACTAAAATTTCGCCTGTTTCCGGGTCTACAAGCGTTTCAGCAATCGTTTGGTTAAATAAACGATTTTTGATATGAAGCTTTTTATTCATTTTGTAGCGCCCAACATTCGCTAAATCATAGCGTTTTGCATCGAAGAAACGAGAGTATAATAAACTCTTCGCACTTTCAACCGTTGGTGGCTCACCTGGACGTAAACGTTCATAGATTTCTAAAAGTGCTTTTTCAGTACTTTCAGAGTTATCCTTTTCTAACGTATTACGTAAATATTCGTTATCACCGATAATATCGATAATTTCTTGGTCTGAACCGAAGCCTAATGCACGAAGTAACACTGTTACTGGTAGCTTACGAGTACGGTCAATACGCACGTATACTACATCTTTCGCGTCAGTTTCATATTCTAACCATGCACCACGGTTCGGAATAACTGTCGCTCCGAAACCTTTCTTACCGTTTTTATCCGTTTTATCATGGAAATACACACTTGGTGAACGAACTAATTGTGAAACGATAACACGTTCAGCACCATTGATAATGAACGTACCTGTCTCTGTCATTAATGGGAAGTCACCCATGAAGACATCCTGTTCCTTCACTTCGTCTGTTTCTTTGTTGTAAAGACGTACTTTCACACGTAACGGAGCTGCGTAAGTAACATCTCGCTCTTTACACTCATCAACATCATATTTAGGATCTCCTAATGAATAATCGATGAATTCTAATGAAAGATTACCTGTAAAGTCCTCGATCGGCGAAATGTCACGGAACATTTCACGTAAACCTTCTTCAAGGAACCACTCGTAAGACGCCGTTTGAATCTCAATCAGATTTGGAAGCTCAAGCACCTCGTTAATACGCGCAAAGCTTCTACGCTGGCGGTGTTGTCCATACTGAACTAGTTGACCTGTCAACTCATTCACCCCTCAATAAAGCGATATTAGGTCTTTGCAAAATCCTACAAATAGTGTATGATTTCGAAAGACAAAAAGAAAACGAGTCTTCAAAAAGATCTCATTTTCGGTTAACTAAACTTATCTTGGCAAGTATACCCACATTATAACAATCATATTCAAAAAGGGCACACGACCTCAAAATAATATTTTTGCATTTTATCATATTATCATAGCCGATTTGTCAAGTCAATAATTTATGCATATTTCACTTATTTTCTCGCACGTACTATCCAGTACCCTTTTTTCTTCTCCACAACATCGACTACAGAAAATTTTTCTTCTAAGTAACTTACCGTTGATGGTGCACCCTGCTTCTTCTGTATGACTATCCACAGCTCACCAGATGGCACTAACTTATCATAAGCTCCATCGTAAAAGCGGAAAATTGTTTCCTTTCCTGCGCGAATTGGAGGATTGGTTAAAATAGCTGCGGCGTTTACATCATTGTCAACCATCGATAGTCCGTCACTCACAAATATCCGTACATTTTGAACACCGTTTACTTGCGCATTTTTTTGCGAGAGCGCAACAGCACGTTCATTGATATCCATCATAAGAACGGTACGGTCTGGGTTTGTTTTGGCAATCGATAATCCAATCGGTCCGTACCCACACCCCACATCAAAAATCGCACCATCAATATCAGGCATTTGAAAAGCATCTATTAAAACACGGGATCCAAAATCTACTTCGCTTTTACTAAATACACCTGCATCCGTTTCAAAGGAAAACGCATGCCCTAACAACTTGAATGTCCAGTGACGAGGTTTACTCTCAGTTTGAGGCTTACTCGTATAATAGTGATCTGACATTTCCACGCCTCCTCAGAATGAAGAAAAAAGCTCGCCACAATGACGAGCTTTCCTTTTGTTTAAAAGTAATGCGAGATTACTTAACTTCTACAGATGCGCCAACTTCTTCAAGTTTAGCTTTAATTTGTTCAGCTTCATCTTTAGAAACGCCTTCTTTAAGAGCTTTAGGAGCGTTATCTACTACTTCTTTAGCTTCTTTAAGACCTAAACCAGTGATTTCACGAACCACTTTGATTACTTTGATTTTTTCAGCACCAGCAGATGCTAATACTACGTCAAACTCAGTTTTTTCTTCAGCAGCGCCAGCAGCAGCACCTACTACTGCTACAGGAGCAGCAGCTGTTACACCGAATTCTTCTTCGATAGCTTTTACTAAATCGTTTAATTCAAGAACTGTCATAGCTTTGATAGCTTCTAAGATTTGCTCTTTATTCATTATAATTTCCTCCTAATTGGATAATGTTTTATTGTTGCGGTCAGGCCGCGGAAGTGTTAGTGCGTATATTACGCGCCTTGTTCTTCTTTTTGTTCTGCAACAGCTTTTGTTGCAAGTGCGAAGTTGCGCACTGGAGCTTGAAGTACAGATAAAAGCATAGAAAGAAGACCTTCGCGTGATGGAAGTTCTGCAAGTGCTTTAACATCTTCAACAGATGAGATTGTACCTTCAATAATACCTGCTTTAATTTCTAAAGCTTCGTTTTTCTTAGCGAACTCGTTGATGATTTTAGCAGGAGCTACAACATCTTCGTTTGAGAACGCGATTGCGTTAGGACCAACTAATACGTCATTGATTCCTTCAAGACCAACAGCTTCAGTAGCACGACGTGTTAAAGTGTTTTTGTAAACTTTGAACTCAACGCCAGCTTCACGAAGTTGTTTACGAAGCTCAGTTACTTGCGCAACGTTAAGACCACGGTAATCCACAACTACTACAGAAGCAGCGTTTTGGAATTTCTCTGTAATCTCTTGAACTTGTGCTTGTTTGTTTTCGATAACCTTGCTCATGATGACACCTCCTATTAGAATGGGTCATTTATACCGACAAAAGAAAAGCCTCTGGGTCAAATAGACACAGAGGCTGAAAGTCATCATCTTTAAAATAAGAATCCGAATTCCGCTGTCCTCGGTAGGATCATTAAGTGACAAGTCACTCCTACTGTCTACGGTACAAATGGATGATTCACAACAGCAACCATCTTATCATAGATAGACAGCGCCGTCAACAGATTTACATAAAAACTTAAATTATTTTACTACTACGCTTGAAGCATCCACTTTAAGAGCTGGACCCATTGTCGTTGTAACGTTTACAGATTTCATGTAAGTACCTTTAGCTGCAGCAGGTTTCGCTTTTTGCACTACATCGAATACAGTTAAGAAGTTTTCAACTAATTTTTCTGTAGAGAAAGAAACTTTACCGATAGGTGCGTGGATGATACCAGCTTTATCAGCACGGTATTCTACTTTACCCGCTTTAATTTCTGCGATAGCTTTTGTTACATCGAAAGTAACTGTACCAGTTTTAGGGTTTGGCATTAAACCTTTAGGTCCTAATACGCGACCAAGTTTACCAACTTCACCCATCATGTCAGGAGTTGCAACGATTACATCGAAATCAAACCAACCTTGTTGGATCTTTTGGATGTATTCTGCATCGCCTACATAGTCAGCACCAGCTGCTTCCGCTTCTTTAAGTTTTTCACCTTTAGCGAATACTAATACGCGTTGAGTTTTACCAGTACCGTTTGGTAGCACTACTGCACCACGGATTTGTTGGTCGTTTTTACGAGTATCGATTCCTAGACGAAAAGCAACTTCTACAGTAGCGTCGAAGTTCACTGTGCTAGTTTTTTGAGCAAGTTCGATTGCTTCTTGAGCGCTGTATAGTGCGTTACGGTCGATTAATTTTGCTGCATCTTGCAGTTTTTTACCTTTTTTAGCCATTATATAATTCCTCCTTGATTGTGGTTATAGCGGATTTTACCTCCCACGAATAAAGGTTGCGCGTTCACAAAGAAACTCCGCAACCTTCCAAAAAACAAATACATCATCAAGTAACTGGGATTAGTCTTCGATAACAATACCCATGCTTCGTGCAGTACCTTCAACCATTAACATAGCAGCTTCTACTGAAGCAGCGTTAAGGTCTGGCATTTTAGTTTCAGCGATTTCGCGAACTTTATCACGTTTAACCGTTGCCACTTTTTTACGATTTGGTTCACCAGATCCAGATTGGATACCAGCTGCTACTTTAAGTAGTACTGCTGCAGGTGGAGTTTTTGTAATGAAAGTGAATGAACGATCCTCAAATACTGAAATTTCAACTGGAATAATAAGACCAGCTTGGTCTGCAGTACGCGCATTGAATTCTTTACAGAATCCCATGATGTTCACACCCGCTTGACCTAATGCAGGACCAACCGGCGGAGCTGGGTTTGCTTTACCAGCAGGGATTTGAAGTTTAACAACTTTAATAACTTTTTTAGCCACGAGACACACCTCCTTAAGTCCGTGATGTGGTAATTGGGTTGCCCCTCCCACTCAATATCTGTCTGTCAGCTAAGTGCCGATAACATTAAAATTATCAATACAGACGTCAAACCAAAGTATGACAATCTGACCTAGAAATGATACCACTTTTAATTTTTTTAAGCAAGTAGTAATTAACAAAATCTGCGACATACGTCTTAGACATAGGTCACTTTAGTTACTAGAACTACATTTTTTGTATTTGCTCAAAATCTAGTTCCATAATTGTTTCGCGACCAAACATATCGACAGAAACTTTTAATTTTCCTTTTTCAGCGTCAATTTCTTCAACACGTCCTTGGAAGTGAGCAAAAGGCCCTTCCAATACTTCTACTGCTTCTCCAACAGAAATATCAATCTCGACTATTTTGTCAGTCATGCCCATTTGTTGAAGTAAACGATCCGCTTCTTCAGGTAATAAAGGTGTCGGTTTTGCCCCACCACCAGATGAACCGATAAAGCCAGTTACACCTGGCGTATTACGTACAACATACCATGAATCATCTGTCATAATTAGCTCTACTAAAACATAACCAGGGAAAACTTTACGCATCATAGTACGCTTTTTCCCATCCTTCATTTCTGTTTCTTCATGTTCAGGTACAATAACACGGAAAATCTTATCTTGCATACCCATTGTTTCTACACGTTTCTCTAGGTTTGCTTTTACGCGGTTTTCATACCCTGAATACGTATGCACAACATACCAATTTTTCTCCATAACTACTAGGACTCCTCGTCCGTCCCTCCTTTACAAATAAACGTGAAAATGATTCACGATATGCTAAGTGCATTCCTTACTCTTTTCACAAACTGCTCATTAGAAAAACATAGCTTTCGCTTGCGAAAGCCTGATGATATAGACCAAATCTAGCATAGTCATCTATTGCTACCCTCATACTATCCCTAGTAGCATAGTTATCATATTGACAATATTTTACTACTGTTCACTTCTTTAATTTCGCCTTTGCGTAATTGCGTCCGGATTTTATACGGTACCTAGGCCTACACGAGTGCTGACACGATGTCGGTCATTTCGGTAATGCGACAGGACGTAGTGTTTTTACCTATGCAGGTCAGTTAGCCGTTTTCGCAGGATACGAAGATTTAAAATCCGTGACATGCGCCGAAGACTTTATCCAACATGATGTTGATCACTCAAGTCGCCACAGGACGCGGCGTTCTTAGGTTGAGTCCCTCTATAAGTGGGTGTTTGGACACCGAAAAGGAACTATAACCGCATTCACCTTACCATCTATCAAGATGGGAGTCTCCTGTAGCTGACGCTTCGCTTTCGCTACAAAAGATCTGCTAAATGAAGATAAAACAAACGAAAAAACCCGTTTATTGTAATGACGGGCTATTTCAGAAGTATTAACATGCTATTTACTAAATTATAACTCTAAGTACCAGCGGAATAATGATGAAATACCTAAGTCTACTAACACAAAAAATAAAGCCATAATTACAACAGTTGAAATTACAACAACTGTATATTTCGTCAGTTCTTTACTTTTTGGCCAGCTTGTTTTGCGCATTTCCGACATTACATTGCTGAAAAAGCCCTTAATCTTGCCCATTCTAGCCTAACCTCCGAATCAATCTTATCTGTCTATTTACAAATCATTTTATAGCGTTTGTTTATGCACCGTATGTTCATTGCAATGCGAGCAAAATTTCTTTAATTCAAGGCGTACAGTTGAATCTTCCTTAGCTGGAAACGTATAATTTCTCGATCCGCATTTTTCGCAATTTAGAACGACTTTTTTTGCCATATAATCACCTTTTCGGCACTTTGTCTTTTCAAGACTAACACCTATATTTGTCAATGTCAACAAAGGCATACAACCGCTAAGACATTTCTTCAAGAACTAAATGTCGCTCTAATTTACGCTTTACCCGTTGCAAAGCATTGTCAATAGATTTCACATGACGATTTAATTTCTCAGAAATTTCATGATAAGACTGTCCATCTAAGTAAAGAGCTAACACTTGTAGCTCTAATTCACTTAAAATTTCACCCATCTTTTCTTCTAAATAGCCAAACTCTTCTCTATGAATCATTAATTCTTCCGGATCATCCATAATAGCACCGGTTAACACATCCATTAATGTACGATCTGACTCTTCATCAAAAATAGGCTTGTCCAAAGAAATATAAGAATTTAGTGGTATATGCTTTTGTCTTGTAGCTGTTTTAATAGCCGTAATAATCTGTCTTGTAATACATAATTCAGCAAAAGCTCGAAAAGAAGCAAGCTTATCTCCCTTAAAATCGCGAATGGCTTTATATAAACCAATCATCCCCTCTTGCACAATGTCTTCCTTATCTGCACCAATTAAAAAATAAGATCTAGCCTTCGCTCTCACTAACAAACGGTATTTCGTAATTAAATAATCCAACGCATCTGTATTACCTTGATGCACCATTTCAATAAGTTCTTCATCATTGAATCGTCCAAAATCTTGTGTCACTTGTACAATACTATTGTTAAACATGGTATCACCTCAGCCACAACAGATAATTAGGAACAGTATAACGGAATTAGAAAATATGCGTCAATCAATCATTTCAAACCACGCCGCCATTTTTCGAAGGCCAAAGCAACATCTGGCTTTAGCGCTATGCGAGAAGGCGGCTTGCTATCTTGTTTTCGTTTCACATCATGAGAAATTTTATGCTGGATAATACCTATATCAATTTCTAGCTCTCTTGCAGATTTTCGAAGAGCACCATTACCAAAAATAACATTTTGCTCTGCCATATCAGAGGTTGCTACGTGAATCTGTACATTTCTAGCTTTTAGTTCGCGTGTCATTTTTTCAATACGTTCATCTGCTGTTTCGTTTTTCCGTGTATAAATGACTTCGACATCATTTTCTAAATAAGTTTGCTCCACACCCGGTACAAGGTGTGCGTCAAAAACTATAATTACGCGCCACCCTATAGCTGCCTTATACTCAGCCATAAGCTCAATTAATCTCCTACGGGCATCTTCAAAGTTAGTATCACGTAATGGTCGTAGCTCTTTCCAAGCTCCTATCATATTATAGCCGTCAACAAGCAAAATGTTTTTCATCGTCACTCATTCGCTTCTTGACGTTTACGATACACTTCGTACATTAAAAGTGCAGCAGCTACTGATGCATTTAGTGATGTGACATGCCCAATCATCGGTAAATGATATAAAAAGTCACATTTCTCTTTTAATAAGCGGCCCATTCCTTTACCTTCACTACCAATAATAATCGCAAGTGGCAATGTTGCATCCATTTTACGATAGTCTACAGAACCTTTTGCATCTGTACCCGCAATCCAAACTCCTCGCTCTTTCAGCTCATCTACCGTCTGCGCTAGATTATTAACACGCACGACAGGTACATGCTCAATTGCTCCAGTTGATGCCTTTGCCACTACAGCTGTCAAACTCACAGAACGGCGCTTCGGAATAATAATACCATGGGCACCTATCGCATCAGCAGTTCGCATTATTGAGCCCAGATTATGAGGGTCCTCTAGCTCATCTAAAATTAAGAACAATGGATCTTCTTGTTTTTTTGCCGCTGCAGCAAATAAATCCTCTAGCTCTGCATATCTATATGCTGCAACAGAGGCGACTATTCCTTGATGGTTGGCATCTGATAATTGATCCACCTTTTTTTTCGGGACAAATTGAACGATGACTCCACGTTCTCGTGCTAAATCTAGAAGTTCATTAACCCCTGATTTTTTCACACCTTCTGCAATCCATACTTTATTCATATCGCGGCCTGAACGAAGTGCTTCTAACACTGGGTTTTTACCGGCAATCATTTCACCATTTTGCTCTGCCATTAATTCGACACTCCTTTCGATTCCTCGATGATTTGAATAGCGTATGCAATGATTGCATAGACGCGTTCTAATTCATTTAATAAATATAAACTACCAAGCACAGCCTCAAAGCCTGAGCTATTACGGTATGTTTGTACATCTGTATTTTTGGGCACAGAGCCGGATTTGGCATTGCGTCCACGACGGAACACAGCCAACTCCTCCTCTGTTAAAAAGCCTTCATCCATCATTCGATGTACAATCATAGATTGTGCTTTCGCAGATACGTAACGCGTCGCTTCTCTATGAAGTGTGTTAGGTTTGACACGGCCGGCACGTAGTAAATGCTCTCGTATCTTTTGTTCTAAAACTGCGTCTCCCATATAGGCTAACGCTAATGCATTCAATTGCTTAACATCTTTGTTGCGGAGTTTATCCAAGTTACTTACCCTCGTTTCCATCTAGTTCCTTGTCGCGTATCTTCTAAAATGATACCTTGCGCTTGCAAATGGTCACGAATTTCATCCGAACGAGCAAAATCACGATTTTTACGTGCCTCTACACGTTCCTGTAAAAGCGCTTCAATTTCTTCGTCTAAAAGCTCTTCTTCTTTTGCAAATTCAATACCTAAGACGTCACCTAACATCTCAAAAGTTTCAGTAAAACTTCCTAATACTTTTTCATCAGTATTCGTTTCATTTAAATAAATATTTGCGATGCGTGCTAATTCAAATAATACAGAAATGGCATTGGCAGTATTAAAGTCATCATCCATTGCTTCTTCAAAGTGAGCTTTTTGTTCAGCAATTTTTTCAAGCCATTCTTCTGAGTGATCACCTAAGCTCGTAGTTGCTGTTAAACGATGTTTCACATTGTTATAGGCAGTACGAATTCGTTCTAACCCATTTGCGGCTGCATCTACTAAATCCTTCGCAAAGTTAATCGGATGACGATAATGCACAGAAAGCATAAAGAAGCGTAAAACTTGTGGGTCAATCTGTTTACAAATATCATGAACGAGTATAAAATTACCAAGGGATTTGGACATTTTTTCATTATCAATATTAATATACCCATTGTGCATCCAATAACGCGCAAATGTTTTATCATTATGAGCTTCAGACTGTGCAATTTCATTTTCATGATGCGGGAATGTTAAATCTTGCCCACCAGCATGAATATCAATAGTATCCCCTAGATGCTCACGCGCCATTACAGAGCATTCAATATGCCAACCTGGACGTCCTTTGCCCCAAGGACTTTCCCAGTAAATTTCACCTGGCTTCACAGCTTTCCATAGAGCGAAATCTAACGCATCTTCTTTTTTCTCGCCTGCTTCTATACGAGCACCAATTTTTAAATCATCCACCGATTGGTGAGATAATTTACCGTAACCATTAAATTTACGAGTTCGATAATACACATCACCCGCTGACTCATAAGCATAGCCCTTATCAATTAAAACTTGAATGAATTGAATGATATCATCCATATGCTCTGTTACGCGCGGATGTATATCTGCTTTCTTGCAACCTAGCGCAGTAACATCTTCAAAGTATGCGGCAATAAAGCGCTCTGTTAATTCATGAACTTCTTCTCCAAGTTCATTTGCAGCCTTAATAATTTTGTCGTCCACATCTGTGAAATTTGAAACAAATTTCACATCATAGCCTTTGTATTGGAAATAACGACGCACTGTATCGTAGACAATTACAGGACGTGAATTCCCAATATGAATGTAGTTATAAACTGTCGGACCGCAAACGTACATTTTTACTTTGCCTTCTTCCAACGGTATGAAAGTTTCCTTTTGTCGTGTTAATGAGTTGAAAATTTGAATACTCATTGTGTTTCTCTCTCCTTTTGTAAGCGTTCGATTTCCTGCTTCAATGCTGCAATCTGCTTCTCGAAAGCTTGACAACGTTCTTCTACAGGGTCAGGTATATTTTGGTGGTCTAGTTTTTTCTCTAGACGGACTCCATCCTTAATCACTATTTTACCAGGAATACCGACAACTGTAGCATTTGGTGGCACTTCTTTTAAGACAACTGAGCCTGCACCAATTTTACTATTTTCACCAATTGTAATAGAACCTAAAACTTTTGCACCTGTCGCAACTAGTACATTATCCTCTAATGTCGGATGGCGTTTTCCCTTTTCTTTCCCTGTACCACCTAAAGTTACACCTTGATACAACGTAACATTATCACCAATCTCACATGTTTCACCAATGACAACGCCCATCCCATGGTCAATAAAGAAACGTCGACCGATTTTCGCTCCAGGATGAATTTCAATTCCAGTAAAGAAGCGACTAATTTGTGAAACAGCACGGGCTATAAAATAAAAACGCTTTTTAAAGAACCAATGGGCAATTCGATGGGACCAAGTGGCGTGCAAACCTGAGTATGTTAGTATAACTTCGAATACACTGCGCGCCGCTGGATCATTCTCAAAAATTGTTTCTACATCTTCCTTCATTCTTTTAAACACAAAAGCTCCCCCTTTTCATTTTGATCTGCCTTGACCCTATCAATTATGCCTCGCTATAATTGCGTCCGGAATCGGCTTTGTGCTTAGGTCTGCGCAAGGGCCGACGTGATGTCGGTCATTTTGGTAATGCCATTGGACGTGGCGTTTTTACCGATGCAGGTCTGTTAGCCGTTACCGCATGGATGCGATGATTGTTAGGCTAACATCCCCTAAGACCCCCTTTCCGATTCTACGACATCCGCCGGAGGAAAATTCCACACCAACAACTGCGTCTTTAACCTTTGAAATACGATAGCTGACGTTGATTTCAACGCAAAATTAGTCGAGCAGAAACTGGCGCATCCAACTCTTTAGGTCACCTGTCTGGAAAATAAAAAAGCGCCCCTATCATCCCAAAAAGGAATGACAGAGACGCTAAATGTGCGCGGTTCCACTCTGATTGAAGGCGAATGCCTTCCACTCTGGACGTTCTGTAACGGGAACGAATCGATAAAGCCTACTAGTTGTTCAGCTTTATGCTCAAAGGTGCATTTCAGTTTTGCCTAGGCTCAGACCACTTTCAGCCGGTGATGGTCCTCTCTTTAGAGCATGCGCCACTTACTTCTCCTTATCAACGCTTTCTCAATGTAAATACATTTTACAACGAACTACTAAATTGTCAATCAATTTCTACTTAGTGCGCAAATTTTTCTACACGATTAATTGTTTTCTGTTTGCCAATTAAGCAAATTGCGTTTGGAAGTTCTGGACCATGCGTTTCACCCGTCGTTACGACGCGAATTGGCATAAATAGATTTTTACCTTTGTGACCCGTTTCTTTTTGAACAGCTTTAATAGCCACTTTAACAGTATCAGGTGTAAATTCCTCTAAACCTTCAAGCTGCGCTTTAAATGCAGCCATTACCTCTGGTACCTGCTCACCTGCTAAAACTGCTTTTGCTTCTTCATCATATTCAATATGATCGTTAAAGAATAGGCGAGATAGTTCTACAATTTCAGCACCAAAGCTCATCTGATCATGATAAAGTGCGATTAAATCTGTAGCCCATGTACGCTCTTCTGCTGTTAACTCTTCTGGTAATAAACCAGCATTTTGTAAGTGCGGTAAAGATAATGCCACTACTTCTTCTAAAGATAGCTTTTTAATGTATTGGTTATTCATCCATGTAAGCTTTTGTTTATCGAACATAGATGGTGATTTTGAAAGACGTTTTTCATCAAATAGTGTAATAAATTCTTCTTTTGAGAAAATCTCTTCTTCCCCTTCAGGAGACCAGCCAAGTAAGGCGAAAAAGTTGAACATTGCTTCAGGTAGGTAGCCTAAATCTTTATATTGTGTAACGAATTGAATAATTGATTCGTCACGTTTTGATAATTTTTTACGGTTTTCATTAATGATTAATGTCATATGACCAAAGCGAGGATATTCCCAGCCGAATGCATCAAAAATCATCATTTGTTTTGGTGTATTCGATAAATGCTCTTCACCACGGAATACATGTGAAATTTCCATAAAGTGATCATCTAGCACAACGGCATAGTTATACGTTGGTATACCGTTTGCTTTAACAAGAACCCAGTCACCAATATCCTTTGACTCAAATGCTACTTGTCCACGTACTAAATCTTCAAATTCATATGTTACATTTTCAGGTACGCGCATACGAATTGTATATGGTTCACCAGCGGCTTCTTTAGCCGCAACTTCCTCTGCTGATAAATGACGACAGGTACCATCATAAGTTGGAGCTGCAACACCTCGTGCTTTTTGTTCTTCACGAGACGCTTCTAATTTCTCTGAAGAACAGAAGCATTTGTAAGCTAAACCTTGCTCTAGTAGCTTGTCAGCGTGCTCTTTATAAATATCAAGACGCTCCATTTGACGATAAGGTGCATAGGGTCCACCAATATCGATCGACTCATCATACTCAATACCTAACCATTTTAAATTATCTAGCTGAGATGCTTCTCCGCCCTCTACATTACGCTCAATATCTGTATCCTCAATACGGACGATGAATTTACCGTTATGATGTTTTGCATATAAATAGTTAAATAACGCTGTACGCGCTCCACCGATATGTAAGAAACCAGTAGGGGATGGCGCGTAACGAACACGAACTTCTTTCGCCATAATTAAAAGCCTCCTAAATTTTCGATCAAAAATTGACTTTGTTCATTTTACCACTCTGTTACAGGAAATAAAAGCGCTTTAGAGTCTGCTATTATTTCTTCATCAATAGGATTGTCGCCATCGCAGCAATCCCTTCCTCGCGACCTGTAAAACCTAAACGCTCAGTTGTTGTTGCTTTAACATTCACTTGAGAAGGCTCTGCATGAAGCAATTCAGCAATTCGATTTTGCATTTGCTGAATATATGGCGCCATTTTCGGACGTTGTGCCATAATCGTACAATCAACATTACCTAGAACATAGCCCTTATCCTCAACAATTTTCCAAATATACTCTAATAATTTCGCTGAATCAGCATCCTTGAATGCGGGATCTGTATCTGGGAAATGACGACCGATATCTCCCTCACCAATGGCCCCTAACGCTGCATCAGTGACAGTATGTAATAAAACATCTGCGTCTGAATGCCCTACTAACCCTTTTTCATGAGGAATTGTTATACCACCAATAATTAATGGACGTCCTTCTTCAAATGCATGCACGTCAAATCCTTGTCCCACTCGAAACATATAATGTTGAAACTGTCTAATAAGATCAATAAAACAGGAAAATCCACCAACTGAAGCTCATTCACTCCAAAAAAATAGGCAGACTTAAAAGCTTCTATTCAGCTTATAAGGCAGTCTCATTCACCTTCCTTCACTTTTATATTTATTCTATATTATACCCTCATATTTTAACATATTTCCTAGGAAATGAGTGTCTCGACAAAGTTATATACTATTGGGCTCTCATTTCCCTCGTATTTTTTGTTATGCTTGCATTAATCTAATACGAATACGATAAGGCGGGACTGAAATGAACATCAATACTTTTGAAAAGCAATTTAAAAAAGTAATTATACAGCGTGGACACGATTATTATGTAAAAAATCATGTCATTGATATTATGCAAATTGACAATAGCAATTGGCAGGCAGAGGTTGAAGGAACTGAACCGTATACTGTAGACGTCGTCATCACATCAAATGGCGATATTACATATGCGAATTGTGACTGCCCTTACGATGATGATTGCAAGCATATTACCGCTGTGCTATACGCGATTAAGGAACAGCTTAACAATCCTCCTGTACCAGTATCTAGATCATCTAAAGTCAAAAAATCAACATTACAGCAATTGCTAACAACACAAACAAAAGAAAATTTAATAAGCCTAATTCTAACAGTTGGGAAGAACTCCCCTAATTTTTTGCAAGAATTAGAAATGCGACTAATAGAGCCAACAGATATAGTAAAGGCCGCTAAAAAAATGATTGTCCAGCATCTAAAAAGCGGGCAGGAGGGGCGTAGCGGTTTTATCCCACGCCATCGGGCATCTAAAGCACTAAAAGGTGTCTACGCAACACTTCAGCACGCTGAGGAGCATATTGACGAAGAGAATTATATTACAGCTATTGAGCTTAGTTTTCTGTGCCTTCAATACACATTAGAGGCACTACAATATGGTGATGATTCCGATGGTCATTTCGGTGATGCCATAAATGAAAGTCTTGAATTAATTAGTCATGCGATTGAAGAAGGAACTAGTCTTTGGTCAAAAGAGCAGTATGAAACAGTCTATGAACTTGTTATTCAAAAAGCAATGCAACACGAGTTAGATGGTTGGGTAGACTGTCGAATTCATTTGCTCCATGCCTGTTTTCCTCTTTGCTTGGATGATGATATTGAGGAGCAGTTTAAAACCCTTATTCATTCAATGGAAAGTACATCAGATGATTGGAATGCACAATATATAAATAAAGAGTTAAAACAGATTGAGCTTCACTTATTGCAGAAGAAATACAGTAGTAAGGAAATAGAGGCATTTTTGGAAAAGCATATTGAGGACTACCATATGCGTGAACAACTTATTCAATCTGCCATTAACCATGGCGAATATGAAAAAACATTACAATTGACAGCGGATGGGATCCAGCAAGATCAACAACTTCCTGGCATTGTGAGCATGTGGCAACGCTATGCCTTTCTAGCTCATCAGCATTTAGGGCATACAGAAGAAATGGGCGAATTAGCTTTAACGCTATTACAACAGGGTGATTATGATTTTTACAAGGAGTTCAAAGCTCTTCACTCTACTGAACAATGGCCGGAGGTTCTGGAAGAATTATTCAACAGCCTTATCAATTCACAATTATATGCAAGACTTATTGTAGAGGAACAGCAATCTAAACGTATTCTAGACTATTGCAAAGAATACCCAACACGAATAGAGGACTATTATCAATTCATTAAAGAGCAGTACTATGAGGAAGTTTGTGCACTCTTTATTGACGCCGTCACTATCGATGCTCAATCTTCCACTAATCGAAAAAATTATAAAGATGTCTGTCGTTCTATCAATATGATGCGTAAGGCTGGCTATACCGTAGAAGCTGAACGGTTGATTACTGATTTACTGCAAACTTACCCAAAGCGCCCTGCTTTTATAGAGGAATTAAAGAGTATTATGAAATAGTGGATTTTCTCTGCAAAAAGAGTTTCTTAACAGCTTTACATTTTGAGGAATTGAAGCATTTAAGAACATAGCTGAAAGAAGTTAAAATAAAATCCCGTAAGAAGTTATAGTGCTACTTCTTTACGGGATTTTGTATAGCTGCTCTAGCCGCTACCATTTTAATTTACCTACTATATCTCACTTCAACTATTCTCATACAAAGCACGTTTACGCAATATCGCTTCACCGAAAACTAAATCCTCTTGCGTTGTCATCTTTACGTTCTCGTAGCTGCTTTCTACAATATGCACCTCATGGCCGAGACGTTCAACAAGCATTGCTTCATCTGTACCAAGGAAGCCCACCTTCTCAGCTACATCCTCTGCCTCCACAATCAAATCAAATTGAAATGCTTGTGGGGTTTGAATCATCCATAAGCTTTCTCGATCAATCGTCTCTTCAATAACACCATCACGTACTTTTTTCATCGTATCCTTCGCACGAACGCCCGCAATCGCAGCGCCAAAGTCATGCGCACTTTGTACAAGATTCGCAATAATGTCATGCGTAATAAATGGACGCGCAGCATCATGCACAAGCACAATATCGACTTGCTTCATTTCTTTCATACATGAATGGACAGAATGCTGTCGTTCCGCACCACCATTAGGTAAACCTTTAACTTTAGTAATTCCATATCTCTCTAGCATTTCTTGAATAAATACACGCTCTTCTGGCTTCACTGCAAGCCAAATACCTGTACACTGGCTATCCTGTTCAAATACCTCCAGTGTGTGTATGAGAATCGGTTTTTCCAAAAGATTTAAAAATAACTTATTTTGCCCTGCACCCATTCGCTTTCCACTTCCCGCAGCAGGCAACACTACTTCATATTGCACATTTCCCACTTCCTAGTCATCCTTTGGTTTAGCAAAAATCATACGACCTGCTGATGTTTGAAGAACACTTGTTACAGTTACTGTAATGGCCTGTCCTATATAGCTACGTCCACCTTCAACAACGATCATTGTGCCATCATCTAAATAAGCAACCCCCTGATTGTGCTCTTTGCCATCTTTAATGACCATCACTTGCATATCCTCACCCGGAATAACGACAGGTTTGACTGCATTTGCTAGATCATTGATGTTTAGCACCTTCACGTGGTGGAGCTCGCAAACTTTGTTCAGGTTAAAGTCGTTCGTCACAATTTGTGTATCATTACCCATTTTCTTTGCAAGACGTACTAGCTTTAAGTCAACCTCTTGCACATCCTCAAAGTCCTCTTCAGTAATCTCAACCTTCGTCGTACGCTCATCTTGTAATTTCTTTAAAATATCTAAGCCACGGCGACCTCTTGTACGCTTTAATGTATCCGAAGAATCAGCAATATGCTGAAGCTCAGTAAGGACAAATTGGGGGACAACTAGTGTACCTTCTATAAAGCCGGTTTCAGAAATATCTGCAATGCGACCATCAATAATAACACTAGTATCTAACAGTTTATAGCTTCCTCTTGCTTCTGGAGGCTCTACACCTTCCGTTAATTTTTTCTTTGTATTGTTACCACGTAAGGTAAATAGTTGGATTAATTCATCTCGCTTTTTAAAGCCTACACGGAACCCTAAATAGCCAAGCACAAATGACAGTATAATTGGTATAACCTTTGTAATAAACGGTAAATCAATACTATCAATTGCAAAGCCTAAGAAATAAGCAACGATTAATCCGATAATAAGTCCCAGTGTACCAAACAATAAATCCCCAACAGGTACTTTAAATAGTACCTCTTCCATCCAGCTAATAAGCCTTACAAAATAATCTGAAAAGGCAAACGATAATGTAAACAGTAAAAATGCTCCTAAAGCTACTGATACGTAAGGATTATCCAGCCAAGGGTTAGATGATAAATGAAGCAATTCGTATAATGGCGGTAAGAAAACAAGGCCTAATGCTCCTCCAATCAGTAAAAAAGCAATTTGAACAAATTTTTTCATAAACTGTCACCTCCCATTCTTAATATATAATTATACATAGTTTACTGCAGAAAATCTTTTATGAAGCCATCAACCCGCTTCTTTTGACCGATCATTTTCGAGTCTACTGAAAGAGGAAAATCAATGGCAGAAATACTTCACACTAAAATTTACAAATTTCTCTTTGGCATCCGCTGGGCATTACATAAGCCTTTCACAGACGTTATCTTAGACGCCATGTCCCCTCTTTGAGTTTCCTTCAGATGAATTATAAACCTCTTTTGCATTCCTAATTCAAATTGGCGTAGTTATCGGTGAAACTCTTTTAGCACATTTAGCGTCTGCTGGTCTTGCTATAATAATTGGTGGAGTAAGTTACGCAGTAGCTACTGAAGTTATTAGTAAATTACAAATTTCAGAGGATTAAAATTAACTGGTAGTTCTTCTTAAAAGAGCTCACACTACTTATATGAGGAGAAATATAATGTATTTTAAACGATATGATGAAGATGATAAGCAACTCGAAAGAATTAATAAATTATTTGAAAAATTTAAAGAATTAAACATGACCTCTAAAGTATTTACAATGCAAGAAATAGAAGGAATATTCAAAAATAAGTACTTAGCAGAAGAAATAGTAAACGATAATACTTATTTAGGTTTAATTGATGATCCAATGGTTGATGTAAGTAGTATTGTTAAGATGTATAAAATATCTGATTCTACTATATTAAATGACTTATACACTGATGAAGAGAGACAGACACAAAGGGCACTAGCAAGTGAAGAGTTTATAGTTGAAACTGAACATGATTTATTATCTATGAATATTCTACAAGGAAAATTACTTCGAATTGTACTAGAAAGCGAAGATAATAACACTTTGTCAGGTTACACACAACAAGGTGAGTGTAAAAAAATAGCTGCAGAATTATTTGTATTAGGAACAACAGTTACTAAAGAGGATATCAATGTAAAAGATGAATGGTTTCAGGAATATTTAGAAGCTCTTGTATTAGCTGGATATATTCCCAATGTAGAGTAGCCTGAAAAGAGTTATTTTCATAGCTGTAAATAAACAATTCCGGACGATTAAAATGGCCAATAAGAGTACGTATTGTGATAACCAAGAGAGGACGTGTCTTTTTTATGAGTCAAAACGATACAATAAATAATTTAAACAAACTGTAGTAGAGCTTTATCACGCTGGTACATCAGTCAGTCAACTGTCTAGCGAATAGGGTTTCTGAAATAACTATTTAGAAGTGGGAGACTTCTGTACCTTTCGCTACCAAAACACTTGTAGCTGACGCTTTGCTTTCGCTACCAAAACACTTGCTAC
Source organism: Lysinibacillus sp. (assembly GCA_032053185.1). GTDB lineage: Bacteria > Bacillota > Bacilli > Bacillales_A > Planococcaceae > Lysinibacillus. The sequence continues at coordinate 75,119 of DAMBVB010000007.1, forward strand.
AAAGAAGCTTGTGCATGTCAGAACATTGCCCAACATGCACAAGCTTCCTTATAGCTCTCTAAAGCAAGCATTTAATGCATCCTTTATCGTTTCTACACCAACGATTTCAATACCTTGTGGGAATTCCCATCCACCGATATTCGAGGCCGGTATGAAGGCCCGCTTAAATCCAAGCTTTGCCGCTTCAATCATACGCTGTTCAATACGAGACACACGACGTACCTCGCCTGTCAAACCTACCTCCCCAATAAAACAGTCCGTTGCTCGGACAGCTTGATCCTTAAAACTTGAAACGATGCTTGTCAACACCGCTAAATCGATTGCAGGCTCATCAAGCTTTACGCCGCCCGCAACTTTAATATATGCATCCTGAGCCTGTAACATGAGGCCCATTCTCTTTTCAAGAACAGCCATAAGCAGTTGTACACGGTTTTGATCGACACCTGTTGCCATTCGTTTCGGATAATTAAAGCTTGTTGGTGTTACAAGTGACTGAATTTCAACTAGAATTGGACGTGTACCTTCCATTGATGCGACGATTGTTGACCCTGCCGCCCCCTGTGAACGCTCCTGTAAGAACAACTCAGACGGATTTAGCACTTCCTTTAAGCCCCCCTGGAGCATTTCAAAAATAGCAATTTCATTCGTAGAGCCAAAACGGTTTTTTTGGCTGCGTAAAATACGGTGATTATGATGTCGTTCTCCTTCAAAATACAATACCGTATCAACCATATGCTCCAAAATACGTGGCCCTGCAATTTGTCCCTCTTTTGTTACATGTCCAACTAAAAAAATGGCAATTCCCTTTGTTTTTGCAATTCGCATAAGTTCTGCTGTACATTCACGCACTTGTGATACACTACCAGGTGCACTTGTTACCTCCGGATGAAAAACAGTTTGAATAGAATCGACAATAACAAACTTTGGCTGCACATCATCAATGGTCTGATTTAAAAACGCTAAATTTGTCTCAGAATATATATAAAGCTCTTGTGATACCACACCTAAACGTTCTGCACGTAGCTTTGTTTGACGGATGGATTCCTCACCAGAAATATAAAGCACACGATGTCCTTTATTCGAAAGCAACGCAGATACTTGTAATAACAACGTCGACTTCCCAATCCCAGGATCTCCCCCAATTAACACAAGAGAACCTGGCACGATGCCTCCCCCTAACACTCGGTTAAGCTCACCCATTTCTGTTGCAACTCGTGATTCCTCAGCAGCTTCAATCTGCATAATAGGGAGAGCCTTTTGGGTCACTGTAGCAGAGTGTTGGAATGCCCCACGTGGTCCTTTCGCGACGACCTCCACCTCTTCAACCATCTTATTCCATTCTCCACACCCCGGACACCTGCCCATCCATTTTGCAGATTCATAGCCACAGCTTGCGCATACAAATTTTGTTTTTTTCTTTGCCAAATTGCATCCACCTCGAATATTTGTTCTTCTATTTATTGTACATAAAAAAGGACAGCTTGGCACTATAGCCTTGCTGTCCTTTTCAAATAAACATTTAACGGGCAGAAATTTATCTGAAGACTACTAATTCGTGGGGGATGAAGCCTCCCCAATGATGGAAGATTATTTAGAAGCAGAAACTCCCTCATTTTTCTTCACAACAAACTCATCATTCACGTAATCAATGATAACTTGCTGGCCCTTCTCTACATTGCCTTTTAGCAGTTCTTCTGATAAACGGTCTTCTACTTGTTTTTGTAATGAACGACGTAGTGGACGGGCACCGTATTGAGGATCGTAGCCTTCCTCTGCAATTTTCTCGAGAGCCGAATCCGTTAGCTCTAACGAAATGTCTTGCTCTTTCAGGCGTTTTGTTAAAGCATTCGCCATCATCGCTACGATTTCTTTTAAATGTTCTTTTTCTAATGAGTGGAAGACGATCATTTCGTCGATACGGTTTAAGAACTCTGGGCGGAATGCTTTTTTCAATTCCTCGAGCATTGTCCCCTTCATATCTTTATACTTCGTATCAGTACCACCTACATTGAATCCAAGGTTTTTACGATATTTTAACGCATCTGCACCAACGTTTGATGTCATAATAACAACTGTGTTGCGGAAATCTACCACTCGACCTTTCGAATCTGTTAAACGGCCATCTTCAAGTACTTGAAGTAAAATATTGAAAACATCTGGATGAGCCTTCTCAATTTCATCTAGTAATACGACTGAATACGGTTTACGACGCACCTTTTCTGTTAGTTGACCACCATCATCAAAGCCTACATAACCTGGAGGTGAACCAACTAAACGTGAAGTCGAATGTTTTTCCATATACTCAGACATATCAACGCGAATCATTGCGTCCTCATCACCAAACATAACCTCAGCAAGGGCTCTGGCAAGCTCTGTTTTACCAACCCCTGTAGGGCCTAAGAAAATAAATGAGCCAATTGGTCGTTTCGGATCTTTCAAACCAGCTCTCGCACGACGAATTGCGCGAGAAATTGCCTCTACGGCTTCTCCTTGACCTACAACTCGTTTGTGTAACTCTTCTTCAAGTTGTAATAACTTAGAAGACTCTTCTGAAGCAATTTTTGATACTGGAATTCCAGTCCACATAGATACTACCGATGCTACATCATCCACTGTCACTTTTGACTCGGCTTTACCCTGTTCTTCCTTCCAATTTTTTCTCGTAGTTTCAATTTCATCTTTTAGCTTTTGCTCTGTATCTCTTAATGACGCTGCCTTTTCAAATTCTTGACCTGAGACAGCCGCATTCTTTTCAGAGCGTACATTTTCAAGCTTATCTTCTAGCGCCTTTAAGTTTGGTGGCACTGCGAATGAACGTAAGCGCACTTTAGAGCCCGCTTCATCGATTAAGTCAATGGCTTTATCTGGTAAGAAGCGATCAGAAATATATCGGTCACTCATTTTTGCTGCCGCTTCAATTGCTTCATCTGTAATTTTCACACGGTGATGTGCTTCATAACGATCACGTAAGCCTTGAATAATTTGAATCGCTTCTTCGACAGTTGGCTCATCAACTTGAATTGGTTGGAAACGGCGCTCTAATGCCGCATCCTTCTCAATATATTTGCGATACTCATCTAGAGTTGTTGCACCAATACATTGAAGCTCGCCACGTGCTAAAGATGGTTTTAAAATATTTGACGCATCGATGGCACCTTCTGCACCGCCTGCACCGATCAATGTATGCAATTCATCGATGAATAAAATAACATTACCTGCTTGGCGAATTTCATCCATTACTTTTTTCAAGCGATCCTCAAATTCACCACGATATTTCGTTCCAGCAACAACTGTCCCCATATCAAGTGTCATAACACGTTTATCACGAAGAATTTCTGGCACTTCATTATTAATAATTTGCTGTGCTAAGCCTTCAGCAATAGCTGTTTTACCAACACCTGGCTCCCCGATTAATACAGGGTTATTTTTTGTACGACGTGACAGAACCTCAATAACACGTGTAATTTCCTTGCTTCGACCAATGACTGGATCTAAAGTACCTTCACGAGCAATTTGCGTTAAATCACGGGCAAGGCTATCTAATGTTGGTGTATTAGCAGCCTGTGCAGCTTGTTGACCAGATTGAGCATTATCGTTATTGCCTAATAACAATAGCACTTGTTGACGAGCCTTATTCAATCCGACACCAGCATTATTTAATACACGGGCTGCTATACCCTCACCTTCACGAATAAGCGCTAATAGTAAATGCTCTGTGCCGATATAGGAATGACCTAATTTACGTGATTCATCGACTGATAGTTCTATTACCTTTTTAGCACGAGGTGTGTAGTGGACAATCGGACCAACATCCTCTTTCCCTTTCCCTACAAGCTCTTCAATACCTGTTTCAATCATTTGAGGACTAATATCAATGGCTTCTAATGCTTTCGCGGCAATACCGCCACCTTCACGGATAAGCCCTAATAGAATATGTTCTGTTCCAATTGATTCGTGTTTCCAACGAATTGCCTCTTCTTGTGCAAGCTGTAATACTTTTTGCGCGCGTTGTGTAAAACGATTAAACATCAAATGAATCCTCTCCTTTTCCCCGAATAATAGGCTTACTCATATTTTCTTGAGATAGTGCTTCACGAAGCATTTCAGCTCGTACGCGATCTCGCTCAGCAGGTGGCAAAACGTCACCCGCGTAATTCTGTAAAAATCCTGGTTGCATACTGACTACACATTCGTTTAGTTTAGTCGCTTTAACACCTTCAATTAACTGTAAATCCACTCCCAAACGAACATTGGATAAACAGGTAGCAGCTTCCTCACTCGTTAAAATTCGAGCATGTGTTAAAGTTCCTAAAGCACGGTATACACGGTCTTCTAAGGCAAGCTCTGCTTTTTCCATTAACTTACCTCTTGCATGCCGTTCTTTTTGAATTATTTTTTCAGCAACACTTTGGATGTCCACTAAAATATCATCTTCTGTTTTTCCTAGTGTAATCTGATTAGACACCTGGTAAACATTCCCTATATTTTCGCTACCCTCTCCATATATTCCTCTTACCGTCATTCCTAAACGTGTCATTGCATTCATGATTTGATTCATCTGACCGGTAAGTGTAAGGGCCGGCAGGTGCATCATGACAGATGCCCGTAAACCAGTACCAATATTTGTTGGACAACTTGTTAAATAACCAAATGTATCTCGAAATGCGTAAGGCAAAGCTTTCTCTAAGGTACGATCAATTTTATTGGCCTGCTCGTATGCCTTTTGAAGTTGAAAACTCGCTGTCATACATTGAATGCGTAAATGGTCTTCTTCGTTCACCATAATGCTCGTTGATTCGTCATCAGATAAGAGCATGGAGCCAACTCGCTCTTTTTTTGCAAGCTGTGGACTAATTAAATGTTTTTCTACTAGTATTTGACGCTGTAAAGGCGTTAAATCTTTAATAGCAAAATATGAATAATTTTCTTGAAGTTCTGTACTATCCTTGATTGCATGTGTTACTGCCTGTTCCACCTGTAATGCTTCATCCTCTGTAAAGGCTAATGGAAAACGATAACCATCTAAATTTCGAGCAAGGCGGATGCGTGTACTTATGACTATATCTGAATAATCGTCCTCCACACTCATCCATATTGGTGTAGCACGCTCTAAAAACGTTTCAATCATCACGACACATCACCACCTTCAAATTGTAGCTGCTTCTCAAGTTCCCGCACTTCATCACGAAGCTTAGCCGCCTCTTCAAATTGTTCTTCATCTATAGCAACCTTCATACGTTTACGAATATCTTCAATTTGCTTTTTGATGACATAAACATTATTTCGAGCACCAGGCATTTTCCCTATATGTTGAGGACCAGCCTGTATACGGTTAAAGAGCTTCGGTAAATGCTCGCTAAAGGTGTCATAGCAGCTAGGGCATCCAAATTTACCTTCTTTTAAAAATTGTTTATACGTAAATCTACATTGTGGGCATGTTTGCGGTTGTGATGGTGCCTGGTGTTTTTCACCCACTTGTTGTTGCTGCCATGAAGGTGAGCCAAACCAATTGGATAATAGCTGTTGAATAGATACTGGCTCTTGCTTAAATTCAGCATGAAATGGATGGAACTGTGAGGCGCAAACGTCACAATAATGATGCTCCACCTTTTGACCGCTTTGAACTTGTGTGACGGTAACTGTCGCATTACGCTGCTTACAATGTTCGCATATCATTTCCATCACCTCTTTTATTTTTGCTGTTCATATTTAATCGTTGTTAGCATCGCTCGTAAAATTTTTGCTCGAATGATATCCCGTAACGGGAGCTGCAAATCGATAGTTGAGCGATCAATTGCCGCTAACATTATTTTCGCTTCTCGCTTTGAAATTACCTGCTCATCAATTAGCCGATACACTAAATCTTCTGCCATTGTTTGCGATGCCCCACCTTCTATTTGCCTGAGGACATCATCGATTAGATCAATTTGTGAATTCGCGCGGACACGTAAAATTCGAATGTATCCACCTCCACCACGTTTGCTTTCAACAAGGTAACCTCGTTCGGCAGTAAATCTTGTATTAATGACATAATTTATTTGGGAGGGCACGCATTGAAATTTATCTGCGATTTCACTACGTTTTATTTCAATATGCCCTTCACCACCTAATTCAAGTACTTGCTTTAAATAGCCTTCTATGATGTCTGATATATTACGCATTTTAGGAATACACCTCGCTTACTACACTGACTTTGACTATCTTTGACTTTCTTTGAGTATATTATACAAAACGCTTGAAAATAATTGCAATTAATTCGCACATAGAAAAATTAAAGCGTTTTCTGTCCTTTTTATAAGATACCCTTTTCAGCTATAGAAAAAACGCAAGCATATGCAACTAGCATATACTTGCGTCTATAAAAATTATACCCAGCGACCAACAATTGGATAACGCCAAGGCTCATCGGATAGAGCTTTCACAATACCGATAATTGGCGCAATAAAATACATAATACCAAAAACAATTAAGAACGGTATACCAATGATTAGGAAGCTTAAAATACCCGAAATTGTCAGTAATACCCCCATCACAACTTGGAATAATAAGGCTTGCACAGAAAGACTCTTTACCTCTTCATCCGAGCCAATTAAGAAAAATATAATGGGTACTAACCATGGCGCAAAAAACGCACTTGCGTGTATGATTACCTTAGACCATTTAGTTTCCATTTATATCAACCCTTCCATTTAATTTTTTATTTTATGTACTACTATTTACGAACTATGCTTTAAATAGTTTCAAATATAGGCTGGATTTATAAAATTTTTTTGAAAGGCATGTGATATTCAGTGGAATTTAATTACAAACTTGCAAATGAATATGAAAAAGGTATTCGTCGCACGCTGCCTAGCTATGATACAATGCTACGTTTAACACAATCCTTTTACCAATCTGCGTTACATGAAAAAGCTGAATTTTTAGTAGTTGGCTCCGGAAGCGGCAATGAAATTTTACAACTTGCTGAGGAAAGACCTCATTGGTCATTTGTTGGCATAGATCCATCAGAAGCGATGCTACAAATAGCTGGTGAACGTTTAAAATCCCTACCTAATAAAATTTCTTTCTATCAAGGAACTATACTGGATGCTCGGCTACCTGCAGTGAAATTTGATGCGGCAAGTTGTGTATTAGTACTTCATTTTATACAAGATGATCAAGAGAAGCTTGCAACATTAAAAGAAATAGCGAATCGTTTAAAGCTTGGTGCCCCATTTGTCCTCGTCTCAAAATACGGGCAACCCGGTTCCTTAGAAACGGAGCTACAATTTGATTTATGGCGTGCTTATTGGCTACAGCATACAAAGCTAACACCATCGGACGTAGCGGAGATGGAGCAATCCATACGCTCTCTTTCATTTATGCGTGAAGAGGATATTTTATCATTACTACAGCAGGCAGGCTTTACAAAACCATCTAGATTCTTTGCGACGACTTTATTTGGTGGTTGGCTATGTTATAAAGACAGTTTCTTTTGAGATATATACACCCGTTAGGATAGAATGAACAGAATGGAGGTGAATGCTGTGATACATACAATTGGAATTACAAAAGACCAACAGCTTATAAAGGATTTTCCGCTTGAAGATATACACAAAAACGAATTTGAATGGTACTGGGTCGATTTTAATTGTCCGACTGATGAGGACGAACTACTGTTAGATACATTTTTTCATTTCCATCCACTCGCTATAGAAGATTGTTTAATGCGTTTACAGCGGCCAAAGCTCGACTTTTATGATGATTTCCATTTCTTTGTTATCCAAAGAGTTAACGAAGAATTAACAGCTGAGGAAGTAAACATTTTTGTTTCTAATAAATTTATTGTCACATTTCATAAAAACGTAGCACCGGAAATAGATCGAGTACAAATGATGTTAGAAAAGCAGCCAAAGAATTGGGAGCGAGGCACCGTATATTTAACATACCAAGTAATCGATAAAATCGTTGACAGCTATTTCCCGCTTGTCTATAAGATTGAGGATCATTTAAATGCACTAGAAGATGAGCTTACCTATCAAAGTAACCTCAATGCTATGAAAATTGTCTTTGAATTCCGTAGTGACTTGCTTGATCTACGACGCACCATTTTACCGATGCGTGATCTATTATATCGTATCCTTAACTCTTACCGTTTTTCACTTAAAAAATCAGAACGAGCTTATTTCAGAGATATTTACGATCATCTGCTTAAACTCACCGAAATGATCGAATCAAACCGTGAACTCACTGCTGATATGCGTGACAGCTATATGGCGATGAGCTCTAGTCGCATGAATGGCATCATGATGACCTTAACAATTGTTTCAACAATCTTTATTCCGCTAACATTTATTGCCGGTGTTTATGGAATGAATTTTGAATATATGCCAGAGCTACATGGGAGATATAGCTACTTTATCGTACTCGGAATGATGATTTTTATCGTTTTATTTATGCTGGCAGTCTTTAAGACTAAAGGCTGGTTCAATTTATTTAAACCTTAAAAGTGAAAAGTTATGGCTATCCTAATTCCTTTGGACCATCGTTACAGATGATGAGAAGAGCCCGTGGAAAGCGTCCACTCGGAGTGGAAATCAACAACATGCTAAAGCGGCTCGGACAAAAGGATTTAGCCAACGAAAAACCCGAACTATATTTCCAAACGCTCATTTAATGTTTCGAAATAGTTCGGGTTTTCTGGTTATATTGCTTTGTTAATTTTAAAAAAATTATCCGGCTTTCATAATAGATAATTAGTTATGTCCCAGCTTCTTTTCACTGTCAGTAAGGGCCACGATCATCAATTTTATCTTCGCCTTGCTGTGGAAATAAAAAGTATGCAAGTACCCCAGATACTAATGTTGCACCGATAGTAATTAATAGTTGATCTAAGTCGGGTACTTCAGCATAGTAGTTTCGTAACATGTAAACCGATCCAATTGCTACAATTACCATAACCGGAATGACAAATTTGAAACGCCTCTTCTCCATGTAATACCTCCTAAAAACTATTGTTACGTTCAATCTAAACAGTTCGTATTTTACAGGTTTCCTATTTCAAATTCAATTTACCATTATCTTTTTAATAGTCTATTTCATGAATTTTAATCGACAATCATCTATAATCCTATAAAAAAATAAAGAAATAAAGTAAAATTTTAACCAAATTCACTACAAAGAATAGTAGAATAAACTAAATACCGTATTTTTATTAACAAACTAAGCAATTCAATTTTTTATATCTTACTATGCATTTATAAAGAATGGAGCAAACAACAATGAGTTGGTTTACAAAAAAGAACAATTCTAGCTACTCAATTATATTAGCACCTGAAAATTATAAGAACAATGTACAATTGGATGTCTCAAACTATCCAAAACTTCAAAAACAGTTGCAGCTTTTAGATTTAACAATTGAGGATTTAGCCATCATTAAACAACTACAGCCTTTAGCTAAAGATTTAGTACCTAAAATGGTGGATCAATTTTATGCAGCCATAAGTTTGAATCAAGATTTGTTAGATATTATAAACAGTACGTCACAAATCAATCGTTTAAAAGTTACTTTACATAAGCATTTGAGTGATATTTTCAAAAGTCATATTAATAACTCTTATATTGATGAACGAAAGGCAATCGCCGAAGCACATGTTCGAATTGGTCTACAATCAAAGTGGTATATCGCCTCATTCCAATCATTAACAACGACATTTACACGCTTTACAAACGAGTTAGATATATCGAAGCATGATGCAATACGTGCGATCAATGCCTTCTGCAAAATCATTAACTTCGAGCAGCAGCTTGTAATCGAAGCCTATGAAAAAGAAGAGGACCGCATTCGTTCAGCGACTGATGACACAAAACATGCACTTGTTACGACCATTCAAAAAACGGCAGAGGAACTCAATGGGATTAGTGAAGAAACAGCAGCTTCTTTATTAGTCATTTCTTCTCAAACGGACGATATCGCAGTAGCCACTAAGCAAGGCTTAACCTTCGTTGCTGAAACACAGGAAAAATCTAGACGTGGACAGCAGCAGCTACAAGATCAAAATAATTTAATACAGGTTATTTTGCAAAGTGTAAACAGTCTCGAAGTTACGATGAACCAGTTGCGCACATCTTCTCAAAAAATATCAGAGATTGTAGGGCTAGTTACAGGAATTGCCGATCAAACTAACTTATTAGCATTGAATGCTTCTATCGAGGCAGCCCGTGCAGGTGAGCATGGTAAAGGTTTTGCTGTTGTTGCAGAGGAAGTCCGTAAGCTTGCAGAAGAAACAAAAAATGCTGTACAAAATGTTTCTCATCTCATTAAAGAAACTGAAAGTAATATTACAACAATGTCGAATTCAGTTATTAACGTTGATCAAAAGATTCAACATAGCGTAGATACACAAAACAATTTATCTAAATCATTTAATGATATCGCCGATGCTGTTTCTGGAATTCAACAGCAGTATGTAAATACAGCAAAAGATATTTCAGCAATCTCTAACTTGATTACTGAACTGTCACAAGGGGCTACACTAGTTTCTTCTTCTTCCGATTCACTTATTAATGTGGTAAATGAGTTAAAAGTGTAAGCACCAAAAAGGGAAACTGACAGCATACGTCAATTTCCCTTTTCATTTTTAATGTGGTAATTCTCGTTTTTGTTTACGGTGTTGTCGTCTTGCCGGGCCGGTTTCAAATAGACGTTTTTCAGCATCTGTTTCAGGATAAATTGCAGGAACTGGCTTAGGTTTTCCGTCATCATCTACTGCAACCATCGTTACAAAGGATTCCGTCGTTAATTTTTCCTCACGAGTTTCAATGTTTCGTGAAATCACTCGAACGTAAACTTCCATTGAAGAACGCCCAGTTGACGAAACAATACTTTCAATTTCTAAAATATCCCCTACATGTGCTGCCGATAAAAAATCAACCGAATCAATAGAGGCTGTAACTACATGCCCTTTTGCATGCTTCATTGCTGTAATAGCAGCAATTTCATCAATATAAGCTAACACTCTTCCACCGAAAATGGAGTTGTGATTATTTGTATCTGGCGGTAATACGAGACGCGTTTGAACAGTCCGTGACTGACCCATCGGTATTGCGTTGTTTGTCATAGTTCTTGCAACTTCCCTTCATGAATGTTCTGTCGTCATCGTATCGCAGAAAAAGAGTTGATGCAAATTAGAACGATTTCTTCATCGTAATAAATTTCATATCTGTCATTTCCTCGATTGCCCACTTAATGCCTTCACGTCCGTAGCCACTCATTTTCACGCCACCGTATGGCATATTATCAACCCTAAATGTCGGAATATCATTAATAATAACAGCACCTGCCTGTATTTCATCTGCTGCACGTAATGCATCTTGTAACACATTCGTATAAATGCCCGCATTTAAGCCCAGTTCCGACTCATTCACTAGTCGAATAGCGTCGTCTAATGTTTCATATGAAACAATTGAGACGATTGGTGCGAATGTTTCCCGACAAACAACTTTCATATCAGCCGTCACATTCGTCATAACAGTTGGCGTTAAAGTACGTTCCGTAAATGTTCCTCCTGTCGCAACTACCGCACCTTGTGACTTTGCTTCCTCAATCCATTGACGAATACGTTCAACTTCCTTTGGATTAATCATTGCACTAACATCCGTATTTGTATCTAGTGGATCACCTACCACTAATTTTTCTGTCTCAGCTACAAACGCTCTTGTAAATTCATCAATAATCGATGCGTGTACATAAATACGTTGTAAAGAGATACAAACTTGTCCAGCAAAATTGAAAGCACCACCGACACAACGCGAAATAATTTTATCAATTGGTGTCGATGGCTCGACAATTACTGCAGCATTGGAACCAAGCTCTAAAGTGACTTTACGCAAGCCTACTTTTTCTTTAATGCCCAATCCAACCTTGCCACTTCCTGTGAATGTCACCTTTTTCACAAGCGGGTGGGTCACAAGTGTATCACTTAGCTCCCCTCCGCTACCTGTCATAATTTGAAGCACACCATTAGGTAGCCCCGCCTGCTGGAAAATTTCCGCCATTACGATAGAGCTCAATGGTGTTTGCGTCGCTGGCTTTAAGACAACCGTATTTCCAACTGCAAAAGCAGGACCTAATTTATGTGCCACTAAATTAAACGGAAAATTAAATGGTGTAATGGCTGAAATTACACCTAGAGGTTCTCGTTTTGTCCAGCCAATACGATCTCCTGCTCCAGGTGCAGCATCCATCGGTACTGTTTCACCCTTTGCTTGCTTAGCACCCTCTGCTGCAAATTGATAAGTTGCTATTGTGCGTTCTATTTCAGTTAAACCTGCCGATATTGGCTTACCTGCCTCTAAGGCCAAAATTTCAGCTAATTCCTCTTTACGCTGGCGCATGATGTCGACCACTTTATATAATATTTCGGCGCGCTCGTAGGATGTTGTCTTTTTAAACGTTTGAAATGCCTCCTGTGCACCTTCTATTGCTTGCTCAACGTCAGAAATTGACGCCTTAGCTATCTTTGCAATAACCTCACCACTATAGGGTGATTGCAACTCATATGTTGACTTTGCGTTCTGCCACCGGCCATTCATCCAAAGCTTTGTTTCCTTCATCCTTCAAATGCACCTCCTAAAATCAAATTCTTTTTTATTTTATCACGAAGAGCTTGATGCTACAGCTGCTGCACTAACTGCCCCGAACGTTTTACAAATGTCATCGCCACGGTGAATCTTAGTTTTGTCATAATATAAGTGATATTAACGTAATACGTATGTTACTCAATAGGAGTGACTTAAATGGAAATAATTAAAAATGAATGGCGGAGCAGACACTAATTGAAATGACCAATAAAAAGTTATATTCAAAGAAACGTAACCAGTTTGATATTACGCAACTCTCCAGGAAATATAGCCTTACATACATTCTACATAGAAAAACAGCGGCAATACTTTTTGCCGCTGTCCATAAAATCGTTACATTAACCCTAATTCCTTTAACTCCTCTGTTGAAAAGGCTCTTGATCTTGTTAAAAATCGTTTACCTTCAACACCTTCAAGTGAAAACATACCACCTCTACCCTCGACAACGTCCAAAATTATTTGTGTATGCTTCCAATAATCATATTGATTTTTATGCATATAGAAGGGAGCACCACCAATCTCTCCCAGGCAAACATCTTGATCACCTAATAATAACTCGCCCTCTGGATAACACATTGGCGAAGAGCCGTCACAGCATCCACCTGATTGATGAAATATAACGGGTCCATGCTTTTCTTTCAATAATTCGATTAGTGCTAGCGCTTCTTCTGTTGCTACAACACGCTCGACCACGCTCACGCACCTCCCTATCGATTAGAAGAAACCAAGTTTGTTTTCACTGTAGCTAACTAATAGGTTTTTCGTTTGCTGGTAGTGAGCTAACATCATCTTATGATTTTCACGACCAACACCCGACATTTTATAGCCACCAAACGCTGCATGTGCAGGATAAGCATGGTAGCAGTTTGTCCAAACACGTCCTGCTTCAATACCACGACCGAAGCGATAAGCTGTATTCATATCACGTGTCCATACACCTGCACCTAGACCGTATAATGTGTCATTTGCAATTGCTAACGCTTCGTCTTTTGTTGTAAATGTTGTTACAGCAACAACTGGCCCGAAAATTTCTTCTTGGAAAATACGCATTTTATTGTGTCCTTTGAAGACTGTTGGCTTAATGTAGTAACCATTTTCAAAGCCTGCTGCTACATTATTTTTCTCTCCGCCAATTAGACATTCGGCACCTTCTTGCTTACCAATATCTAAGTAAGAAAGAATTTTTTCCATTTGCTCACTTGAAGCTTGTGCACCCATCATCGTATTCGGATCAAGTGGATTCCCAACTTTAATCGCTTCAACACGTTGTAGGACACGCTCCATAAATTTATCGTAAATAGATTCTTGAATTAATGCACGAGAAGGACATGTACATACCTCACCTTGATTTAGGGCGAATAATACAAAGCCCTCAACTGCTTTATCTAAAAAGGCATCATCTTCATCCATGATATCCTCAAAGAAGATGTTTGGTGACTTACCGCCCAATTCTAATGTAACTGGAATAAGGTTTTGTGAAGCATATTGCATAATTAAGCGACCTGTCGTTGTCTCACCTGTAAAGGCAATTTTACCGATGCGTGGATTCGATGCTAGCGGCTTCCCTGCCTCTAAGCCAAAGCCATTGACAACATTTAGTACACCTGATGGCAATAAATCTTCTATTAATTCAACGAGCACCATAATCGAAGTTGGTGTTTGCTCTGCAGGTTTTAACACTACACAGTTTCCAGCTGCAAGTGCAGGTGCTAACTTCCAAACAGCCATTAATAACGGGAAGTTCCAAGGGATAATTTGACCTACCACCCCAATTGGCTCATGGAAATGATAAGCGACCGTATCATTATCGATTTGGCTTACAGTGCCTTCTTGTGCACGTAAAGCTCCCGCAAAATAACGGAAATGATCAATGGCAAGAGGGATATCTGCATTTAATGTCTCACGTACCGCTTTTCCGTTATCCCATGTTTCGGCAACGGCTAGCTTTTCTAAGTTTTGTTCTATGCGGTCCGCAATTTTAAGTAAAATGTTTGCACGCTCTGTTGCGGATGTTTTTCCCCATGCATCTTTTGCATCATGTGCTGCATCAAGTGCAAGCTCAATATCCTCAGCAGTAGAACGAGCTACTTGTGTAAAAACTTGTCCAGTAATAGGTGTCACATTGTCAAAGTATTGTCCTTTCACTGGAGGTGTCCATTCCCCACCAATGTAATTATCATATTTCTCTTTGAATTGAACTACCGAGCCTTCAGTGTTTGGAAATGCATAAACCATTTTACTTCTCCCCTTTACACAAAATAGTGAGAAAATAATCTACAAAAATCGTCATTTTTTATCGAAATAACGGTATTTTCATAGATAGCCTCTTACCCAATATATTGTCAGAAACGAAAAATAATTTCAACTTTTTTAAATTTTTTCGGAATCAATCCTAATATTTGATCTTGAAGAGTGGCATTTGTAGGTGTGGCGAAGAGCTATTTTTGCTTGAAAAGCTTCTAGGATTCACGGTGTGACCAACTATCATGTATACTTAAAAATAATATAAATGTATAGGAGAACAGTATGCGCATTAATAAATATTTAAGTGAAACAGGCATCGTATCTCGTCGCGGTGCTGATAAATGGATAGCAGCAGGTATAGTAACAATTAATGGTGAAATGGCCACAGTCGGCAGTCAAGTTGAGGCTGGTGATATCGTTTGTGTTGATGGAAAAGAGGTAAAAAAAGAAGAACAGCTCGTATATATTGCCCTAAACAAACCAGTAGGAATCACAAGCACAACTGAACATCATATAAAGGGAAATGTCGTTGATTTTGTCAATCACCCTCTTCGTATTTTTCATATTGGGCGACTAGATAAAGAGTCAGAGGGGCTATTATTACTGACAAATGATGGTGACATCGTCAATAAAATTTTGCGTGCGGAAAACCATCATGAAAAAGAATATATCGTGCAAGTTGATAAACCTATTACGGCGCAATTCATCAAAAAAATGGGGGCTGGTGTAGATATTTTAGATACTACAACCCTACCTTGTTATGTTGAAAAAATATCTGATAAAATCTTTAAAATTATTTTAGAGCAAGGTTTAAATCGTCAAATACGCCGTATGTGTTCAGCGCTTGGCTACTCCGTTAAGCGTCTACAGCGCATTCGTATTATGAATATTAAGCTTGGCAATTTAAAGATTGGACAGTGGCGCGATTTAACAGATAAAGAACGAACAGAACTATTCAGACAACTGCAATACACACCAAAATAAAGCAGCTTAACAGGTAAGTACTAAGCAGTTAACTGGGGCATGTGTTAGGCGATTACAAAAAAATCGTTACATGAAATCGAAATTAGAGCTAGATTTTGTGGTAAATTAGAAGCGCCGTCTCAACTCATTTTGAGACGGCTACTTTCTTCTAATCAAAACTTATTTCAGCCTGCTAACTAAGTTAAATTTTCTTGTAAGCCATTTTTCGAATAACTTCCTCGTGCTGTGGATAGTCAGCTAAAAGCCCATCTTGCGTAAATAATTCGAAGTCTTCAAAGTCAAAGCCTGGTGCGACCATACAGCCTACTAAACTAAATGTATTTGCATCCTCTACAGATGAGCCAAATATAGTATTCTTCGGTACTGCTATTTGTGGTACTTCTCCTGCCTCAACATTTAATCCAAGTTTCTTCGCCTCATATGTACCATCTGGGAAAATCATATGAACCGTTAACGGACTGCCAGCATGATAATACCAAAGCTCATCCGATTTCAAACGATGCAAATGCGATATATCCTGTGAACGTAATAAGAAATAAATACTCGTATAAATTGGTCTTTGTACATCCCTTACAGCCATATCCTCAGATGCCCGAAACGAGGATATATAATACCCTCCCTCTGGATGCTCTGCTAAATTTAATTTCTCAATAAAATATTGTGCTGAATACTTCATATAACATCACTCCTTTCATCCACATTACCAAATAATAAAAGAAGAATGCTACTGCTATTTCTTCACTTTGTGAATTGTATCCGTCGTTTTAGCCTTTCTTTCCATCCGCTTATTCTCTTAATATACGAAAAAAGACGTCTCAAAAATTTAGAGGCCTTCTTCCTCTATAAACCGCCTAAATAAGCAGCCTTTACTTGTTCACTCTCTTGAAGCTCTTTTGCTGTACCGGATAATACTATACGTCCCGTTTCAAGTACATACGCACGATTTGCTACCGATAAGGCCATATTCGCATTTTGCTCAACAAGCAATACAGTTGTGCCCTCTTTGTTGACTTGCTCAATAATATTAAAAATATTTTTTACCATGAGTGGTGCAAGCCCCATTGAAGGTTCATCCATTAATAACAATTTTGGTTTTGCCATTAATGCTCGCCCCATCGCTAGCATCTGTTGCTCACCACCAGATAATGTACCTGATTGCTGCTTACGACGCTCTAAAAGACGTGGAAATAATTCATACACATGATCTAGGTCTTTTTTGATGCCAGCTTTATCGTTACGGAGATACGCTCCAAGCTCTAAGTTTTCTTCAACAGACATATTGGCAAAAACGCGGCGCCCCTCTGGAACATGTGAAATGCCTGATTTTACAATTGTCTGTGCAGCCTTCCCTGCGATAGAGAAGCCTTCATATTCAATGATGCCACCCTTTGGTTTTAATAAGCCTGACAATGTTTTTAATAATGTACTTTTACCAGCACCGTTCGCACCGATTAACGTTACGATTTCACCCTCATTTACTTCTAAAGAGAGGCCCTTTAATGCTTGAATATTACCGTAAAATACATCTATATTTTGTACTTTTAGCATTAGCTGATAACCTCCTCGCCAAGGTACGCTTCAATTACCTTTGGATTGTTGCGTATTTCTTCTGGTGTCCCATCTGCGATTAATTGACCGTGATCGAGCACATATATACGTTCACATATCCCCATAACTAAGCTCATATCATGCTCAATCAGAAGAATTGTTAAGCTAAATTCTTTACGTATAAATGCTATTAGCTCCATCAGATCATGCGTTTCCTGTGGGTTCATCCCAGCTGCTGGCTCATCTAATAATAGCAATTTAGGTTTCGCCGCTAGAGCACGAGCAATTTCAAGACGACGTTGCATCCCATATGGTAAATTTTTCGCTAGCTCATCCTTATAAACGTCTAAGCCAAAGATTTTTAAGAACTCAATGGACTGATGCTCCATTTCTACCTCGCCTTTAAAATGGTTCGGCAAACGGAAAATAGAAGACCACATAGAATGTTTCGCAAGCGAATGGTTCGCTACCTTTACATTATCTAAAACAGATAGCTCCTTAAATAAACGGATATTTTGGAATGTACGGCTAATACCTTTTTGTGTTACTTGATATGGTGCAAGCCCATTTAACTTTATACCATCAAATGTAATAGTACCTTCAGTTGGCATATAAACCCCTGTAAGCATGTTAAAGCTCGTTGTTTTACCAGCACCATTAGGTCCAATAAGGCCTACTAATTCTCCACGATTCAGGTACATATTAACGCCCTGTACCGCCTTTAAACCGCCGAATTGAATCCCCAAATTTTCAACATCGATAAGAAGGTTTCTAGTCATTATTTTGTACCTCCCTTTTTACCAAACTTAAATAAATCCGTAACTTCTTTTGTTCCCATCAAACCTGTTGGACGGTATAGCATTACCACGATTAAGACTAAGCTGTAAATAATCATACGTGTTTCTGGGAAATTTGCTAGGTAAGTTGAGATTACTGTTAAGAAAATTGCAGCAATAACGGATCCCGAAAGACTTCCTAAACCACCAAGAACTACATAGATTAAAATATCAAATGATTTTAAGAAACCGAACGTTGTCGGTTGAATAATGTAAAAATTATGTGCAAAGATGGCCCCCGCAAGACCAGCAAAGAACGAACCAATTGCGAACGCTACAACTTTATAGTAGGTTGTGTTGATACCCATTGCATCTGCCGCAATTTCGTCCTCACGAATCGAAATACATGCGCGCCCATGACGAGAATTCGTAAAGTTCGAAATTACTAAAATTGTTAGAACAACACCTATGAATGCATAAGTCCAATTAGATAAATATTCAACCTGCATCCCTGCTGCACCACCAACATAATCCGTATTTAAAAAGATAATACGTATAATTTCTGCAAAACCAAGCGTTGCAATTGCTAAATAGTCACCCTTTAAACGTAACGTCGGGATACCTACAATTAAACCGGCTACCGCTGCTGCCAGCGCCCCTAAGAAAATAGCTAATGGGAACGGTAGCATGAGCTTCGTTGTAATAATTGCAGAAATATATGCCCCAACCGCTAGGAAACCGGCATGCCCAATCGAGAACTGACCCGTAATCCCAATGACAATGTGCAAACTGACCGCAAGCATGATGTTAATACACATTGTGATCAACATATTTTGATAGTAAATATCGAGAATGTTCGTTGAAATAAGCACTTGAACAACTGCATAGATGACTAGCGCTAATACGGCATAGCCCCAGAAAACTTTTGACTTTTTCATAATTACCGCTCACCTACACTTTCTCACGGGCGTTTTTACCAAAGATACCCGATGGTCTGAAGATTAAAATTAAAATTAAAATTACGAATGCCGCTGCATCGCGCCATAAAGAGAAACCAAGTGCACTTACTAATGATTCCACTACACCTAATAGCATGCCGCCAACCATGGCACCAGGGATAATACCAATACCACCTAGCACAGCCGCGATAAACGCTTTAACCCCTGGAATAACCCCCATTAATGGATCGATCTTTGTGTAATATACCCCGAAGATAACTCCCGCTGCACCCGCTAAAGCTGAACCAATTGCGAATGTTGCTGAAATTGTATTATCTACATTAATGCCCATTAAACGCGCTGCATCCGCATCATGTGAAACCGCACGCATCGCTTTCCCGATTTTTGTTTTATGTACAATGAATTGTAAAAGAATCATTAGTACAATAGTGACTGATAAAATTAATATTGATGTGCTACTGATTTGAACACCGAAAACATCAAATGATTTATTAGTAATGACTTCAGGATAGGCTGCTGGTTGCGCACCTCTGAAGAAAATAGTAGTATACTCGATTAATAGTGATACACCTATAGCAGTAATTAAAGCCGCAATACGCGTGGCATTTCGCAAACGCTTATACGCAATACGTTCAATTAAAACACCAAAGATTGCACAGACCGCCATCGCCAATACTAGGGCTGGAAAGAAGCCAAGCTCCCACTTAGCAATTGCGTAAAAGCCAATAAATGACCCAATCATGAAGACATCGCCGTGGGCAAAGTTAATTAGCTTAATAATCCCGTATACCATCGTATACCCTAGCGCTATTAATGCGTAGATACTACCTAGTGAAATACCATTCACAAGCTGTTGTATCCATTCCATGAGCGTTCACTCCTTTTTATTTTTTGAAAAATGCAAAAATAGGACTTACTTTTACATGTTATTATTGAAAACAGCGTAAATTGTGTCCTCTTTCATCATTTTTTTCATGGTCTAAAAAACATAAAAGGGAAGGCGTGTTTACCCGCCTCCCCTTGCCTAAAAAACATTAAGGATTAACTTTAGAGTTGAACACTTGTTTACCGTCTTTAAATTCAAGAACTGTTGCTGTTTTAATTGGGTTATGGTTTTCGTCAACTGAGAAAGTACCTGTGACTAAAGAAAGATCTTTTGTGTCAGCTAATGCATTTTTTATTGCTTCCCCATCCGTAGAGCCTGCACGTTTAATAGCATCAGCAATATAGTAAATGGAGTCATAGCCAAGGGCATTAAATGCATCTGGTGCTTTGTCATTGTTCGCTGCTTTAAACGCCTTTACAAAGTCTTGAATTTTTTTATCTGGGTCCTCTGCAGAGTAGTGGTTTGTGATGTACGTGTTATTTAGCGCTTTCGCACCAGCCAACTCTACTAATGTTGGTGAATCCCAACCGTCAGCCCCCATAAGTGGTACATCAATCCCCATTTCACGTGCTTGTTTAACAATTAAACCGACCTCTTCATAGTATCCTGGGATAAAAATAAAGTCTGGCTTCTCTCCTTTAATATTTGTTAACTGTGTACGGAAGTCAGTATCCTTCGCTACATATGCTTCTTCCTTTACAACTTTCCCGCCATCTTTTGTAATTGTTTCTTTAAATGATTTAGCTAAACCTTTTGCATAATCAGATGCGTTGTCCGCAAAAATAGCTACATTTTTAGCTTTCAATTCATTAGAAGCGAAGTTTGCTGCTACAATCCCTTGGAATGGATCGATGAAACAAGTACGGAATGCATACTCATTAATGCTACCGTTATCATTTACTGTAATGTTTGGAGCAGTACCCGAACCAGTAACGATTGGGATTTTATTTTTATTCGCAATTTGAACAGTAGCAACTGTATTACCAGAAGTTGCTGGAGCTAGCATTGCTACTACTTTATCTTGCGTTGCTAGTTTAATAGCTGCTGCAGTAGCCTCTGAGTTTTCTGATTTGTTATCTACTTTAATAAGGTCAATTTTTTTACCGTCGATCCCGCCATTATCATTAATTTCTTTAACAGCAAGCTCTGCACCTAGAGCAATGGAAGAACCATAGGAAGCTACATTACCTGAAAGCTCTAAGTTTGCACCGATTTTAATAGTATCACCGTCAGAGGAACCGCCCCCCCCTGATGATCCTCCAGAACTTGAACTATCTCCGGTACTACAGCCTGCAAGAACGCCTGCAAGTAGTGAAGATGCAACTAGAAGTGAGCCAAACTTTTTAAGCTTTTTATTCTTTCTCATAAATTTATTCCCCCTCTGAATTTTCTCAAATATTAGATATTTCTGATAATTATAAACAATCCATGACATTTCCTCAATAACAAAAATAACCAAAGTTTTAATTATAACTATCTAAACGTGCATCAAACTATTATTTGTTTTAGCCTTTTACATTGTAAAACATTCTTTATATTTAGTCTAGCGTGTTTTTTCGGTATAATTAGTAATTTTTGAATTATCTATTAATTAACGGTGGATATTTACACAAACCTATCCTTTTCGATTATTTTTACAATTAAATCTCATTAGCAAGAAGTCCTTTTTTCAAAAATTGCATGGTCTAGGATAACAGGCGTCAAAATAGTTGTATTCATTTGAAATAATAATAACTACTTATTACCAGGGAAATAAAGTGCCATTCTAGAAGTAGAAGGAGTAGTCATGGCCGTTTATTTTAGTCGCTATAAAAAAAAGCTTAGAGCTAAATTATTTCTACAGCTCTAAGCTTTTTTCAATGCAAACACACAAAGTCGTTCGTTAATATTTGTTTCATTTTCAAGATGAACCTCATGGATTAATTCAAAAGGCGTCCCATGATGTAAAAACTGTAAATAATCATATGGTGGGTAATATAAAATAACATGAATTTCACGCATATGCTGTTCATAAGACTTCCATATATTATGAATAACCGTACGAAAAATGTGGATTGAAAATGGATTAAAAAAAAAGAAAACCGTGTCGCTTGGTTGAATAGCATAGTCCTCCGCTATTGAATGCATAAAGGAAACCGGAGATTGAGCACTCTTTTTTTGAAGATAGTTCCTTTTATTATTCTCAGCCTCTGCATAAAAACCTGCATCCATTTCTACCCCTATTGTCGGAATATGAAATTTATCATGTACATAAATAGGGACTCTCCCTTTTCCACATCCAATATCGATAAACACTGGATTATCAGGCATCTCATACTCAGAAAATAATTGTTCTAATCCAGCATATGGTGTTGGCTCATAACGATGGTAGTGAGCTAATTTAGGAAACCCATACTGTTCACCGACCGTATTAATATGCAAAAGCTTATCAAATTGTTGTTCATTCATATTAGTAGACTCCTCAAAAAAGAATGCTTTATTTTAGCACGATAAAAAGCAAAAACCATACCCAAAAGTTTTGGATATGGTTATTTTTTTAACGACCTCTTCTATTAAATTTTAAAACAAAGAGCAGTGCAACTATTAACAAGACAAAGCAAACAGCCGCTGTAAGAATTGTATTTTTATCGATTACTGTTCCTTGCTTTTGTTGCTCATCGCCTTGGTTTGGCCACATAGGTCCTCCATTTTTGTCAGGTCGTTGCATTGGACCACCACCATTTGGTCTGTCTCCCTGCTTATCACCGTTTTGATTAAATGGAGGGGCTTGTGAAGGATCGAAATCCTCTGGCATTTGATTCGGATCAAAGTCATCTGGTCTTTGCATCGGAATGTTCATGTCACCCATTTCGCCTGGATTAGGCATTGCCATATTCCCTTGTGTTGTTGCTTCCACAACAAGTTCCCCTGACAGTTGCTTTAAAATAGATTCGGAGCGCTGTTTTGCAAATTCAGGAAGACTTTTTCCCCCTTCTACCGCTTCTATAAACTGTTCTGTTGTAGAGAATTTCGTAGGGTCTGCTTCCACATACGTCGTTAATAACAATGCTAATTTTTTGGTAATGTTTTGTATGTTTTCTTCTGTTAAGTAATTAGTCGCTATCTCTTCTAAATAGCCTTCATATTTAGCACGATACTCTTCATTTGAGAGTAAGGCATTTAATAGCGGGCTATCCTCTAATGTTGTACCAGATACTGGGGTAGTCACACTAAAGTTAATAGCGCTATCTGCCATAAGATCGCCGGACATACCCATCCCCATATTGATTCCACCCTTATTGAGGCCACCATTAGGACGTTCTCCTTGCTGTTGTTGAACACCATTATTCGGAAACTCCATGTCTGGTTTATCTAATTGCTCATTCGTCTGTGCATCTTCTGGTGCTTTCATATTGGCATCGGCTGGCATTTGAATATTGCCACCCATTCTACCACCTCCACCAAAGCCACCAAAGGACATATTATAATCCCAAGGTATAATAGAAAACACACCATCCTTCTCATACAAATAGTAATTGTGTTTCATATTGCTCTGATAACTATCAAGATTTACAATTGCCGTGTTCATAGCAAAATAACGCAGCATTTCATCGACATCAATATATTTTTCGATATTGCCGCCATTATTGATAGCTTTAATCATGTCAATGAATTTTGATTGATCGACATTACCTTCGTTCGTTTTTAAGCCAATTCCCGTATAATCAGCAATATCATCACTAATATATTTTAAATCACTGCCTGTCCCATCTGGCTTAAACAAAAATCCATCATTAGAGCCGTAGTTATTTGCCAGGAATGTTTCATCCACGGCTTCTACCCCTAAAAATAAACCTCTATCCTCACCATTCACTGTGACATACATATATGAATGAGCGGGTGTAGGTAATCCCATTTGTTCCATCAGCTCATAAGAAATATATTCTCGCATTAACGTTGAATCACTGAAATTATTATTTAAATTTAATTTTTTCAAGCCGTATAAGCTTTGTGTATCATCGTAATAATCGAAATCTATTTTTAAGCTATATCGATCCGAGTCGCTATTTGCAACCGAGTTCAGTGATGAACTTCCTTTTGTACGAATAGCTACATTCTCTATTCTCTTGCCATCTACTGTGATATTAGCTTGCTTCAACTCCTTATCTGTTGCACTTTCTAGCATGTCAGCCCAATCTTCCTCGGCTATTTCAATATCTACTGTTGTTACTTTATTTTTATTAAACACAATAGATTCATAGGAAAACTTGGTATTTTTTGTTTCAATGCCGGTGTTTGGGAGCACTGCAGACACAACAACAAAGAGGAGTAGCAGAATTGCCATACTAATATAGACAACCCGTGTTTTAATCATTATCAGCACCTCTCTTCATAGTTAGAAAACTCCTCTAGAGTGGTTACTAAGCAGTGAAATTACCATCATAACTAAGCATTACTGCTGATTTTACTCCAGGTACTTTTGTAAGATTGTCCATCAATTTTGTATCATTTTGTTTAACACGAATTTCATAGGTTGTTTCGATTTCAACATCCGACATAATAGATTTTGATTTTAAAGCGAATTTTTTAGACTGTGCCGCAATAATATGCTCCACTTCCTCACAAGCAAAATCTTCTTCAAATTTCACAATTAAAAGATATGGATTCTCCACAGTAATTTTGTTCACTAACACGAGTAGTACGAGACCAATTAGAACGGCACCGATTATAACAAGTGGAATAAATCCTGCACCGCAAAGAATCCCAGAAACTATTGCCCAGAAAATATATACTAAATCCATAGGATCTTTAATAGGTGTACGGAAACGCACGATTGATAGTGCACCAACCATACCTAACGATAACAGCACATTTGAACTTATTCCCATAATCACTAGTGCTGTTGCCATTGTCATAATGAGTAGCGAAATATTGAAGGAATGCGAGTAAATTACTCCGTTAAAGGTTTTCTTGTATACAGCGTAAATAAACAGGCCTACAAAGAATGCTACAACTAACCCTAAAAGTGAATCTATTAATGAAAATGATGTTGTTTTCTCTAAAAAGCTGGATTTAAAAATATCGTTAAATTTTATAGTATCCATTGTTTAATTCTCCTTTATACGTACATACGACTAAGCTGATATTTCGAATATGCCTCAGCACGTGTATCTACTGATTGTAATAAGTACTTAATAATATCCGGCAAGTACTCATCGTATTTCACTTCTAAAATAACTAAGTTTGGCTCAAGTACATCAACCATCGGTAGCTTCGGATTAAACATATCTGTATTACGTAGGCTCGACTGTACTTTACTATCAAATGTGACACGCACATTTCCAAAGGGATAGATGTAAGCCTCACGCTCGTAATCGACAACTGTCATTGGTTTCAATTGGTGATACTTCATGTCCTTATATAAATCTTGAATTAACGCTCGTTCGTCTTCCTCCATCCAAGCGATATCCCCACCACGCATTTTTTCATATTCCTTTTGGGATATGGCACACTTCGTTTTAAAGGTTAAATTATTTCGTTTGCTTTTTCGCTCCAAATTTATAGTCGTAGTGGATTTACCGTAAATTCGTACTCGATATTTATCTCGATTGATATAACCCTCTTTTTTTTCATTTAGAACTTTGTTTTCAAAATTATCAAAGTATGTGCTGCGAATTAAATACTTACCATTCATCCCAGCATGCTTATCTCGCTGCATTACATGCTGTAGCTTAGTTTTTAGCAATGTATAGTCCGGATAGGAGATAGCCTGTTTAATCTCCTTTCGACCGTTAGGATTAAACGAGGTAAGAGTAGGCATATAGTTCACTCCTTACATTTTTTCTATTTTGTATTGCTCTTGTTTATCAGCTAACCAAGATGCGTATTCCTCATTTATGCGATCCTCCAGCACAGTCGCATAAACTTCATCTTTTACATCCTCGAATACGGCCTCTTCTGCAGGTACTTTTTCGGTTACTTTAATGATGTGATAACCTTCTGACGTTTGAACAATATCACTGACGCTACCTTTTTCAAGGCCAAATGCGGCTTCTTCAAATTTCTCATCCATCTGTCCTCGACTAATATAGCCTATTTCCCCACCAGCCTCATTCGTTGATGAATCGATTGAATATGTTTTTGCTAGCTCCGAAAAATCCTCACCAGCTTTTATTTTTGCTAGCACATCCTTTGCTGTTGCCTCATCCTCCAATAAAATATGGCTAGCTACAATCTCTTCCTTTTGTCCATAGCTATCCTTATTGTTTTCAAAATATTGAGCTACTTCCTCATCTGATATGTCAATGCTTTCAGCAATTACATTTTTGGTAAGTTGATATATGCGAATATTATCCTTCACACTCTGCTCTGTCAGTCCGTTCACCTCTAGTGCCTCTTGTAATGATTCTTCCCCACCATACGACTCGGCTAACTCCTTATACTCTTCCTGAATAGAGTCCTCGGATACAGAAACACCCACTTTCTTCGCCTCTAGTTCAACTATTTTATTGGTAATTAGTGTCTCTAGCACCTCTGTACCGTATTGTTCACGCAATGCGTCATCTAGTTCTGTTTGTAAAATCTTTTCACCATCAACCTTCGCCACATAATCGCTACTCTCACCACAACCGACTAGTAGTATTAATAATGCTGCAGGTAAGGTTATCATTTGGAAAAACCTTTTGTTTCCGGTCATCCTTGATCCCGTCCTTTCTTTTGGTTTCTCGTTTACAATACTTACTATAAAGGCCTAATGTGTCAGTCAGATGTCAGCTTTACATTTCCTTCAAAAAAACTTTACAAAAAAAAGCTACCACGCCTTTTAGAGCGAAGTAGCCTTTTTCAGTGTTATTTCAAAGCATGTTCCTGATGAATTACTGTCAATTAGTCGTAAATCACCGCCTATAGATTGCGCCATCATTTTACTAAGTGATAATCCTAAGCCTAAGCCTCGGACCGCATATTTTTTATTTTCTCCTCTATAAAAACGTTCAAAGATAAATGCCTGATCTTCCTGAGGGATACCATGTCCTGTGTCCTTTACAGTAATGAAGACAGCATCCTCTTTTTCCACCAGCGTAATGATGACAATCCCTTCCTGCATTGCTTGCTTTGCATTCGTCAATAAATTAGTAACTATTTGCTGTATACGTACAACATCCGCCTGAACATCAACGGAGTCTGCAAGGAAATCTATTTGTATTTTAACATTTTCGTCATCCTGCATTACTTCCCATTGAGCTACAGCATCACGCACTAACTGATTAACATTCATTGTTTCAAGCTTTACTGGAATTGCATCTACCGCAAAATGATTATAAGCTAGCAAATCACCGACCATCGTTTTCATTTTCGTCGTTTCTACTAATGCCATTTGAATAAATTCACTAGCATCCTGACCTGTAACGACTCCATCTTTCACCGCCTGCAATAACCCACTAATTGACGTAACCGGTGTTTTTAGCTCGTGGGTGACGCCCGCTAATAATTCTGTTCGAGTCTTTTCTAATTGTTCTAGCTTATTCGCCATTTCTTTAAAAGAAGTAACGAGCTCATAAATTTCTTCTTCCTTACTATTTTGAGGCAAATCAAATGTATAGTTTCCTTCTTGCACTTGCTTTGCAGCTTCGGCAACCTGTTTTATTGGGTGTGCTAGACGTTTGGATAAAAAATAAATAGCACCCCACCCCAATACAGCAAGTGCTCCAATAAGTAATGCCAGTAGCCCGTATGCTTGGTTAACCTTCGTTAAATTCTCCTTTTTCTCTAAGACAAGCACCCAGCCAACTTCCTTATTGTCCCTTTCAAGTTTTCTTTTTACGACATATTGAACTAACTCTTGTCCCTCACTCGTTACAGTTATTTTCTTTGTCCCTTCTTCACCATCCAGTATGTTGGCAACATTTTTTTCACTTCCTGGAGGCATCGGTCGATTGCTACTTACTATATTACCCGCCGTATCTACAACATATAAAACGGGATCAATTTCTCGCATAGTAGATCGCTCACGGTTGCCAATAAACCCTGGAATACCAATCATAGGTCCATTATTTTGGCCAGAAGTATCTGTTAGGCGAAATACAGTCTCGTCAGCTATAAATTCCATCATCTCTAGTCGATTTTGAAACGTCGTATGCCGAATCCATGCCGCAGAAATAAAAGAGATAATAGCTAGACCTACAAAGAGAGTTAATAAATAGCGGCTTGTCCAATAGTTGCGTAAAGATATTCGCTTATTTTTTTTGAACACTTAGCTGATACCCCAATCCACGTAGTGTCTTTATTTCTCCCTCTTCCTCATCCCATTCCTTAAGTACCTTTCTTAGTCGCTTCACCGCTAAATCCACCGCTCTATCACTACCTTCATATTCCCAGCCCCAAACTTGATCAATAAGTTGGTCACGTGTAAAGGTTTGGTTTGGATGCTCGGCCAAAAATAAAAGTACAGATAAATCTCTAGGCGTTAAGATGATTTCTTCTCCCTTAAGTAGCACTTGATGGGCTTTCATATCAATCTCTAGCCCACCAAAGCGTTTTATTTCTGAAGATTCACGGCTCCCTTTACCGCGCCTTAAAACCGCCTTGACTCTTGCCACTACCTCATCAGCTATAAATGGCTTTGCAATATAATCGTCTGCTCCTTGATCGAAACCCTCTAATCGATAATTTACATCGCCTAATGCTGTTAGCATGATCACTGGACAAGAGCTTAATTCTCTAATTTCCTTTAAAATGAACCAACCGTTTTTTTCTGGTAACATAATATCGAGTAATACTAAATCAGGCTGAACCTTTTGAAATATATCCAATGCCTGTCCTCCATTAAAACATTGCACAACATTAAAGCCTACCTTCTTCAAATATGCCTTCAAAACTTGGCTTATCGCATATTCATCTTCTACTACTAATATTTTTGCCATCCCTTCACCTCGTCACCAGCTCGTTCGTGTTCTCATTATATCATCGGTTTATGTCAGTTAAATGTCAGGATCTAGCGCGTCTGTTCATCCTTATAGCGAAGTATATTTCCATCTATAAATTTTGGTTCCAACACTTCAAAGATAGAACTATTTACAGATTAATTGTATTGACAATGTCTTCCTACGACCATTATCATTGATTGCGAATGATAATCATTGATAATTCATTCATATAGTAGTTTTTTAAATTAAAAATGATTAGGGGGGAAAAACATGATTATTGTTACAAATCGTATTCAAGTCAAACCCGGCTTTGCTGCAAAAATGGCACCGAACTTTACAAAGCCAGGTCCTCTGCAGCAGTTTGAAGGCTTCCATAAAGTAGAGGTACTAGTTTCAACTGATGATCCGACTTATGACGAAATGAGCGTCAATATGTACTGGGAGTCTAAGGAGCATTTCCACGCGTGGCGTAATAGCGATGCATTCGCTACAGCTCATCACCGTCCTGGACAAAGCTCTGATGGAGAAAAATCTGAAAACAGTCCACTTATCAGTAGCAAAATAGTTATAGCTGAATTAGCGTCTTCGATTGAAGCATTACGCTAATTTTTAACTAAAATATCTTCTGATTCTATCTAAAAAAACCTGCATTTCGAATAAAATGTACCCTATAAGATAGACACTTAAAAAAAGTCTCTCTTACAGGGTACTTTTATTTATAATGAACATAACAACTAGATTTGAGCAGAATTTATGTCAAAAAAATCATTTTCTGATCAAGAACAAAAATACTCAGAAACATCCTTATGTAAAGGCTGTTAGTGAAAAAGGAATCACTTACACAGATGAATTTAGAGCATCACCTATTTGAGTTATGGAAAAGGGAAACGCGCCTATTTCTCTACAATTAAAGATGGGGAAACCAATAAAATTTTGGCCTATGAAGTATCTGATAAAATAACGCTAGATATTGCCCTGAATACACTAAGAAATTTGAAGAAGAATGGTATCAAGCTAGCAGAAGGGGCATTCATCCACTCGGATCAGGGGTTCCACTATACCAACCCCCATTTCCAAAAGCTTGTGAAGACAATGGGATTAGGTCAATCCATGTCCCGTCGTGGGAACTGTTGGGATAATGCTCCTTAAAGAGTCGTTCTTTGGGCATTTTAAAGATGAAACAGATTTAAGATCATGTGGATGTAAAGGGGAAATTAAAAGTTATATGACTTATTACAATCATTATCAGGGTCAGTGGAATCTAAAAAAGATGACGCCTGCGCAATACAGTCATCATCTTCTTCAAGTTGCCTAGAGCTTTTTTTAAAATGTCCTTTACAAAGGGTACACTTTAGCGCAAAGTGTCACCTGTTCGCTGAAATATGCCTCTAATTCAAGGATGATGCGTCCTGGAATAATACTATAAGGATTGTCTTCATATTTTATTCCTTTATAACAATAATGAGACATTAAAGGCTACAATTGTAGAAATAAACTTAGATGATTTAAAGGTTATTTCACAGACGCCAGTATATATACAAAACAAACTTTTAGAATATGCTAAAACAATTAGATTTATTCCAATGGACTTTTTTATAAAAAATTACGTTTATAAAGGTTGTGAAAAATATGGAATTCATGTTTGCAATTTTACTTTGCCCAATTCTAGTATTTGCATTCTCTATACTTAGTTTTCTAGTATTTAAAAAATGGTTTATAGCTCCTATATTAACTTTTGTCATATTTACTGTTTTAACTTATACTTCCCTCGGATCAACATTCTTCTTTTGGGTTATAATTTATAGCGTCATATCATTAGTTACAAGCATTGTTATGTTTATTCTTAAAAAGAAATAATGGTCTGTAAGTCAGTGGATAAACTGATTAAAGAAGTGAAAGAATCAATTGGATTTGATTTAGAAAACACGAAAGCAATGATTTTTTTAGAATCATTATTTTCGTGTTTTTTTTGAGCGGTATAGAAAGATAATCAATTTAATTCATTTGTGTATTTATTTGGGCCGACTCTTTTTTCTCAGAGAGTTTGGCTGCATCGCGTGATTCGAAATGTGTTCCGAACCAAGAAAACTACAATCCAAGCGGAATAAAGGATCGTTGGTCAAACGTTTGATTAACCTTGATCGTTGGAATACGTTCTACTATGCGAATAATTAGGGATTGAATCATCACACCATAGTTTAATTCACGTGGGGCACCACGTAATGTCTTTTTTGAAAACAACTGAAAAATAGGTTGTACGTCGAAAGTGGCAAAAATCGCATCAAAACGACGAGAACTTTCCATTTCCAATAACTATTGGATGTCAAATAGGCTCATTTGTTTTACAAGAGTCATAGGGCATTCACCTCATTCAGTATGGTTTAGTTTCGTCGCTACCATTATACCGGATTTTGGGAGGTGCCCGCTAAAGGCGTTAGAATTATGAAATTACATAAAAATAACTAAAACATAGCCAAGTATTGATAAACAAACCGAACCGATCAGTCCTGCAATAAACGCTTTTACGCCTAATTGTTTAAAGGTGTTTATCTCTACATTTAAACCTAGTCCAGCCATCGCCATCCCAATTAAAATATAAGCGATATTAACAAATGTTTGCGCTACATTAGCTGGTACAATTCCTAACGAATTAATAGCACTCATCGCTAAAAACCCCAGAATAAACCACGGAATGATCGACAGTGAAAATCCTTCTTTTTCCTGCCCCTTGTCAATTCTCCGATATAAAATACCGATGACTATCGCTACCGGTACAAGCAACGCGACACGTGTTAGCTTCACAATAACTGCTATATCAATGGCTTCATTTCCACCAGCTGAGGCCGCTGCAATAACATGAGCAATTTCATGTAGAGTGCCTCCTGCAAAAATACCATATTCAGTAGGGGTTAAGTTAAATACTGCGTATAACACCGTGTAGACTAATGTGAATACAGTCCCTAGTAATGCAACTATCGCTGCCCCTACTGCCGTTTCTTTTTCATTTGCTTTAATTTGAGGAGCAATAGCGACAACAGCAGCAGCCCCGCAAATAGCTGTGCCACAAGCTGTTAATATGCCTAGCTTCTTATCTACATGAAATACCTTCGTTAAGCCATATACAACCACTAGAGCAAATACTAGATTAATAACAGCAATAAGAAAGACACTTGCTCCAGCATTGTAAATATCCGCTAAATTTAAACGCATACCTAAAAAAATAATGCCGAGGCGTAATAATTTTTTACTTGAAAATGTTATGCCTGCTTGCCAAGAATCCTGCACCTTAAAGGCTGCTCTCCAAGCCATACCTACTATAATGGCAATGACAAGCTGCCCTAATATTGAGAAGAACGGGAATGTCGAAATATACTTTGCTGCTAAGGCAATAATGAGTGTCAACAATATCCCCTTCATAAACGCTGGGGTCAGGAAACTTTTTAACCTATGCTGCCCATTATCCATGTTGTTCACTTCTTTCATCCTTGATGCTTTTACTTTATTAGAAAGTTTATCATTAGTAAAATACATATATATAATGATAGTCATTAATATTTCTAATGAAAGGAGTGATAATATGCAATTTGATGCTTTAAGAACGTTCATCACACTGGTGGAGGTCAATAATTTTACGAAAGCCTCCGAATTACTCCATATTTCACAGCCAAGTGTTAGTTTACACATTAAAAATTTAGAGCAAGAATTTCAAACGACCTTATTTATCCGTTCACCAAAATCTGTACAAATCACACCAACTGGCGAAATTTTATATAAACGAGCTAAGCAAATGATGGCCATTACCGAGGCTGCAAAGGAAGATATTTTAACCTATCACCATGAAATTCAAGGTACACTTGTGATTGGCGCTAGCTTTACCATTGGGGAGTATATATTGCCTCCTATTATAGCGAGCTTGCAACAGCAATTCCCTCAGCTAGAGCTTCAAGTAATTATTGGCAATACGAAAGAAATCATTCAATATACAAAATTATTACAAGTCGATATCGGTCTTATTGAAGGACAAGCACACGACCATGAACTTTTTATTAAGCCGTTTATGCAAGATGAGTTATTTATTGTCAGTGCGAGTAATCACCCTCTTGCAAAGGAGTCAACGATTACGGTTTCGGACTTGCAGCAGCAAAATTGGGTTGCTCGCGAAGAAGGCTCTGGCACACGTTATTATTTAGACCATTTATTTAGAGCAAATGGGCTCCAAGTACGTTCACTTCTTACTATTAGTAGTAATCAAGGTGTGAAAGAAAGCGTTATACAGGGGCTTGGGCTGTCATTACTGTCCGCTAGTGTCATTGAGCGTGAATTAAAAAATGGCGATATAAAAATCTTGCCTCTCGCTGAACAGTATTTTATACGAACATTTTCTTATTTATGCTCGCCGACAATGAAAAATAAACGCAATGTTGACATTCTTTTAGAGGCATTATTAAAGAAAGCTTAGCAAAATTATTACTCGCTAAGCTCATTTTATAATTCTTGCATTTAGACGTTTACGTTCCTATTTCAATGCTGCTCGAGATAAAGGTACGCTTTTCAAATAACACTTGCCGATGCTTCGCTGGTATACTTTCTGTTAATGTTAGCTCATATAAAAATCCTCGCTGCAAATAATCATTAGAAAATTCATTCGTTACACAGGCAATTATATTCAAGGTTATTTCGATAACTATACAAAGTAATTTTCAAAAAAGCGCGGGCTAGTTGCTCGCACTTTTTCTATTGAAAGATTCTTTATATATTAATTCACTTTTGAAACGCTAAATATTACACCAGCAGCTTGATCATATTTTAAATTATAACGAATCGTATTTTTCTCTACAGTTGTTTCATTCTTTTGATATTCATAACTTTTGTCAAACAAACGTAAATCCTTCAAAACAGCACCAATCTCGTTTTGGTTTAAGTCAGGGTTTGTCATACCAATTAACAATCCCATAGAAAGTATGATATCTATTCCTTCTCCTTGCCCTAGCATAACCAACTCATGTATCGCGCCTTTTTCATCAATATTTTCAATTAAAGTAATATCTTTACCTAATTTCGAAGTAATTGTTTCTCCGTCTTTTTTTACATTTTCTAGAGAATAAGAGAAATCTAGTTTTTTTACTTCTTTATTGAATGCCCCTATAAATTCTTCTTGGTTACTATAAAGAGGTAGCGTTGATGCCATTACAAGAATTATCGGAGAGACAAAGTAGATAACGGCTATTACGGAAGCAATAGTACGTTTCATTTTAGTAAGCCGTCCCTGTTTCCACATTAGAAATACACCTAAAGGAGGAAAAATAATTAACCAAAACCACATAAATCGAGCTGTTTTAAAAATCGGGGTTCTGAGTTTTAACTCTGAATTATGCAGCATCTTTCTTTCCCCCTTTTAACAACTCTTCAATAGTAATATTAAATATAAATTTCCTAGTATTATCTGTACCCTCATGTAAGGAGTCTTTTAATATATTTACAATATTTTCATCATACGATGTGTTGTTTTCATCTTCCATTAAATGATTAAAAAGAGATGTCCCTTCAAAATCAGTTGTCTTAATATCAAAACTTTTTTGTAGTAATTGTTCACCTTGTATTCGCTGGAGTTTCTTTTGATATTGTGAGATTAATGTTGGCGCTTCTGTTTTTTTGACCAATAATTTATAAAGCTTTTTAGCATCCCCATACTGCTTTTGATGAAATGCTCCTTCTGCATCATTCGTTAAAGACTCTACCGTATCATTATAAAACGATTTAATTTCATCTAAATCTTTTATCTTCTGAGCCTCTTGGATAAAGCCGAAAGTTTTTTCGTATTCTTTTTCATCTCTAGCATTTGTTGCTTTATAAAGCAATTCATTGATTTTCTCGTTTTCTTCTATTTGATTTAATAAACCATTAACCTTTAGCTTAATCTCGTCGCTAGAATGTCGATTTTCTTTTAAATAAATTGCGTAATCTTTAGCTATTGAATAATCCCCTGCATTACTACTAGTATCAGCCAACTGATAAATAGCATTCATAGACTTTTGAATAAGGCTATCTGCCTTACTACTATTTTTATTCAATTCATAAATCTTTTCAAGTTTAGTGATAGCTTTCTTATAATCACCACTATTATATAAATCCATTGCCGTTGTGTAATAGTTTTCCGCCTTCACTTGATCTTCATCCACTTTTGGCTCTGGCGTTGCGGTTACAGATTTTGTTGGTGCAGGCTTTGATGTACTACTGCTACTTCTGGATGTACCACTACTGCCGCCATTATGATAATGATACTCTCCATTTTTTAATCCCCATTTTGCGCAGTTAGTTCGACAGGTATGTCCTCCATTACTATCAGTTCTACCTGGATGGGCACTTGCCGTATACGGTAACAAAAGTAAAAAACAACATGCTAAAACACCAATTATCGAAAAATAACCATTACCCACCATTATTACCTCCTATTTATAATAATCCCATATTTTATATTATATCATATTCCCCAAGACGTATAGTACAATTTTGCTATTTTCCATCCCATTCTAAAAGAATCACCTAATAAAAGTGAGAAACGGGAGTGTGTTTAGTTTTTGAGGAAAAAGTCAAAAAGATGGTAGCTATATTAATTATTTATTTTAAAAATGTCACTAACGTCGCATTAAAATAATCCAATGTATTTTTGAAAACTGAATTTTTTGTAATATTAACCAGACATAAAAAAAGCCTTTATAATGGTTGGGTAGTAGTAAACCATCCAAATCCAAAATAAAGGACACAAATATGGATAATTCTACACGTATTTTGAACAATGGCTTTTACCTATTTCTTCTACAAAAATGGAGCAATGAAATTACTATACAAAGAAGCTTCACATCGCTTCATTCTTGAAATTATTACTGTTTGCACAGCTGAGTGAAATCGAAAGTCTACGTGCCATCAGTGACACACTGTTATCAGACGACTTACAAAAAGTAGAAAAAGGAACATCTACTGTTTTATTAAAATCTTCATCAACGATTTGATAATATTCAAGCGTCTCATCTTCAGCATTGTTATTGTTTTGAACCACTTTAAAAATAACTAATAGAATAAAAACTAGGCTGGCGATTAACCCAAGCGCTACTAATATTTTTTTCAAAATAATCTCCTCAAATAAATCTAGTTATTTAATTTTTGTTTACCAAATCATTGCAGGGTTAGCACCATCAGCTATATATACAGCTTTTGCAATACCTTTACCCTCTTTAGTAGTATCTGTTGCAATTCCAATAGATGTCCAATATATATATTTGGTACGCTGGACCGCAAAAATTTTTATACGCTTGCTTATTGTAGGTAACTGGTATTGTGTAATAGGCCGAAGCGCGAGCTAAACCTTGTCGTTGTTCTTGTTTTTCTCTTGCGGTAATTTCTAGATCTCTTTGTTTGGCCAATTCATTATAATATTCCTTGTTTTCCATATAATCTATATCTACATTCGAAACACCACTATCATTTTCTTCTTCTGAGGCTACCTTAGAATTGTCAGGTAATGCACCAATGCTTATTGTAAGTAAAAATAAAGAGCCTCATCTTCTATCCTCTATTCTTTGTTTTATTATATCTTTGATTCCAAATTACCCATTTCATAGTATGTAATAGCATTCGAAAATTTATTTTTATTAACATAAATATAACTATTACCCTTTAACCTCGTTCATTTATAAAATACTATGTACTTACCAAAAAATAAGAAATATTATGCTATAGCAAAGTACTTACCCTCGAGTTAATTCAATATTAACATCATTAATACCCAATCTCCAATAGATAATTTACAAATATTCCCTCTTTGGCATAAACTTGTAATGTTCAATGAATTCACTTTAATTGCGTTGTAGTTCATTTAGGCATGTACGATGTTCTTCTGTTGCTTTTGCCATCCGTCGAGCAGGATTTGCTTTTTGAATCGGGCAGATAATCTGATATTTTTTCATGATGCAGCGAATACGTTTCAGATTAATTCGTCTGTATACGTGATCACTTTGTAACTAACTGCTTGCACATTTAAATTACACTTTAGTTGTTTGTAAAATTTCTTTTGGTCATTTCCCCTACTAAGGTGTCTATCTTATAGGGTACAGTTTAACTCAACTCATTACCCATTTATTGCATTCGATGCTGTCTTGATACACAATGCCTGCGCAGCTAGAGAAACAGAACGTAATTATTTCTACACAGCTTGCACGAGCTAACGCGTTAAGACATTTTTTTAAATTTTCATTTCAAAAAGTCGAGAGTCTGCAAGACATGGAAGGCTTGCAAACTCTCGACTTTTATTATCTTTAAATGTAGTACGTATAATCCTCAGGAATCACACGTTTTAAAAATTTCTTCGTGCGCTCCGCTTTCGGATTAACAAATATATCGTGAGGATTTCCTTCCTCTACAACGACACCACCGTCCATAAAAATCACCCGGTTTGCTACGTCTTTCGCAAAGCCCATTTCATGTGTGACCACAAGCATCGTTGTTCCTTCCGCTGCAATATTTTTCATAACCTGAAGGACCTCTCCTACTAACTCTGGATCAAGCGCAGAAGTCGGCTCATCAAATAAAATAATATCAGGATTTAACGCTACCGCTCGTGCAATACCAACTCGCTGCTGCTGACCTCCAGACAATTGACTTGGATAGGCATCATATTTTTCTGATAAGCCTACTTTATCAAGCGCCTTTTTGCCCATTTCAATCGCTTGTGCCTTCGGAATTTTACGTCCTATAATAAGCCCTTCTGTCACATTTTCTAGCGCTGTTTTGTTCGTAAAAAGATTGTAGTTTTGGAATACAAAGGCTACACGCTGACGAATCGAATGTACGTCCTTCTTCTTCACATGTTGAAAATCTACTTGGATATCACCAAATGTCGCATGTCCTTGGTCTGCCTTCTCTAAAAAGTTAATGCAACGTAATAATGTTGTTTTTCCTGAGCCGCTTGGGCCTAAAATAACAACAACATCGCCTTTATCAATGGCTAAATCGACACCTTTTAAAATTTCATTGTCACCAAATGACTTATGAATATTTTTAATTTCTAACATACTCGTTCACCCCTTAGGCTTTTGCCACTTTGAATTTACTTAAATGTTTTTCATATCGTTTAAAAATGAATTCAACCGTACTACATAAAATTAAATACACAATGAAAATATCAATATAGGCTTCCACGTAATTGTAGCCAACATTTGCGGCTACCTTAGCCTTTAATGTAATTTCAGGTAAAGACATTGCATAGCCTAAAGACGTCGCTTTAATGACATTGACTGTAGCCGTACAAATATTTGGCATCGCTACTACTAAAGCCTGTGGAATAATAAGGCGGCGATAGGCTTGAAATGTTGTTAAGCCTACTGCATAGGCAGCCTCTAACTGACCCTTTTCAATCGTACTTAAAGCAGAACGAAATACCTCTATTAAAATTGCGGTTGTACTAAATGCGAAGACGATAAATGCATACCAAATC
Organism: Lysinibacillus sp.; assembly: GCA_032053185.1. Classification (GTDB taxonomy): domain Bacteria; phylum Bacillota; class Bacilli; order Bacillales_A; family Planococcaceae; genus Lysinibacillus. The sequence goes on from DAMBVB010000007.1 coordinate 113,530, forward strand.
GGATTGATTTTATAAATATCGAAGGCTATATTATATTTTTCAAAAATCATTTTAAGTAGTAATGGGATACTACTATACATAATAAAGATTTGAATGATTATAGGTGTACCTCGGACAAAGGAGACATAAATTTTTGCTATATGATGGATTACTGGGATTTTATTAACCCGTGTTAGTGCTAGTAGAAAGCCGAGTGGTAGAGCAACAAGCATAGCAACAATTGTCACAAGGAGTGCGATAGGTACACCTGATAATGCAACAAAAAATGTTTCAACTAAAAATTGATAATTCATGGTTTCGCCTCCTTACGTTGTTTCTAATGTCTTTTTCCCCTTACCAGAGAACTTTTCTAGCATAGCGAAGAATTTTTCAATAATAATCGACAGCACCCAATAAACAATGGCTAAAGCAATATATATTTCTAATGCATGTGCATTAATATTACTTGCAATAATTAAATTTGCCTTTCCGACAATATCAATTAAGCCGATTGTATAAGCGAGCGCTCCTTCTTGTAATAACGCAATCATTCCATTCCCAAAATTCGGTAAAGCGATAACGAGTGCCTGTGGGAAAATAATACGTCGATAGGCCTGAAATGGCGTTAATCCCACACTTACAGCCGCTTCAAATTGCCCTTTATCAATCGCTAAATAAGCAGAACGAATAACTTCTGACATAATCGCCGCAAACTGTAAAGTGAACGTTACGACTACGAAAATGGCTGTTTCGATTGCATGAAGATTGATGCCGAAGTTTTCCGCTAACGCTGGAACACCATAATAGACGAGGAAGAGTAAAACGATAGATGGTGTACAACGCATAATCGTTGTATATAAGTTCGCTAATTTTGACAGCAATTGTATTGAACTTAACTTAGCAGCCGCTAATAGTAGGCCAAATATTGTGCCTAGTACAATGGAAGAGCCTGCGACTAAGAAGGTAACTTTTAAAAACGGCAATAATACAGGAATTGAGTTCCAAATGTATGATGCATCAAAATACTTCTCCATGTCCTCACCAACTTTTATATAAATGTACAATAACAGATGTGTTGATTAGCCATTTTTATGCACTAAAATTAATTAGAAGACGCTGATTTCCGTTACGGGCTACTTGCAAGGTCTCGTCTGTCTCGCTTTCCCGCGGGAGTCAAGTAGCCCTTCACTACGATCAGCAAAATATCAACAAAAATTCCCTTTATCACCCAACAATGAACCAACATATTTCCTTAATCAAAATACCTGATACAATAATTCTCTTTGTATGAATAAAGGCTGCTGAGTATACTGACTCAACAGCCTTTAAGTTGGTAGCAGCTACTAACGCTTTATCTCATCTCTTTTGATCAACTACCGCCTATTAGCGCTTCACAGTTTCTAACACTTCAAATAAATCTCGCCCGTAAAACTTAGTGCTTAATTCATTTGTTTTCTTTTGCTCTTTAATTTGTGCGATAGCTTTATCGTAAGCATCTGCAAATTCTTGCTCCTTTTTATTGAACAACGGCCATGTTTTAATAACGGCAAATTCGTTGTAAACAACGTCATCCTTTAAATTATGATAGGGGCCATCTTGTGCTAAAACTTGTTGTTTAAATGGACCTTCAATCATGACACCACCATCGACACGTTTTTCATTTACCCATTGCACAACGTCGACAGTGAACGCATCTCCAGCCTGTAATTTCACTTGATTGTCTAGATTGGCTTTATTATATTCATCAATAATTGTGTATTGAGCATTATTTGCAGCAATTGGTGCTAATGCATAACCTTTTTTCGCAAAGTCGGCTAAAGTTTTCACACCTTCATCCTCTTTACGTAATACTAAACCTGCACTACTTAAGCCTAAAAATTCTTTAGGGAAAATAAACTTCTCTGTACGTTCTTGCGTAAAGAAGGCATTTTTTATCCCTACTTGATATTTACCTTGCTCAACGCCAATCAGTAAATCATCACTTGTTGTCCCTACCAATTCAAACTTATAGTCAGGTAACAGCTCATCCACTAGTTTCATGACTTCCACATCATAACCTGTTGGATTTCCATTATCATCTAGATAACTAATTGGCTTAGACGCCTGGTCAAATGCAACCTTCACTGTACGTACTTTCGCACCACCCTCTGAATCTTTATCTGAAGCTTCACCTGAATTACAGCCTGCTAAAATAGCAAGTGAAGCTAACCCGATTGCAGCCAATTGAAAAATCCTTTTCTTATGTTTAAACATTTATCATGTCCCCTTATATAGTTTTTGTCATTGATTTTCATGCGATTTTTGCTGTTCAATTGCGACATTTGCCAATTTAATAATTGTTATATCATCCATCGGTGGATTATGAAGTCCTGCACGAACATTTCGATAGTAGCGCTGTAATGGATTCGTTAATTGTAAGCTTTTCGCACCTACTACACGCATTGCCTTATCGACGATGTCAATCGCCAAATTGGTTACGGTATGCTTCGCAACCGCCATTTCATTTGCTAAAAGTTTACGTCTAGCCGGGTCATCATAAGCGTCGGCAACTCCATACAGTACAAAGCGTGCTTGTTGTAGCTTCAATTCAATATCGCCTAGAAGCTGCTGCACATTCGGTAATGTACTAATCGGAGCATTCAAGCTATTAGGTTGATGATGATTGGCAAAATGCAGCGCATAATCACGAGCCGCTTGCGCAATACCTAAGTATGTTGCTGGGATATGTAGAATCCAACCATTTATCTTGCCACCACTTGGATGACTCGCAAACTCTACCAAATGATTTGCAGGGACAATTACATCCTTTAAAACTAGGTCGTGGCTACTTGTGCCTCGCATTGCTGACATTTCCCAGTTCTCTTCAATTGAAAGCCCTTGAGCATCTTTATGAATAAGGAAAAAACCAATTTGATTTTTTTCCTCTACCCACGCTGATGTTAAGAAGTAATCTAATACCGGAGAGGCTGTCGTAAAGATTTTACGTCCGTTTAAGAGCCACCCTTCCTCTATTGAAACAGCATTTGTTCCTGGTCGCCCTCCACGTGTTGGACTCCCCGTTGCCGCTTCACTCGCAGCCCTATTTATAATGGCACCGTTCTTTATTTCCTGAGCAAATGAACTTAGTAAATCGTCTGACCATAGCTTTTTCTCATATAGTTCGCCTACAATGCCTAATGTCCATCCTAGTGAGAGTGAAGCATTCTCGTCATAGCTTGCTAACGTTTCTTGAATGAGTACCATATCATAGACTGATAATCCTTCACCGCCATATTCTTTCGGTAAAGTTAGTTTGGGATAACCAATTTGCACAAGTAGTTTATGTGCTTCGAATGGAAAACGAGATTGTTCATCTACTACTTTAGCCTCAGCCTTGATTGACTCAGAAATAGATGCTAGCTGATCTAGCCAATACTGCTGTTGCTTTGTTTTAATAAATAAATTTTTCAAGAAAATCTCCTTCTTCCGAAAATGTATAAAACATATATACTTACTAAGAATTAAAGTTGTAAAAAAATCTCTAACTACGTATTCGTAGCGAGAGGATGAGTGGTACTGAATTTTCTGATTCGTTGACATTTATCATACTTTTCACATTTAAAAATGTCAATGGGTTAATTACAAGTTTTTTTATAAGTTTTATATACATTGTGAACACGTCTTCTTTTTTCACCAAGCCCTATTTACAACATATGCTAGCACTAAAGAAAGAGGTGCATGTATGACTACTAATATGAATCCATCCTTAAATAATATGCCTATTTCACCTATGACTCCTCAGGTTATTCAGACGAAATTTGGAGATATTAATGGAGATGGCTTGCTTGAAACTGTTCTTTTGATGGGGACTAAAACTCCAGATAGCCCTTTGTGGAAAAACCTAACGCTTGCTATTTTTTACGGACAGACGCACCAATTCGACAAAATAATGCTAAAACAAAGCGTTGGCTATAACCCAACTATATTTTTAGGTGACTTTACCGGGAATCATCTAGAAGATATTTTAGCTATTTCTGATACAGGCGGTAGTGGAGGTATTATCAACGGCGAAATATTTGCCTCAATAAACGGCAAAATACGCTCAATTTTTGATGCCATTTCTTTTAATAATAAACTAAAGCACAGCGTTAATTATCAAAATCAATATAAAGTAGCCGTTCGTAGCATGAATCCCCAAAAACAATATATCATCGATTTGCAATACAAGGGTCCGGATTATTTAGCTGAAATTTATAATCAAGACGGTACACTAAAGCAGCCTATTGAAGGATGGGTAGATCCAATGAGTGGCTTGTATCCAGTGGACTATGAACGTGATGGCATATATGAGATTTTAGCGTATCAGTCTATAGCAGGCCGATTTCATGCCGATGGATTAGGTTATGTAGAAAATATTTTAAAATGGGATGGTAATGAATTTATCGTTGATCGCCAAACTATAGGGATTTTTGGAGAAGATATAAAATAAATTGCGCGCACTTAAATAGGGGAAATAGCAAAAATCTGTCCAATTTCTGCATAGCATAATCGAAATTGGACAGATTCGAACTTACTTTTTCTACTGATAGGACGGGGTTTATTTTTCCACTAATGCGAAATAATTATTTTCGTGATCAGCAAAATTAAAAACCCTGCCCATGGGCATCATTACTAAATCCCCTACTTTAACGCCCTTTGCTTGAAAATCCTGATATAGATCTTCTATATGATCTGCATAAAACATAATAGAAGGTGTCCCTAAATTTAATTCAGGCTGCATTTTCGCAATGATTTCTTTATTGTGTAGGACAAAGGTAGTTTGAGCCTCTTTAGTTGGAGCAATTTCAATCCAACGTACTCCTCCCTCTTCCTGGTCAGCAACTACAACAAATCCTATTTTCTCTGTCCAAAACTTCACGGCAGTATCCTGATCATTGACATATAACATCACTTGTCCAATTTGTCGAATCATGAAACAATTACCTCCTCTTCTAGACATTAGTATACATCAAAAAGTAGCTTTATGTCCTATCTAACGGTTATCGTTTTAGCTTCTTTCAGCGGATGTCACACAATCGGATAGGCGTTCAATAGAGGATGTTAGCCTAAAATCATCGTATCCATGCGATAACGGCTAACTGACCTGCATCGGTAAAAAAAGCCACGTCCTGTGGCATTACCGAAATGACCGACATCGTGTCGACCCTCGTGCAGGCCTAAGCATAAAACCGATTCCGGGCCAATTTTGCCGAGGCATAATGGTTGATGATATCTACAATGAAGGAACAGTTATTACAAAATACTTAACTTTTATTTTATTTTTGATAAAATAATCCTAGCAATCTATTTTTTACCTAAAACGGTAAAGTATAGACTCATCACCATAACGTGGGTTATATTATCTTGTGTACCTCTTAGAGCAGTAAATGTTTTCTGGCGAAAGCGAAGCGCCAGCGGGCGGATATTGGTCACTAAGGCATTATCATATACTCAACTTTCGGTGATAAAGCAAAGTTTAAATACTAATATAGTGAGGATCATTCAAGTGAAACAACTAAGTTTAAAGAAAAAGCTCATTTTTTCATTTTTAGCACTGCTTATCATTCCAACACTGTTAGTCGGAGTGGTGTCTTACCAAAGTGCTGGAAAGCAAATTTCAGAAGAGCAACAAGCAAGTGCAACCGAAAGTGTGCGCATGCTTAATACGAATATTACCAACATGATTGAGCCAAAAGTAAAGGACGTTCAATATTTTTCAAAAAAGCTCAATCAATCTTATTTACAAGAAGGTAAAATTACAGAACTTACATCTCTTTTCCACGAATACGCCAACATGCATCCAGAGGTGGAGCTGATTTATATGGGAACCTCTGATGGCAGACTACTAGATGAGCCTGCGCAAAAATACCCTAGTGGGTTTGATCCTCGTACGAGAACTTGGTATAAAAAAGCTTTAGATAACAAAAACCAAGTATCTATTACAGCACCATACATTACACAGTCTACAGGTGATATCGTTGTTACGATTACTCAGGCTTTACCAGATGGTTCAGGCGTAATAGGGTTAGATTTAAATATCTCTACACTAAGTACTATCACGAATGATATACGCATTGGAGAAACTGGCTTTGCTTCACTTTTAGATAGCCATAAAATTTATATTGCCCAACCAGATAAAAAAAGTGGTGCTGAAGCAACAGAAAGCTATATTACTAAAATCTATGAACAAGATAGTGGTACCATTATAGAAAAAGATCGTCAGCTACAATTCGTTACAAATGAGCTAACAGGCTGGAAAGTTGTTGGTACAATGTTTACAGCCGAAGCTGCAAAAGCCGCAGCTTCGACCTTTAATATCAATTTAATAATCATCGCAGTTTCTATTATTGTTGGCCTTATATTTATGCTATTCATGATAAAATCGATCGTTAATCCGATCAATCGACTTAAACAAAGCGCGATAAAAATTAGCGAGGGTGATTTAACAGCGTTTATTGACATTCATTCTAAAGACGAAATTGGACAGCTCGGGGAAGCCTTTATCGCCATGAAGGTTAACTTAAAAAAACTTATTCGTAACGTCGATCAAAGCTCCCAACACGTACAGACTTCTGCGTATGGATTATCTGCGAATGCCAAACAAAATATAGCTGCTTCAGAGCAAGTTACAGAAGCTATGCAACAGGTAGCTATCAATACAGAAAAACAAACAACAGGCATTGACCAAAATGCGGTTTCTATTGAAGAAATCGCAAAAGGAGTCGTCGACGTCGCCGATAGCTCTATGCAGGTTTCAGATTTATCTAGCCATGCTATAAAATTGGCCGAAGAAGGCGGTCAAGCGGTAGAACAAACTGTGAATCAAATGATTTCTATTCATGAATCTGTGACACAATCAGATACGATGATTAAATCACTCTATGATCGAACAAAAGAAATCGGTTCTATTTTAGAAATGATTAGTGCTATTTCAGACCAAACAAATCTGCTTGCCCTTAATGCTGCTATTGAGGCGGCGCGAGCTGGAGAGCATGGAAAAGGCTTTGCAGTAGTCGCCGATGAAGTGCGGAAGTTAGCAGAGCAATCCCATCTATCCGCAGAACAAATTTCCGCCCTAATTACAGGCATTCAGCAAGATACAGGTAAATCTGTTCAAACAATGATTAAGGCTTCAGCGGATGTCCAGGATGGTTTACAGCTAACAGAAGATACAAGTACAAAATTTGCAAGCATTATTAAAAGCCTACACGATATTGCTCCGAAAATGGAGGATATATCTGCATCTGCTCAAGAGATGTCAGCAGTAGTCGAAGAAGTTTCTGCAACTGCTATCGCGTTAACCGACCATGCAAAATTAAATACAGCAGCGTCAGAGGGAGTTGCCGCGTCAACTGAACAAACATTGTCCTCGATGCAGGAAATGGCGGCAGCCTCAAAAGCACTTCTCGATATGGCTGATGAATTACAAAGCTATGTAAATCATTTTAAATACTAAAAAGAAAAGCACGATGTTAATGGAGATTTTCCAAACATCGTGCTTTTCCATATTAACTTCTTTTAGCTACAAAAGTCTCCCACCTCTATAGGTGGTAAGATGGTTTCGAGTCACTTTTTAGCCGATTCCAGACGCAATTATGCCGAAGCATATTTGCTCTTTATTTATTTTCCTCATGACTAAATTGCCATTCAATACCGAATTTATCAGTAAGGGAGCCGTAACATTTACTCCAAAACGTTTCTTGAAGCTCCATTTGAACCTTACCACCATCTTTAAGACCGTCAAAAGCTTTTCGCATTTGAGCCTCATCATCTGATATAACGGCTAACGTTACATTGTTTCCAATCGTGAATGGACTTCCTGGAAATGTATCTGAGAACATTACAGTGCTACCAAAAATCGGAAGTCGCGTATGCATCACAAGATCTTTTGCTTCCTCTGGTAATGGATAACTTGAATTTTGTGATGACTCTCCAAATGTCATAATTTCAGGCTTGTTCGTATTAAAAATTTCCTCATAAAAAGATACAGCCTCTCGACAATTTCCATTAAAAATTAGGTAGGCCTCTACTGCCATTACCAACACTCCCTTTGTCCTATTTTAACCAAATTCTATTTTACACAATAACAAATAATAATACAAATCTTAGATGAAACGGTCAATAATGTTTTGCTTTCCTACAAAGATTGCCAGTTTTTTACTAAATACCTTTATTTGGAAATGATACGTTTTTCCTAACCCCTTAATATTTCGCTTAATTGCTGTTCTTTCCTGCTATTTTTTTAGATAAATGCTTTGACATTTACCCGAAAATAATGTAAATTACCAAATGACGAACGATTTAGATTAAAGATTAAAAAATATTCGTATTTTAGGAGTGTTTATAATGGATAACGTATTTGACTATGAAGATATTCAACTAATTCCAGCAAAATGTATAGTAGAAAGTCGCTCAGAATGTGATACTTCTGTAACTTTAGGCGGTCATACATTCAAACTTCCTGTTGTACCGGCAAACATGCAAACAATTATCGATGACAATCTTGCTGTGAAGCTTGCTGAAAACGGTTACTTTTATATCATGCACCGTTTTAACCCTGAGAAACGTAGCAATTTCATCAAGGATATGCAGGGTCGTGGATTAATTGCATCTATTAGTGTTGGTGTAAAAAATGAGGAATATCCTTTTATTGAAGAATTAGCAGCTACTAATTTAGTGCCTGAATTTATTACAATCGATATTGCACATGGTCATTCAAATGCTGTTATTCGTATGATTCAACATATCAAAAAACATCTTCCAAATAGCTTTGTGATTGCTGGTAATGTGGGTACACCTGAAGCAGTACGTGAACTTGAAAATGCTGGTGCAGATGCAACAAAAGTTGGTATTGGACCGGGTAAAGTATGTATTACAAAAATCAAAACTGGTTTTGGTACAGGTGGTTGGCAGTTAGCCGCACTACGCTGGTGTGCAAAAGCTGCAACGAAGCCTATTATCGCTGATGGTGGTATTCGTACACATGGTGATATTGCAAAATCTGTTCGCTTTGGTGCTTCCATGGTGATGATTGGATCATTATTTGCAGGTCATGAAGAGTCCCCTGGCGAAACAATCGAAATCGACGGTAAAACTGTGAAGGAATACTTCGGATCTGCTTCTGAATTCCAAAAAGGCGAACGTAAAAATGTCGAAGGTAAAAAGATGTTTGTTGAACATAAAGGCAGCATCAAAGATACTTTAATTGAAATGCAGCAAGATCTTCAATCATCTATTTCCTATGCAGGTGGCAATAAACTTGATGCCATTCGAAATGTAGATTATGTAATTGTGAAAAACTCTATTTTTAATGGAGATAAAGTATATTAACACGAGGAAACCCAAACAACAATGAGCACATACTTGTTTGGGTTTTTCTTTGGATTTCGTTATTTTATTTTTTAAAGTTTACTATAGGGCAAAGCAATTGTGGTTCAGTTCTTCGGGTTACCCGAGCGTTCTTGGCTCTTAGCTGACCGTTCTTTTATTTTAAAATGTACCTTTCCAACAAAAGAAAAAACGCTACCAATTAAGCGTAGCATTTCCCTTAAAATTATAGCTTGTTAATAACAGCGTGGATCGTTTCTTTTAATTCTGCATCATGATCAGAAAGGTCTACAAGGTTTGCTACACGCTCACGTAATACTGGACGTTCAATTATAAGCTTTTCATCAAGCACCTGTACTAGTAACTCGATAATAAGACGATCACGTACGTTTAATGCTTCTTCTAAACGCTCTGGTGTAATTTTTGCATCTGTTTTTGCTGCTTTAGCCATTTTAAAAACTCCTTTTAAATTTTATATTCATGCACATCTATTTTAGCATACAGCTAATTTATTTTGAAAACTTTCTTTCATGAATATATACTAAAACTTTACAAAAGATTCCTCATTCATTTACGATAAAATGTTATATTCAAATCATAAAACGCTGACGTTCACCATATGATTATGTATTATTTAGTTTTTCGTATTCACTTAGAAGATTGGAGGAGGGATTCGATGAACCAAAAGAACTCGACCTATTTACAATTAATAAAGGCTGTAGCGAAATCTTTACAATTGTTTCTAAATGTTTGCCTTGTACTTCTAGCGCTCATTTTATCCTCACTACTTTGCAAAGAACTCATCCAATTCCTTAAAATTTTAATATTCAATAATGATGACGGAAACTATAAGCTTTTCCTTGCGAATATTCTTATTTTCTTTTTGTATTTTGAATTTATCACTATGATTATTAAATATTTTAAAGAGAATTATCATTTTCCACTAAGATACTTTATATATATAGGAATTACAGCCATGATTCGATTAATTATCGTAGAACATGATCATCCCATTAACACCTTAATTTATTCACTTATTATTTTAATATTAATTGTAAGCTATTTTATTATTAATATTACGCCGCTGGAACGACCTGTACGCTCATCACTCTTTATGAAAAAAGAACAATAGCTTTATACTGTGGAATAGATGCGTCATTGTTTTGATTGTGCATAAAAACTGCCTTTAGTTGCTCTTTTGTTGGCTGTAAACTACCCATCCTTCCTGAAGCACCAACCACTATATCAACGAAATGTATAAAATCCGCTTCCTACACTAAATTTATTCCAAAGGCACTCTCTCTTCATCATTTTTTTTACATGAATTTCAGCCCTTGATAATAACATATATTACCACATACAAATGGTACTGTAGTTGACCGTATTAAACCCTGAGATAACATTGTATATTTTTGCTAGTCTAAGCAATACACTTTCGCTGATTAACTACTTTTCTATACAAGTACAAAAATAGCATGGCGCCTCTTCTCGCATGATTCGATAGCCTAGAACCCAGCTCAAGGGCTGACTAACCGACCAAGGCTATCATGCTCGCCACTCCCTGTAAATTTGTAATATACAAAGAAAATCAAAAATGTACTTCGTTAACCAAGCATTTTTGTACATATTTATTTCAACGTTTTTAGCATGTGTTACACATAAATACGGCTCAACTAAAAAGGAATGGACTGCATGAATGATTGAAGGGAGACGGAAAGAGTGAATTTGATTGATGCCTATATTCATGAAGTAACTACAAGGATAAGCAAAGATAAGCGTGATAAAACTAGTCTAGAACTAAAATCTACTATTGAAGATATGTTACCTGAAAATTATTCAGAATCAGATATAAAGGAAGTTCTTAAAAAGCTTGGAAATCCTGTAGAAGTTGCATCAAGCTATCAAAAAACACCACGATGTTTAATTGGTCCAGAAGTGTTTGACACTTATATTAGGACTATAAAATTAGTTATTCCTTGGGCAATTTTTATTACAGTTATTGTTCAGATAATAGCAAGTATTGTGCTTTATAGCGGAGAAGGTACACTCCTGTCTGCTATTATTAAAACTATTTCTCTAGCTATTGCTCCTATTTTTTCAGTAATCATCCACGTACTGTTCTGGACTACAGTTGCTTTCATTGTCATTGAACGATCTGAGGGAAATAATATTCGAATACCTCTTATAAAAAATCAGCCAGCATGGACACCTGATGATTTAGCAAAAGTTAAACTAATTCCTAAAGAAAAAACTATTTCACTTAATGATACTATTTTTAGTTTCTTAGGCATTGTTATTTTTTCCTTTGTCTACTTCAATGCTAGTCACCTTTTAGGCATCTATACGTCTCATAATAAAGGCGGCTTAAAATTTGTTATGCCTATATTCAATCAGGATGTCTTGCTGTCCTTCGCTCCAATCGTTTTATGTTGTATCGTTTTAAGTGTTGCTTTAACATTATGGAAATTGCAGGCTGGGCAATGGACAATGTTAATCGCCGTAACTAATGCACTCCTTCAATGTACAGGAGTCATTGTTTTTATCCTCATGGCCATTCACCCTGATCTCCTACACAGTCCAGCCGTACCTTATATCGCCGCAATTACGGGAACAACCTCTGCTAAGATTTTAATTGCTATTGACCGAATATTATTCGTAAGCATCGCTATTGCCATCATTGCAAATGCATTTGATATTTATAGTGGCTTTAAAAAGGCTAAAATTTAAAAAGAACTTAAGTTTTGAGAGCTGACTCTTTCTTGTTGGCTCTTTACTCTTTCATATATTTTTATTACCTACTACTATCCTGAAATTCATCAGCTGAGCAATTTGTTGCTGTCGCTTCGCTTTCGCACAGATAAAGCTTTGTTGCTGTCGCTTCGCTTTCGCACAGATAAAGCTTTGTTGCTGTCGCTTCGCTATTGAACAAATGTCATCTACAACTTTTGGTGATAAGCCATTAAAAGTTAATAAGTCCCGTATTCTTTTCATATATATTTTATAGGTAATTGAATAATAAGGAGAGAACAATTGTGGACATTTACGTAAGACCAGGAGATTCTCTTTGGCGTTTCAGTGAAGTGTTTAAAATACCTCTTCAACTAATTATAGATTCGAACCGAAATATTAACCCTCAATTTTTAAGGGTCGGACAACGCATTCGAATTCCGGGGTTTGGGACAGCCCATTATCAAATCAAAGAAGGAGATACTTTTTGGCAAATAGCCCAAAGCAGAAATCTCCCATTAGTAGCCATTTTGCTTGTCAACCCCAGTCTTAATCCAAATCAATTACACATTGGACAGACAATTCGCATTCCCCAACGAATCACATGGAGGCTCATCAATGGTAAACAAAATTATAGTTATACTATCATGATGAATGCTATCAAAAAGCTACTCGATGCTTATCCATTTCTACAAAGCTCTACGATTGGACATTCTGTTTTACAGCATGAAATCCCAGAGCTTCTCATCGGAAACGGAACGAAGCGTGTCCATTATAATGGCTCCTTTCATGCGAATGAATGGATTACAACTCCGATTATGTTAACTTTTATAAACGACTATCTACTCTCACTCACCAATCAAAGTACAATTCGCGGTTTATCTCCACTCGCACTTTACCAGCAAACAACCCTTTCTATCGTTCCAATGGTCAATCCCGATGGTGTCGATTTAGTCATACAAGGGCCACCTAATGACGAAGTATTAAGAAATCAGCTTATTATATGGAATAACGGTAGCACCGATTTCTCTGATTGGAAGGCCAATATTCACGGTGTCGATTTGAACGATCAGTTTCCTGCAAAATGGGAGCTCGAACGTGCACGAAATCCGAAAACACCTGGACCAAGAGATTTTGGAGGACAACGACCTTTGTCCGAGCCAGAGGCCATTGCTATGGCTGACTTAACAAAGAAACGCGATTTTGTCAGAGTTCTTGCGTTTCATACACAAGGTAAAGTGATTTATTGGGGTTTTGAAAATCTCGAACCACCAGAGTCAGAAATCCTTGTTAATGAATTTAGCCGGGTCAGCGGCTACGAGCCTATCAATTCGGCAGGCAGTTATGCAGGTTATAAAGATTGGTTTATTCAGGACTTCCGCAGACCTGGCTTTACCGTCGAGTTAGGTAGTGGTACAAATCCACTTCCACTCAGCCAATTCGACGACATCTATGAAGAATCATTAGGTATATTCCTTGCAGCATTGTATATGTAGTAAAAAGAGCTGAGAAAAAATGCAATCGAAGTAATCTTCACAATTCAATGCTAAATATAATATCCCCAATCCCCTTTTACTTCTGAAGTGAATGGGGGTTTTTTCACCCCTAACCCATTCGTCTTGGCGAAAACCTGGACGTATTCGGAAAAATTACTTTGACAGGTAGAGTAATGTTTGCTAAGATTACTCTGACAGATAGAGCAATAAAAAGAAGTAGGTGACTTATGGTTCGAAGTGACATCATCCGCGGACACTTGGACTCCATTATTTTAAGGTTAATTTTAGAGAAAGATCGTTATGGCTATGAAATTTCTCAGGAAATAAGTATCCGCACAAATAATCGTTTCCAAATTAAAGAAGCAACTTTATACGCAGTTTTTCAACGTCTTGAGAAAAAGGAAATTATTGAAGCCTATTATGGTGATGTTTCACATGGAGGCAAAAGAAAGTATTACCGTATTACCCCATTAGGGAAAGCTTATTTAAATGAGCTAGTAAAAGAGTGGTCGGAAGTAAAAGAAATTATCGACTTATTTATGGAGGGCTTAGAATGAAAAAAATAAAAAACCATATTGATGAGCTTTTTAAAGACATTCCTCGTAATGAAGAAACAGAGATGGTGAAACAAGAAATCATTCAAAATCTTGAAGAAAAAGTATTTTATTTGATGGATCAAGGGAAAGAACAAGAGGATGCCATCAACAAGGCCATCGTGGAGTTTGGAGATATTGAGGATTTAAAAAAGGAATTAGGTGTTAAAGAGCCCGAAAAGAAAAGCATGTCTAAATTAAATTTAGAATTCTCTATATGGGGTAGTGGCTTAATTATTGCATTTTTTGTTTTTATGAATCTTTATTATACACCACATACCATTTGGGCAATCTATCCGATCTTCGCAATATTATGGTGGCCTTTATCTATGTACTTCGTTTGGTCACGTAGGAAATGGAGTGAATAAAACATGAAAAACCTTATTAACTTTTCGATTGTCGGTAGTTTGATGACCATGATTTTTTTAGGAATCGTTAATTTTACGACGTCACCCCAAACAATTTGGTTTATTTACCCGTGCTTTCTAGTTTTGCTAGGGCCTATAACTTTATTTTTCATGTCTAAAAGAATGTATAAACAATATTCTGTTGTTTGTAGTGCCATGATTATTGCTTTTCTTATCGTTGAAAATTATTTATACTCACCCGATTATATATGGTTCATATATGCGGTTTATCCAATTATTTGGTGGCCAATTCTTATGTATTTAGAGGAAAAAGCAAAAACATTAAAAATTGCACTAATAGGCTGTGCAAGTACCATTATTTATTACTCTTTATTAAATATTATTTTATCCCATCCATACCCTTGGGCGATCTATCCATCATTTTTAGTCATTTGGTGGCCCTTAGCTTTATACCACGCACAAAGAAAAACGTTTGTAGCATTCTCTGTTACCGCTACAGTTCTTATCAGTATCTTTTTTATTACAGTAAATAGTGTCTCTTCACCAGGCGTAATATGGGCGTTTTATCCAATCTTTGTAGTCCTATGGTGGCCCCTTAGCATGTACTTTTATGTTTATAAAAGAAAAATGTACAATTCAACAACTGTTTCTAAAAGAGTCTAAGAATTAAAGTATATGAGGTAATTATTTTGATGCAAAAACTACGCACTGTAACACTTACAAATGGCAATATGAAAGGCTTAACAGCAGATTGTGAGCAATTAAGACCTTTGTGCAATTAATGAGCTTAAAAATGCCGGGAAGTAGACCATTGAACAAAGTTTGGAGGCTGCAACTGTGGATGCAATCGGTATAGTGAAAGCAGCGGAAATACTCGCCAAGCTTTTTCATTTAAAATTGTCTGGTGAAGGTAGAATTCGGGAGCTTATTAGTATCTGTTCTTCTTTTGTCATTGTATAAAGGGAAAAATGTACGTCTTTCCTATGCAGATGTTGTCATTGTGGGGAATAATTGTAGCGTACAAACACTTTATTATACTGATAGCTATGCCATCGCTCCCCATGCTAAAGAGCAACAGATTGTACGGCGGGAGAAAGCATGATATATATAAAATCCGTTCAGACCTTTTTTTGCTCACGTTATAATCATGAGCCTTATTTTTTTGTAAAATACACTGCTCAACAATTAATGAATTTAAAAAATAGAACCTTCAATCCAACATTAGAATGAAGGTTCTATATTATATTTTGTAGGAATAAATCGCTTCATTTCCTTTGTTTCTACATCTGATTTTATTTTAAACGAAGCGCTTCGTCTGTTGCTTCGTTAATTTCTTTAAGAAGCTCTGGGTTTTCTGCTAATGACTTGCCGTAAGATGGGATCATTTCTTTAATTTTTGACTCCCATTCGTTAACATGTTGAGGGAAGCATTTATTGATTACCTCAAGCATAACGTGTACAGCAGTAGATGCACCTGGAGAAGCTCCAAGTAATGCAGCGATTGAGCCATCGGAAGCACTTACAACTTCAGTACCAAATTGAAGCGTTCCTTTACCACCAGTTTCAGTATCTTTAATAACTTGTACACGTTGACCAGCTACAATAATATCCCAATCATCGCTCTTAGCATTCGGGATGAACTCACGTAGCTCTTCCATACGTTGTTCTTTAGATAGCATAAGTTGTTGGATTAAATATTTTGTTAATCCCATTTCTTTAACCCCTGCCGCTAATAACGTTGTAATATTATACGGTTTTACAGAAGCAAATAAATCCATATTTGAACCTGTTTTTAAAAACTTAGGTGAGAAACCTGCGAACGGTCCAAATAGTAAAGATTTTTTGTTATCAATATAGCGTGTATCAAGATGCGGAACAGACATTGGTGGAGCACCAACTTTAGCTTTTCCGTATACTTTCGCATGATGTTGTTCAGCAACTTCTTGGTTTTTACACACTAAGAATAATCCACTAATTGGGAATCCACCAATATGTTTTCCTTCAGGAATACCTGATTTTTGTAGTAATTCTAGGCTTCCTCCACCAGCTCCAAGGAAGACAAATTTTGCTGTATGGTATTCCATTTTACAGCCATTCTTGTCGTGCACTCGTACTTCCCATGAACCATCGCTAGTACGTTTCATGCTTTCAACACTATGATTGTAGTTGATGTCAACGTCTTGCGTTTTTAAGTGATCGAATAACATACGTGTTAATGCACCAAAGTTAACATCTGTACCAGTGTCAATTTTTGTCGCAGCGATCGCTTCATCTGCTGGACGATCTTGCATAATAAGGGGAATCCATTCCTTTAGTTTTTCTGGGTCATCAGAAAATTCCATACCTTGGAATAAAGGATTTTTTGTCATCGTTTCATGACGTTTTTTTAGAAACTCTACATTGTCTTTCCCTTGTACTAAACTCATATGAGGTAAAGGCATAATAAAGTCTTGTGGATTATTGATCAGTTTATTGTTCACTAGATAAGACCAGAACTGTCTTGAAACATGGAACTGTTCATTAACGTTAATCGCTTTGCTAATATCGATTGATCCGTCTTTTTTCTCTGAAGTGTAGTTAAGCTCACAAAGTGCAGCATGTCCAGTTCCCGCATTATTTAATTCGTGAGAACTTTCTTCACCAGCTTTATCGAGCGACTCAAACACTGTAATTTTCCAATCTGGTGCTAATTCTTTGAGCATTGTCCCCAAAGTCGCACTCATGATTCCGGCACCAATTAAGATAACATCTGATTTAATTTGTCTGTTACTCATTTTTACCTTCCTTATATATTAAGATTTGCAGAAAGGATGTAAGCTCTCCTGCTTAGATGTCACAGTAAGCTATGGAGTAACCTAGGAGTACACCTTTTCTGTATCAATTATTACCTTATTGCAGTGTATCATAATTACATAAAGATTAAAATATCAACTATCTATATGAGAGTTATGTGTATTTTTCGAGCCTTCCTCTTAATAAATCAAGAGAAAAACCTCCTATTCCCTCACTAAGAAATCTATCCTTTATTTAAGTTTTATGGAGTAATTGACCTAAAATTGGCTAGCATTTTCAAATAATAATGAGGATTTTTTAATTATTATATCTATATAATAACATAAAAATATGGAACCAGTATTGTTTTTGCACCAGCTCCACTACATAGAAAAGTGTATAGAATTTTCTCAACTATTTGAAATCCATTGTCTTTGTTAATTATCACACATAAGTAATAATACATCTTTTCAATAGTATTCGATAATCAAGGTAATCATTTTCTTTAGTAATTATGTAGTCCTTCTTTCTATTGAATAGACGCAGTCTTTGTAGTTATTTGAAACTATCAGCTAAATAGTTTTGAATAGATTGTGGTAATAGTTGGAAGAATAATCCTTCATATTTGATATCGAGTATACCAGCAATGACTATAATAATAATGATGAATATTAAAAGGGGCTTCTTATTTTTAGAAATCCACTTCAATAGGCTCCCCTCCTCTGAAAAATAACGTTTATTATTAAGTATATATGGCTTCCAGTAATAGATAAACCTGTCCTTTTGACCATAAAATCATTCTTTGTCACCCAAATTGAAGATGGTACATACACTAAAATGATGCTGAGCACTTCTAAAATTGGTGTTCTTTTAGTAATTGAATTCAGTAAACACTATTTTCTTTTGCCTCATCAATGTTTGATTGAAATTTATGAAAGAAAGGAATAGCTATGGTAAAATTTAAACCATTTCGTGGGATTGTTACTCAGATTGATGAATACCCAATCGGGCAAAACAGAGAAAGGGAAGGTTGCTATAAGCTTATGACGATAGAAAGTAGTACTCAGGGCATCGTCAATTTTGTCGTCTCACCTTCTACTTATTTTGTAAACCAAGAAATTGTAACAATCGGTGATCAGATTACTGGATATTATGATGGGCGTGCACCTGCTCCTTTGATATATCCGCCCCAATATCGAGCACTCATCGTCGTAAAGGAAAATAACGATCAACATGTCAAAGTCGACTTTTTTAATAACCAATTAGTGAGTAGTGATGGTCAATTACAACTAAATCTTTCTGCTTATACACTTATCTTGCTCAAAAATGGGCAACCTTTTTCAAAAAGCCCAGCAAATCGAAACTTAATTGTTATCTATGGCCCTACTACAAGAAGTATTCCTGCACAAACCACACCGTATAAAATAATCGTTTGGTGCTAACTAAAAACAGTGGCAAATATTCCCCGGGAAAGGTGCTCTTTCTGCTACACTTTGCAAACCGAAGGATTATATTCTGTCATTCGAAACATTTTGCCTCCTTATTTTTGTCACATAAAAAAACCGACTACCAAGCAAACAAAGGAATAAAATAAAGCGGCTTAGGTCCTCTAGATTATAGGGGCTTAAGCCGCTTAAAGCATTCTTTATTTTTTTCTTCTATCTATTGTTCAGAACCGATGTAGGTTATTGTCTTACTGTTCTTCTACATTACCTTGCATGTCGTGTAATTGCTGCTTGATCTGCTCTAAGTATTCTTTATTTTGTTGAACTGTATCCAAATGTTCACCATATTGCTTTGCATTCATAAATGCATTTTCTGCATGTTCGATTTGATTGAAAGCATGCTCAATCGCTATCTCCTCCGGATGTGACTTTGCATGCTTCAACAAACGCTCTGCCTTTTGGACAGAGTTCCCAAACAAAGTGCTTGGATGATCCTTCTTCCAGCTCATATCTGAGTGCTTCGCCAATTTTGCCTCTTCCCTTCCTGCCAATTTGATAAATAATCTAGATATAGTATTGGAAAATATGCAGAAAATATGTACGGATGTAGTAACGAATATCTAGATAATCTAAACTTGACCTTCAATACATAATCAAAAGAATTCATTTGAATCCAAGGTCTTTATCAAAAATAGAATTTTACTTACACTTTCTCAACACGGAAAAAATTGTAAGCGAATAATCCCATTGGAAATGAATATGATTCAAAACGTCGGACAAATCGAAAATCCCAGTTAAAAGTTAGATCGAGCAATACATATTTATAAAGAAAAACTAGAGCATTCCCTTTTATTCACTACCGACAGCATGGCATTCTTTAGGTCGGTTCATCAAAAAAAGTTGTCGATGACTTTTGTTAAAACATCTACTATGAGCCAAAAGTATGCCAAATCAATTTAAATTTCACATACTCTTATTTTTATTTATTGATACAAGTATTCATGAAGAAGAGATCTATATGATACTATTCTCTATGCAGGTAGAAATCTTTCATTGAGAAGGAGAGTCAACATGACTAACAACAAGGACAACACAGAAATCATCTTACTTTCTGACCCATCCGAGTGCTTGATGCATCCGTTTTATCATAAACAAATCGTCTTTACAGGAGCTCTTTCCGCTATGACACGTTCAGAAGCTGCAAAACGAGTACGAGCTTGTGGAGGGGTTATACAAGGGACTGTGACACAAGATACAGATTTCGTTATTCTTGGGGACAAACGTCGTGGTATAAGTACGAAACAATTAAAAGCTGAGAAATTGATTAGCCTCGGCCAAGACATTCAAATTATTATTGAGAATGATTTTAATTGGCTCATTTCAATGCAAAAGGAAGAGCTGCCTCCAATTTAAACACCCTTCTTTAATCCATCTAAAAAGGTATGCAAAACAACTATATTCTCAAACTTATGATAATAAATCTAAATGGTTTTAATTTGAAAGTTCATAATTCCAATAGATCTAGAACCGTTAACTCAACAAAATATCAATTATGCCCCAGCATAAACACCACCTATAGAGATGAGAGATTTCTGTAGCTAACGTTTCACTTCGCTACAAAGAGTATTTGCTGAAAGAAGTTAAAAAATAGCACAGCTTAGTTTACTACACAATCAATCTCTACTATAGAACATATCTTATAGTATCCTAGCAAAAGGAGGTGATCAAATGGTACAAATTCTTGATTACCATGCAACTGAACCTCTAAGTAGTTTTAACCCAAATAATGCTTTTCCAATTCCACAGGCTCCATTTAGAGTTCTTTTAGCTTCGATTCAAATAAATATCCCAGGCACGGCTTCAAGAAATAATCATGTTGAGCTACTTGCAAGCATCGGTGTCGCGGGAGTTACGGATATTTCCCAAATTGTATTTAGAGTCTTCCGAAACGGGAAAGAAATCTATAATACGCAAGATGGAGTAGAATCCGCTGATTCAGAGCAAAATTACGTCTTTACATTCCAAGCTATTGATTCCAATTTAATTGCTGGCGCTAACTTCTATCAGGTTTTCGCTGAAAATATTACACCTAACACACAAGCAAACGTTGTTGGACCTGTTTCTTTTAGTGGCCTAGCAATAAAAATTTAAAGAGTGTCGATTGATAGAGTGAGATGCATGCTCGAAACCGACAAGTATTTCACTTTTTCCATGGGCGAGTACTTTTTCATAGAAAGCGTTAAAACTTTCTCTTGATTGAGCGAAAGGAAATGATTTTGGGAGCACGCATCCTCGTTCATCGATGGCACAAGCATAGTGCTTTTTCTTGGCAATATCGATGCCGATGACTAAAGTGTTTTCTTGAGTAGTCTGTATTTTTATTAAATCGCCTTATCAATCATGATTTCTTTTTGATACCCTCCTGTTACTAAGAAATAATTAAAGTTAAGTAGTGCATGTACCTTATTCTTTACTGTTGATGTTTCAGTTTCTTTACATTTAGAATAAAGCTCTTATACTCAGTGATATTTACCTTATATAACTTTAAATGAGTAAATTTCATTCAAGTAATTTCCATTTAACAAAATAAAAAGACAGAATCCACTCTTTTGGTTAAAATGAAAGCTCTGACCCAATCATCCACCAAAGGAGCGTATCTGTCTGATGAATAGATTAACACATCACCAACATATAAACAAAGGGTTTCTTGATTGGCAATTGCCTTTTTACTTTTCAAAGCCCGTTTTACGGCATTTGACTCATTTTATCGATGGGATGTCGAGCATTGGTTTTACAGGCAAACTAACAGAGATTCACGCCTTTAGCCACCACCAAAAGCATCGTACAACACTTGGGCATTTCCTTAAAAATAGCCCATGGAATGAAACCTATCTTCTAAGACAATCACAAAAATACGTGCGGCATACCATCGCCGAAGATGAGCCTGTTTTTCTCATATTTGACGACACGATTGCCAAGAAAACGAAGCCTTCGTTACGGGCAGCCCAACCAACTGAAAGCTGTGGTTATCACTTCTCGCACACGGATGGGAAAAGTGTTTGGGGGCATCAAGTTGTGCAACTGATGATGAAATCAGGGCAACACGCGTATCCTTACGATTTTCCATTATTCGATAAAGAAACAACCGACAGTAAAATTCAACTTTCGTTAGACGTGGTGAACCAAGTGCCACAATTCAAACAACCAACCTATTTATTATGTGATAGTTGGTATACATCGCGTACGATTATTGAGGCTGCGCTCTCAAAAGGTATACATGTCATCGACGCACTCAAAACGAACCGTATTTTGTACCCACAAGGTATCCGAATTCAAGCCAAACAATTCGCAGCGCATATCCAAAAAGAGGACACCGATCTTGTGACG
>DAMBVB010000008.1:0-125693 GCA_032053185.1 Lysinibacillus sp.
GGGGTTCGGGACTTGCACCCTATAGTTCATACGCATGCCGGGCGCACATAAAAAATAACGATGCAAATTGCATCGTTAAATCAAGTTCAATCATTTTTGAGTTTTGGTCGTTCTTTCATATCGTGTGAGAAGCGGTCCAATAGCTTATCTAACGTAACTCCCTCAGCTAGTAACTCGGCTAGTAGTTGCTCGGCATATTTCGAACGTTTTGTCTTTAGCGTCCCTTTTAAAAGGACAGAGATGTGCTCGCCAATTTCTTGAACTGTATGTACGACAACCTGGAAAGGAGCAGGCTCATTATCTGGAAATGAAATAACTGCACGTACATTAAAGACAGTAGCGTTCGCTAAAAGTTCATCAAAAGTTGAACGATATTGACGGTCCATAAATAGTTCGAGAATCCAAGATTGATGGCTGTTTTCCTGGTTAATAATAATACCATCGACTAAAGGGAAAGGTTGCATGCCGTCTTTTGTGACAAGCTCAAAGGAAAGCATCTTAAATGTTTTCATTATGTAATATCCTCCTAAGTCGGTCATCCTTTTTAGTATAACATATTCAATCAGCCCTGTTTAACTTCATGCAGCAAGTGTTTTGATAGCAAAAGCGAAGCGACGGGTGCAGAAATCTCCAACCTTTATAGCTGGTGAGATGAAGCGGTTTTAAGTCACTTTTCAGCGGGTGTCCAAACATCCGCTGAAATAGAGGAACTTAGTCTAAGAACGCCACATCCTGTGGCAACGACTGAGTGACCAACATCATGCTGTTGCTGCCCTTCGCTTTCGCATAGACAAAAACGTTGCTGCCGCTACGTTAGCGCTACGTTTTCGCACAATCTGCAAAAACAGCGAAATTGCATATTTCAACAATTAGCATTTGCTATTACAGCGGAAAGCATTCGGTCCAAAAAATCTTATAAAAAATGAATAGTAAAAGCCTCAATATACCCAATTTATGATTAAAAACTAAGGGAAATGATAAAAATCGACTTTTGCCAACGCTGGATTAACTTTTGTAAGATGAGAGCAATCAACAGCAAAGGAGGTGAATCAATGAACCAAGTCGGACTGGTCGGAAGGTTAACAAAGGATCCAGTGTTACGACACTTATCTGGAAATCGCGTGCAAGCACATTTTACTCTAGCCATTAATCGCAATTACAAAAGCAGTCGTGGGGAAGTGGATGCTGACTTTATTCTTTGTACAGTATGGGGAAGGCTTGCAGAGCATATCGTCAAATATTGCGGAAAAGGCTCATTAATTGGGGTGAATGGTCGTATTCAATCAAGATCATTTTTAAATGAAGAAAGCACAAAGGTTTTTATAACAGAAGTAGTCGTAGAAGATGTCCGATTTTATCAGCTTAAGCCAAGGGATAGCGACGGGGCAATTAAGCCTTCAAAGCCACCAGATGAGCAGGGAGGGTTAAAGGATTTTGTGCTACCTGAGGCAGAAGTACAATTGCCAGTAATATAGCTGTCTAAAGGGTACATACGGGGCAAGGGACAAGTTGTCTGATCCGCCATTTTCCTTCTTTACTTGCACCGTAATCAATTTAGAAAGGAATGATGTCTACATTCATTTCATCATGTAGTTCATTGCTGAAGACCGCACAGCAATGAGCTTTTTAACACAACTAAATATAAATATGAAGTAAGTAGGGGAAGAAGTAACAATAATATCCACTGAAATAAAAGAGCGCCAAGAACGTTGTGCTCTTGGCGCATCTACTCATTTTAAAAAATCAAGCTTCATTAAATCGCGAAGTTCGTCATCTTCTAACTCAGTTAACCACTGGCTTGATTGAATTAGTTCTTCTGATAATGCAGACTTTTGAGCTAGCATTTTATCGATTTTCTCTTCGATAGTACCGATTGTAACAAACTTATGCACTTGTACAAATTGTGTTTGGCCAATTCGATATGCACGGTCAGTCGCTTGATTTTCAACGGCAGGATTCCACCAGCGATCTGCGTGTAATACATGATTTGCCGCTGTTAAATTTAGCCCTGTTCCACCCGCTTTTAAGGAAAGGATAAATATAGGGAAATCTCCTGCCTGAAAAGTCTCTACTAAGCGGTCACGCTGCTGCTTAGGTATTGCGCCTGTTAAGAACGGTGCATCAATATTATATAGTTCACTAAAACAATGCTGTAGTAATTGCCCCATTCCAATATATTGTGTAAAAATGAGGCACTGCTCGTCGTTGTCCACGATTTCTGTAGCCATATGCACGATACGTTCTAATTTTGTAGAACGAGTGAGCATTGATTCGGCATCCTCGAAAGGTTCTTTTAAATACAAGGCAGGATGATTACATAATTGCTTTAATTTACTGAGCATCTTTAAGACGCGTCCCTTTTTTTGAAAGCCTGTTAATTGCTCCAGCTGATCGAGCGTCTCTAATATATATCCTTCGTATAGAGAGGCTTGCTCAGTTGTTAATGGGCAGTACTCATGAGACTCTTGTTTATCTGGTAAGTTAAGCTGTAGGTGAGGGTCACGCTTTGTACGACGAAGTAGAAACGGTTGAATTTTTGCACGTAACTTCTGTTTATGTGACTCAGAGTCATCTCGTTCTATCGGTAAAATAAATGCTTCATTAAAGCGACCGAAGCTACCTAAATAGCCTTTATGGATAAAGTCAAAAATTGCCCATAGCTCCGATAAACGGTTTTCCACGGGTGTACCCGTTAAAGCTATATGATGCGTCCCTTGTAATTTACGAATAGCCCTGGATTGTAGCGTTTGCATATTTTTAATATTTTGAGCTTCATCTAGTACAACTGTTGCCCATTGTACTTCCTGTAAAAACGCTGCATCCTGTGATACCGTGCCATAGGTAGATAAAATGACATGTGGTTTTTCTCTTCCTATTAGCTGTTTAAAAGCGTCCTCCTTTGCTCGATTCGCCTGATAATGCGTATGCACACTCAAGGAAGGAGCAAAACGAGCGAGTTCCTTTTGCCAGTTGCCTAGCACAGACGTAGGGCAAATAATGATGGATGGCTTTGCATTCTCAGTTGTTTCATAAAGATGAAGTAAATAGGAAATAAGCTGAACCGTTTTACCAAGACCCATATCATCAGCTAGGCATGCACCAAAGCCTTGTTGTCGCATGAAGACAAGCCATTCAAAGCCCTCATGCTGATAAGGGCGTAATTCTGCCTGCAAAGATGTAGGAACCGGTACTGTAGGAAGTCCCTTTTTCTCAGAAAGCTGCTCCATATAGGATTTAAGCGATTTTTGCAGTTCAAATGCAAAAATCGGGTCATCGCGCATTTCATCATCGACATCCTCTTCTTCAAGAGGTAAGGATAAATCCTCTGGTAGCTCACGGAATAGCAATTCACGAACGGTCCAGCTTTCATTTTCTGCTTGCTGCATCAATGCACGCATTTCTTGCATCCAGTTTGCATCGACCCGAAACCATTCAGTACCAATACGAATGAATTCGCGTTTCTCCTCTACAAGCTTTTTAAATTGCTCAGGTGAAATGGACTGTCCATTCATAGAAAACTGCCATTTGAACGTCAAAATATCATCAAGTCCAGCAACCTTCTTTGTCGCTACATTGCCAGTACTGACACGAACACGAATTTTTGATTGTTTTAAATCCTTTAGCCATGCAGGTAATACAACGTCAAAACCGAGTGCTTGTAATCTTGCTAAATCTTCACGTAAAAATGTTCGAACTTGTAAATCGTCAAGCATAATACGGATAAAAATATCGCTACGTAAATCTTCAATAGAAAGAAGATCTACAATTTGTCCTTGCTGTTGTTCAATAGCATCAGCATACATTTGCCATTTTACCGGTAGAGCTTCAGCAATTGGTAGTGACTGCTTTCGCATAGCAGGCGTCCAGTAGTTTTTAGCTGTAGACGTGCTAAGTACTGTTTCTAAAAGCCAAACATCTGAATCTTTCTCAGGCTCACCTAAGCGTAGGGAGATAGTAACTACACCCGCCTGTCGTTCCTGCTCTAATGGCCAGCCACCACGCAAGAAGAATGGCATTAGCTTTGGTAAATCAGACAGTACAAGACCTGCTTGAGCTATTTTTTGCTGCACGGCCGTTTCTAATAAAGCTGTATCTTCACCCTCTATAGGGAATGTTAGCGCAGAAAAATCATCTGCAATAACAGCGTGTGACCAGAGCGAGGGCTTCTGCCAATACGCTTGTAAAGCCGACACTTTTTCTAGCCACACCTTACTTTCTGCGTTAGCACCTTGCCATTCAATAAAAGGGTGTAGATAGCGCTGTGAAAAAATATCAAGGAGCTCAGAGATTGAGACGTCAATCGTACGTTCTGAACGATTGGTTAATAAACCATAGACATTCGCTTCATAGTTAAAAAATAATGAAGAAATGAGTGAGTCTGCTTCCATTACTGCATCATCAGCAGTAAATCCCTGTAACGTAAAATATCCTTCCTGTGCTGCATGAATACGAAGTTGGATTTTTTTTGAAAAGGGGGAAGGAGCATTTGTAGTCATCATACTAAGTTTCCTTTCTCAATTTCTTCCTGTAATGCACGAAGTCGTTTATACTCTGCACGAATTGTTTGCATATAGGTCTCAAAATAAGCAGTTTTACCAGCACGTTTTGCTGCACTGCGCATACTTTTCCAGATTCGTACAGCCTGCTTATAGTTCATACGTGATTTTTGTGAAATTTCAGTCATGGCATATAGATGATATAAGGGCAGTACTGTTGCAGGCGCAACCTGAAGCACATCCTTTAATCCACACATTTCTAAATAAGAAAGGGAGGAGAGATTTAACTGATGGAGGGCTGCCCATTCACGATAACGTCCTTTTTTAATAAGAAAGAATGAAAACGGTTGGAGCCCATAAACACCAAATGCACTATATAATATAGCTTCCTGTTCTTCCGTAAGCTGTATGTCTTCGTATAAAAGCTGAAATTGCCGTACATAATGAGCACGTTTTACAACTGGCACAGTTTGCTGTAAAAAGACTTCGGTAAATGGTAGCATCGCACGTAAAATAATGGACTGTGCATGTGATTCGCCAGCACGTTTTGCAAAAGTAGCCAGCTCAAATAGGTCCTGCATATGTTGTTCATCAATATGTGCAAGGCTCTCCTGTAATAAACTTTCTTTTTGTAGCAGTACATAAAATAGCAGTTTTAATGAATGCAAGGAAATCTCAGATGAAGGATTCTCAAGGTTATTTATAAGTGTTAATTCCTGTTCACGACGCGGCTTTTCATAAAAAAGCACTGCCCAAAGCAGCATATAAATTTGTAGTCGATCAGCAAACAAGCCTTGTCGTTCTAATAAAAACGCTCTGACTAATTCCTGAATGGCATCATAAAATGGGTCAGTAGCAAAAAGACGTGATCGACCAGTTAGCTCCGTCAGTAGACTCTCGAATGATTGAACACTTTGATCAATAAAATATTTCATATAGGGAGAATCCAATGAATGTCCTTTTGTTTCATTTAAATGACGCCAAATTGTATTAAAGATCGATAGCTCCATGAAAAGCTTATAAAGTGGCTGCCACTCCCGCTCGAAAGGCATATGCCGTTGAAGTCGCTCCAATGCATCTGTCCGTATAGCAGAAAGACCATACCCTGCTAAAATATGCCCAGGTGGCAATAAACGTTTCATGACTTCATTGACCATCAATTGCCAGCTTTCTGGACTCCGTTCATCTGCCAATGATTTTAATTGCACTGATTTTTGCGCGCGCCAAGCATTTGACCAGTTTTGCACGGAATCAAAATATTGATAAAGGACAAGCAATGCGCCAACCTGATGTCTACACCATTTTAGCTGAGGACAGTTACAGCGCAACTCCTCTTTGGCAAAATCAATTTCTACAGAAGCAGGTCTGACATCCTGTACGCTTGCATATAATGTAGAACTTGCTCCATTAAAACGTTCAAAGACAACGGATTTATTCCGTACTGAAAAAACAGCACGGCGCACTAGCTCTTCGTCTTCAGTAGAGGAAGGATGTAACGTCTGTTCAGCTTCCTGTAATCTGGCAAGGATGACATCTTGATGTTCCTTAGCTAATTGGGCAATAGACAATGCCATAACCTCACTCCTTTCAAAATGTATAGCTAGCGGGCATTAAAGTATGAAGCAAAAAAGACTGTTCTTCCATTATACGATTAAAATGCGTATATGATAAGCTGAATGATTTGAAAGAAAAAAATCAAGGAGAAGATAGTTAACAAGATAATTTATTTGTGTTAAAATCTGAATAATCAGATAAAGCAAAGGGGTGAAGGATGATGCAAGTTCAATATATGAAACCATTTTACACAAAAATCACTGGAGACAAACTGCGTCTCGTGTTTGCTTATCAGTATTTCTCTATTTTAAAAGAGAATGAAATTTTCCATTTCATTCCCATCGAAGGTAAAGAGATGATTATTAACTTGAATACACAGCAAATTGAAAATATATCTGAGGTATTTGTTTTCCAGAAAGGGAATCGTTTTATCCGACTGCCATTATATCAATTATTATTAATTACAAATGTTCATGAGCATCTAGCACCGATTCTTGAAAGCGCTACTCCAAAACCGCAGTTACCACTTGTTTCTTCAGTGACTGTTGGCGAAGTAGAGCATCTCATTGCAGAATTGGAGCAGCAAAACATAGATTATTTAATCGACCAGGCACTACTAGATCATAATAAAGCTCTCTTTTTTGAACTTCTACAACAAAAGAACCATCAACTCGGAGGTTTCGAAAATTGAATACACGGTATTAAGCACCTACTTTTCATATGTGAGAAGTAGGTGCTTTATATGTTTCTAAAGTCCAAAGTATGAAAGTGAACTAAAGAATGCAGAAATTGAAAATAGGTTGGCATTGCCAGATGTGTCAACATCGGTGTCGTGATGCTCATATTCAGGCGCTAAAAGAGCATTATATGCTTGTTGGCGAAACGATAATGAATCATGAATGTCGCAATTTTTTGATGATTGAAAGCGAGCATATAGCAAAACGTATTTTACAAAAATTACAATTACCACGAAGCGGATCTAATAAATACGCGAGTTACAAATGGTCTTTATAGATGAATCGCTGATAAACACCTGAACATCGCTGATAGAACCAGCATAATCGCTGATAGAACCAGCATAATCGCTGATAATCGTGCCCAAACCGCCGCTAACGGACAAAACTTGTGCTAATCGGACACAGAAAACAGCTTCAAAATAACAAATTGATTCACACTTTCACTTGAAAGATGTATACTATTATGCAGAACAAAATGCATCACGCATTGATAGAACATTTAACATGACTACTCGTTTTTGAAAACGGAAGGAAGAATAGAGAATGACTAAATCAATTTGTGTCGTTGGACTTGGCTACATCGGTTTACCAACGGCTGTAATGTTCGCCAACCACGGCATAAAAGTACATGGGGTGGACGTAAACCCAGCAGCAGTAAAAAGTATTCAAGAGAAAAAACTTCATATTGAAGAAAATGGATTGCAGGAGCGCCTGAACAAAGCAGTAGATGAAGGTTTCTTAACGGCGTCAACGACACCACAGGAAGCGGATGTATTCATCGTTGCTGTTCCGTCGCCGATTAATCCTGATAATACAGCGAATTTAGAATATGTGCGTCAAGCTACGGCTTCTATCGTGCCATTCTTGAAAAAAGGTGACCTTGTCATTCTTGAATCGACAGTACCACCGAAAACTGTAGAGCACATTATGCTACCAGAGTTAATCAAAGCAAATCTTGAATTTGGTATCGATTTATTTGTAGCACATTCACCAGAGCGTGTAATTCCTGGTCGTATTTTTGAAGAATTAGTGAATAACGATCGTATCGTTGGTGGTATTGATGACAAGTCTGCACAAATGACAAAAGAGCTTTATCAAACATTTGTGAATGGTACAATCCACCTTACAGATGCAACTACAGCTGAGTTAGTAAAAGTAATGGAAAACACTTACCGTGATGTAAACATTGCTTTTGCCAATGAGCTTGCAAAATTAGCAGAGAAGCTAGACGTAAACATTTGGGAAGCCATTAAATTTGCGAACTATCACCCACGTGTAAATGTTCACTTCCCAGGTCCTGGTGTAGGTGGTCACTGTATCGCAGTTGACCCTTGGTTCCTAGTTGAGCTAGGCGGCGAGACAGCACAAATTATTCACTTATCTCGGAATACAAATGATAGTATGCCAAGCTTCACAGCACAAAAAACTCAAGCGATCTTAAATCAAAACAAAATTGCTGGTGGCAAAGTAGCTGTTCTTGGACTAGCCTTCAAAGGTAACGTAGATGACATGCGCGAAAGTCCATCTACAATCGTGATTGACGAGTTACAAAATCTTGGATTAGACGTTATTTCATATGATCCACACATTAAAGAAAACAAACATGCTACACAAACACAAAGCTTAGAAGAAGCAACAAAAGATGCAGATATCATCATTGTTCTAACGGATCATAATGAATTCAAAGCATTAGACGTTGCAGAAATTACAGCGAAATCAAAAATCGTTTTCGATACAAAAAACTGCTTAAAACGCGATAAATGGGAAGAAGCAGGCTTCCAGTTCCACCTTTTAGGAGATGCGAAGAACCGATGAAAGAAACAGTACTTGGCATCAATGTCAATACGGAAGGCTATGATGAATTAATGGAGATGGCATTCGAGCGAATTGAAACAAAACAAAAGGCGCTCGTTGTTGCCATCAATCCAGAAAAGATTATCAAGGCAAAAGAGGACCCTGCTCTAAAGAAGCTGCTTAACGAAGCGGAATTTCAAATACCAGATGGCATTGGTGTTATTCTTGCTTCCAAAATTCAAAAAGGGCAAATTCGTGAACGTGTTACAGGCGTCGATATGATGATGAAGCTTTGCGAGGAATCCGCAAAACGTGGCAAACCTATTTTCCTTTACGGAGGGAAACCAGGCGTTGCAGATGCGGCAAAAGCAAAGCTAGAATCATTATTCCCCACTATTAAAGTAGTCGGCACACAGGACGGCTATGAAAAGGACGAACAGAAGGTAATTGACCGTATTAACGAAGTACAGCCCGATCTACTTTTTGTAGCAATGGGAAGTCCAAGGCAAGAAAACTGGATAAATGCAAATCGCGCTCAATTGCATCCAACCATTTATCAAGGTGTGGGTGGTTCATTCGATGTGCTTGCAGGTACCGTTAAACGTGCACCAGAAATTTTCCAAAAATTTGGTCTGGAATGGTTTTATCGATTAATGAAAGAACCTAAGCGTATCAAGCGTCAAATCGCGCTTCCATTATTTTTATTGGAAGTAGCAAGGAAGAAACGTCAATAATTTTTAAAAATTGGTATTGTCGTTTTATATTGAAAGTGGTAGACTGTATGTGTATAGGAATTTCCTCTATGAAATAAATAGAATTCCCTGCAAGGAAACAACGGTTGGTAGCCCAAGCGAAAAAAGCTCAAGCAATTAAATGCTTGAGCTTTTTTCGTGTCTAAAAATATGATTCTACACTTAGATGCACTGTCCAATAATCCCACAGTACATTACCGGAATGTCTTCAAATACGCCCCTTACAAAAAGATTTCCATATCACTAAAAATAGATGGGGAACCTATAATTGGTTATTATTGTAAAAATGTGGAATCGTTCAAAATTATTGTTGGAAAACATGCGTAATATCACTTGAAAAATCAGTGAAAATAGATAACAATGGTAAAAGAGAGTTGTATGTCCATGTTTTGCCGGGAGCAAGTTAGAGACTTTCCCAAAATATGATTGACAACTTTTAGGGATACAACTATACTTTTATGTGTAGTTGTTTATTTACTGCATTTCTATGTATTTGTAGTAGAAACATAATTTTTGAACTTAGAGGAGGAAATTTTTCTATGGCTAACCAACCAAAGAAATACAAAAAATTCGTAGCAACAGCTGCTACAGCTACTTTAGTAGCATCTGCTATCGTACCAGTGGCTTCTGCAGCAGGATTCACAGACGTAGCGGGCAATTCTCATGAAGAAGCGATTAACGCTCTTGCTGAAGCAGGTATCATCAATGGATACGCTGATGGCACATTCAAACCAAACCAAGAGGTAAACCGTGGTCAAGTAGTTAAATTATTAGGCCGTTGGTTAGAAACTGAAGGTTTTGAAGCTCCAGCTGACTGGGAGACAGAACAATACTTCAACGATCTTCCATTAACAGCTGAAAAAGAATTAGTAAAATATGCTGCACTTGCTAAAGATGCAGGCGTATTCGCTGGTTCAAACGGCAACTTAAACTTCACACAAAACATGCAACGTCAACAAATGGCAGTTGTTTTAGTGCGTGCTATCAACGAAATCTATGACTTAGATCTAGTTAAAGAGTACAAAGATGCTGATTTCAAGAGCGAAATCTCTGACTTGGACAAAGCATTCTCTGCTGAGCAACGTGAAGCAATCACTGCTTTAGAATATGCTGAACTTACAAATGCTGCTACTCTATCAGGTAAAGCATTCAACCCAGCTAACTCTATTACTCGCGGTCAATTCGCTTCATTCTTATACCGTACAATCAACCTTGATCTTGAGGAAGCTACAGAAGTAGTACCAACTGCTATCGAAGTTACATCAGAAAAATCAGTACAAGCAGAATTTGGTGAAAAAGTAACTGTTACTGCAAAAGTTACAGTTCCTTCAGGCGAATCTGCAGCTAACATTCCTGTAACATTTGCTGTTGACCCAAGTAAAGATACTTTATTAGTACCACAAATGAAAAAAGAAGTAGAAACTGATGAAAACGGTATTGCTACATTCACTTATACTCGTGACCATAGCTATAGCTCAGACGAAGATTTATCAGATGATGTAACAGTTTACCCTACAGCAAAACCAACTCTTAAAGCAGTTACTAAAGTATATTGGGGTCAATCATTAAAAATCGCTGATATTACTAAAGAAACAGTATTAGCTAACGATGAGCAAAAAGTTTACCAAATTCAAGGTGAAGAAGGCGAAGAGTATTATGTAGCTTACCAAGAAAACTTAAACGTTGCTCCTGAAAAAGCAGTACGTGACGTAGAATTCTTAGGTTTACCTACAACTGGTGATACTGCAACAGCTCAATACCCTTATGAATATACAACTGGTGGTTTTGTAGCAGGTGTAATCAAACTTGATAGCACTGGTAAAGCAAACTTAGTACTAACAGGTAAAGATGCATCTGCGACACCGATTGTTTATAAACCAAATACAAAAACAGGTAAATACAGCGAAAACGCTCTACAAGCTAAAGGTTCAACAGTTAAATTTGAAAAAGAATCTGTTTATGATTTATCAATCGCTGCAGAAGGTAAACAAATTGCTGCATACAACAAAGGTACAAATGGCGAAATTGGTGGCCGTGACTATGTAATAACGTTAAAAACTAAAGATGGCAAACCAGTTGCAAATGCAGACGTAAAAGTTGGATTTAACAAAGAAACTTCTTCTAACTTAAAAGATATTAAAGTTTATGATAAGGATGCTAAAGCAGTAGAAACTACTGGTGATTCTGCAGTATTTGAGCTTTCAACAGATAGTGAAGGTAAAGTGAAATTCACTGTTACTCAAACTGTTACAGACGCTTATGCTACACCAATTGCATTCTTAGATACTGGTGATACTCTAGGCAAACTAGATGACAAAGATATTCAAGTTGCAGGTGAAATTGTATACTTCCGCGAGGTTAAACCTGCTGATTACACAAGTGAATTAGTACTTACTAACGATGAAGGTAAAAAGGTTACAACATTTGGAGCTGACAAAACAGCAACATTTACTTACCAATTGTCTGATCAAAACGGTAAACCACGTTCATACACAAGCGACACAACAGTTCAATTTACAGTACGTGCTGGGGCTACAGCAGTGACAGTTGAAAATGATGGAAAAGTTGAGACAATTGAAGCTTATTCTTCTAGATCATTTAGCTCAAAAATTTTAACTGGTACTACAAAAACTGAAATTAAAGTTAAAGGTAATTCATCTAAAGTACGTGTAACTGCTACACCAACAAATTCTGGTCTATCTGGTCTAACATCTGTTGTGAAAGAAGCTGAGTTCTTATCAGGAGCAAGCACATCTTACTTTGTAGTAGGTAAAGGTGAAGTTGGCACTACAATGGATTCAGTAACATTAACATTCACTGAGGCTGTTTCTCTAAATGAAGTGAACATTCAAGCTGCTGGTACTACTGCTACTAGTGGTACAACAGTAAGCGCTGATAGTTCAAATAACAAATTGTTATATGTATACTTCACTCCAGGTCTTACTCAAAATACTGAAGGATTCAAAATCTCTTACAAAGGTAAGACGTATGAATTCCTTTATAACCCAGAAACAGCGACATTCAATCTTCAATAATTATCAAATTAAACCATGGGAAATAAATTCCCATGGTTTTTCTATGCATTATTTTTGATAATTTCATAAATATGTGACTTTAAAATTTGAAAAAAGTAAGGGTTTCATAAAAAACTATTGATGATTAGAGTGCTCTGTAAAATAATTTTTAAAAAGCTAATCGCACAAAAAGAGAGAATAATTTTAAAAGTATAGATTTTACCTTTAAGCAGTCCAATAAGTAATGGGGTATTTTTGGGTAAATAGTGATAAATGGATAATATTAAATTAGAAAATGTCGTGACATCATTCACTCCATGTATGGTGTCGTGACATTTTTTTGTATATGTAGGTTCAGATAAGAATGTTAGAGTCGCAGCTTTGAATTTCAATTGTGCATAGGCGAAAGAATAACACTATAGCAATTTACTCTAGTTCAACGGAGGAAATGTAGTTAAAAATAGTGTATAATGATAAGGTAGATTAAAATAAAATAAGAGGATTGAAGAGAATGTCTATACATATAAAAAGTTCTGCTCGGAAATATATATTACTTGGTATTATCATTTTTATATTGCTAGGATTGTTTATCGCAAGTATATTAGCAAAAAAACAAGATGATACATTTGAAACAGAACAGCTTCTTTATGGACAAGCTTTACAATTATATGAAGCTGGTGATTATGTGGGAGCACAATCAGTTATTGCTGACTTGACTAAAGAACGTACTGATTCCGAAGTAGTTAATTACTTAGGTGGACTCATCGAGGCTCAAAACGGGAACTATAAAGCTGCGGCAACACTAATGCAAAAGTCATTAGATCTTAAACCATATAAAGTCGAAGATCCTATGTTTATGTTGCAATTTGGCGAAATTTTACTGCATGCTGAACGTTATGAGGATGCAAAAAAAGTTTTAGAACGTTGTAAGGAATCAAAATGGGAACCGGAAGATTATCCCGAGTATCAAACACATGTGCAAGCTATGTTAAATCAAATCGAAAATACGTAATAAGGTAGGTAAATATCAATGGCAAGATTTTATGAACAGATTCATAAAAATGCTTCGCTTACTGATGAAACAGAAAATAGTCAGTCGCGCGCTAATATAGATAAATGGATTTTTAGATTGCTTGTGTTGCTAGTTGGTGTAACGCCACTGATTGTTATGGGAAGTATGAAGGATGTAATAAGCCCGCTAATAGCTAATGTTGGAATGCTAATTTCCGGGAAAAAAATAGACTTATTCACACAATATAAAGCCTTCTTTTTAGTAGTAATTACTGTTGTCATTGCTATTCTATTTTCAGCTAAAATATTTTTTATGCAAGGATCCATACGTAAGACCAAGTTGAATTTTTTGTTAGGAATAAATGTAATGATGATAATTATTTCTACAGTAGCTTCGCCAAATATTTCAATTGCACTTCATGGACAGTATAATCGCTCAGATGGTGCACTAAGTTGGTTATGTTATTTAGCATTGTTCTTTATTGCTATGAATATTGAATATCCAAAGAAGGCCATTCAATATATTGTATATGCAACCATTCCGTTTGTGTTGATAAATTTTGTAATTATTACATTGAATTTTTATGGTAAAGATCTACTTCAAAAAATTTGGATTCAAAAGTTCGTGACTTTATTTTTACCTGACGGAGCATCAATAGGTGAGGGATCTGTGTTAATAGGGACATTAAACCATGGGAACTATATGAGTGGGATGTTTGCAATTGTTACAGTTCTGTTTTTATCTAAGAGTTTAATAGATCAAAAGATTTTTCATAAAATCTTTAGTTTTATTATGGCGATAATGGCATTATTTGTTGTGTTCATGTCATTATCAACTAGTGGTTTCTTAACTTTAGTAATAATGATGATTTTCCTTTTGTGGATTGCTTTTAAAAATGAAAAGAAAGTTATTGCCTTTCTCCAAATTGTGGCGTTTTGCGTTATTTCTGTAGCAGGTATTCATGTCTTAGCAGGAGAAAACCCTAAAGTTTGGGATGAAACATTTGGTTTCTTTATTTCTAGTAATCCCTATAAAGAAGAGACAGTAACTTTGAGCAAAAGTCTTTTTGATTTTGATAATCGTGCATATGCTTCTGACAATACCATTGAGCTTCCGGAAATAGCTGGCACAGGTGTTGGTGCAGGTTCAGGGCGTGTCTATATCTGGACATATATCATGGATTTAGTAAAAGAACGACCTTTACTTGGTTACGGACTCGATACATTAATGTACAATTTCCCACATTACAATAAGGATGCAAGAGCGAATCTTGAAACTGAAACTGTAATCGTGGATAAGCCTCATAATATGTATATTGGGGTTTTGTATGGTACAGGGATTGTAGGGTTTATTGCATTTTTAGCAATAATAGTAGTTACAGTGTTGAATAGTCTAAAAGTAATTATTAGAGGGAAAGATAGCTTAGTAGTGTTAGCTGTAGCAGTGTTAGCATTTTTATTGCAAGCACTATTTAATGATACATTGCCAGGGACAGCAGCGCCTTTGTGGGTGATTCTGGGTGTTTTATTAACTCAATTAAATATACAGAAAACTTTAGAATAAGGTTTAATAGTTGGAATAGATTTTGTATTAACTAGGTTAATAATGTAACTAGGATTTAAGGAGTATTAATATGATAGATTCAATAAAGATACGTATAAAATCGAGGCTTCCATATAAATCATTAATAGCTCAATTTATTAAGCGCGAAATCTCTGCAAGATATAAAGGTTCCTATCTAGGTATTCTATGGTCATTCGTTACACCTTTGCTTATGTTAACTATCTATACTTTTGTGTTTAGTGTAGTCTTTCAGTCTAGGTGGGGAACAAATGCGGAAACTAGTAAGGTGGAATTTGCATTAATTCTTTTTGCAGGATTAATAGTATTTAACGTTTTTTCAGAGGTGATTTCGAGATCACCCTCACTTATTACTTCGAATGTTAACTATGTGAAAAAAGTGGTATTTCCATTAGAGATTCTCCCGATTGTGGCATTAGGCTCTGCTTTGTTCCATGCATTGATTAGTTTAATCATATTAGTATTAGGTGTTTATTTAGCACTTGGAGTCATTAACTGGACAATATTTTTATTTCCATTAGTAATATTCCCTTTGTTATTGGTAATATTAGGGATGTCATGGTTTTTGTCTTCTTTAGGAGTATTTGTACGAGATGTTGGGCAAATAGTTTCTGTTATTATTCCTGCATTAATGTTTTTAACTCCAATATTTTATCCAATTACATCAATACCAAAAGAATTACAATTTTTGTACTATTTTAATCCTATAGGCTATGTAGTTGAAGATACAAGAAGGGTACTTGTATGGGGAGAATTGCCTCATTGGGATTGGGTGAGTTATGGAATAGTAATTGGGGTTATTGTAGCTATATTAGGATATAAGTGGTTTAAAAAAACAAGAAAGGGATTTGCAGATGTCATCTAGTAATTATGCAATAAAAATAGAAAATTTATCAAAACAGTATCAATTGTTTGATAAACCATCAGATCGTTTAAAGCAAATGTTGTTTCGCGGTAATAAGCAATACTATCGTGAATTTAATGCACTTCAAGACATTAGTTTTGAAATCTCTAAAGGTGAAACAGTAGGTATTGTGGGGCGTAATGGGTCTGGTAAAAGTACTTTATTGCAAATTATTGCAGGAACACTTTCGCCTTCAATTGGAGAAATTCATGTCAATGGTCGAGTTGCTGCATTATTAGAGTTAGGGAGTGGATTTAATCCAGATTTTACCGGGAGAGAAAATGTGTATCTAAATGGTGCTATCTTGGGTATTTCTAAAATAGAGATGGATAAGCGATTCGATGAAATTATTCAATTTGCTGACATAGGAGATTTTATTGATCAACCTGTAAAAACTTATTCAAGTGGTATGTATGTAAGACTAGCCTTTTCAATTGCTATTAATGTAGAGGCTGATATTTTAATTGTAGATGAAGCTTTAGCTGTTGGAGATACGAAGTTTCAAATTAAATGTATTGATAGAATGAAAGAAATTAAAAAAAATGGAACGACAATATTATTTGTTTCACATGCTGGAGAGCAAGTAAAGCGTTTTTGTGAAAAAGGTATATGGCTTGAAAACGGAAAAGTCAAAGAAATCGGCTCAGCTACCAATGTGGTTAATCACTATGAAGATTCTTTACATATGGATCTTTTGAATAAGCAAATAGTAACTGTTCAAGAAGAGTTAAATCAAAATCTAAAAGTATCTGCTGATGAGAAAATAGGCGAACCTGAAATAATTGCAAAAATAAAAGAAGTTTCTATTAGCGGTATTAGAATTAATACTTTTGATGAATTTTCTGTAACAGTAGAATATGAAATTTATCATCAAATTGTGCCAAGCTTTTTATTAGGTGTAGCGATTTATGGTAGTGATAGAAAGTATATTTTTGGTCCTAACACTCATTTAGATAAGTATGAGGTACCCAATACTACTGGAAAGCATATTGTAGAGTATCGTATCCCTTCAATTCCCTTGATGGCAGGCACATATTTTATTGATGTTGGAGTGTTTGTTAATGGAGGACTTGTGTGTTTAGATTATAAAAATGAAATAAAACAGGTTAATATTGAAAGTGAATACTTTTCAGAAGGATTAGTATATATTCAACATGAATGGAGTGTTTTAAAGTAATGACAGTTGCATTTGATCAGTTTCAACGCTACAAACATGTAGAAGAAATTATTAACCTTGTACGAAATGATGA
This sequence comes from Lysinibacillus sp., assembly GCA_032053185.1. Classification (GTDB taxonomy): domain Bacteria; phylum Bacillota; class Bacilli; order Bacillales_A; family Planococcaceae; genus Lysinibacillus. The sequence continues at coordinate 17,095 of DAMBVB010000008.1, forward strand.
GACATACACGATTCTAGAGGTAGGAGCCAATCAGCATAAAAATTTAGAAAAATTTTTACCCCAGGATTCTATTACTTACTTAGATATTGAAGTACCGGAAGAGTTAATAAATGATCCTCAGTATATTCAAGCAGACGCTACAAATATGCCAGAAGTTAATAATAGAAAATTTGATTTTGTTATAGCACTAGATGTTTTTGAACATATTTCAGAAACATCTAGAGAAAATTTTATAAAAGAATTACATCGTGTTTCAAAAAGAGGTGTAATTATTGCTGCGCCATTTGATAGTGTGGATGTTGTAGATGCTGAAATCAGAGCAAATGAATATTATAAACAACTATATGGAAACGGATTTAGATGGTTAGAGGAACATCGAGAAAATAATTTACCGAATTTAAGTAAAACTACAGATTTTTATTTGAATAATGGTATTGAATTCATTCATTTTCAACACGGATCTTTGAATGTTTGGGAAAAATTAATTCAACTGCATTTCCTTTTTGCTGGTGAAAATGAATATCATGCTCAAAGATTTTTAATAGATAAGTATTATAATGATAATATTTACAAATATGATTATGGTCAAAAGAATTATCGAACATTTTTTGTTTCATGTAGTAGTCCAAATAAATTAAATTTAATTCAAGAATGGATAAAAGAAAGAATATCCAATACACATGTAGCAACTGAAAACTTCAAACATTTAGATTGGTTAGAAAATCAAATAAAAGCCCTTCATTTAGATAAAAAAGAATCTAAAGTATTAAGCTCAATTGAAAATATGTTAGATATAGGTAATTCGCAATTGGAAAAATCAATTAGCTTGGTTGAAAAGAAATTAGATATAAGTAATTCACAATTAAGCAAATCAATTGAATTGATGAAAACAATGCAAAGTGATTTAGATAAAAAAGCACAGTTGGAATCTATAAATCAGGTATTAATTACAGAAAACCAAGCATTAATTACAGAAACTCAAGAATTGAAACATCAATTGACACTAAAAGAAAACCACATTCAAAACGTAGAAGAACTTAACAATACAATTACGTCAACAAAAGGTTGGAGAATGTTGGAGAAAATGCGTAGGGTTAAGATGTTAGTTAAAAGAAATAAAACTGCTATATTCCCTAAAGTCTACAGAAAAATAAAAAATGAAGGAATTAAGAGCACGGTTCAAACTATTGAATCTAAAATACAAAATGAACTTCAAGAGACCAGATATCATGAATGGTTTATGAAACATCAGCCTTCAGAATTAGAATTACATGAGTTGAAACTAGAGATTGAGAAATTTGAAAAGAAGCCATTAATTAGCGTAGTTATGCCAACTTACAATACGCCCCTAGACTTATTGAATGAAGCAGTTCTTTCTTTACAAAATCAAATATATACAAATTGGGAGCTATGTATTTGCGACGACAATTCACCAAATAGAGAGGTATGGACGGAACTCCAAAAATATGCAAATGAAGATGCTAGGATAAAAATTGTTAGCTCTATTAAAAATTTAAATATTTCTGGAGCAACGAATTTAGCTATTTCTATTGCCCATGGGGAATATATTGGATTTTTAGACCATGATGATAAACTTACTAGTAATGCACTTTTTGAGGTTGTAAAGGCAATTAACGAAAATAATCCAGACTTGTTATATTCCGATGAAGATAAGCTCGAGGAAGACGGTACATTAACAGAGCCATTTTTCAAACCAGATTGGTCGCCAGATTTATTGCGTTCTGTAAACTATATTTGTCATTTCGTAGTATGTAAAAAGGAATTAGGGAATGACATAGGTTGGTTACGTGATGAGTATAACGGGGCACAAGATCATGATTTTTTATTACGTTTAACTCAAATATGTAATAATATCCATCATATTCCTAAAATTCTCTATCATTGGAGAAAAGTTGCGACCTCTACGTCTGTTAATCCAAATTCTAAACCTCATGCACATAGTAATGGATTAAAGGCTGTGGAAGATTTTTTAAGAAATAAATACGGTTCTAATGTAAAAGTTGATGAAACAGATTATCTTTTCGTATATGATCCAAGATATATCTTACCAAATGACACGAAGATTTCGATTATCATTCCGACAAAAGATCACGTAGATCTTTTAAGTGAATGTGTTAATAGTATACTTAACATAAGTAGCTATCAAAATTATGAAATACTAATTTTAAATAATAATTCTATTGAAGATAAAACTTATTCATGGTTTATGGATATACAGAAGAATAAGAAGATAAAAGTAATTGATGCATTTTTTGATTTTAATTGGTCTAAATTGAATAATTTAGGTATTGAACATGCATCAGGTGATGTGTTTATTTTTTTGAATAATGATATGAAAATAATTTCGCATGACTGGATGGAAAGGCTCGCAGAAAAAGCTATGTTAGATGATGTAGGAACGGTTGGGGCTTTGTTATTATATGAAGATGAAACAATCCAACATGCTGGTGTTGTTTTAGGAATGGGTGGATGGGCAGATCATGTCTTTAAAGGAATGAATCCAATTCATTATGGTACACCGTTTGCTTCCCCAATGGTTCCAAGAAATGTATTAGCTTCGACAGGAGCCTGTTTAGCGATATCTAGAAAAACTATTGATGAAATTGGAAAGTTTGATGAAGAATTTATTATTTGTGGTAGTGATGTAGAAATTTCCTTAAGGGCATATAAAAAAGGTTATTTTAATATATATGATTCGTATGTAAAATTGTATCATTATGAATCAAAAACAAGAGATTCTTTTATACCAGAAATTGATTTTAAACTTTCAGAAAAACATTATAGTCCATACAGAGAAAATGGAGATCCTTTTTATAATCCAAACTTAAGTATGAGTGACCCTAGACCAAAATTAAGTTAGAGAATGAGGAGACTATGAAAATAAATTTAAGTAAAATTAAACAGTTATTAAAAAAAAGTACAATAGCGAGCACTGCTTATAAATCTATAAAAGAATCAATAATGGACACAAATATATCAGAAATAACTCCGTTAAATGCTCGCAATAGCCAAGTAAAAGAAAAAAGAATTAATATACTTTTACCATCTATTAATGAAGAGCATCTTTTTGGCGGTATTTCAACAGCTCTACAATTTTTTGAACAATTCACTTCAAAAGAGAAAGTAAAAAAGAGAATTATATTAACTGATGCAACTCCAAATGAAAAAGCAATTCAAACTTTTAATCAATATAAGTTTGTAAATTCTAATGAAGACAACGGGTATGAATGTGAAATTATAGCTTTTTCAGATAGATATAATAAAACTATTCCTGTTGGAGAAAATGATTTTTTTATATCGACAGCGTGGTGGACAGCGTTCCACTCTCAATCTTTAATTCAATGGCAGGCAAAAGAATATGGTCAGAAATTAAAGACTCATTTTTATTTTATCCAAGATTATGAGCCAGGTTTTTATCCTTGGTCGAGTCAGTACTTATTAGCAGAAAGCACATATTTATATGATGGACCTCAAGTAGGGATATTTAATACAAAAATTTTAAATGACTTCTTTATGGAAAAAGGTTATAAGTTCACTAAAACATTTTACTTTAATCCAGTATTAAATAATTCGTTAAGACCAATCTTATTAAATAAAATTAATACTGAAGTAAAGAAAGAAAAAATTATTTTATTATACGGTAGACCATCTGTTCAAAGAAATGCATTTCCTTTAATTATAGAAAGTTTAAAAGCTTGGGTATGGGAACAAGAAGATGCAAATCAATGGGTAATATACTCTGCTGGAGAGAAACATCCCGATATTGATTTAGGAAATAACCAAAAAGTTATTTCATTAGGAAAATTAAGTTTAGCAGATTACGCCAATTTATTATTAAAAAGTAGCGTAGGAATCTCATTAATGGTTTCTCCTCATCCAAGTTACCCACCATTAGAAATGGCAAGCTTTGGACTGAAAGTTATAACTAATAACTATCAGAGTAAAGACTTATCTAAATGTAATCACAATTTCATATCTTTAAATAGTTTAAAACCAAAAGATATATCGAATGTTATTAAACAACAATGCGGATCATTTGAAGAAAGTAAGATATTGGAATATCCGCGATTTGGAAATGTGTTTGATATTGAGAATGCGGATATTTTCCCGTTTATTGAAGAAATTCGAAATGAGATTAGAAGTTCGAAGTTAATTAAAATAAGATAGGATGAAGAGTATTATGAAAGGTATTATTTTAGCTGGAGGAAGTGGTACACGTTTATATCCTCTAACACGTTCTGTTTCAAAACAATTATTACCAATTTATGATAAACCAATGATATATTATCCTCTCTCTGTACTAATGTTGGCAGGAATTAAGGAGATTCTTATTATTTCAACACCAGAAGATACACCTCGTTTTGAACAATTATTAGGCAATGGTAAGGATTTAGGAATTCGTTTGGAATATGCAGTACAACCATCACCAGATGGTTTAGCACAAGCTTTTATTATAGGTGAAGAATTTATAGGGGATGACTCTGTAGCATTAATTTTAGGAGATAATATTTTTTATGGTCATAAATTTACTACAATGTTAGAAAGAGCAGCTTCTAGAAAAAATGGAGCGACTGTTTTTGGCTATAACGTAAATGATCCTGAGCGTTTCGGCGTAGTAGAATTTGATGCGAATGGCAAGGCGATTTCTATAGAAGAAAAGCCTGAAAATCCAAAATCGACATATGCTGTAACAGGTTTATATTTCTATGATAATAGTGTTGTAGAAATCGCTAAGTCAATTAAGCCATCTCCACGTGGAGAGCTGGAAATTACAGATGTTAATAAAGCATATTTAGAAGCTGGAAATCTGCATGTAGAGCTATTAGGACGAGGCTTTGCATGGTTGGATACTGGAACGCACGAATCTCTTTTAGAAGCATCTGCATTCATTGAAACGATTGAAAGACGTCAAAGCTTAAAAGTAGCATGTCTAGAGGAAATTGCTTTTCGTAAAGAGTATATTTCAAAAGAACAATTATTAGAGTTGGCAGAACCATTAAAGAAAAATGGTTATGGGCAATATCTAATTTCATTGGCAAGTAAAAAACTATAAGGAGTCCTGTGCAATGAATTTAATTAAGACGAAATTAAAGGATGCCTATATTTTAGAACCAAAAGTATTTGGAGATCATCGTGGTTTCTTTATGGAGACTTATAATGCCCAATTGCTTGGAGAACAAGGTTTTGAATATAATTTTGTCCAAGATAATCACGCATTGTCTAAAGAGAGTGGTGTCCTAAGAGGGTTACATTACCAACTAGAACCGTTTGCTCAAACAAAGTTAGTAAGAGTAACAAAAGGTGCAGTTTATGATGTAATTGTAGATATTCGAGAAGGCTCTCCTACGTATGGTCAATGGGAAGGGTTTATTTTAAGCGAGGACAATAAAAGACAATTACTAGTACCAAGAGGATTTGCCCATGGTTATTGCACATTAGTTGAAAATACAGAGTTTCTTTATAAGGTAGATAATTATTATTCCCCAGAGCATGATCGTGGTATGGCATGGGATGATTCAGACTTAAGTATAAACTGGCCTATAACGAATCCTATATTATCTGATAAAGATACAAAGCATCCAAATTTAAAAGATTTAGAAACTCAATTTATTTATAAAGGTAAGGAATGATATAAGGATGAAAATTCTAGTAACAGGTGGAGCAGGGTTTATTGGCAGTAACTTTGTAAATTATATGGTTGACAAGTATCCTACGTATTCGATTGTTAATATCGATGCTTTAACATATGCAGGGAATTTAGAAAACTTAAAGCACTGTGAAGGGAAGCCTAATTATCAATTCGTCAAGGCGGATATTGCAGATATTGAGAAAATGGATCAACTTATAGGGGACGGAGTTGATGCGGTTATCAACTTCGCAGCAGAGTCGCATGTAGATCGTAGTATTACGAACCCTGGCATTTTTGTACAAACTAATATTCAAGGGACTCAAGTATTATTAGATGCAGCCAAAAAACATAACATTAAAAAGTACGTACAAGTGTCTACTGATGAGGTTTATGGATCTTTAGGAGAAGATGGTTATTTTACTGAGCAAACGCCACTATCACCTAATAGCCCTTATAGTGCAAGTAAAGCGGGAGCAGATCTTTTAGTACTAGCATATCATGAAACATTTGGTTTACCTGTAAATATAACACGTTGCTCAAACAACTACGGACCGTTCCATTTCCCGGAAAAGCTGATTCCATTAATGATTATTAATGCATTAAATGATAAAAAACTTCCGGTATATGGAGATGGTAAAAATGTTCGTGACTGGCTACATGTAACAGACCATTGTAGCGCGATCGATTTAGTTCTTCATAAAGGTGTAACTGGTGAGGTTTATAATGTAGGTGGGCATAATGAAAAAACTAACCTAGAAGTTGTGAAAGAAATTTTAAAGCAGCTTGATAAACCAGAATCATTAATTCAATATGTAGAAGATCGTTTAGGTCATGATCGCCGTTATGCAATTGATCCAACGAAACTTCAACAAGAGTTAGGGTGGGAGCCAAAGTATACATTTGAAACAGGCTTAAAAGAAACGGTGCAATGGTATTTGGATAATCAGGACTGGTGGGAAAATATCATTTCAGGTGATTATCAAAACTATTATACAGAGCAATATGGTGGTAAATTGTAATGAAGATTATGGTAACAGGTGCTAATGGACAACTAGGTCAGGAGCTTGTTAAGCAATTATCTAATAGTCAACATAAGTTATATGCATATACAAAGCAAGAATTAGATATCACCAATATAGAACAAGTGATTACTATTTGTAGCAATGTTCTACCAGATATTATTATTAACGCCGCTGCCTATACAAATGTGGATGGAGCGGAAACAAACCGAGAGCTAGCTTTTCAAGTAAATGCAACAGGACAGCGCAATTTAGCTGTGGCTGCTGAAAAAATTGGGGCGAAAATTTGTTATATTAGTACAGACTATGTTTTTAATGGTCAAGCAGATTCTCCTTATAACGAATATATGAATGTGGAACCGTTAGGCGTATATGGGCAATCTAAATACGCTGGTGAGTTTTTAACACAAACTTTAAGCACTAAATATTTTATTGTGAGAACGGCATGGGTTTATGGTGAATTTGGTCCGAATTTCGTTAAAACGATGTTGAAATTAGCTGATGAAAAAACAGAAATTGGTGTTGTTCATGACCAAATTGGTTCTCCTACCTATACAGTTGATTTGGCTGAGTTTTTAATAAAATTGGTGGAAACTGAGAAGTACGGAATCTATCATTGTACGAATAGTGGGACATGTTCCTGGTGTGAATTTGCAAAAGAGATTTTTAGTATTGCTAATAAACATGTAATGGTTAATCCTTTAACCTCAGAACAATTCCCAAGACCTGCTAAACGCCCTGCTTATTCAGTATTAGGAGATTTAGCGTTAAAAGTAAATGGCTTTACTCCTAGAAGGCATTGGAAAGAAGCATTATATGAATATATAAACAAAAATAACAATCTCCTTTAGATTGTTATTTTTGTTTTTAAAGCTATAATTAAAATGTATTATAAATAGAATAGAGGGGTAATTTGGCTAATATAGCAGTTCAAATAGTTACATACAATAGTGCGAACTATATAAAAGCTTGTTTAGATTCAGTAATGCTACAATCATATCCGATTGAGAAAATAATAGTGATCGATAATAATTCAAATGATTCTATTAAAGATGTTGTGTCCCCTTATTCGAACGTTTACTTTGTTCAAAATAGCGTAAATAACGGATTTGTAGGGGGACATAATCAAGCTTTAAATTACACAAGCACAGATTATGTTTTAGTATTAAACCCGGATGTGGTATTAGATAAATATTATATTGAGTATCTAATGGAATATATGCAGCAACATGAAAATGTCGGTGCTGCAACGGGTAAATTGTACAGAGACTTAGAGACACGTATCATTGATAGTACGGGAATTAATATAAAGAAAAATCGCCGTGCTATTGACCGAGGTAGTGGAGAAGTGGACAATGGTCAATATAATTCTTCTATAAATATTTTTGGTGTTTCTGGGGCAGCTGCGATTTATAGGAGAGACATGATTCGTATGATTTCCTTTGAAGAGCAATTTTTTGATGAAAGTTTTTTTGCCTATAAAGAAGATGTAGATGTTAGTTGGAGAGCAAGATTAGCTGGTTGGGAAATATGTTTTGTCCCTAAAGCAATAGCAAAACATGAACGAGGCTGGAAGGGTAATCAGTCAAGAAAGAACATCTCCCTTGAAACAAGAAAACATTCCTATATTAATAGACATTATTTTGTGATCAAGAATGATAATTTAGTATACTTTTTAATGCATTTTCCTTTTATTTTCGTATATGAAGTATCTTGTTTAGTTTATATGTTTTTAAAGGAACCAAAGCTTGTTAGTGCATATAAACTTCTTTTTAAGGAATACAAAACTTTAAAAATCAAGAGAGAGTTTATACAAACATATAGAAAGGTTCCTTTAAAAAAAGTTTATCGATATTTTAAAGGAATATGGTAAAAGAATAAAATGGATTTAAGTGTAATAATCGTTAATTATAATACAAAAAAGCTAACAATGGATTGTATTCAATCTGTTTTAAACTCAAAATTGAATTTTCAATATGACATTTTCGTAGTAGATAATGCTTCGTCAGATGGCTCGGTAGAAGAAATCAAAAGTAAATTTGCACATGTGCATGTTATATCAAATAAAGAAAATGTGGGCTTTTCAAAAGCGAATAATCAAGCGATAAAAGCAAGTAATAGTCGATATGTATTATTGTTAAATTCTGATACAATAGTTAACGAAAATACATTAGATGAAATGATTTTCTTTATGGATGAAGAAACGAATGTTGGTGCTGTTGGTTGTGAAGTCAATCTACCAGATGGAACTTTAGATAAGGCCTGTCATAGGGGGTTCCCTACTCCAGAAGCATCTTTATATTATATGCTAGGTTTAGCAAAAAAATTTCCTAATAGCGCTAAATATAATAGCTATCATAAGAGTTATATGAATATGCATGAGGTACATGATATTGATTGCTTAGTTGGGGCTTTCATGGTGGTTAGAAGGGAAGCATTTGAGCAAGTAGGTTTATTAGATGAAGAATTTTTTATGTATGGGGAAGATATAGACTGGTGTTATAGAATAAAAGAGGCTGGCTGGCGAATTGTTTATAATCCTACTGTTTCAATTGTTCATTATAAAGGGGCAAGTAGTAGAAGAAAGCCAATAAAAATTGTTTATGAGTTTCATAGAGCAATGTATCTATTCCATAAAAAACATTTTAAAATGAAATATAACTTTTTAGTTAATGGTGTAGTTTATACAGGAATTACACTAAAACTAACATTCGCCACAATAAGTAACCTTCTAAAAAGAGGTCGTTAATTTAAATAAACTAAAAAAGGTGATTAAAGTGATAAGAGGAAAAGAGCGCTTTATTACGCAACTATATATGACAACAGATTTTCTTTTTATTCAAGTATCATTTGTTGTTGCATGGTTTTTTCGCTTTGTGATTAATAAAGAGCAACAAGGATCATATTTGCCATTAGCAGATTACTTCATTTGGAATATTGTTTACTCGGTTGCATTTTTAGCTATTGGTTTTTTGATTGGCTTATATGTTCCGAAAAGGAAAATGAGGTTTGCAAATGAAGTTTCTAAAATAGTTCAAGTGCAAATTTATAGTATGTTTGTTTTGTTAAGTGTTTTATTTATTGTTAAAACGATTGATATATCTCGGATGTTCTTAGCAATATATTTATTTGTAGGATTTTTGATTATTGTTACATATCGATTTTTTGTTAAGCAATTTTTAAGAGCAATGAGAAAAAAAGGCTATAATCAACAGTTTGTTTTAATTTTAGGAGCAGGCTCTATCGGAAAAAGGTATTTAGAGAACTTAGATAATCATCCTGAATACGGGCTTAGAGCAATTGGTTTCTTAGATGATTTTAAACAAATTAATAGAGAGCAGAAAATATTAGGTAACATAGAGGATTTATCGGCAACACTAGAAAATACAATAATTGACGAAGTAGTAATTGCGTTACCCTTAACTGCTTTTTCAAAATATCATCAAATTATTGAAATGTGTGAGAAAGCGGGAGTTCGTGTATCGATTGTTCCAGACTTTTACGATATACTACCTGCTACCCCGCATTTTGAAAGTTTTGGGGATTTACCAGTCATTAATGTCAGAGATATACCTTTAGATGAATATGTAAATAGAGTACTGAAGCGTATATTTGATATTGTTTTTGCGCTTTGTGCAATCATTATTACATCACCTATACTATTGGCGATCGCCATTGGCGTGAAATTAACTTCTCCAGGTCCTATTTTTTTCAAACAAGAGCGTGTAGGGCTTAATCGTAGAACGTTTTATATGTATAAATTTAGATCTATGAAGCATATGTCTGTCGAGGCCTCTAATACACAATGGACTGTTGAAAATGACCCAAGAAGGACTAAATTTGGAACTTTCTTAAGAAAAACTAGTCTTGATGAGTTTCCCCAATTTTTTAATGTGTTGAAAGGCGATATGAGTATTGTAGGACCTAGACCTGAACGACCATATTTTGTCGATCAATTTAAAGAGGAAATTCCCAAATATATGATAAAACATCATGTGAGACCAGGTATTACTGGATGGGCTCAAGTAAGCGGATTGCGTGGAGATACTTCAATTGAAGAACGAATAGAGCATGATATTCAGTATATTGAAAATTGGACATTATTATTTGATATTAAAATTATTATGAAGACTATCGTAAATGGCTTTGTAAATAAAAATGCATATTAACTGAAGTGTCTATGGAAATGGAAGTACATTGTTGAATAAAGACCTTGCTACTTCCAAGTTGTTTTAGAAAAAAATAGTATCCTTTCTTATTGAAAAAGGAAAACTTGAGATGCTTGAAAAGGTGCAGGAGTCTGCGTGAGAAACCGGCACTAGAGAACGCGCCATCGAATTATGCAATGATTGGACGCCATGTATTAACGCCTGAAATATTCCGTTTCTTAGACGAGAAAAAAAAGGCAAGGGTGGCGAGATACAGTTAACGGATGCTATTGATTCTTTAAATGGTATTCAACGGGTATTTGCTTATGAGTTTGAAGGACGTCGCTATGATGTAGGTGAGCAATTGGGCTTTATCGAAACTACCATTGATTTTGCCTTGGAACGTGAAGATTTAAGTGAAGGTGTAAAAGAATTCATTTTAAAAAAAGCTAAACAGTTAAGAGGTGAAACTTTATGATTTTAGTTGTTGGCGGAGCTGGCTATATTGGTAGTCATTTTGTTAAAGAATTAGTAAAGGCCCGTGAAGTCATAGTGCTAGATAATCTAAGCACTGGTCATCAATGGGCTGTAGATGCAAAAGCAACTTTTGTACTAGGTGATTTAGGTGATACTCCTACAGTTCAACAAATATTTGATACATACAATATTGAAGCAGTTTTACACTTTGCAGCATTTAGTTTAGTAGGCGAATCTGTGATTGATCCTATGAAGTACTATGAAAATAATGTAACTGCTACTTTGAATTTATTAAAAGTAATGAAGGATAACAATATTGATAAGTTTATCTTTTCCTCTACAGCAGCAACGTATGGGATGCCACCTGTTGATTTAATTGATGAAGAAACGCCTACTAATCCCATCAATCCATATGGTCGCTCTAAATTAATGGTGGAGCAAATGCTTGCAGATTTTGCGAAAAGCTACCAGATGAACTATGTAGTATTACGATACTTCAACGCTGCAGGTGCATATGAAACAGCTGAAATAGGTGAAAGTCATTCTCCAGAAACACATTTAATTCCGATTATTCTTCAGCATTTATTAGGGCAAAGAGAATCCATTTCAGTGTTCGGGACTGACTATGATACACCTGATGGTACTTGTATTCGTGACTATATCCATGTTACCGATTTAGCGAAAGCACATTTACTGGCTCTTGAAGGTTTGTTAAAGGGGACTATCGAAACAGCAACTTATAATTTAGGCAATGGGAACGGCTACTCTGTAAAAGAAGTAATTGAAACATGTGAGCGCATTACAGGAAAAAAAGCCAATGCACAATATGTGGAACGACGAGCAGGTGACCCTGCTAAGTTAGTTGCTAATGCTGATAAAATCTATGCTGAATTAGGATGGAAGGCACAATTTGATATTAGAGAGATTGTAAAAAGTGCCTGGGCTTGGCATAAAAAACAAGGTTAATAAATCACCAACTCGACAGGGCGAGAGTTGGTTTTCTTTTTGCAATATGTCATAATATACATATAAAATTATACCTTAAGAAGTGAGGATGCTATAGTGCTAACAGAAATTGTTAAAACAACATTGCTGAATTGTTCATTAGACGATAGTGATGTATTACGATATAAAGATCGCGTAAGGAGAATTCATGACGCTTTACCACAATATCCATTAACAGGGTGGATGGATGCTCCATTACTAAATCAAGATGAACTGCTTACTTCTATTGAACGAGTAGCGAGTGAGGTACGTGCTTGTGCGGATGTACTTGTCGTTGTCGGAGTTGGTGGATCTTTTTTAGGGGCACGAGCAATTCAAGAAGCGTTAATGCCTTATTTTGGACTAGCTAAAGGTGGCATTGAGGTTGTTTATGTTGGTCTTAATATGAGCGGTGCCTATATTAAGGAACTACTGGACTATTTAGATACAAAGCAAGTATATGTCAATGTGATTTCAAAGTCAGGTGGTACGATGGAGCCTGCGCTGGCGTTTCGTGTTATGCGTTTATATATGGAAGAGCGTTATGGTGATAAGGCAATTGAGCGCATTATTGTGACGACAGATGCTGAAAAAGGGATTTTGAAGGGGATTGCAGATCATGCTGGTTATCGTCAATTTGTGATTCCAAATGATGTTGGTGGGCGTTATTCCGTATTAACGCCTGTAGGTTTACTACCGGTAGCAGTAGCGGGAGTCGATATTCGTGCTTTAATGGACGGTGCACGACATGCAGCTACGGAGCTAGCGGAATCAGATTTAGCCCATAACGATGCTTACAAATATGCGGTTATGCGCCATATGCTTTATGAGAAAGGGTTTACGATTGAGTTGCTTGCTTCCTTTGAGCCAGGTTTGAATAAGTTCCATGAATGGTGGAAGCAATTATTTGGTGAAAGTGAAGGGAAGGAGCATAAGGGACTCTATCCTTCAACGGTGAATTTCTCAACGGATTTACATGCGATTGGGCAGTTTATTCAAGAGGGAAGTCGTGTAATGTTTGAGACATTGTTACACTTCCATGAAATTGGGGGAGATTTAGCTGTACCTTTTGATGCTCGAAATGAGGATGGGTTAAATTATTTATCGACTCGCACCTTTAATGAGATTAATGCTATTTCCAAACAGGGGACAGCACTTGCGCATGCAGAGGGAAAGGTACCTGTTATTCAGCTTGAATTACCGAAGCTTGATGCGTATCACCTAGGTTATTTGATTTATTTCTTTATGAAAGCTTGTGCAATGAGTGCGTGCTTATTAGAGGTTAATCCATTTGATCAACCTGGAGTTGAAGCGTATAAACGTAAAATGCTAGAGTTGTTGAAAGAAGAGAAGGTGTTAAAGTAATGGTTAATGTTCGTGAATTATATAATCAGTGGAAAGAGATGAATCTTCCAAGTTATTTAGCAGAGGAGCTTGTATCTATTGCTGAGGATAGTAGTTTAATAGAAGATCGCTTTTATCAATACGTATCTTTTGGTACTGGTGGAATGCGTGGTGTTTTAGGTGCAGGAACAAACCGTATGAACGTTTATACTATTCGTCGTGTCGCAGAAGGACTTGCTCGTTATATCGAATCGAATGGCGAGACTGCTAAAGAGCGTGGGGTTGTCATTGCTTATGATACACGTCATTTCTCTTATGAATTTGCTTGTGAAGCTGCAAGTGTATTAGGAGCACATGGTATTCGTTCATATGTATATAAGGAGGCACGGCCAACACCGCAGTTATCATTTACGGTACGTCAATTACATGCCTATGCAGGTGTTGTTATAACAGCAAGTCATAATCCTAAACAATATAATGGCTTTAAGGTGTATGGTGAGGACGGTGCACAATTAACTCCCCAATTTGCCAATGACATCGTGGAACATATGGGGAATATTGGGGATATATTTGCTATTAAGGTATGTGAACTTGAGCAACTGGAACAGCAAGGAATTTTGTCATGGCTTGGAAGTGATATGGATGCCGCATATTTAGAGAATCTTTTAACATTAAAGGACAATGATGATATTGCTCTAGATATGAAGCTTGTTTATACGCCATTACATGGTGCTGGGTTAGTGCCAGTTAGCGAAGGGCTACTAGCTTTTGGCTTTCAGCACATACATATTGTAAATGAACAAGCTGTACAGGATGGGGCTTTTCCAACGGTTTCCTATCCGAATCCAGAGGAGCCTGCTGCTTTTGCATTAGCAATGGAACTCGGGAAGAAAGTAGGCGCAGATCTATTATTAGCTACAGATCCTGATGCTGACCGTTTAGGGGTGGCCGTGAAGAATGGTGAGGGCTATGAACTATTAACGGGAAATCAACTAGGTGCATTATTATTACATTATTTACTGTCAACAAAAAAATCGAAAGGTATATTACCAGACAATGGAATAATGTTAAAAACTATTGTCACGTCTGAACTAGGAGCAATGATTGCCAAACAGTTTGGTGTAACCACTGAGAATACGTTGACAGGATTCAAATATATCGCTGAAAAAATTGCTGAGTATGAAAAAACGGGTGATTTTTCATATTTATTTGGCTATGAAGAAAGCTATGGCTACTTAATAGAAACTTTTGTCCGTGATAAGGATGCTGTACAAGTTGCGTTAAAAGTAGCGGAGATGGCCGCTTTTTATGCAAAGAAAGGACAGACTTTATTAGATGGTTTGCACGATTTGTACCGTCAGTATGGTTATTACCAAGAGGCTTTAGTTTCACAGGTGTTTGAAGGGAAGAATGGCCAAGATGAAATGAAGGCGCTATTAAATAATCTTCGACGAAACGTGCCTAAGTCAATAGCGGACTTAGAAATAAACCTATTTGAAGATTATTTAACGGGACTTTCAACTTTAGCAGATGGTTCTACTGAGCCTATTGAATTGCCAAAGGAAAACGTCTTGAAATACGTACTAGAGGATACATCTTGGGTAGCCATTCGACCATCAGGTACAGAACCGAAATGTAAATTCTATTTTGGAGTGGTTGGAGAGACCATGGAGGAAGCTAAAGAGAAATTAAAGCAACTCCAAGCTGTATTTTTCTAGATTAGCAGTTTAATAAATCTAGACAAAAAACGCCCTTATAAATCTAAATCAAAAGGGCGTTTTTTACTGTATTCATTTTAACTCAGCCTCATGCTGGATCGAGCGGGCTGATAGTAATTCAATTATGCGGTGCTGGCTTTTTTGAATAGCTACTAGTCGGTTTACTCTTTCATTCGTTTCTAAAAACATTTTGTTGCAGCTCAAATTTTACTATTTCACCTCTTATGAAGGAACTTTTCAAACAACACCTTGTAGATCGCTCATTCGTTTCAACTCAGCCTCATGCTGGATCGAGCGGGCTGATAGTAGTTCAATAATGCGGTGCTGGCTTTCTTGAATAATTACTAGTCGGTTTACTTTTTCGTTCGTTTCTAAAACAGCTTGTTTGACTTGTTGCTGCTCAAATTCTACTATTTCAAGGCGATTTTCTACCGACTCGAGACGGTTTTCCACTGACCCAAGACGGTTCTCCACTGACTCAAGGCGGTTTTCGATTGAATCAAGACGTTGATTGATTTGCTTTAGTTCGCTTAAAACTTCCTCCATTGATTTCACCTCTCTTCTATTAAATGTATCTATTTTGTTAATCTATTTCTCTTTAATGTAATTTCCCTCATTATAGCATAGAAAACTGGATTACAAGTATCTCCATTGCATTCTTCGACAAATTATGACAGACTTAAAAGAGATATAAAGATACTAGGAGAATGATTAGTGATTAAAGAGTGGGATTTACTACGTGTGGTAGCGTGTCTGTCTATTTTACTATTACACACTTCTTCGTGGATTATTATGGAAGTTGGGGCAATACCGGAGCAGACGTTTTATCTATTTTTACGGATTGTGCTGTGTTATGCGACGCCGACATTTATTTTATTGTCTATTTTAATTTTAGCAAATCGCTATCAGGACAAAATACCGAGTAACTTTTGGTCGAATAGAATTCAATTTATTTTTCTACCTTATTTAGTATGGGCGATGCTTGATTCGATACTTGTGGAGGTCATTTTCCGCAAAGGTTTATTATGGGAAAAGTTCGTCCGAAATGTCGTTTATAGTGAGTTTATAGGCTGGTTTGTTGTGGTCATTATGCAGCTATATATAGTCTTTACGTTGATGAAACGTTTTAAGTGGTCTACGGCTTGGTTTTTACCGTTATGTGTGCTAATTACGCTTATTCATCATTCATTGATTTCCTTGCCATATCCATTTTTTGAAGAGAATGCAATTATGTTTCGTTTACTCTTTACAGGCTGGCTTGGTTATTTTGCGATAGCTTATGCGTTGGGTGTGCATTATACGCAGATTGCTGCGCTTGCGAAAAAGTATCGTTACGCAACGCTTGTGTTGTTCGTGCTATCGGCAGTATTTTTATACATCCGTATGCTGCTCGGTTATACAGAGACGCATTCAAGACGACTAGATTTAGTACCGCTTGTAATAAGTATTACCTTGGTGGTCATTGCATGGGGACAGTTGCTACCTTATACGAAAACTGTTCAAGTGCTGAGTCGATATGCGTTTATGATCTATCTCATTCATTGGGAGGTTCTGCGCCTATCAACAGGCTGGTTTGTGAACCATTTTAATAGTACGCTAGTCCGAGTGCCGTTGCTCATGCTGTGGACGCTAGTCGTTTGTATTACGGTGACGAAGTTAATTTCTATGCTTCCATTTAGTCGATGGGTTGTTGGGAAAATGACAAAGCGTGCCACGTAAGAAAAGCAGTGATTTCTTTAATGAGAGAAATCACTGCTTTCTTTGTATCGTCGGTAGCAACGTTAAATCCACCGCTAGAAGACATTACTCTGGCATCAATTTTAAATTGCGGTCATTGTAAGCAAGCACGACGTGGTCTGGATGCATGCTTTGTAGATAAGAGATAACGTCTTTATCCAAGGAACGTAAGTCTAAAATTGTCAGCTCTTTAAAGTGACTTGCAACATGAAATTGAATGGTGTTGAAATATGAATCCTTGATAACGACGATATGTTTGTCGCTGTCATAGTGCTTGTTGACAATTGTGAGCTCTGCAAAGTCTCGGCTATAAGCATCTGCATAGTTAACGACTGCATCAGGACTCATTTTTTTTGCACGGCCGTATACTGCGTCGTACGGAGCCGTAACACCACCCTCGATTGTACCGTCGTAAACTGTAAATTGCGTTGCGAATGAAGCAGGCTCGTTGTAGCAAATTTGATCGTGGTTATTAACGGTCATGTACAAAATTTTATTCCATGAACCAGCAAACTTATTCGTTAAGCAAAAAGTATTGGCTTCCTCGTATGGAATCGGCTCGATGGATTCACCGAGTCGCTCACCTAACGTTTTCATTAGTGCCTGATAGCCTGAGTATGCACCGCGTATTGTCCAGTGATGATCGGTTTTGAAGAAGTTGCGGTCAGCAGAAAAGTCGTTCTTCATTTCATCATAGAGTCGAATATTGTCTACGCCAGCAGCAGTCACAAGCTCATGGAGGCGCACATTATTGGCAATTCCAGCGTCATCGGGCATATAGCTTGGGCTTGGCTCACGTGAGTAAGTAGCCTTTGCCGGTAGCGAGTAAAACGTAAACGGTATATTTTTTTCAGCTAACCCTTCGCTTAGCTTTTGTAAATCAGAGGCGAAGGAAGCGAGCTCTTTATCAGGTTTTACTTCAGCGGGCTTGGAAATAATCCAGCCGCTGTTATCATCAACTGCGTACTTATCGTTTAAGTAGGTTTTCCCCATTGCACGTTGGAAGTACACATAGTCGCGCATCCAAGTATCTCGTGCAGGAAATTGATCGGAAATATATGTTTCTACTTGCTTCGACCATGCGCCTGAAAAAATCTCATGTAGGCTTGGTGAAAGGTTTGCAGATTCTAACGGACGGTTCTCCATTTCAGATTGTGGACGATCCACCGTTAATACATGCACGACGAAGCCACCGAAAATGATGCAAAAAAAGGTTATTGGTAATAGATACATTTGTATTTTTCGCATATTGTCCCACCTAGAATCTAAAATAAATGAATGGATTATGTGTTGCGTTCACTAAAAACATTGTGATAAAGAGCAACAATGCCCCGTAGTAAATGGTTTGTACAAGGCGTAGACTCCAATCAAATGATAGGGAAGTCGTCGCCTTTTGCTCACTCCACGTTTGATAAAGTCTATAAATTGGCATAGCGAATATGATTGCTACTACAAAATACACAGCATAGTCCTTTGCAAGTAAAATCGTTTCATAATTATACAGCGCTGCACCGGATAGCCCAAACATCGTTTTGATAAATCCAAAGGCATATGTAAAGTCATTTGCCCTAAAGAATACCCAGCCAATCATAACGATAATAAGAATATAAATATGACGCAAGAAACGAGGTATGCGTTCCAACCATTTTAAAAGCACCCATTTTTCAAGGCAAATTAAGATTCCGAAATAAAAGCCCCATGCCATAAATGTCCAGCTTGCCCCGTGCCAAAAGCCCGTTAACGTCCAAACAATTAATAAGTTTCGGTATAGCTTCCATTCATGGCTAACACGGCTACCTCCAAGTGGGAAGTAAACATAATCTCTAAACCAGCTACTAAGTGAAATATGCCAGCGACGCCAGAAGTCTGTTACGGACTGTGCAATGTACGGATAGTTAAAGTTCTCTTCAAAATGGAAGCCGAAAATTCGTGCTAGACCAATGGCCATATCACTATAGCCAGAGAAGTCAAAATAGATTTGTAATGAATAAGCTAAGATCCCTATCCATGCAGTACCTGTTGTTAAATCGCCACCTGATAAACTGAAAACCTGATCTGCGACTTCGCCCATCGGATTCGCAATCAGTACTTTTTTAGCTAACCCCTGCACAAAACGACGTGTACCAATCATCCAATCCTCAGCAGTAGAGAGACGCTTTTTAATTTGCTCGGCTATCGTTTGATAACGAACAATCGGTCCAGCTACAAGCTGTGGAAACAATGTGATGAAAAGTGATAAATCTAAAAAATTACGCTGTGCCTTTACGTCCTTACGATAAACATCGATCACATAGCTAAGTGCTTGGAATGTATAGAATGAAATACCGATTGGAAGCGGTACAGCCTCCCATTCAATGGGCTTATCCAAATAGCTGTTGATAATCTCCACAAAAAAGCCGGCGTATTTGTAATAGCCTAAGATGGCCAAGTTACTCGCAATAACAAGCCAAAGTAGCGCTTTTCGTTTGGACTGCGAAACAGTGTTTTCAATGACAATCCCCAAAATATAGTTGAGCAAAATGGAAATCATCATTAATAGTACATACTTCGGTTCACCCCATGCATAAAAGAACAGACTGGCCAAAAGTAGAGTTGTGTTACGTAGCATCTTCGGAGAGATGAAGTACACAATGAGCACTAATGGTAAAAAGACATATAAAAATATAAGGCTACTAAAAACCATACCTTCAAATCCTCATCTCTAATAATTGTTTTATCTATTATTATAATATCGCGAAAAATCGCTGATAACATCAAAGAAATCGCTGATAACAACGTAAAGATAGCTTTGTTGTTGCTGTCGCTTCGCTTTCGCACAGACAAAACAATGTTGCTGTCGCTTCGCTTTCGCACAGACAAAACAATGTTGCTGTCGCTTCGCTTTCGCACAGAGCAAAGCTTCCTGGGGGCGTCCGATGAGCCGCTTCACTCGCGTTGCTCGCTCCAGGGTGATCTGACCCCAAGGAGTCGCCAGTTGGAACGTAAATCAACTTATTTACATAGTAGACGTTTTAACAAAATTCATCCACAACTTTTGGTGATGAACCATAATCAAGGAAACGAAAGAATAAATTACCTACCTTAGTGTAACGTAAATTCACGAATTGTTCACTAATGGTTTTTAATTAATTATTGCTTAAAAGTCGAATTTAGATGGTAGAAATGACATGGGTAATATGGTATATTTTCCTTATGACTGTAAGGTTTGTCTGTTAATTTTCGGGATGGTATCGAAAATGATATTTATATAAAATATGGCTGAAAACCCTTTGGAATTATGGCTTTGCCACATTTTTCATTCCATATATTTCACTTTGAAATTTATTATCTCGTACTCTTATAATGGAATCGTAGCCATCAACTTGGCTAATTTATCTAGGAGGTCTTTACACATGAAACAAAAATATAGTAAATGGGTTGTCAGCGCAGCTTCAGCGGCCCTAGTAGCATCAGCAATCGTACCAGTAGCAAGCGCAGCAAGCTTTTCGGATATTGAAGAAAGCTCACATAAGGAAGCAATTTTAGCATTAGCGGATGCTCAAATCGTAACAGGTTACCCAGATGGTACATTCAAACCGAATGCAGTTGTTACCCGCGGTAATGTAACGAAGCTCTTAGGAAAATGGTTAGTTTCAGAAAACTATGAAATTCCTGCAGATTATGAAACAGAAGCTCGTTTCTCTGATTTACCAACAACAACACCTGATAAAGAGTTATTACAATATGCAGCACTTGTTAAAGATGCCGGCGTATTCAAAGGCTCAAATAACCAATTAATGCACACTAATAGCATGAACCGTGAGCAAATGGCAGTTGTTTTAGTGCGTGCTATTAAAACGGTATACAATGTAGACTTAGTAGCTGATTACAAAGAATCTGACTTCGAAACAACTATCACTGATTTAGACAACGCTACAGCTGACGAAAATCGTGAAGCAATTATCGCATTAGAATATGCTGGTCTTACGAACGTAACAGAGTTCAATCCTAAGAACTCATTAACACGCGGTCAATTTGCATCATTCTTACACCGTACAATTACTAATATTGGTGATGAAGCAACGTTAACTGTTAAAGAAGTTAATGTTGTAGATGCAACAACATTAGAGGTAACACTTTCTGATGACCAAACACATACGGTAACATTATCAACTCCACTTCCAGAAAACGAAGAAACAATTGTAGAATTTGTTATCGATGGCAAAACATATTCAGCTGAAGTTACATATGTAACTGCTTTAACAGTAAAATCTGTTGATGCAGTAAATGCAAAAACTTTAGCAGTAACTTTCAATAAACCAGTTGAAACTGAAAAAGCTACATTTGAGCTTAAAAAAGATGGCTTCAAATCTAACTTCTCTTCTATTACATGGAACGAAGATAAAACAGTTGCAACAATTGAATTAACAAGCAAAATTACAAAAGGTGAATACACTATTAGCGTAACTGGTCTTTCAGATGAAGCAATAACTGGTTCTGTGAAAACAGAAGACGAAAAAGTTTCTACTATTGATATCCTTGGTGAAGTAGCTCCATCAACTGGTGATAATACAGCTACAATCGGTTACCAAGTTAAAAACCAATACGGTGAAGATATTACAAAATTAAACGCTTCAGCTTTAACACTTTCTGCAGCAGGTGCTGATTCTGCAGTTGCAAATGCAGACGGTTCAATCACGATTACTAAAGCTGCAGGTCTTAAAGAAGGCGACAAAGTAGTACTTACAGTGATCCATGGTTCAACTGCAACTACAGTTACACAAACTGTAACAGTTTCTGCTAAAACTGCAGCATCTGATATTGCAATTGGTGATCTTTATAACAAAGATGGCAAAACGTTAAACGAAGATACTAATTTAGCAAAAGATCAATTCTATCTTCCAATTACTGTGAAAGACCAATACGGTGAAGTAGTGACTGACTTAAACCGTCTAAACGGTGCTAACGGTGAGGTTCTTGTAACAAATACAAACCAAGCTGTTGCGACATTCGGTGCATTTGAAAAACAAACAATCGAAGGCAAAGATGTAGTTGTACTTCCAGTTACTAACATTGTAGCTACTGGTGATACAAACGTAATCATTATCGCTAAAGCAACTGGTAAAAACGGCCAAGCAACAGTGAAAGTTGCTGAAGGTGTACGTTCTGATTCAGTTACATTAGGCGCACCAACAAAAGTTGCTACTGCGGGAGCAGACATCCTATTCCCACTATCTGTTTTAGACAAGCAAGGTAATGCAATTATAGATACTGCTGTATTAGATGGTTCTAAAGGTATCTCTATTACTGGTGGTACTTTAGTAGAAAAAGACGGTGAGCTTTATGCGAAAGTAGCAGGCGCTAACGTAGTAGAAAACACACCAGTAACTGTTGTTGTAACATCTTCAACTGGTAAAGTTGCAACTCAAACAGTTATCCCTAAATCTGCGGCTGCACCAAAAGTAATCACTGGTTTAGACAGCAAAGTAAGCACAGCTATCCGTGAAATTCCTGGTGAAAAAGTAGAAATCGCTGCAAAAGACATCGTAGTTGAAGACCAATACGGTCAAGTTATTTCAACTGACGAGCTTCTTGCAAAACTTGCAACAGCAGGCTACACAATCAAAGCATTCACAGACAACGATGCACCATTCACTGTAACTGGTGAAATCAAAGATGCTACTAACAACAAAATTACAGTAGAATACAAAGCAGGTGCTACTAAAACAACTGCTAATGTAACATTCAAACTTGTAGAAGTTGCGGATGATACTGCAATTGAAGCAAGCTCTTACTCTAAACAATTCTCAGTTGTAAAAGATAGCTCATTCACTTCTTATAAAGTAGAAGATATCGAACCTATCTATGTAACTGGTGATGCAGGATCTTTAACAATTCCAGCTGGATATGGCAAAGACATCGAAGTGAAAGCAGTAACTGCTAATGGTGGAGAAGTTACACTTAAAGCTGGTACTGACTATACTGTAAAATCTGCAGATCTTACAAACGTTGCAGATGGTAATATTACTACGGATGATGCGGCTAAAGTACAATTCGATAAAGATGCGAAAACTGCAACTGCAAAAGTAACAATCACAATCAATGCTACTGGTGAAGAAATCGTGAAAGAAGTAACATTCTCTAACGTTGCGCCTAAAGTAGAAAACGTTGCTATAGTAGAAGACGGTAAAGCTGCTCAATACATTGCTGGTGAGGCTGTTAACTTCGTAACAACTTCTTCTTACAATGTAGCTGCTGACTTCGACTTAGATGCATTCTTCACATTAGCTGACGTAGTCGTTACTGACCAATACGGCGTAATGGCAACTGTTGCTGAAGCTGACGCTGCTGGCGAAGTTAAAGGCCAAGCTAAATTTAATGACGTTCCAACGGCCGCTACAACATTAAATCTATCTAAAGTTTCTGGTGAAGTAGTATTCAGCAATAACGGTACTGCTACAGCATTTGCTACAGGTAAAGCTGGAGACGTATTCAATGCTCGTGTAAACATTGGTGGTCAAAGTGCAACTCCTGTAAAAGTTACAGCTAAACAAGACTTCAAAAACTAAGAAATATTTTTTAAACAGTGGGGGTTCGAGTTAATCGAACTCTCTACTGTTTTTTTGTTTATGTAAAATAGAAGATGAAGGATAGAAGAGCGAGAGAGACTTGTTAGAAAAGTCGAAACTTAAGAATAGAATCGCAGACAAAATATGTTAAAGGGTTGAGCCGGTGATGAATAAGCATACTTTATTTCAGGGGGCATTAGTTGCTGCTCTGGTGGACAGGCATCGAAAATTTTAGCAGGTCTTTTAGGGCTGGATACTAAAAATGTAATAGACCCACAATTTACTGATGTAAAGCCAATTATGGGCCAATCGCAGCCTTGGAAAATGAAGGGTTTATTTCGATGGTGTAACTGTAAACAGAGAACATCGCCGGTCAATGGTCAATATCGAAGTATCGTTGATAAAACCAGGTAAATCGCGATAAACATCGAAGAATCGCCAACAACACAAAAACCTCCCCAATTCGGGGAGGTTTTTGAATGTTAAAAGACAATATATTTTACGTACTTTTTCCAACCGAGCTCTTTAAAATTTCGCCACTCGATTTTTTCAAGAGGTATTGAACGGAAGGAGCGAGCTAAAATATTGCGTTGTTCAATTGCAATAATAGGTGTTCCAGCATCCATATAGCCTGTAAAGATCGTAGAATCTGCCGTTTTAAAGGCAACCTCGATATCCTCAAGGCGTATTTTACCATTTTCGTCAATCGTATAAACGCTATGTTTATTATTCTTTCCAGCCTTCACCCATGCGGATTTCACCTTAAGCGCGTTGGATGCCTCATGTACGGTAATAGAAGCCTTACCGACAGTTGAAAATGGAATGTTTTCTAGTACGTCATCCTGATGCAATATTACCTCATAGCTTGTAGGCTTTGGTAGCTTTGCAGACTTAGCTAGTTCATTTGCCCAAAGTGATTCATTATTTGCTGGTATCATTTGTTTTTGAACTACGGTACCTGATAGATCGTTGTCGTTATACGGCAGTTTAAAACGAACGGTTTGTCCATCTTCAACCTTTTGCCATTCCTCCTCGGATAAGTAGGCAAGCATAGACTTTTCAGATGAATAGATTTCAAATGTTACCGCACCAGCTTCTTCAGTGATCTTTGAAATTACACCATCTACTGGGCAAATAACACCTTCACGTGCTTTCATTTGGCCTATTTGTGCATCCATTAATGCTACTTGACGAGTGGCCTCCGCAATGTGACGGTTCAGTATTGCTACTGCAGTTGATGGAGAAGTTTGCTGACCTAATTCGAATTTAACAGAGACATTTAACTTCTCACTAATTTGGTCGGTATTAATAGAGCTTTTTGGGTCATTGCCTCCACCGTATTCAGATTCTATGTCCGCTAAAGCAGATTCTAAATCACTTAATTCAGTTTCATAAGCAGTACGTTCAGCCTCAAGCTTTGTTAATTCACCGTCAACTTCTTCTGTTTTATAGGTAGCTAGTAAATCATTGGCATATACTTCCTGTCCACGTGTTACATCGATTGCAGAAAGACTTTTCGCATCTGCTGAAATCGTATAGGTTTGTGTTGGCGCAACGATCGCATCCTTTTCCACCGTCTCTACACGATCACCAGCAGTAGCTCTTTGAAATTCACCGATAAAGTAGGATCTGGCTACTTTACTATCATCCTTAAATACAAAATAAGCATTTACACCAATTAATAACGCTATCACAATAATACTTAAACTTGTCCAAGGTCTGGATTTAATAAAGCGCATCATCCTAACCCCCTTGTAATCCATTCTTGTAGTGGTAACGCACTAATCATTCCGATAAAAATAGCCATTACCACATATAGTCCAATAATTTTTGCTAATAATGCCTTATGATCTGACCATTCCTCCCATTTTGAAAGGAATGTGTAGTGCACAATAATGGTTAAGACAGTTGCTACGGTTAGATGATTGATAGCAAATAGTACAAAATCCGTATCAATTACTTGCTGAGCTATAGGTGCAAGTGAGAAGAAGGAGAAGTTTGTAGTGTATCCAACTGCATAAAACACGGCAAATAAAATTGCCTTTTCAATAAGTAAAAATACCATTACATAAAGCTGTACCTTCTGAATCCATTTGTAAGGGATGTCTGTTAATAGATGTAACAAGTATGTAACGCCATAATAATGGAAGCAATAATAGATGATTCCCCAGGCGATAATCCCAACCATTGATAGTAAACGGGCTGTATAGTATTCAGTTGAATGATTCGATGCAAATAATGTTGTTAAGCTTTCAGTACCCATGCCCCAAAACTCACGAACGATAAAAAGTAGCATAAAGAGTATAAAAACTGCGAAGGATCGCTTTTTATAGCCTCTTATTTCTCCTTGCTCAACAGCTTGGGTAAAATTACAGGGATGCATTAAGCTGTGCCAAAATTTATATTGATAAAACATATATAGCTCCCTTTCTCATAAATTAAATAGTAAAGTTGTAGTATACACCTCGTTACGGGTACATTGATTTTCCTTGATAAAGAGGAAAGTTAGACGTCATCCACAACTATTTTGCGATGGACCCATTCTTTTGCTAAAATTTCTGCCCAATCAATGCACATAATTCAATTATATAGTATCCAACAATAACTTCCTATAAAAAGACTTTTCAATCTGAAAAAATTACCTTTCTGTTAGTGAAGCCTCTTTGTAAATATCAAAATAACCGTGTACATTTTTGCTAGTCTAAGCATGTACACTTTCGCTGATTAACTACTTTGCTATACAAGTATGGAAATCATGACAAAGCCTCTACTCGCATGATTTGAAAGCCTAGAGCCTAGCTATAGCAAGGGCTGGCTAACCGATTAAGGCTATCATGCTCGCCACTCCCTGTAAAGTTGTACTATACAAAGGCAATCAAAAATGTACGTGGTTAAACAAGCATTTTTGTAGATATTCGTTTATACTTCATTAATAGATTAGCTTGAAATAGGATAAAATGGACCGATATAAAAGGTAGCAAATTAGCAATAACGATGCATATCTATTTATCTATAAAAAGAAAGGGTGGGCATTTTGAAGAAACCAATACAGGTTGGTGTAATAACAAGTCTATTATTAACTCCAGTAGCGATTGCCAATGCTCAAGAAGGACAACCTCAAACAATCTCTCAGGCAACTCAAGTAGCTAATGT
Source organism: Lysinibacillus sp. (assembly GCA_032053185.1). Taxonomy (GTDB): domain Bacteria; phylum Bacillota; class Bacilli; order Bacillales_A; family Planococcaceae; genus Lysinibacillus. Next base: position 43,873 of record DAMBVB010000008.1, read on the forward strand.
GAATGTAGCAGCAACAGACACTAGATCACAAACAATTGCTCAATTTGGTAAACTATCTGAAAAATCGACAGCAACAGAAATGGCTGCTGCAAAGAGAGATTTAGCACTTTTAAGCTCAGATGATTTTGATAATGATGAAATCGAATTTATTAAAGCTAAATATTATTATATAGAAAATCAAATAGATTTATTAAGAGAACTTAAGGGAATTGGCACAAGTATCAATGGTCTTTCTTATACTAATAAAACTTTCATTAAGGATGTAAACGATGTATTTGATAGATATACGAAATTTTTAGGTGCAATAGATGCTAAAACAACCTATTTAAATGTTCAAAATACATTTAAAGAAGCTGTTGATACTGCAATCAATAATAAGGCGAAGGCTATAGTTAAAGATGTTACAGGTACATCACTCCAATATGAATATGAAGAGCCTAATCGCAATGCTTATTTCAAAAGTAATGGGGCAGATATTGCAAAATTTATTAAAATGAATGATGATGCAACTGCAGTAAAAGAAACAGTTACTCTTTTAGAAGAACTTGTAACGAGTCTTGGCGATAACTCTCCTGATCCTACTCAAATTGCAGAAACTGCTGCTAAAATAACGACTGAATTAAACAAATTCACTGCTGATCAAAAGAAAATTATTACAGCCTATAATCCTAATAATGTAGCGGTAACACCATACAAAAAATATACAGAAGTGTTAACAAATCTATCTTTAGCTGATCAAGTAATGGCGAGTATTACAACGCTGACGCAAAAGAAACCAGAAGACTTCGCATCTGCTACAAGCTTTATCAGTGCAGTAACAGCAGTTGAAACTGCCTACAATAAACTAGATGCCGGCTCTAAGCATTTAGTGACAAATTATGATGCGTTAAAGCCATATCAGGATGCTACGAATATTTCCAAACAAATTGCAGCACTAAAACCGTCAAATAACGCAGATTATCGAAATTCTGTAAAGGCCATTAAAGATGCTTTATCAACATTAGACAAAAAAGATTTTGTGAAAAATACCGCTGACTTAGATTTAGCTGAAGCGAATATAGCAGCAGCGCAAGAAATTGAGCAACTCATCGCTGGGATTGCCAATGCTACGAATAAAATTACGCAAATAGAGCAAGCACGTGCAGCTTACAATACACCAGTAGCACCTGACGGTAAAAAAATAGATGCAGCTACTGTCAAAAAAATCGTCAACAATTTGTCAGAGCTAACAAGCTGGGAAACATCACATAAAGCTGTTTTGAATGTCATTGGGCTTGTGGAAAAGCTAGATCCAACTGCGAAGGATTATACGAAAAAAGCGAAGACAGCTAATACTGCTTACCTAAAGCTAGATCCTACAAAACGTGAATACGTGAAAAGCTATAAAACGTTGAAGGATCAGGTAGAGGCGATGGATATTGTGTCACGCATCATGGCTTTAAATCCATCTCAAAAAACATATATTGAAGCAGTGCAAGAGTTATTTGTTGATTATGGGAAACTAACACCTGACGGGCAAACGCTTGTAACGAATCATTCTGATCTTGAAATCGCGAATGGTTATATTACAACGGCTAAAAATTTCGATGATCGTGTTATTGCTTTAGGTAATGAGCCAGATGCTACGTTTGTGGCGAAAGTAGCGGCGATGTCTGCTGAATATAAAACGATGGATAAAAATGCGAAAAAATTAGTCACACAATCCAAGACATTAACAACGTATGAGAAAAATAATGCCAATGTTGTGAAGGTTATTAAGGCAATTGATGCTTTAAACCCAGCAAGTAAGGATTATACAAAAAAGGTTTTGGCCGCACGAAAGGCATACAATGCATTAGACCCGGCCTCGCAAAAACGCGTAACAAACTACCACCAGCTAATAGCCGTTGAGGATGTGGCTACACTAATAGGCTTGATTGAAACATTGAAACCGACAAGTAAAACATTTTTAAATGATTTAGATACTGCGCGCAAAAATTATGATGCATTACCACTAGAAAAGCAACAGGCTGTCACTAACTATGAAAAGCTTGTTACAGCAGAGACTGAGCTAAAATCTGCGGGTATAGTGATTGCATTGATAGATGCGGCAATGCCTGATGACCCTGATTATTTAACGAAGCTTATGAATGCTCGTGTTGCATACGATAAACTAACATCCGGACAGAAAAAGCTTGTGTCTAATGTAAAGGTATTAACAGATCGCGAAAAACAAGTAAAACCAATTTTAAATGTTATGGTGCAAATTGATGGTTTAGAGCCAGGCACAAGTAAATTTGTCAGTCAAGTAAACTCAGCACGAAAAGCGTACGATAAGCTGACAAAGGACCAAAAGCTATATGTTAAAAATATTGCTATTCTACAGAGCTATGAGCCAACTGCCAAAGTGATTGATTTAATTGGCAAGTTAAAGCCATCAAGTAAAACGTTCACTACGGATGCCGTACAAGCTCGAGCATTATACGATGCTCTAAGTAAGGATATGCAGCAATATGTTACAAACTACAATTTATTACAAGCTGCTGAAGCAAGCATCTTAGGTGCAGGTAATGTACAGCGCATGATTGATGAGCTTCCAACTGTCCCGGCAAATCAATATATTAAACGTATTGAAGAAATACGTGCAGCCTATAATGCATTACCGAAAGATCAACAATATGCGGTTGAAAACTATAAAACATTGCAAGAGCAAGAAAAAATTGTTAAGCCTGTCATTAGTGTTGTCAATGAGATTGATAAACTGATGACATCGAAAAATATGGACAGCCAATATCAAAAGATTTTAAAAGCATATGACAATCTTTCTGCCATTCAACGTAAATATGTTTATAACGAGCAGTTGCTTCTATCATTAGATAACGTTATAAAAGTTTATAAAAGTATCGCAGCTTTAAAGCCAAGCGACAAAATGTATTTTGGTATGATAGAATCTGTGCGAAAAGATTACGATAGCTTAAATACTACAGATAAGCAAAGAGTATCTAATTACAATATTTTGCTTGAAGCTGAGAAAAGTATGAGTGAGGTAAAGAAAGTTGTTGAGATTATAGCTGGTCTTAATCCGACTTCTAGCACATATATTCAAGATGTAGCGAATGCTTCTGCTGCCTATAAAGCATTAGTTTCTAAAGTAAAAGGACAAGTTCTTAACTACGATATTTTAAAGAAAGCAGAAAAAGATGTAGCAGCAGTGTTAAAAGTAGTGAATGCGATTGGTGAGCTAGACCCAGACGCTAAAACGTTTGAAAAGAAAGTACTGGCTGCACAAAAACTATACGACGCACTTACTTTTGAACAACAGGACTTAGTATATAATTACCGTATTTTACAGGATCACTTAAAAACATTAGATCTATTATAAGGAGAGAGGGCAAGTCCCTCTTCTCTTTCTTTATAATAAGAAAAGGAACTGGCGCAACGGCATTTTCACCCTATACAGATGTTTGACGCGGTTAAATGGTTTTATTCCTATACCGCACTTTGCAAACAAAAGAAGATGATTTCTATATTATTAGCGTTGAATAAACGGGAAGACTCACTCTTAGGTTATTTTCACTCTTAGAGTGGTTTTTTTGAAATAGTAGAGGTAAAAATATGTAATAATGGAATGTGTCTATCACATCAGCCCATGCTGGGTGTGATTGCCGCGCCGTATGGGTAACGAGTGCATTTGGTCCATTAGGGTACGATCTAATTAAACAAAGGAGGAGGTAGCTATGTTAAAAAAAGTATCTAGTGTTGTTGGCATATCTCTTATTTTGCTGACTACATCATATGCTGTGCCTCTGACAAACACATCTGAAGAAGTATTGGCAGCTAATATGGCAAAGGATGTTACACAATCACATTGGGCAAGAAGCTCAATAGAACATATGCTCGGAAAGCGTTATATGATAAATTATCAAGATGGCTTCTTTAGACCAGAACAACCGATTACTAGGGCAGAGGCTGCAGCTGCCATTGCTCGTTCCATGCAGCTAAAACTGGATACCGATTACACGCCAAATTTTACAGACTTATCAGCGCATCATCCGTTCTACAAAGAAATTAGTGCATTAGTGGAAAAAGGGATATTACAAAATGGTGATTGCTTCAACCCTGATGCACCTTTACAGCGTGCACAAATCGCCAAAATGTTAACACTCGCTTATCAAATTGAAGTCGATTCTCAAAATAATAGTAAGTTTAGCGATGTTAATGAGGGACATTGGGCAAAAGATTATATTGAATCACTTGCAGATGTTGGGGTTATTAAAGGGATCAACGCACAGCAATTTGCACCAAATCGATTGGTAACACGTGCGCAATTTGCTGCTTTGGTGGAAAGAAGTCTCGACTTTTCAACGAAGGTAACAAATCTTGAGGTAGTCTATGACTATTTATCCAAGTCTTATATTCCAACAAAAAATTATTCGGCAACTATGTCTAATGATGTAATACGTTTAGTCAACGTCGAACGACAAAATAGAAAGCTACAACCCCTTAATGATGATGCTGCTTTAACACAAATTGCCGTTATTAAGGCACAGGATATGGTGAATCGGCATTATTTCGAGCACGAATCGCCTTACTATGGGATGCCCTGGGATTTGGCAACATTATTCGATTATCCATATACGAGCTTAGGCGAGAATATAGGAAGGAAAATTCCAACACCTGATGCGGCCGTCAAAGCATGGATGGCTTCACCAGCACATCGTGAAAATATTTTGCGAGAAAATTACACAAATACCGGGGTAGCGATTGCGGTTGATAGCAATGGATATTACTATTGGGTGCAGTTATTTTCTAGTCAATAGCTTATGCGGAACGGGATAGGGAAATACCCGTTGAAGAAGAATAAAAATACCTGGGCGAAGCAAAGGAAAACCCGGGCAAAAGCTGATCAAATACCACGCGGATTTCTTACAACATTAAACGGAAGATTGTATCTCTACAAATAAAATTGCACTAAGTCTTGTAATCTATTGTGACAAAGCGTAGCGAATATTACAGCAATGTTACAAAAATCCCGAATATCCATTATTTAATACCCATATTTTAACGCTGATAAACCAAGAAACGTTGGTATATCAGTGTTTTTTTGTGCTCTCAAAACCGTTACACAATTGAAAAGTTAAAATAGCATCTTTTATGATAGGCTATTTATAGGCAAAAAAGTTCTGAGAGGGGTATACCGAATATATGAAAAAGAAATGGTTATTACCGATTTTTGCATCTTTCATGTTATTTACAACAACTCAAATAGATAAAGCAGAAGCAGCTACAGTAACTGATGTTACGAATACAGCGTCAAAATATTTAGGTGTTCCATATCTTTATGGAGGGACTACTACTAAAGGGCTCGATTGCTCAGGATATACATCTAAAGTCTTTGCAGATTTAGGTATTGAATTAAACCGTACATCAGGCTCACAATATCAACAAGGTACTGCGGTAACAAAAAATGATCTTCAAGTTGGAGATTTACTATTCTTCAATACTAGTGGTAAAAGTGTCTCACATGTAGCTATTTACATGGGTGACGGGCAAATGATCCACTCACAAACAGGTAAAGGTGTTAGTTATTCAAAAGTAAATGATCCATATTATTGGGGATCTCGTTACATCGGTGCTAAACGTGTAGCGACATTTGATGGTGAGCAAGCGGAAGAAGTAAAGGAAGCTGCGATTGATTTTACGGTTTACGCTTCTCGTGCTAAAGTGGCAGAGCAAATTGCTAAAGCACTTAACTTGGATACATCCGATAAAAATACGAAATTTACAGACGTAAAATCAACATATGCACATGCTGGTGCGATTGCTGCTGTATCGAAGTTAGGTATCTTTGCTGGTGATGGTAGTGGTAAATTTAATCCATCTTCACCGATAACACGTGCTCAAATCTCGAAAGTATTAGTACATGCCTTCGGATTAAAACAACAAGGCGATGTTGTAACATTTACTGATGCTCCTGCAAATCATTGGGCAAATGACTTTGTTTCAATTCTTGCTTCAAATAGAATTACAGAAGGTAAAGGAAATGGCAACTTCGGTTACGATGACATGTTAAAAATTTCTCAGCTTCAAACATTTATTGAACGCGCACAAAAATTACACTAATAATTAAATTCCGTATTACGTAAACAAGGGCTACGTTTAGCGTAATACATTGCAAGGAAGTTCTTTTATATACTGTATAAATTGAGGAGAGTTTGCACTTGCAGGCTCTCTTCTTTTTATGAAATATACCAAAAATAGGGGTGATGACTAGAAAGTGGTAGTAGAAAAGTTACATTCGTATGATAGTTTTGTCTGTGTAATTTTGCTAAAATGAACACGAGAACAGGAAGGGAGGAAATAAGACATTGTACCTCAAAAAGATCAGTCTTATATTATGCGTCTTATTCATTTCAGCTTCTATGTTTACAATACATAGTGCCCAAGCAAGTGGTGGGTTTGTAGATGTTTCAAAAGATCATGAAGCTTATGAAGAGATCAATTATTTAGTTAGTTTAGGTGTTATTAAAGGATATACGGAAAACGGCAAAACGTATTATAAACCTTACAACGCAGTAACGCGTGGACAAGTTGCCAAAATGGCTGTAATTGCCTCAGGTAACAAGCCACTAGTTGTCAATAAATCAAGCTTCTCCGATGTAACAGTCGGCACAGAGCTTTCAGGCTATGTAGAACGCGCTATACAGCTTGGCCTATTTAAAACAAATACTCAGGGGCAATTCTTACCGAATAAGCCTTTAACTCGTGATGAAATGAGTTATGTATTAACAAAAGCGTTTAAACTTGATACAAGTGAATATCAAAATATCGATTCTCCTTTTGTGGACGTAGGTATTACGCATCCGTACGTTACATACGTAAATACCATTTACTATAATGGTATTACACAGGGATCGGGTCAATATTATTATCCAAATAACCAAGTGACGCGTGCGCAGTTTGCATTATTTATAGCGCGTGCAAAAAGTGAAAAGTATCGTTTAGAGCTACCAGTTAAAGGTGGAGCTGTACCTGATACAACGCAGGTCATTGGCTTAGTTTCTGTAACAACTGACGGATTAAATATTCGTAAATCAAAAGATACTTCAACTACTACTAATATTGTAGGAACAGTAAACAAAGGTGGTAAACTATCAGTCTATGCAGTTGAAGGTGACTGGTTAAAAGTTACTTATAAAGGTGCTTTTGCTTATATTTATAAAACGTATGCACAGTTTTTAGATGCTGACGGTAACGCATTAGGGAATGTCCAAAAGCAAGTTACTGCAACACAAAATATAAATCTTTACGTAAAACCAACCTCTTCATCAAAAGTTATTACAACAATTAATAGTAAAACAAAATTACCAGTGTATAAGACAGTAAGTGGCTATCATCTAACTGTAGTAAACGGTATACCAGGCTATGTCGTGGCTAATAGTACGGAGGACGTTGAAGAACAACCTTCTACTCCAGATCCGCCAACAGTTCCTGGTGATGTACTAGGTCGAGCGGCAGTTGACAGTTTAAATATTCGCAAAGAAGCTAACTCTACTTCTACGGTTTTAGGGAAGCTGAAAAAGGGTGAATATATTCAAGTAAACAGTATTAACGGTTATTGGGCACAAGTTACTTATCAAGGTCAAAAAGGGTATGTTCATAAATCATACTTAAAGCTACTCAATCAAAGTGGTAATCCGTTGAAAGATCGAATTATCATTGTTGATCCAGGTCATGGCGGTAAGGATCCTGGAACTGTTGTCGGTTCTAATTCCGAAAAAGCTATCACATTAAAGGTCAGCACACTTGTGAAGCAAAAGCTAGAGGCTGCAGGTGCGAAGGTATATATGACTCGTACAGGGGATACGTATCCCTCATTACAAGACCGCGTTGACTTTACAGATGCTAATTACGGTGAAATCTTTGTAAGTATCCATGTAAACTCAGCAGCAAATACGTCTGCACAAGGTACTGAAACATATTATGCAAAAACAACAGGTGATATGTATCAAGAAGACATTGATCTTGCGACATTTGTAAATAATCAAATCGTTAATAACTTAAATATGAAAAATCGTGGTGTTAAAGAAGAACAATACTACGTAATTCGTAACACGATTATTCCAGCCGTCTTAGTTGAGCTAGGCTTCCTAACTAATAATGAAGACCGCGCTAAAATGACGGATGATAAATACGTTGAGTCATTCGCTGATTCTATCTACAAAGGTATTTCACAATACTACGCAAAAAAATAATCAAAACGAGCTGCATTGTTTACAATAAACGATGTAGCTCGTTTTGTTTTGATGCTTTAAATACAAAACTCCGTTATTTGGATATAATTGTGGATCATCAGCAAAAGTTGTGGATGATATTTGTTAAGACGTAATCTTTGTATATAGACTTCCGTTCCGGCTGGACGCCCCCAGGAAGCTTTGCACTTTGCGAAAGCGAAGCGACAGCAACAAAGCCCCAGCCGGAACGGAAATCAATCATAAAATAGTTCATCCTTGTCATAGTTTTACCTGTGAAATTTTGTTAATATTAATGTTAGCATAAGAAGGGAGGAAATAAGACATTGTATCTCAAAAAAATTAGTCTTATATTATGCGTCCTACTCGTTTCTGCTTCAATGTTTACAATACATAGTGCACAAGCAAGTGGCGGTTTTGTAGATGTTACGAAGAAGGATGATGCATATGAAGAAATCAATTATTTAGTTAATTTAGGTGTTATTAAAGGGTATACAGACAAGGGCAAAACGTATTACAAACCGAACAACATCGTAACGCGTGGACAAGTTGCCAAGATGGTTGTTGTTGCTTCAGGTAACAAGCCACTAGTTGGCAATAAATCAACGTTCTCAGATGTAGCAGTCGGCACAGAGCTTTCAGGCTATGTAGAACGCGCTATACAACTTGGCTTCTTTAAAACAAATATTAAGGGACAATTTTTACCAAACAAACCTTTAACTCGTGATGAAATGAGTTATGTATTAACAAATGCGTTTAAGCTCGATACAAGTGAGTATGAAAACATCGATTCTCCCTTTGTAGACGTAGGTATTACGCATCCGTACGTTTCATTCGTAAATGCGATTTACTATAATGGTATTACAAAGGGAAGCAATCAAAATTATAATCCAAATGGACAAGTGACACGTAAACAGTTTGCGTTATTTATAGCGCGTGCAAAAAATGAAAAGTATCGTTTAGAGCTACCAGTTAAAGGTGGAGCTGTACCTGATACAACACAGGTCATTGGCTTAGTTTCTGTAACAACTGACGGATTAAATATTCGTAAATCCAAAGATTCTTCATCTTCTGCTAATATAGTAGGAACAGTAAACAAAGGTGGTAAACTATCAGTCTATGCTGTTGAAGGAGATTGGTTAAAAGTTTCCTATAAAGATGCCTTTGCTTATATTTATAAAACGTATGCACAGTTTTTAGATGCAGATGGTAACACATTAGGAAATGTTCAAAAGCAAGTTACGACAACACAAAATATAAATCTTTACGTAAAACCAACCTCTTCATCAAAGGTAATTTCAACTGTGAATAGTAAAGTGAATTTACCTGTGTATAAGACGGTAAGTGGTTACCATCTAACTGTAGTGAACGATGTACCAGGCTATATCGTAGCTAATAGTACAGTAGACGTTGAAATAGAAAAACCTTCTACACCAGATCCAAAACCAGATCCAACTCCACCAACAGTTTCTGGGGATCTATTAGGTCGAGTGACAGTTGATCATTTAAATATCCGCCAAGAAGCTAGCTCTACTTCTGCGGTAGTAAGTAAGCTAAAAAAGGACGAATATGTTCAAGTGAACAGTATTAACGGTTATTGGGCACAAGTTACTTATCAAGGTCAAAAAGGGTATGTTCATAAATCATACTTAAAGCTACTCAATCAAAGTGGTAATCCGTTGAAAGATCGAATTATCATTGTTGATCCAGGTCATGGCGGTAAGGATCCTGGAACTGTTGTCGGTTCTAATTCCGAAAAAGCTATCACATTAAAGGTCAGCACACTTGTGAAGCAAAAGCTAGAGGCTGCAGGTGCAAAGATATATATGACTCGTACAGAAGATACGTATCCTTCATTACAAGACCGCGTTGACTTTACAAATGCTAATTATGGTGAAATCTTCGTAAGTATCCATGTTAACTCAGCAGCAAATACTTCTGCACTAGGTACTGAAACATACTATGCAGTGACAACAGGTGATATGTTTAAGGAAGATATTGATTTAGCGACATTTGTCAACAATCAAATTGTAAATAATTTAAATATGAAAAATCGTGGTGTCAAACCGCAGCAATATTATGTAATTCGCAACACGATAATTCCAGCCATCTTAGTCGAGCTAGGCTTCCTAACTAATAATGAAGACCGCGTTAAAATGACAGATGATCAATATGTTGAGTTATTTGCTGAATCTATCTACAAAGGAATTTTAGAATATTACTCAAAACATTAATAATGAAGAGCTACATCGGTCAATAGTAGGCGATGTAGCTCTTTTTGTTTGATTAGTAGTATTCAATGGAATTTTTCAGCGATTCGATGAAGATACATCTAGGAAGAATGGGGTGGAAGCAATTGTCTCTTTGTTGGAACCTTTTGCGCGTGTGAGCGTTTTAATATCTGCAATCGTTGCAAATCTTTCATCAGCATTTTTGCGATCATCGCGCCCTTCTATAAAGGATGTACGTATCGTATATGTTCTGGCAGCTAAATTACGAAGCATCGAAATTTGATATTTTTCTGAATGGGACTAATATCTTCCAGGAGTCGCCTAGCCTTCACTTCAATCAACTTATATCCAAAGAATACGTCTTAACAAATATCATCTAACTTTTGGTGATGGACCTACAAATTAGTTATTATCGAAGATTTTAGTATGGCGTTTTGAAATAGATTGTCGATGGATGTGAAGCTAAAATTGTGTTGTCCAGAGCGAAGAGAGACACCTTTTAGGGAAATTTGTGCAGGGGATTTTGGGTATAAACCCGTAATTTAGGGGAAAAGAGAAATCAGTGCATAATTTTATAGAAATTCAACTTATTCCTTTCTATAAGTCTACCTGTATTTATGATATAATAACTCTTGTTTTGCTTAAAAGAATAAACAATTATGATTCGCGATAGAGGAGGGCAATCACATCTTCTGAGATGTATGACATTTATGAATAAACTGAAACAAACTTTTGCAAAGGTTAACAAAATTGATACGTTTTCGCCGTATTTCTTTTTACCTTTTATATTAATGCTTTATTTCTTTACAAGTCTATTTGATTTCCATCGATTTGAATTATTTAATTTACGTGTATCAATTTGGCCAGCAGTATGTTTAGCAGTACTATGCTACTACATTGGTGTATACATTATTGATAAGTTACAATGGACAATCCCATCATTTGGTTTATCCTTCTTAGGGAAATATGTTGTTCATTTTATCGTATTTTTAACGTTACTTGGTTTAGTTTCATATGTATTAATGATGGTTACCGGTGGTGGATTAGGAATTTCTGATGAATCTAATCGACGTAACCTTGATCCAAAATTAAACTTCTTTGCACAATTATTATGGTATGGCGTTTTACTGCTAATATCATATAAAATGATTTTAGAAAAAAACATGACATGGAAAAAAACATTACTCTACGGCTCCATTTATGCTGCTGTAATGTTCTTATTCCTATTAATGGGCTACCGTACACCATTAATTATTATGTTATTTACTGGTATTATCATTTTCCATTACGTTGTAAAACGTGTGAAATTAACATGGTTCCTTACAGCTCTGTTTGTTATCGGAGTAGCATTCTCAATGTTTGGCTTCCTTCGTGTTATATCAGAGGATACAACGAACGAATTTAATAGCCGTGAACAACCAGATGTAGAATTGACTGAAACAGAAAAGGAAAAACTGTTAACAGTGGAGCAACAAGTAAATTTAACCCCAAAATGGATTCGTTCAATAAATGGTGAGAGTGTAACAGGCCATATTGTTTTAAGTAAAATTATCGAATATACACAAGAGGAAGGTTACCTAAACGGGGAAATCCATGCGGGTGTCTTCAATACAATTTTACCGGGTGAACAAGTATCGCCACGTATGAGAGTAACAGAGGTTGTAAACTCTCTAAGCGAAGCTGAAGGTAAATATATTACACGTCCTAACAGAACAACAACACCTACATTTATCGGTCAATTATTTTTAGATGGCGGTTATCTGCTTGTAGCGATAGGCTTCTTCTTATATGGTGTATTAATTTCATTAATATATAATAAAGTGAAGCAAGGCGGTATCCGTAGCTTCCACTCTGTAGCTTATGCATTTGTCATTACCCTATTTACAGTGTCTATGCATACCGGCTTACTCGATTTAATCTTTATTTTAATGCTTGGCTTCGTCATCATTGCGTCAGCAATTATTAAAACGGATAAGAAAAAGCTTTCCTATTAACAATAATAGAGATGTCTCAAAATATATTTGAGGCATCTTTTTTTCATTAGGTGACCCTACCCGTCCGTTTGATGATTCAATCCGTCGCAATGGCTATTCAATCCGTCGTTCTAGCATCTCTTTCCGTCATTTCGATTTTTTGCAGTCGCTTTGCATTCGCAAAAAAGCACGGACGCCCACAGGAAAGCGCTCAGTCGGAACGGAAATCATTTTGCCGAAGAGCGATCTATGACACCATAATTCCATGGTCATAATAGCTTTTCAACAACATAAAAAGTCGCCCTACGTTATAGGACGACTTCTTTTTTTATTTTACTGTATTGATTACTTGTACATAGTCTTTGCTCACGAAAGCTTTTCCTGTATACAGTTTATCAGAAAGGATCTCATACCAGCCGTTTGTAGCAGAGCTTGTTATGATAACAGGCATACCACTTCGTGCATATGTGAATAGTGGGGTAAAGCTAGTGGATGCTCCTGTACGAACGTTTAAGCCGTTTGTTGTTGTTAGACCGATTGTGTATGGATTATGGGTATCCTTAAAGCCTAACGCCTTTTCAGCACGGTAATAGTGACCTGCAATTTTAGAACCCCAGAATGGATCAGAAGCGTATTTTACGTTAAAGCCAAGAGCTTTTGAACCAACTACTGCACCATTAGCAAAGTTTTTACCAGGTGAACCCCCTGGATTAATGTAATTTGGCTGTAGGAATTTATCAACAAGCTCATTGATATTGTCAGCTACACTATCAAACTTTTTGTTTAGTGGGTTCGTATCAAACACATACAAACCAAATAGATTATTTAAGTTTTGTGCGTGATCACTCATACCATAAGCACTTTCATGCTGAGCAAGTGATAAAACAAGCATAGCATTAATTTGGGATTTCGCTTCCATATCTTTCAATGTTTTCCCTAAACCTATTAACTTACTTTTCTTTGTAGCATCTTTATAAAGGCTGATTCCCGTACTCTCAACCTCTGCTAGCTTATTCATAATATAAGCATCAAGTTCTTGTGCGGTATATTGTGTTTGGGCACGTGCAGGTAAAAATTGGTAGTAGTTATAGGCCTCACCTTTAGAGGAGCCACTGCCATTTGTGAAATAAATACCGTTCCAGCTAAAGTATTTTTCGCCTGGCTTCATAAATGACGGTGCTTTTCCGAACACATAGCTAGAAGAATACATGTTTGTATTGTAATCGTAGAGCGTGTGTTTAATTTCACCGTTTTCATTTGAATAGTAAGAACGACCTTTGCTCATTGAAAATGGAATTAATGTAACATCAGCGTGTTTTAAGTATCCGACTTGACCAGCTAATCGAACTTTTACTTGTGTTGCATCACTACTGAGGTATTCCATTTCTGTATTAGCAGCAACAGCAAGCGAGTCATTAATTGTTTCAGATTTTAGTGCTACATAATTATTTGTAACAACATAGCCTGAAGACATTTTCACAATTTTATCACTATGGACAATGACCTGTGTGTTTTTTGTCACAGCTTTTTCAGCTTCTTCAAAGGTAGAGAAGCCTTGATTACCAACTAATATGCCGTTTGAAATTTCCTTAATAGCATATTGATCGCCACCATTTGAATTGCCATCGTTTGGTTCACCAGCATCTGAATCACCAGCAAGTTGCATTAGACGTAGGATAAACGATGATGCTTGTCCAATAGTAGCATTTTTTTCAGGCATAAAGTTACCATTAGAGCCTTGAATGATTCCTAGTTGTGCTCCTATAGCTACTGCTTGGCGGTAGTCTTTAAATATAGCTGCATTATCCTTAAAGGTAATAGAAGAAGTACCTTTAGGAATGTTTAAATAATCAATAGCTCTCTCAAGCATAACCGCCATATGCTGTCTTGAAATAGCGGCATTAGGCTTAAATGAACCATCTTCATAGCCTGTAATAATACCAGCTGAGGCAGCAAGCTTAATATCCTTTGCATGTACATATGTATCTGGGACATCTTTAAAGACTATGTCGCTTGTCGCTTCAAGATTCATGGACTTAGCTAAATAAGAAGCAAATTCTCCGCGTGTCACATTGTCATTTGGACGATAACTTCCTTGTGCATCCTTTACTAATGCATTTTTAGAAATTAAATAACGAAGACCCTGTTCATGTGAATGCCCTGTTAGTTCATCAGCAGATGCCAGTTGGGGTTGCCAAAGAAGCATGCCGATTACTGTCATGAGCAAAGCAATGATAGATAGTTTTTTCATATTTTACCCTCCTAGATTTCTACACCATTTTAACAAAGTTATAGAGTAACGTTAAGGGTCAAAGGTTCGAAAAGTCATAAAATGAGACTATATAAATAGTTTTCTTGACAATTCATATAAAACAGGAAAATAGCTTAAATGTTCCATGGATATTTTGTCACGTTTTTGATAGTGTTATAGAAGTAAAACATTGAAGGGAGAGTTGAGAGCTCTAAATTACTTAGGAGCGCAAAAAAATGAAAAAAATAGCGAAAAATTTACTAGTTTTAGTTGTATTATTGTCAATGGTTGTTAGTCCGTTAAATGCTTATGCAGCCCAAACAGTCAAGAAGGATTATCCATTATCGAAAGGTGTGCAGTATAAGCAATATACATACAGCAGTACCAATACAAATTCTATTAATCATCTTGCTATTAATGTAGACGACACAACGGAAGTACAATTAGGTATGCCCGCAACAGTCAATGGCAGAGAATCGACAGTGGCAAATGCCAATCGTCATTCACGTGAGGGAAATCGTGTAGTTGGTGCTATTAATGCAAGTTTCTTCGATATGTCTGTAGGTTTCCCATTATTTTTACTAAGTAAAGATAATATTATTTTAAACGGTGGTGCTGTTTCAAACGGCTCTGATGAATATATGAATGTCCCTACAGCTTTCGGGGTTGCAGCGGATGGCAGTGGTGTTATTGACTATTTTGATTTTGATGTAACCCTTTCTCATAAAGGCACAGACTATAAAATGTCAGGAATGAATCGTGCACGTAACATATATGAAGGGATTGTTTACACACCACAATTTTATAGTAAAACGACAAATACGAATGAATATGGTTTTGAAATCGTAGTAGATACAGGTGTTCCGATTACGGAAAACAGATTTGGTCAAACATTAACAGGGAAGGTTACACAAATTACGCCATATGGATCAAAAGAAAAAATATCGATTCCTTCAACTGGCTTTGTCGTATCTTTACAAGGTGGGGATTGGCACAGTACGCTAAGCCAAATAGCACTTGGAGATGAGTTAAGTGTTAACTTCGCTATTGATAAGCTTTGGCAGGATGCGAAATTTATTTTGGCAAGTGGTCCGTATTTAGTAAAAGATAATAAGCCTTACATTATGATGAACACATCTAGTCAACGTGCAAAAGAGGTTACATCACGTACGGTTGTCGCGACAAGTAACAATGGAAAAACAGTACACTTTATTACGGTTGATGGAAAACAGAAACATAGCGCAGGTATGAATATTGTTCAACTTGCTAACTATTTAGTGTCGCTTGGTGTTGATCGAGCCATTAACCTAGATGGTGGTGGTTCAACAACAATGGGTATTCGAAATTACGGTAATAATAATGTCGTATTAGCGAACCTACCATCTAATGCAGGCAATGTGCAACGACTTGTGTCCGCAACATTACAAGCTGTAAGTACGGCACCAACTGGTAAAGGCACACAAATTAAATATACGAACAGTACAAACTATGCAACTCTTTTAGCAGGTGCTTCGTCTAGTATAGCAGTACAATATATATTAGATGAAAACTATAATGCGCTGCCATTAGACGGTCGTGTATCGCTAACATCTGAGAATAATACTTTAACAGTTAACGGCTTGAACTATACTTCAACGACAGCTGGTAATGATCGCATTTTCATCAACCACGATGGCACACCTGTGCAATCATTCCAAGTGAAAGTAGTGGATGCTCCAGCAACAATGAACATTGAACCAAAATCAAAAACAGTGGGCGCTGGCGAAACGGTCAAATTTACTATGGATGCAAAGGACGAGGGTGGCAAACCTCTAGCTTACAATGCATCACAGGTGAAATGGTCTGTAGAAGGTAATATCGGTACAATTACAAGTGATGGTAAGTTTACAGCTCAAAATCCAGGTGCTACTGGTAAAGTAGTAGCGACATTAGGAACAAAACGTGTAGAGGCTTCAGTAACTGTAGCAAAAGCTGCGTTGTTCAAGGATATTCCAAGTAATTATGTGTACTATAAAGAAATTGAGTATTTAACAAAAAATAATATTATTACAGGTCAAGCAGATGGTACATTTAGACCAAATGACAAACTTACACGTGCACATGCGGCAGTTATTATTAGTCGCGCACTTGGTTTAAATACATCTAACGTCAAAAATCCAGGTTTTAAAGATATTCCTGCGAGTCATATCTATTATAAACAAATCGCAGCTGTAGTTGAGTCTGGAATTATGAGTGGTAAGGGCAACAATATCTTCGATCCAAATGGTACTTTAACTCGTGCACAAATGGCGAAGGTTGTAGCATTAGCTTATAATCTAAAAGGAACAAGCAGCATTAACTTTAAAGATGTATCGAAGGATCATTGGGCATTCACATATGTTCAGCAGTTAGCTGCAAACAAAATTACAACTGGCTATGGTGATAACACCTTTAAGCCAAATGAAGCAATTAGTCGCGCTCATTTTGGATTATTCCTTTATAGAGCCATCCATCAATAATAGTCTTCGTCCTTAAAGAAAGGCTTAGCATTTAAAAAATAGCAAACTAGTCGTGTTACCTAGTTTGCTATTTTTCTCTTTAAATAAAAAGGTGCTGTTGTGAGCGATTTAGCTTGTAATCCTTGTAAAATTTAATTAGTTTTTGGCTAATACAGTAAGCAGGGAAGTATATTTATTTAAAACTTATGTCATGAATTTAAGTTGATTGGAGTGGAGACTGGGTGACTCCTTGGGGTTACATCAAAGCTTCAAAGATGGGACCATCGTGCGCTTTCGCACAAAGGCTCATCGGAAGCTCCAGCCGCAACGGAAATCCATCGTACGTGTATGGTAATTAGCCAACATACTTAGTAGCGACTTTTGAAGCTCACCTTTTTTTACTATTTTTAAAAAGAACGAAAATGTGCAATTGTGGTATAATCTCAGTATTAAAAAGTAAAAGGATGTTTTTTAATGAAAATAGGCATTGTGGGGAATTACGGCAATGATAATAATGGTGATGAATCAATATTATACGGCATTCTTCAACAAGTAAAACAAACATTTTCGGTAACTAGTGATGACATTACCGTTTTTAGTAACAACACACAACAAACATCCGAACGTTATGGGGTACATAGCTATCCATTGTATTACAGAAAGAGTAATTTATATAAAACGTTTATCCATACCTATAAAAACAATAAACAATATGTATCAACATTTGACCTTCTCATCATTGGTGGTGGTGGTATTTTAATGGATTTTTATAAACGTGAGGCTCATCTGTATGGTGCGTATGCAATGATGGCAAAACAAAGTAATGTTCCCTACATTATTTACGGATGTGGCGCTGGACCACTTGATACATTTTCTGGGAAAATTAGTATTCGCGCAATGTGTCGTTATGCAGCAAATATCTCTGTACGTGATCCCCAGTCTAAAAAGCTTTTGCAAAGTATTGGGGTGAAAAAGCCAATAGATATTATTGGTGATCCTGCATTTACATTAAAAGGGGATCGTCAACATTACGCAGAAAAACCAGTTAAAATTGGCGTATCAGCGGTTCCGTACTATAATGCAAACTATTGGCCAGAGGGCAATGTTGAAAAATATGATGCATACATTACAGGCATGGCAAAAAATTTAGATCATGTAATTTCTGAGCATAATGTCGAAATTACATTCTTTGCCACAAAATACCCGCAGGACGTCACTGTGACGAAGGATATTCAGAAAAAAATGCTACAACGTGCGCATACAAAAATTATTGATGAAAATTTGGTGCCAGAGCGATTGCTTGATGTAACTGAGGAGCAGGATATTATTATCGGTACACGTCTGCACTCGCTTATTTTGGCAACAAATTCGGAAACTCCGATTATTGCGATATCCTATCATACAAAAGTACAGGATTTTATGTCCTTTGTGGGCTCATCAGATTGTTGCTTACAAATGCAGGAGATAGAGGATGATGAGAAAGCTCTATCCAAATTAGTTGGCAAACTAAGTAGCAATTGGGAGCAGTCAATTGCGGAGACGAAACAAATTGCTACCCATATTCATAAAGAGGCCATGCGTGGTCAGGAATTAATGAAAAAGGCAGTGACACGTCTATGAAAAAAATACTCGTCATTAGTAATATGTATCCAACATCTGATCATTTATCATTCGGTATTTTTGTGAAAAACCAAGTCAATGCACTTGAAAAAGCAGGACTAGACGTAGATATATCTGTTAATACTAATCCGGCAACAGGTAAGAAGAACACCCTTATGAAATATACAAAATGGGGTTTATCGACATTGATGAAGGGCTTAAAAAACAGAAAGTCTATTGATGTCACACATGCCCATTATGTGTTTCCATCTGGTATGCTATCGCTGCTATTAAAGAAAATGTTTGGTATACCATTTATCGTTACAGCTCATGGTGGCGATATTGAGCGCATGGCGAAGAAGAACACAAGAATTCGCAATTGGACAGCGAGTATTTTACGTGAAAGTGAACATGTTATCGCAGTAGGCCCTGTCTTAGCCCAACAAATTGAACAAGATTTTGGGATTGAAAAAGGTAAAATCTCTGTCGTTAGCATGGGTGTGAATCGTGAGGTTTTCACAAAAGGAAATCCAGTAGCTGTGTGCAAAGAGCTGCAAGTAGCTACTGAGCCATTCAGATTTTTATTTGTAGGAAATGTTATTAAACAAAAAGGCGTTGAAGAGCTGTTACAGGCTTTCCAAATGCTGAAAACAAAAGTATCTCGTCCTTTAGAGTTAAATATTGTAGGTTCTAGAAGAGATCAACCATTTTTCCAATCCTTGCAACCATTAATTAGTGAAGACGTCAAATTTATAGATCCACTAAAACAACAAGTACTAGTAAAATGGTTCCAAGCAAGTGATGTCTTTGTATTACCATCCCATTTAGAAGGTTTTGGATTAGTCGCATTAGAGGCATTAGCGACAGATACACCTGTTATTGCTTCCAATGTAGGGGGACTTGTATCTTTGCTTGGAGAAGGCGCAGGGCATTTAGTGGAGCCCCAAAATGCTATGGTTTTATCTGAGGAGATGCTGCGTGCCGTGAACACGCCAAAAGAACAATATATGAATCGAGAAGCGGTAGACGAAGTATTAGCCATTCACGATGAAAAAAATATAACAGCTCGCTGTATAGAGATTTATAAGTCGGCCATTGAAGGTGGGAATGGCCTATGAATAAATTTATAAAAATAGTTGGGGCAGTTGCAATTATTAATGTCGTGGCCCGTGTTTTCGGATTTTTACGTGAAATGATTATCGGATACTATTATGGAAGTACCCATGTTGCCGATAGTATCTTTACAGCTTACACAATTCCAAATTTTTTATATCTAGTCGTAGGTGGTGCATTTACTACTGCTGTTATCTCCATTTATAACCGGGAAACAACGGATCGTGCGCTATTTGTCAAACAGTCCTTTACAATTGTCTTGTTAACGGTTTCAATAATGACAATTCTCATGTTAGCGTTCACTAACCCAATTATGGAGATGTTTAACCAAAGTAAAGATAAAAAAACGTTTAGTCAAAGTGATTTAGATTTAGCTAAAAATCTATATTATTGGATGATGCCTTCGTCAATTTTACTTGTATTGTCCTCATGGTATAGTGGATTGCTAAATGCTAATCAAAAATTCCATTTGTCTAGCTTTGCCATTTTAATTTATAATGCAATCTTTTTAGTGATTGCTGTAGGATTAGCTAAGTTTATCGGTCCAATTGGATATGGTATTAGTGCATTAGTCAGTGCAGCAATAATGGTGTATTTCCTCATTATTGGATATCGTAAGTTGAATTCACATAAGGTTGGTTTTTCATTTGAACGAAATATTGCATCAAAGCAATTATGGTTAATGACTTTACCAATTATGCTTGGTGGCGCTACCATTCAACTTTACGCATTATTACAGCGTCTTTTTGCAGGAATGTTATCTGAAGGGGCAGTAGCTGCTGTAAACTATGCATCAAGGCTTATGCAATTCCCGCAAGCAATTTTAATTACTGCAGTAACGACAGTTATCTTTCCAATTTTGAGTCAAAAAGAAGCAGAGAATGACCTTGCTTCCATTAAAAGCTTATACTCAAAAGGGCTACATTATCTGTTGTTGTTACTTTATCCTGTAACAGTCTACTCATATTTTTACGCAGAGAATCTTGTGCAGGTTGTTTATCAACGTGGTAATTTTGATGCAGTTTCAACTGCAATGACAACACCAGTACTGGCAATCTTCTGTTTATCGATGTATTTTTTAGCTGCAAACGGGTATATAACGCGCTTTTACTATGCAAAGGGTGACTCAATGGCACCTGTTATCTTCAGCTTAATCAATGTATTTGTTATTAACATTGCCGTTATTATGTTACTTGTTGATAAGTGTGGAGCAGAAGCAATTGCATGGGGTACATTAGTGAGTTCAGTAACAAACTTTATTATGCTCATTATTTATGCAGCCTATAAATATGACTTGAAAATGGGGATCTTTAGCAAAGAACTTCAATTTTTCAGAGCAGTTCCACCAATGATCATTATCACGATTGTTTTGTATTTTTCAAGTAAGTTTTTAGTATTTGACAACAGATGGATAACATTCATTGTAAGCCTTGTTATTTTTAGTGCAGTAGTTGTAGGCTCATATTTATTATTTGGAATAAAGGAAGTCAAAGAATTTAGTGATAAATTAAAACGAAAATTTTTAAAATAATAAGGAAAAGTGGGTATCTTAGAAAGAATTTGATACTCACTTTTTTCGTTGTCGAGTACCCTCGTCGCAGAGCAAAGTTCCCTGAAGAGAAAACGAAATAGACAAGACAAGACCCTGCACAGAGCGCATGTTTTCTGTGCGAAAGCGGCTTGCCATAGTGAATATTAATGACCTCTCATTCATTCGAGTTTATACATCTATGGAGATAATACTTCATTGGACACTAGGGAGTACTATCTGCAAAAAAGTTGTTATATTAATAATATTTTATAGTGAAAAAATAGGAGCTGTATTATAATTAGGTTATTCAGAGTGGGATTTTTTATGGACATATGGAGAAATTGGTATTACTTGGGGTAATGCCTAAAGGACTATGTCTACTACAAATTAAGATAAGGTGGGGAGTATGGCGAGAGGTAGGAAGGTTAATTCAAATGGTGAACGAAGTAAACAATTATTGCTTGAAAAGGCTTTAGAATTATTTTCTGAAAAAGGGTATCATGATACAAAGATTAGTGACATTGTAAAAGCTGCTAATGTAACACAGCCAACTTTTTATTTATATTTTGAAAGTAAGGATTCTCTCTACAACGATCTGAATAAACGATTTCAGCGTGGGTTTGATGAAATCATGAGTATACAATTAGAAGAAGTTGAAGAGGGATTAGAAGGCTTTGTTAGAGAGCTAAAGCAAAAAATTCATATGTTATTCGTTTACATAATAGAAAATCTGAAATTAGCAAAAATCGGATTATTCGAATCTGAGCAGTCACTTGAAGTTAAATCTCGACTTACGCAGCAATTTACTCACCTTATAAATCGTTATGATTGTACCTGTGTATTACAATCATATTGTGTAGACATAAACATAGTTGTAGATAGCTTTGTAGGGTCCTTAGAGCGATTAATAGTAACAAATTTATTTGAACAAAAAAAACAGCCATGCGAGTTAGCAAGCGATTTAGTTCATTTATACTTTTTAAGAGAAGTAAATACACATATTTTTCAGACCGAATAAAAATGAAGCTAAGGATATAAGAATATTTAAATTACATCAGAAAAGCGCGAGATATCCATTTTAAAAAAGTTGATATCTCGCGCTTTTTAAGGGTTTGACTAGTTTTGTCCGAGCCTCATTTTTTATTTCTTCACTGTAATAGGAAGATAAACGCCTTTTTGAGGCTTATTGCTTGTTTCTTTTTCAATAGCTGGATGAATAAGTAGCATATGCTCTTGCCCACTATTTAACGGTTTCGATGGAGTAACAAGTAATGAACGACCATCAACTTTTGTAGTAATTGGTAGCTCGTTACCGCCTAAAGCGACGAGCTGTACACTGCCTTTAGCAATCTGCGAAGAGAGTCCTGGGAAATTCACAGTAAATGTTTTAGACGATGGTATATTTTTTAAGCCTGCTAGCTCTTTGTAATCCGTATATTGTGCTTTAATTGCATCATAATGTGCCTGAAAAATAGCAGCAGTCTTTGTTTGGATGTTCGGTTTTACCCCAATCTCATTAATTGTTTTACCTAATGGACCTGTAAAATTACCGGTCGTAAGCTTTAAATAGCTACCATCCTGCAGTTCAAAAAAGCCCTGCATACAGCCTTTTCCATACGTAGTTTCCCCATATAAAATAGCAGATTGCTGATCTTGTAATGTTGCTGCTAACATTTCAGAGGCGCTAGCACTATAGCGGTTTACGAGAATACGTGTATCGTCAGGGAATTTTTCGTTTTGATTGACTGTACGTACTTTATAAGAGGCATGTGCTTCCTCTAGTAAATAGGCAATTTTTGCTTTCGGGAATAGCCCTGCAATCTCTTCAGCAGTTGACACATAGCCGCCACCATTGTTTTGTAAATCAACTATAAAAGAAGTTGCACCACGCTGTTTTAATTGAATAAGCGCATCCTTTACAAGCTTTGCACCGTCTTCTGAGAAGGATGACATAGCAATATATCCAACATCCCCAAATAGTAATTTTGTCTCCACATTCGGTAATGTGAATTTTTTTCGTGTAATGGTTGTAGTAGAAGTTTTACCATCTGCATGTCGAAGTGTCACCGCTATTTTTGTGTCTTCATCGCCAATTAATAGGGATGAGGCTTCTTGTGTAGAGCTTCCTACTACGGATTGCCCGTTAATGGCCATAATAATGTCTCCAGCAACCACACCAGCATCAGATGCACCGCTATCCTCAAATACTTGTAAAATATGAATGCCGTCTTCGTGTTCTTCGATGATTGCACCAATCCCAATTGTTGATAGATCGATGCTATTGATAAATTCTTCAAATTCCTTTTTCGTAAAATATGTAGAATAAGGGTCTAGCATATCAATGATTTCGGGAATTGTTTGAGCTTTTTGCAAATTTCCATGGATGGTTCCAACATAATTTTCCTCAATAATTGCCTTGAGTTCCTTTACAAGCTGCTGTTCATTGCTTGCAGCAGAACCGTTTGTAAATGGAAAGATGAACAAGCTTAGAACGAATACGAAAGACCACAATATTTTTTTCATAGGACACCTCTTTTCTATTTATCTTTAGTATACATGAATTTCCATATAACTGTGAATAAGAAAAGTAGGGGGGTTACTACAAAAAAGAATCTGCTAGCCTTTTGCGAAAAAGAAAGTTTATGCAACATTTCTAAAGGAAGCTTGAGGCTTATTCGCAAAAAGTAAGCAGATTCTAGTTAGATGAAGAATCTTTATTTTTTTATTAGCTTATGAATAATCAAGCCGATAAGCGCACCGATTATTGCAGGTACAAGCCATGCCAGACTTTGCTCGTATAATGGTAAAGCTTTTAAAATGCTCTCATATGGTGCAATTTTAATCTCCGTTTCCTTTAAACCATCATTCAGACTAACAAAGAATGTAGGAATTAAAGCTAAAATGTAAACCACCTTGCCACCTTTAAAGAAGTTATCGAAAAGCGATAGAACCATTAACACCATCGCTAGCGGATAGATGATTAATAATACAGGTAGTGATGCACTAATAATTGTTTTAAGACCTATGTTCGTAATTGCAGCACTGAAAATGGTGAAAATTACTAAAAACGTTTTATACGAAACTTTAGGAAATAGTTTATTGAAAAATTGAGCATTGGCAGTTAGTAAACCTACAGCAGTAGATATACAAGCTAGTAAAATTGTGGCAGATAAGATTATACTTCCAAGCTTACCAAAAAGAACTTCAGCTGACTTCGCAATGATAGTACCACCATTATCAAAAGTACCAATTGCATCAATACTAGTGTTACCAATTTGTCCAAGTGAAACATAGACAAATGATAAGCCAAGAGCGGCAACAATTCCTGCGAAAATTGTCGTTTTGACTTGCTTTTTAGTATCTGACATACCCATGTCGCGCAATGCTTGTAAAATAACGATTCCGAAAACTAGTGCACCTAGTACATCCATTGTTAAGTAGCCTTGAATAAAGCCTTCAGTCAACGGTGACGTAGTATATTTTCCTATAGCTGCCCCTGGTTCACCCATTGGGGAGATAAAGCTTTTAATCGCTAGTAGTAAAATAACGGCTAATAGAGCAGGCGTTAAAATTTTCCCTACGCGATCGACAAGCTTTGAAGGGTTAATAGCTAAGAATAATATAAGGGCAAAAAATATTACAGACGTAATGATAAGTGGTGCCCAATGATGTGCTGCTGCCTCTGGGAGAAATGGGGCGATCGCAATTTCATAGGTTACAGAGCCTGTACGCGGCACTGCAAAAAATGGTCCAATCGCTAAATAAACGATTGATGTAAAAATAATACCAAAGGTAGGGCTGACACGATTAGCAAGTAATTGTAGATCGCCACCTGCTTTCGCAATAGCAACGATTGCCAATAGTGGTAATCCGACACCTGTTACTAAGAAACCGATCATGGCTGCTGTTATATGTTCACCAGCTTGTTGACCTAATAATGGGGGGAAGATAATATTTCCAGCACCTAAAAATAGGGCAAATAATAGTAAACCGACTGCTAAATTTTCCTTGATGAAATGCAAGATGTTTTTCATAAAAATTAAACTCCTTTAAGATTGAAAAGATAAAACTTTCTAAAAATTTTAAATGCAGAAGTGTATGTTATCATAGGAATACTAATCTTGCAATTAATATTCTTTCATCATTCGTCGGAATCTGTCGAAATTAGTAAGATTCATAAATTGTTTGAAAAATAGTCAGTTTTTCCGATATATGATT
Source organism: Lysinibacillus sp. (assembly GCA_032053185.1). Lineage (GTDB taxonomy): Bacteria > Bacillota > Bacilli > Bacillales_A > Planococcaceae > Lysinibacillus. The sequence goes on from DAMBVB010000008.1 coordinate 69,497, forward strand.
TATAAAATATTTAGTATGATAGACACACAAGCAAATATTTTAGCACGAACGGGGGCAAATTGGTATGCAAAAGACAAAAAAATTAAGAATCCTTGCTTTAAGCACGATTGTTACTTCTTTTTTAGCATTACAGACCGCAGAAGCAGCTACATATACCGTACAAAAAGGAGATACTTTAACTAAAATCGCTCAAAACCATAAAGTAACAGTACAAGACATAAAAAGCTGGAACAATTTAAAGAATGATATGATTTATGTCGCGCAGAAGCTTGCAGTTTCAAAACAAGCTACTAATGATGCAGTAAAACCTTCAAATCCATCAACAACAAAACCGACAACACCATCAAAGCCCACAACTATTTCACATACAGTAGTTAAAGGCGATTCATTATCCAAAATCGCCAAACAATATTATGTGACAATAAAGGATATTAAAGACTGGAATGGACTTACGACTGACACGATTTACATTGGACAGGTGTTAAAATTATCTCCAGTAGCTTCAATACCTGAGAGTGACACAACACATAATAACGGATCTTCAGGTGCGGGAACATCAACAGTAATAACTAATGATCCTACAGCTAATGGACAAGCTGTTTATAAGAAAACAGTGGAAGTAGCTAATACATTAGTAGGAACACCATATCTCTACGGTGGCAACACATCTGAAGGTCTCGATTGTAGTGGCTTTATTTACTATGCCTTTAATCAAGGTGGTTTAAAAATTGGAAGAGACAGTAGCGAAGGATACTTCTACGGTAATACAACACAAGTCAAAAAACCGATAGCTGGAGATCTAGTATTTTTCCAAAATACGTATAAAGATGGAATATCGCATATGGGTATTTATATTGGTAACAATAAATTTATCCATGCAGGGTCAGACGGTGTTGAAATTTCGGATGTCACATACTCTTACTGGTCTACAAGATTAGTAGCTTATAAACGATTAGACGCTATTAAATAAAGTAAAAGCGATTTTTGTAAATACGCAAAAATTGCTTTTTCATGGAATCGGGCTGATAGAGGATAGATATCGCAGTTAAGAGCGGGAATAACATTGATAAAGTGTTGGATATCGCTGATAAAAGTGAGAGTATGGTTCCTAGTGTCCAGGTAAAATCAGCGACGACATTTGAGGTGACCTTTGTAATGATCTTTTACAATTCAACTCGATATTGTCCTTTAAGCGAATGATGAAATTTTGTTTTGTTTTCGCATAACGGTCGGCATTATCGATGGAAAAATAGGCATGATCTGCGACTAAAATGAAGTGCTTGTCTTTGAGTTGGACACCAATTATTCCATCGTGTTTAAGACCAGTTGTTTCAACGATTTCCAATGGCATTGCTGTTTGAAAAATACGCTTTAAAATTTGAAAATCAAGTGCTTTTAAACGCTTGGACAATGCACAATAATCTACAACTTTTAATCCGTGACTAGGTGTTATATATCCACAACTTTTGGTGATGGACCTTACATTTTATATGGAATCTCTCTATTTTAAACACTAGCTATTGGAACGGACGTGGAAAAAAGAGGATAAAATTAAAAAATTTACATCAGAAAAGCGCAAGAAATCAACTTTTTTAAAATTGATTTCTTGCGCTTCTTAAGTTTTTGACCCGTTTTGTCCCAGCCTCTTTCAACTCTTTATTGCGTTACGCGTGCTGTCCAACGAGAAAAATCGGCATCTTTTGCGTCAACAAGCTCTGCAGGGAAGATAAATGTCCACGGCTTTGTTGAGTTTGGTTGCACAGTTAATATTGGATCCATTTTAAATGAACCTTTAGCAATTTGTTTGCCTGTTGCATCGATAATTTCTAGTGGTAATTGTTCTAGGTTAATAGCTTTAGTATGTCCGTTACGAATGAAGATAGACACATTTAAATTACCGTTATCAGCAAGTTTCGCTTGTAGGCCGGTGAAGTTTGCTTCTGTTTCACCTAACTGAGGTAAAGTTTTTACGATTTTTGCAAGTTCCTCTTTTTGTGCTTCAGGAAGTTGCTTTTCCCACGATGGGTCTAATTCTAATTGGTGACCGCGAAGGGAAACAAGGTTGAATGCAATCTTCCAGCCATCTTCTGGTACTTCATCGACTTTTATCGTTGATTTTTCAAATTCAAATACCCATGGACGAGCACTTTCTGCTGGAATTGTACCAAGTGCTGCAAAGTCGAATTTTTTAGAGGCTACAAGCTCATCATTCTTATCAATAATGAACAGCTCAATTTCACCTAGCTCAATTTCTTGAGATAATGATGAGCGGAAAAATGCACGCACTTGCCACTTTTTAGAGAGCATGTCTTCTTCAATACTAATAGAAGAAAGTGATAATTGATTTGGCTTCAATGGCTCTAGCTCATTAGCAAGGAAATTAAATATATATTTTTGCTCTTGAGGCACTTCCCAATCTGGATGGTAAGATAATTTCGTCACAACATCCTGACTATTGTCTGTATTTTCTACTTTGATGTTTTGCAGTAAGTCTTTAGAATCGATTGTGTTTTCTTTCCCAAGTTTGTCTGATTTTTTAAAGAATGAGAATAAGCCCATTATTGTACCTCCATTTGTGCTTCAATCATTTTCATGAAGCCTGTAATTTCAATTATAATAGAACGACGTAATTCTTGGAAGTTCTTGGCGAATAATTCTAAACCTTCACGCTTATAAATACGCATAGGATCCTCTTGTTGATAATGACGTAACCCAATGCCTTCTTTTAAATGTGCCATATCTTCTAAGTGTTTCACCCAACCACTATCTAAATAGCTTAGCATCACTTGAGGTATTATTTTATTAACTTGTTCATTTTGTGCGAATTTTTCCATCTTTGCTGTTAATTCATCAACAGGCTCTTGAAGTGAATCTAAAATAGGGATTACTTTTCCTACTTCTCTATCAATAGTAACAGGTGAAAGGAAGAGACTATTTAATGTTCTTTCCATACCATCATAATCCCATTCAACTGAAGGTAATTCTTCAGAGGCTACATCACGTACTGCAAAATCTACCGTTTCATAGAACATTTGCTTTAATTGTTCCATTAGATCTTCACCAGCTAAAATTTTATCACGTAGACCATAAATAACTGTACGCTGATCATTGATAACATCATCTAATTTTAGGTTGTATTCACGCATACCGTATTGAGAGCCCTCCACAATACGTTGTGTACGGTTAATGAGTTCTTGAACCTCTTTATTTTGGATAATGCCTTTTTCATCGACAACCATTTTTTCTGAGAATTTTTCAACCTCTTCTTTTGCATAACGGCGGAACATATCATCTTCAATAGAGAGAATGAAGCGGCTTTCACCTACGTCACCTTGGCGACCTGATCGACCACGCAGCTGATTATCTACACGACGACTTTCATGCTTTTCTGTACCGATGACATATAAGCCTCCAAGCTCGTGAACTGCTTCATCTAGCATAATATCTGTACCGCGCCCAGCCATATTTGTTGCGACAGTAATACGACCTTTCTGACCAGCTTGTGAAATTAGCTCAACCTCTTGCTCAACTGTTTTAGCGTTCAGTAATTGGAATTTTAAGCCTTCTCTCTTTAAGTATTCCGCAACTGTTTCAGATTGCAGTATTGACGTTGTCCCAATTAAAACAGGTTGTCCCTTTTCGTGACGACGTTTAGCTTCAGCTGCTACGTACTTATATTTATCTTCTTGTTTGTTGAAAATAATATCAGGCTGGTCGATACGTTGACGTGGGCGGTTTGTTGGAATTTGAATAACTTCCATGCCGTACACTTCGCGAATTTCTTTTTCCTGTGTTTTCGCCGTACCCGTCATCCCAGAAAGCTTCGGATACATACGGAAATAGTTCTGAATTGTAATCTGTGCCTGTGCTTTATTTTCTTCAGTAATCGTTACGCCTTCTTTTGCTTCTATTGCTTGATGTAAGCCATCAGATAGCGAACGACCTTCTAAAATACGACCTGTGAACATATCAACAAGCTCAATTTTGTCATCTTTTACGATGTAATCAACATCACGCTTGAACATTACGTGTGCACGAACTGCTTGGATCACGTAATGGTAAAGTGTTTGGTGTTCAAGATCATATAGATTATCAACATTGAAGGCAACCTCAACCTTTTCAATGCCTTTATCTGTTAAAGAAGTAGCTTTTGTTTCATCATCAAAATCGTAATCTTCTTCTTCTTTAAAACGTTTAGCCAGCATAGAGGCAATGCGATGTAGTTCAACATTCGCAGCCATTTTTCCAGCGATAATAAGTGGTGTTTTTGCCTCATCAATAAGTACACTATCGACTTCATCGATAATGGCGAAGTGATAAGGACGCTGTACTTTATCAGCCAAGCTATGAGCCATGTTGTCGCGTAAGTAATCAAATCCAAACTCGGTACCTACACCATACGTAATATCTGCATTATAGGCTTCTTTTTTGGCATCCGGCTCCATCATCGGTATATTTAAACCAACTGTTAAACCAAGGAAACGATGGATTTGACCGACAAGCTCGTAGTCACGCTTAGCTAGATAATCATTTACGGTAATAACATGAACACCTTTACCTTCTAATGCGCGTACATACGAAGGAAGGGAAGCGACAAGCGTTTTACCTTCACCTGTAGGCATTTCTGCAATATTGCCTTCAGTTAAAACAAGACCACCGATAAGCTGTACATCAAAATGACGCATATTTAATACACGTTTTGAGGCTTCGCGTACAACAGCAAATGCGTCTGGGATAATAGATGTAATTGGTTCACCTTGTTCTAAACGATCCTTGAAAATAAAAGTCATTTCTTTTAATTCATCATCGGACTTATTAATATAGTTTTCTTCAAGACTATTAATCTGAGCTACTATTTTATAGTAGCGTTTTAATTGACGAGCACTAGTTTGCTCATTGTTGCGTTTAAAAATAGAGAACATGAAATTTACGCTCCTTTTAAGTTGTCTAAATGTTAGACACTACATTATTTTATCAAATTTTACGAATGGTGACTAGATTTGACTTGCAGCAATCTTTCAATTTGACAAAGAGGAATAATATTTGTGAAATGGTGGAAAATAAATAGAAAAAGTATATTTTGACGTCTGTTCGTGCTATAATCAATTAGAATTTAAATGTAGATTATTTTTTGAGGAGGAGAGACATGCTCTACGTGTCTTTAATAGCAGCATTTGTTGCTTCAATATTGTTAACTCCACTAGTTAAACGATTAGCATTCAGAATAGGTGCTGTCGATGCACCAAACTATCGAAAAGTACATGCACGAATTATGCCAAGACTTGGGGGATTGGCGATTTTCCTTGCGTTTTTAATAGCTGTGGCTATATTCCAGCCGATTTTGATATACAATGAAAATGGTAGTGATTTTTTACTGGCAATTATAATTGGCGCTTGTATTATCGTAGCAACAGGTGTCGTAGACGATATGCGTGAAATTTCCGCAAAAGCAAAATTAATTGGTCAGCTTGTTGCGGCACTTATCGTGATTTTTGTAGGTGGCATTCAAATTGATATGATAAATTTACCATTTGTAGGTGAATTAAATTTTGGATTACTAAGTATCCCTTTAACAATTCTTTGGATTGTTGGTATTACAAATGCCATTAATTTAATCGATGGCTTAGATGGTCTAGCGGCAGGTGTTTCAACGATTGCCCTTGTAACTTTAGCCGTCATGGCATTTATTATGAGCAATATGTTCGTTTTAGCAATCGCAGCCATTTTAGCAGCAGCAACATTTGGATTTTTATTTTACAATTTTCATCCAGCAAAAATCTTCATGGGAGATACAGGAGCCCTATTCCTTGGCTTTATGATATCAGTGCTTGCCTTGCTTGGATTTAAAAATGTAACGGTTGTTACATTAATTATCCCAGTTATTATACTAGGTGTGCCAATTTCTGATACATTTTTTGCGATTGTTCGTCGCGTACGTATGAAGAAAAAGTGGTCTGATCCAGATAAATCACATTTACATCACCGTTTGTTGGATATGGGCTTCACACACCGTCAAACAGTACTCATCATTTATGGGATTGCCATTATGTTTGGGTTGGCAGCCATCATTTTCTCTATGGCAAAGGTATGGGGTGCGATTTTACTCGTAGCCGTCATTTTAACCGCAATTGAAATTTTGGTTGAAGTCATCGGACTCGCGGGTAAAAACTATAAACCACTATTGAATTTTGTGCGGATTTTTAATAAATAAAACATTAAAGCGATCATCCATTTTTATGGATGATTGCTTTTTTCTATATGGATGAATGAAAGAAGTTCGGGTCTATGCGAAAAAACTCATGTAGAATGCAGAGTCGCTTGGGCGTGCTCAGGTGATCCTCGGAAGTGCTCGGGTAAGGAGGAAAAGTGCTCAGGTGGTCCTCGGAAGTGCTCGGGTAAGGAGGAAAAGTGCTCAGGTGATCCTCGGGACTGCTCAGGTAAGGAGGAAAAGTGCTCAGGTGGTCCTCGGAACTGCTCAGGTAAGGAGGAAAAGTGCTCAGGTGATCCTCAGAACTGCTCAGGCAAGGAGAAAATTCACTCATGTAGGACGAAGAACCGCTCGGGTAACATGGGAAATGTTCTGGTCTATTTGTGTTTCGGTCTCATTTTTACGTCAAGCAAACTACACGAAATCATGCCATTCAAAAAGCCTCTCCACAAATATTTTAAAGTGGAAAGGCAAAGGCTTATAATTATTGAGCGTTATCGTTATCTGTTGCATCTTCGCTAACAGCGTTATCTTTATCAGTATTATTATTCGTTAAGCTACTAGATGTTTTATTAGTATTAAGATGGTTCTTGAGCGTTTGAGATATTTCATCAACCGATTCTCGATTTAACTGATAGTAGTAAACACCGGTAGACATATCATCTGTACCTTCTAATGTTAAAGAATCGATACGTGGCATCCCTTGAGTTAAATAAGATAGGAATGATTTCATTTCAATAAATGTCATATTAGTCCTCATGTTATCACCAAGTGCTCTAATGACATCATCGTATTTTGTAATGGAGCCTACAGAAGAAACTTTATTGATGATTGCGGTTAAAATCTCCTGTTGCCGCTTGCCGCGTTCAATATCATTGTCTTGCTTACGTGTTCTTGCGAGTGCAAGTGCTTGACTTCCGTTTAAATGCTGTAAACCGGGTTCTAAGTTGATGGCATTGCGGTCAAATTCGTCTTTTTCACGTAATTTATACGGTACTTCAGCTTCAATTCCACCTAATGCATCAACAACGTCGATAAACGCGTTAAAGTTCATGCGAACATAGTAGTCTATCGGCACATCTAATAGTTTTTCTACTGTATCTATTGTTGAAATTGTTCCACCATAGGCATGTGCATGAGTAATTTTATCCTTATGTTGTACAGAAGGGATATATACATATGAATCTCGAGGGATACTCAACATTTTAATTGTTTTTGTTTTATTATTTAATGTTGCTAGAATAAGGGCGTCCGAACGTGAGTGCTCAGAGCCTTGCCCGCGATTTTCACTATCATCAACACCGACAAATAGGATTGAAACGTTATCGTGTACTGGTTCTACCTTCTCATTACGAAGTGCAGAAATGTCTCGACCTTTTAATTCTTCGTGTGCTGAGTCAGCTGCATGCTTTACTTGCTTCGTAATATATACACCATAAGCAGTTGCGCAAATTAGTAAACTAGCAACAAGAAGTAGGGAAATCTTTATAATTAGGGAAGCTTTAGAAGACCTCTTTTTGCTTTTCTTTTTAATTCTATTTTTCATTTTTAATAATATTCTCCTCTGAATTTTGGGAATAATAAAGCGATTTAACTAAACTTATTCAAGTACTTTTAGAATATGTGTAAAAAGATAAAATAGCTCATTATTAAAATTATACTATGGATATTTAGTATTCGACAATTAAAACTATTTATTTCACAACAAATTCAATAAATTGAGCATTCTCAAAAGTAATGTTTGCTTGTCCGTTTGTCATTTCTGTTACCCAGTTTCGAAACGGTTCTTCTTCCTCTTTTAACACGGCTACAATAATTTCGACGCCTTCCAAGTAGCGGATTTCTTCTAAAGTATACGAAGAACCGCGAATTTCATTTTCTACTTTACCAAGCCATGTGTAATCAATGGCAATTTTCAAAAAATGGTGAAGCTTGCGTTCCACTATTTGGGCAGCAAGTAAACCTTCTGTTGTCGCTTTTCCGTACGCACGAATAAGACCGCCACCGCCAAGCTTAATGCCACCAAAGTAGCGTGTGACGACAACGACCGTATCCTTTAATCTTTGTTTTTTTAGGACTTCTAACATAGGGACGCCAGCTGTGCCACTAGGTTCCCCGTCATCATTTGCTTTTTGAATATGATCATGCTCTCCAATAATATAGGCTGAACAATTGTGTGTTGCATTATGATGCATTTTTTTTATGCGTTCAATAAAAGAAATTGCATCCTCTTCCGTTTCTGCGCGTTCTATATAAACAAGGAAGCGAGATTTTGAAATAACAATTTCACTTTCTCCAAATCCTTTTACAGTTAAATAGTTTTCTCTCATCAGTTTCAATCTCCTTTAAAGTAGAGTTTATTCTATAATTTTCATAAAGAAAAAGCATTAAATTTTAACATGGGAATGCTATAATAGGTGTAGACTATGTAATTGGTCTATTAAAATAGTAAGTAATCATAAGACATTAGACTGGGGAGTATACTATGTTTTCAATTGATACCTTCGATTTAAAGTCGCTTGATGACATATTTAATCGAATGTTAGAAACAATCATGGGCTCAAAAGATGATATCTTTATTATAAGCGAACAAAGCCGAAGAAGCTTCGAAGATATGAAAATAGAGCTAGAAATTGTTCGAAAACAAGTTTCAATTATTATTGATGAAGGCGATGTTTTAGAAAAAAGTACACAGCTTGCCAAGCAAAGACTTGTGTTAGTGAGTAAAGCTTTTGATAATTATACCGAAGAACAAGTTAGAGAAGCATATGAAACGGCACATGATTTTCAAGTGAAGCTCTCTGTTATTAGAACACAAGAAAAGCAGCTACGAGATAAAAGAGATGATTTAGAGAGAAGAATAAGAGCATTACTCGATACGATTGAACGTGCAGACCATATTGTCAATCAAGTAAATGTCGTTTTGAATTACTTAACTTCAGATCTAAAAAATGTTGGTTTAGCACTTGAACAAGCAAAAATGAAACAAGATTTTGGTATACGTATTATTGCAGCACAAGAAGAGGAGCGCAAACGCTTATCTAGGGAAATTCATGATGGGCCTGCTCAGATGCTAGCAAATGTACTAATGCGCACTGATTTAATAGACAGAACGTATCGTGAAAAGGGCATTGAATATGCTTTGGCTGAAATTGCTGATTTAAAGAAAACGGTGCGTAACGCATTATCAGAGGTGCGACGTATCATCTATGATTTAAGACCAATGGCACTTGATGATTTGGGAATTGTTCCGACATTAAAAAAATACTTATCAACAGTGACTGAATATAATCCTGGTGTTGAAATTCATTTCCAATCGAGAAGCACCGAAAAGCGAATACCATCAAATTATGAAGTATCTATTTTCCGATTAGTGCAAGAATGTGTAACAAATGCCATGAAGCACGGGAAATGTAAGGATATTTGGGTAAAACTGGAGTGGGTGAAAAATGCCGTAAATATCATTGTAAAGGACGATGGTATAGGTTTCGATCCACAGGAAGTTAAAGACCATTCCTTTGGGATTTTAGGTATGAAAGAACGTATCGAAATTTTGGATGGGACAATCTCAATTACAAGTGAGATAAATCGAGGTACGACGGTTTTATTTAAAATTCCGTTAGAAGTAGAGTAAAATGATTGTTGGAGAATTTTAGGGGGTAAAAACAAATGACGAAGATTATTATTGTAGACGATCACCAGCTATTCCGCGAAGGAGTAAAACGTATTTTAGATTTTGAAGATACGTTTGATGTAGTAGCAGAAGGTGACGATGGTACAGATGTGGTTTCTTTATATGCTGAAAATCGACCAGATGTTGTACTAATGGATATTAATATGCCGGGGAAAAATGGAGTAGAGGCAACGGCAGATTTAATTCATGAATTTCCAGATGCGAAGGTTATTATGTTATCCATTCATGATGATGAAACATACGTAACACACGCGCTAAAATCTGGATCACTCGGCTATATGCTAAAAGAGATGGATGCTGACGAAATTGTTGAAGCCATTAAAGTAGTTGCGAATGGTGGATCTTATTTACATCCGAAAGTAACTAAAAATTTAGTTGCGGAATTCCGTCGTCTTTCTGAGCATGAAAATAAAGGTAACTTCCATCAAACAGAAATTCGTCGCCCATTCCATTTACTAACAAAACGTGAATGTGAAGTGTTACAATTATTAACAGATGGACAATCTAACCGTACAATTGGTGAGACACTGTTCATTTCTGAAAAAACGGTTAAAAACCATGTTTCAAGCATTTTACAAAAAATGAATGTAAACGACCGTACACAAGCTGTTGTTACAGCCATCAAAAATGGCTGGGTTGAAGTACGCTAATAGCATACATTGAAATGAAAGCTGTTTTTAAAGGCTACTATATTATTTAGTAGTTTTTAAAGCAGTTTTTTTAGTAAACACATACAATTTATACATAGAGATCACGTAAATAAGTGCAACATTTTAAAACCATGAGCGTCATAAGGAAGATGTAACGCCTAAATGTTGAAAATGCACAACAAAATTCCTACAACGGGATTTATATGCTACAATATGCGCGGGAGGTTTTTTGATGTTAAAGAAAAGTTTTCTGGCAGTTTTCACCTCATTAATGTTAACGGCATTAGTGTTAACTGCTTGTGGTAATAAAAAAGATGAAATAAGTGCAGAAGAAAGACAAAAAATCATTGATGATGGAACCGTCGGGTATGAAATGCATGATGGAAAAATAACAAAGGCAGAAAATGTCCCTGCTAAAGAGGAAAAAGAAATATTAGCAGCCTTTCATGAATATATTATAGCTTTCAATTCAAAAGAAATTGATCGTTATATGCAAACAATCTCTAAGAATCCAAAAGGTTTCAATTATGAAGAAGAAAAAGAATATATTACAGACGTATTTAAACAGTCAGACGTTAAACGTGATGCTAAAGATACTACAATTGTAAAATATAGCGCAGATGAAGCGCAGGTCCATTCAAATTTAACCTCGCATTTAGTACAAACTAAAACTAATGTGAAGCATGAAAGTGCAGGACAACAAGTGACAGTATTCGTCAAAGAAGATGGACGCTGGAAGGTCACTAGCGTCTTTTATATGGATGACACGAGATCAAGTACTGGCAAATAAAATGAAGATCTTCATTCGGGCTTATCACTAGAGTTGAGGTTGAGCGATTTCAGGGCATAGCGACAAAGATAAGACACTAGTGGAACGATGGGCAAAAAGTATCGTACCTAGTTCATTGGACTTGCCTATGGAAATCATCCTCAGGTTAGTGATAAGCCTTCATTCTTTAATAAAATAAAGATCAACCTCTGGCGAATCTAGTTTTGCTCAGAGAAATACATAGAAAATGAATGTGAAATGAACGCTAAGTTAACAATTTAGCAGATGTCTAGAATGATGAAAGAATGAAGTTACTCCTATTCGACATTCAGACAGATTACCTAATGGCGTAATTCCTTTCACATTCATTTCTTTTTATCTTCATTTAGTAGGTACCTACTGAATGAAGATTAAGCAAGCATAATGCAAAACCCAGACAACATTCTTTATCTGTGCGAAAGCGAAGCGACAGCAACAATTGCGCCTAGGCGCAATTGATTGTAAACTATTAGAATAGGAGAGTGGACATGGATGAGGACAGCAATCGTAACAGATAGTACTGCATATATTCCGGCTGAGGAACGAGGACGCTTAAACATTCATATGATTCCGTTAAGTGTAAATATCTCAGGGCAACTATTTGCAGAAGAAGTAGATATCACAGCATCTGAATTTTATGATAAAGTACGCGGGGCAAAAGAATTTCCAAAAACAACGCAGCCCCCAATTGGAGAATTTGCTTCTCTCTTTGAAGAGCTGGCAAAAGAGTTTGATGAGGTAATAACTATTCATTTATCAAGTGGAATCAGTGGAACATATCAAGGTGCAATTCAAGCAGGCGAGATGGTGGAAGACATTGATGTGTACGCTTTTGATAGTGAAATATCCTGTGCGGTACAGGGTTTTTACGCTCTGCGAGCTGCTGAAATGGCGGCTCAGGGCTTTTCTGCAAAAGAAATTCTCGCTACATTGGCGGACATGAAGCAATCAATTCGTGCTTACTTCATTGTAGATGACTTAGCGCACTTACAACGTGGGGGACGTCTGTCTTCAGCAGCGGCATTAATTGGCGGCTTATTACAAGTAAAGCCGGTACTTCATTTTGTGGACAAGGTTATTGTACCTTTTGAAAAAGTTCGTACGCGTAAAAAAGCATTAAAGCGTGCGGAGGAGCTACTAGCTGAGGATGTTCAAAAGTATGAAGCACTGGACGCTGTTGTGATCCACGGCAATTGCCAGGCTGAAGCAGAGGAATGGCTAGCGCAACTAGCAGCAACCTACCCGAACGTGAACTTTAAATTAAGCTATTTCGGTCCTGTCATTGGCACACATTTGGGTGAGGGCTCAATGGGGCTAGGCTGGACAAAAAAATAATATTAAGTGAGGCAGTCTCTACAGCAAATTTGTGGAGGCTGCTTTTTATTTTAGCGAAAAACCTGTGTTGCCGGGTGAAGTGGGGGAATCGGTAGTAAAAGTTTGAGGAGCGCCGGCAAACCCGAGAATACCGTCACTAAATCTACTAGAAACGTTGATAAAAACCACCCACACGAAAGGAGCGAAAACAATGAAATACAAAGGTTGGTTGTTGCCACCTGTATTACGAGATTTCCATGAAGGACGTATTTGGTTAAAGGAGCATGCCCCATTTTCAAAGGAAGATATCGAAAAATCAATTAATCGTAAATACTTCCATATGATTCAAGGGGTCCAAAAAGAGCCACATCTAAAATGCAATCGTTGTCATAATGATGATCCTCAGCAGTTTACAACGTTTGATTGTTCAAAGTGCCAGCAGCAATGTGAATATTGTAGACATTGTCTGAATATGGGCAGAGTGAGTAGCTGTACGCAATTAATCATTTGGACAGGCCCTCGCGCAATTAGAACAAGAAAGCATTCTCTCAAATGGGCAGGGCAATTTACAGTGCTTCAACAGCAGGCGGCAAATGCAATGCTAGAAAGTGTTAAAGCAAAACGTTCCCATCTCTTGCATGGGGTATGTGGGGCGGGAAAAACAGAGCTGCTTTTTCCGACTGTACATGATGCTTTAGAGCAGGGCTTACGGGTATGTATTGCTACACCTCGTACAGATGTAGTGCTAGAGTTATTTCCACGCTTTCAAACAGTTTTCCCGCAAACGACGATCCATGCATTATACGGTGGAGCACCAAAACAGGAGGGCTATGCACAGCTTGTGTTGGCCACAACTCATCAGCTTTATCGTTTTGAACGAGCGTTTGATGTCATGATTGTTGATGAAGCTGATGCATTTCCATATACATTTGACGAAACTTTACAAAGCGCTGTGCAAAAGGCAAAAACGGAAAACGCACCAATATTGTTGGTCACAGCAACACCTTCGCATAAATTACTGACGCAGTACCAACATGAAAGCTATTCATTTATCCCGAAGCGTTATCATAATCGTCCATTACCAGTCCCTCGATTTAATTCCCTATGGAGGTATGAAAAAAGTTTAAAACGAGGGAAAATCCCACGAAAGCTTAAACTTTGGACAGAGGAGCGCCTTGCACGCCAAGAGCCTTTTCTATTATTTTTCCCGAAAGTAGAGATAATGAAGATAGCTACTCCTCTTTTTCAGTTATTGGATGCAAGCATTATGGCAGTGCATGCTGAAGATCCAAAGCGTAAAGAAAAAGTGCTTAAACTACGCCATGGAGAAGTTCCCGGTTTACTGACAACGACCATTTTAGAAAGAGGTATTACGATAAAAAATATACAGGTTGCAGTTATTGGGGCAGAATCAACAATTTTTACTTCAAGTGCACTAATACAAATCGCTGGGCGAGTTGGACGAAATGCTGATTTTGCAGATGGAGACGTCGTATTTTTTCACCATGGTATTACGGTAGAAATGGATGATGCGCGTACGAAAATTCTTTATTATAATAAAAAAGGATGTTCACAATGAATAAAATTGAAACACTGTGCTTATTATGCTCGCAGCCTCTGCAATCAGCCATTTCATGGAAAATACTTGTAACCAAACAATTTCAACCAACCATCTGTGATAGCTGCTCAGCTCGATTTGAATATTCCCAAACAGCAACAGCACTTTACCAATATAACGCTGCGATGAAGGATTATTTGCATCAATATAAATTTCTTCAGGATGTCGCACTCGCTAAAGTATTTCGTCAGGAGCTACATGGACGATTAAAAAATGAAAAAGCAACCATTATTCCGATTCCAATGCATCCTCTCAAGCAAAAGGAACGTACCTTTTCGCATATGGAGGAGCTTTTAAAGGCTGCTACTATTCCTTTTATACAACTTTTAGAAAAGACAACGGTAGAAACGCAAAGCTCCAAAAATAGAGAGCAACGAATCCAAGCAGCTCCCCTTTTCCGTCTGGTGCCTGACGCACATGTAGAGCATAAAGAATATCTTCTTTTTGACGATATAAAAACGACAGGAACTACTTTGCAGCATGCTACCGAGATTTTATTAAATGCGGGTGCCAGAAATGTTAAAAGCTTTACACTTATTAATGGATGAAAATGCAAATGCATTGTGTATAATAGATTACGAGAATATAAGATTCGTTAGCTGTTATTATCTTCATTTAGCAGAATATTCCCACCTATAAAGGGAGGGAGATGAATGCGGATGTGATCACTTTTCAGTGGGGACCAGACATCTGCTGAATGAAGATAGTGCCTCCGGTGAATGTCGCGGATTTTGACAGGAATGAATAAAGGAAGTTAGCCTAAAACCTTCGCATCCTGCGAAAATGGCTAATTGACCTGCATCGTGCAGGTCTACCGTACAATTCAAAATCCGGACGCATTGTTGATCTGTAGCGAAGCGAGCTACAATTACGCTAAGGTGAAATTGACTTAAGAGGAGGAAGAGTAGATGGCAGAGGTTCGTAATTGTCCGAAATGTAATGAGTTTTTTAATTATATCGGGGTCAGAGATGTATGTTATAAATGTGCTCAATCTGAAGAGGATTTATATCAAATCGTTTATCGCTTTTTACGTAAACGTGAAAATCGTGCTGCGACAGTAGAACGTATTGTTGAGGCAACAGGAGCTGAAGAGGAGTTATTGTATAAATGGGTGCGCAAAGGGCGCTTACAGCCTGCGATGTTCCCTAATCTCGGCTATCCATGTGATAACTGTGGTCATCTAACGACAAAAGGCAAGCTTTGTACAAAATGTCAGAATGAATTGAAGTCGGAGCTACGTACATTTGAAGCGGCGAAGGATTTCCGTGAGAGTGTGGCAGAACGTGATCGTGTAACATACCACGCAGAACGAAAGCGTTAACTTCTTTCAGCGAGTGTCCAAACATCCGCTGAAATAGGGGCACTCAGTTTAAGGATGCCGCGTCCTGTGGCAACGACTGAGCGACCACCATCGTGTTGGCCGAAAGCCTCCGGCGGATGTCACAGATTCGGAAAGGAGTGCTTTTAGCCTAAAATCATCGCATCCATGCGATAACAGCTAACTGACCTGCATCCTGCAGGCCTAGGCACAAAGCCGGTTCAGGACGCATTTATGCCAAGGCATCATTGATAGGTCTAAAGTGTGTTGATTTTAAACAAAATTAGCACACTTTTTTATATTTGAAAACTTAACATTATGTGAGTCAATCCGAAATAATAGGAAGATAACCTAAGTAGGGGGGATTATATGAAAATTACATCTTATGGGATTAATGCAGTGAATGCTTATAAAAATCAGGTGCGCAATGTAAAATCAGGCACTAACAAAGCATCCTTCGCAGATAAAATTGAAATTTCAAAGAATGCACAGGAGATGCAAGGAGTTTCAACATACGGCACAGAGCGTGCAGAACGCGTAAAACAATTAAAAGAAGATATCGCTTCTGGTGAATACAAAGTGAACGCTCGCAAAGTTGCCGAAGATATGCTGAAATATTATCGTTTCTAAGGAATATCAGAAAGGGTGCTTAGCAATATGTCTACAGAAGCGATCTGTTCTACACTAACAAAGTTAGAAAGAATGCATAAAAGCTTACTTGAACTAGCCATTAAAAAAACTGAAATCATTACAGTTGGGGATATCGAAGCACTGGACCAAACGCTCAAGGATGAGCAGGCGCATGTAGCGGCCATCGATAAGCTCGAGCAACAGCGTCAGAAACAGGTAACGGACTACCTTGAAGTAAAAGGATTTGCTTCAACTGACAAAGCAACTGTCGCTGATGTCATCGAGGCTGCTGAACAACAAACTGAAAAAGACACGCTCTCAGCAGTTCGCAATCGATTATTACAAATCATCACCGACTTAAAAAAACAAAACGATGTAAATCAAAAACTAGTGTTTCAATCACTACAATTTGTCAATCTTACAATGGATACTTTGCGACCTCAAACAGAGCAAATGAACTACTCTGGCAGTGAGATACGCGGAACAAATAAGGTCGCCAAAAAATCATTTTTTGATTCTCAAGCATAGTTTCTTGCGTCCTTGCAAGAAATTTTGCTTGAAATGATAAACGTTAATAGAAGGAGGAAAAAAAATGCGCTCAACATTTATGGGCTTAGAAGCAAGTAAACGCGGTTTATTTACACAACAAACAGCTTTATACACAACAGGACATAATATTTCCAATGCCAATACAATAGGTTACTCTCGCCAACGAGTAAACATGCAAGCGACGCAAGGTTTCCCACAAGCAGGCTTAAATCAACCTAACTTTCCAGGGCATCTTGGAACTGGGGTTAGTGCGGGGTCTATTCAACGTATTCGTGATGAATTTATTGATCGTCAATACCGTCAAGAAACTAATAAACTAGGGTATTGGGAATCACGTTCAAATGCGATTTCCCAAATGGAAGATATAATGGACGAACCGTCTCAATTTGGTCTTAATGCAGCACTAGAACAATTCTGGAAAGGGCTTCAAGATGTTAGTACAAACCCGGAAAATGCAGCCTCTCGTAAAGTGGCCATCGCAAATGCTGATCACCTAGCTGAATCATTTAGATATATGGATAAACAACTGAAAACCATTCAAGGTAATTTAGGAAATGAAATCAATGTTTCAACAGAGCGTATCAACTCACTCTTAAAGCAAATTGCTGCCATCAATAAACAAGTTCAGGAAGTAGAACCAAATGGTCATGTACCGAACGACTTATATGATGCACGTGATCTTTTAGTCGATGAATTAAATAATTACATACCCGTTTCAATTAAACGTGTAGAATCTGGCGGAAACGCTAGCGCAGTGGCTGAAGGAAGCCTTACAATTGTGTTTAAACCAAATGGTGCAGATGAAATTGAGCTAGTTAATGGTAAAGACTATGCTACTATCGAAGTAAATGGCACTGGTTCAAAACAAATAGATGGCAACGACTTGTCCAATGTATTCTCATCTATTCAAGTAAGTGGACTTGGCCCAACAGCATCGATTACATATGACCAATTAGAACCAGGTAAGGGGAAACTGTTATCCCTTATTGATTCATACGGTTATACGGCAATAGATGCTAATGGTGATACTATTACTAAAGGGTATTATTCTGATACATTAGCAGACCTTAATAGATTGGCAGCTGAATTTGCTAAAGCCTTCAATGATATGCACAAGCAAGGCTATGATTTATCAGGTAATCAAAATGATATAGATTTCTTTACTACTGAAAATGGACCAATAACGGCTGGTAATATTACGGTAAATGAAGTTTTCTTAAAAGATCCTTCTAAATTAGCTGCTTCTTCTGGACCGAACGAAGAAGGAAACGGTAAATGGGCACTTGAACTTGCTAATATTCAATCAAAAGTCCAAGATGGTTTAGACGGTGCGACATTTAACTCCTTCTATCAAGGAATGATTGGTAAACTAGGAACTGACGGTGAAGAAGCTTATCGTTTAAACCAAACTTCTGAAAAGTTGTTAATAACACTTTCTGGTAATCGTGACTCAGTAAGTTCAGTGTCCCTTGATGAGGAAATGACAAATATGATTACGTTCCAACAAGCTTATAATGCGAATGCTCGTATGATAACTGTTATCGATGAAACATTAGACAAAATTATTAACGGCATGGGCCGTGTAGGTCTATAAAAATAGAATGACAATAGAAAGGGGCTTTTAAAAATATGCGCGTAACACAATCCATGTTATCGAATAACATGCTTTTAAACTTAAATAATAGCTATAGTAAAATGTCAAAGCTACAGAATCAAATTACTACAGGTTCTAAAATTACTCGTCCTTCTGATGACCCAGTGATTGCAGTAAAAGGGATGGGGTATCGCCGTGATTTAGGTCAAGTTGAACAATATACACGTAATATGAATGAGGTCAATAACTGGATCGATACAACAGACGAATCGCTAAACCAAGTTGGTGAACAAATGAAGCGTGTTCGTGAGCTAGTGATTCAAGCGGCCAACGATACGAATACGCCGGATGACCGAGCAAAAATTAAAGCTGAAATTGACCAGATTCGTCAGCAAATTCAAGATATAGGAAATACAAAGATTGCCGATCGTTATATTTTCAGCGGAACACGTACGAATCAGCCATTGTTTGAAGATGGTATAATTGATCCAACAAAAGTAAACTCAGAAGATGTAGTTATTGAGGTTTATGATGGTATTCAGATGAAAGTAAATACACCTGGTGCTGAACTATTTCAAAATATTGATGACATGATGGGGAAAATTTCAGATCTTTTAGATCCTGAACGTCCTGGTGGACCAGCTACTGGTGAAGAAATCGGTAATGCACTAGGAGGAGTAGCTGAACAAAGCAATGGGGATGATATTACAGCGATCCACAATAAAATTCTCGAGGCCCAGGCTGATGTTGGGGCACGCCAAAATCGTGTAGAGTTAATGGGGAACCGTCTTTCTATCCGAGAAGTCGGTGTTACAAAACAATTATCTAATAACGAAGACATTGATTATGCGAAGGCTATTACTGAAATGGTTACTAGTGAATCAATTCATCAAGCTGCTCTTTCTGTTGGCGCGAAAATTATTCAGCAAACATTAGTAGATTTTATAAGATAAAACAGAACTTTAAGATAGATTACCTGATATTTGATTAACAGGCATCAGGTCGAACATTAGTAGTTTTTTTCTACTAATAACTCTAAAGCGTTTGAACAATATGTTCAGACGCTTTTCTTGAAAGGAGAAACGTAAATGCGACTTCCACAAATTCAAATTCAAACAACAGATGCAAAAATAGAACTTGAAATTAGTAAGCCTCAACAGCATATTGAACAGCCGAGAGCTACCCAATCTATTGAACAACCAGCTGCTATACTGGAGATTCATACAACTAAAGGTGTTTTACATATCGACTCTTCTCAAGCAAGAAGAGACATAGGGATGTTTAGCCCTATGGAATTAAGTGCAAACTACTCGGAAGAAGGTAAACAAAGGGCACTTGAGGGGATGGCACGTAGAGCAAGTGAGGGACGCCAATTAATGGAGAATGCAGGTAAAGGACAAGGATGTGCGACTATTCAAAAAATCGCAAAACAAAATCATGGTCCCCATCGTGTGCCATTTAACATTAAATTTATACCTTCCGTAGGCTCTGTTAAAATCGACTACACACCAGGTACTACAGACATCAATTTTGAGAGAAGAGAACCAATAATTGACGCAAAGGTGAACAAACCTATTCACGACTACACACCTGGTAAAGTAACTAGTACAATGGTACAAAGACCGGATGTTAACATTGACGTCATCATTTAAAGGAGCGCATGAAAGAATGAAAATAGCTACTAAATTTTTAGGTGAAATCGAAATTGCAAAACAAGATATCCTAACATTTGAGCAAGGCTTATTAGGCTTGGAAGATTACAAGAAATTTGTGTTACTACCTATAGATGCAAACCTTCCATTAGTATTACTTCAATCAGTTGATCAAATGGAAATTGGCTTTGTCATAGCGTATCCATTTGCCTTCAAAAAAGATTATACATTTGATATTAGTGACGAAGATCGTGAGCAGCTACAAATTGAAAATGAGGAGGATGTTCTTACATACACTATTGTGACAATGAAGGAAACATTACAGGATTCTACTATTAATTTGCTAGCACCTATAATTATTAACATGGATAAAAAGCTCGGTAAACAAATCGTCCTTCAAGATAGTAAGTCCTATCCACTACGCTACCCAATGCAAACATTGGAAGGAAGTGCGAAATAATGTTAGTACTTTCACGGAAAAAAGATGAATCGATTATGATAGGTGACCAAATAGAAATTAAAATATTAGCAGTGGATGGCGAACAAATTAAAATTGGCATTGTAGCACCAAAAACAGTGAAAGTACACCGTTCCGAAGTGTTTGAAGCCATTCAAGCGCAGAATAAGGAAGCTTTATCAGCCTCAACAAGCTTCTTGGAACAGCTAAAGAAAAAATAAAGAAATATGTGCTGTAGCTAAAATTTTCAAACTAACAATCTATGAAAAAAAAATAAAAAAACTTTAAAAAAACTTTAAAAAAACTATTAAACATTGCTAACTAATTACGATATATAGATTGTAAGGGGCAGGAAGTAAAAAACATACTACCTAATCCTGATATTCCACACGGATGTGGAATGACAAAACAAACATTCAAGGAGGAATTCCAAATGAGAATTCAACACAACATTTCAGCTTTAAACACACACCGTAACCTATCATTCAACAACGCTGAAGCTTCTAAAAATCTTGAGAAGCTATCTTCAGGTTACAAAATCAACCGTGCTGGCGATGACGCTGCTGGTTTAGCAATTTCTGAAAAAATGCGCGGACAAATCCGTGGTCTTGACATGGCAACTAAAAACGCTCAAGACTCAATCTCTTTAATCCAAACTGCTGAGGGTGCATTAAACGAAACTCATGCGATCCTACAACGTATGCGTGAATTAGCAGTACAATCTGCGAACGATACTAACGTATCTTCTGACCGTGCTGCATTACAATTAGAAGTTGATGCTTTAGCACAAGAAATTACACGTATTTCTACAGATACTGAATTCAACACACAAAAGCTTCTTGACGGTACTTTCACAGATAAAGTATTACACATTGGTTCTAACCAAGATCAAAAGATTGACTTATCAATTGGTGATATGAGTGCTACCAATTTAATAGGCGCAAGTAGTGTTTCAATTAGTACTCAAGATGAAGCTAACACAGCAATCACTACATTTGATGATGCCCTTAAAGTTGTTTCAGAACAACGTGCACAACTTGGTGCTGTTCAAAACCGTTTAGAGCACACTATCAACAACTTAGGTGCAACTTCTGAAAACTTATCAGCTGCTGAATCACGTATCCGTGATACAGATATGGCTAAAGAGATGATGGGCTTCACGAAAAACAACATCTTAATGCAAGCTGCACAATCTATGTTAGCGCAAGCTAACCAACAGCCACAAGGCGTTCTTCAATTATTACGTTAATTTTAAACGCTAAACCTCTAGCTTTGGCTAGAGGTTTTTTTAAATATTTAAATAAATGTGATAGAAGTAGTGAGGTGATACGTTTTGAGTATAAGTATGGAGTTCTTGCAAGCTAAAAATGGTGTTGAGACATTAAAAATAAATGAGTATTTTATACATAGTAAATATAACCCTGCTAAAGAAGCTGAACAATTAGTAGATCGCCAATATACCCCACATCACACGCATATCATCTTTGGTTATGGATGTGGCTATATTGTAGAAGCGTTATTAAACCGTAGATCATTTCAAGAAAATATAATTGTGGTAGATCCGTTGTTTGATAACCAAATTTTGGAACTAAAACATCAGGCATCAAATCTATTTGCGTTTAATAGTACGATGATACCGATATTCGAGCTTTATATAAATGAAATTGCTGCAAATACACGTGTATCGTTTAAAACAATATGTACGCCGAACTATGATAAAGTATTCCCGAATGAATACAAAGAATTGCTAAGAAAAATAGTTGATATACAATATAAAAATAGAACAATTAATTATACGTTAATACGCTATGCGAAAGAGTGGCAACGTAATTTTGTTGAAAATTTACGTAATATTAACAAAGATAGTACCATTGAGAAGTTACATAAACAATATAATTGCCCTGTAGTGGTAGCTTCTGGAGGTCCCTCTTTAACGAAACAAATACCGTTATTAAAAAAATATAGGAATAATATTATATTAATTTCCGCTGGCTCAACTACTAACTCATTAATTAGTAATAATATTGAACCTGATTATGTTGTAACAATAGATGGTGGTGAACCAAATTACAATCATTTTAAACAATTAAAATTGGACAATGCTGAAATTATTTATAGTATGCAAAATCATTTTAAGGTTAGAGAATCCTTCTCACAAAGAGGATATCTAATTGGAACAGAACATTTTAATAAATTAGCACTGTATCTTGAAAAAGAATTTAATGTAAACTTTCCCGCTTTAGAGTATGGAGGCAGTGTGGCACATGCTGCTTTTAATGTAGCCCATTATATTTCGTCTGGACCAATTGCATTAATCGGACAGGATTTAGCGTATACCGATAATTTAACACATGCTGCAAACAATAAAAATGCAAGAAAGATTGATGAAGCATTTATTAAAGAGCAAGAGGCTTTTCAAGTGGAAGGGTATTATGGAGAGCCTGTTTGGACAAGTCCTGTGTTGCAATCAATGAAATTAGATTTTGAAGCGCTTATCACCGTTAGAAAACCAGATGTACCTTTTTTTAATTGTACTGAAGGCGGTGTTAAAATAAATGGATTTAAGCAGTTGACTTTCGAAGATTTTCTTAAGAAATTTGCAAGTGAAATAGAAATATGTAAAGTGAGCAACGTAAATAATAGTAGCCTACACTTAGATATTCATGATAAATTAAAACAAACTGTTCGTCATTTAAATGAACTAAAAGGATTATTAAATAAAGGGTTAACGATAGTAAAAAAAATAGAGACGTTACATCAAATGGATCAACATGCTTATAATAAACTAGGTAGTATTGAAAAGAAAGTTAATAAGCTTCTTGATAAAATTCCAATGGAGCCAATGACGAATGCTATTACAATCGATATTTTAAAACATTATTTACCAGTGGAAAATGAAACTACAGCTGAAGCGTATAAACGAGTTAATAGGCAAACTAAAGCCTTATATACACAGCTACAAGATGCTATCAATTATACAGAGCAGTGCATCAAAAATGTATTTGAAAATAGTGAGGTTGAAAACAATGAATGAAGTAATTGACGTAATCGGTAGTTACAATGAATATATTTTAAAAGTATCTCCAGGAAGTATTCAAATTGCAGAATCTTTACGTAAAGATGAAGTGCAGGAAGCTATGCAAATGATATTACAGTTTTCACAAGGAATGGGCTGGTTAGTAGAAGCGAGTGATTTACTTTCTAAAAATAAAGTAACAGTTCACTTACCAGTTGAACAAATTCATGCATTTTTAAATGAAATTAATAATGGGTTAGAACTTCAAGATTATGTAGTAGTTGCTGATATGTTTGAATATGAAATCGCACCATTTTTTGAACAACTAGCGCCAATTGAAGGGTTTGAAAACTAATGAACTGGGAAGTTGCTACCGCAAAAAATGGAGAAGCAACATTAACGTTAAATAATTATGCGATCTATAGTAAATATAGACCTAGGGAAGATGCATGGAAGTGGATTGATAGTGAATTTGAAGAATCCATGGAACAGTATTTTTTAATTGGTCTAGGTCTTGGCTATCATGCGGAAAGATTAGCACAATTGGCAAAAGGTAAAAGAGTCATTGTCTATTTCTTTGAAAAATTAGAATATGAATTATTTTTGAATAACAACGAATCGGATGATTTACTATTAAAAATAGAAACTATTCATGATTTGAAAGGTATTATCTTAAATGAAAAGACTCAGGTGCTGATTTCCGGTAGTTGGATAAAAGCAATTGGACAAGACCATCCACTAGTTACTTCTTTAGAAGATATCAAGATTAATCAAGTAACCTATAAAAAATTTGCTGACTTGATGGAAAATAATTTTAACAGTAACATGCAAACTTCCCTAGAATTACGACAGTACCCAAAATATAAAAAGAAGATTGCATGTATTGTTGCATCAGGTCCATCACTGAATAAAACAGTAAGCTGGTTAAAGGAAATACAGGATAAAGTTGAAATATTTGCAGTAGGCTCTGCTTTAAAATTATTATTGCTAAATGGAATAACACCGACAGCAGCTATAATTTCAGATGCCAAGCATGCCATTATAAAACAAATTGAAGGCTCTGGATATCAAGGTGCATTGTATTTTTTAAGCACTGCTAATGCTGAAACTGTTATCAAACATGAGGGTGACGCTTATATCATATTTCAACAAGGGTATCCTTTAGCCGAGGTAGCTGCTGAAAAACATAAAATGCCTTTACTTGAGACTGGAGGCTCTGTATCTACAGTTGCTATTAGCCTACTTGAATATTTGGATTTTGAAGAGATTATTTTATTTGGACAAGATCTAGGTTTTGTAGGCAATCAAACTCATGCCAAAGATTCTACATCTGGAAGGGCTGTCAGCGGTGATTTGAATATAAGAGAAGTTCTTGCTAATGATGGCTCTTTCATACATACGACACCGAATTTGCAAGTCTATACAAGGTGGATAGAAAACAAGGCTAAACGAATGTCAAAAAAACTGTATACTACATCAGAACAAGGTGTTTTTATACCTAAAGTACCATGTATAAACCAAAATGAACTGAATAGCATTGTTAATTCAAATTAAAAGCCTACCGAGATGTAGGTTTTTATTTATGTTTTGAGGATTTTTGTCGATGATATAGATAGTAGTTGGTTATATAATAAAATATATCAAATGAATGAATTAGAATGGAGATATACGCACTATGAACGTATTAAAAAATAAAACAGTTCTTGTTACAGGTGGAACAGGTTCCTTTGGAAAGAAGTTTATATATAAAGCACTAACACTAGGTGTAAAAAAAATAATTGTTTTTAGTCGTGATGAATTAAAACAATATGAAATGAAACAAGAGTTTGATGATAATCGTCTACGTTTCTTTATCGGTGATGTTCGAGATCAGGAGCGATTACATAGAGCGTTTGACGGGGTTGATATTGTTATTCATGCTGCGGCAATGAAGCATGTGGATGCCTGTGAGTATAATCCATTTGAAGCAGTGAAAACAAATATACAGGGTGCTCAAAATATTATCGAAGCTGCCATTGATTGTGGTGTTGAGAAGGTAATTGCATTATCAACAGATAAAGCTTGTGCACCTGTTAATTTATATGGGGCAACAAAGTTAGCCTCTGATAAATTATTTGTTGCAGCAAATGCTTACGTAGGGGAAAAGAAAACGCGTTTTGCAGTAGTACGCTATGGCAATGTTGTAGGGAGTAGAGGCAGCGTAGTGCCATTTTTTAAAAAAATCAAAGAAACAGGTATAGTACCAGTTACAGATGAACGTATGACGCGTTTTTGGATTACCTTAGAACAAGGTGTGCAATTTGTACTAGATAACTTAGGGCGTATGTATGGGGGCGAGATTTTTGTACCGAAAATTCCAAGCATGAAGGTTATAGATTTAGCACAAGCAATTGCACCTGAATGTGAAATTGAAATTATTGGTATCCGTCCAGGTGAAAAGTTACATGAAGCGATGATTATGGAGGACGATGCACGTCATACAGTTGAGTTTGATACATACTATATTATTCAGCCAGAATTCCCGTTTTGGTCACCGAAATTTGCAGAAGGTGGTAAAGAGTTGCTGGATGGATTTTCCTATACAAGTGATGTAAATGATGAGTGGTTAACGGTTGAGCAATTACGTGAATTAGCGGGGGAGATCTAATTGATTGCGGTTATTGGGGGAGCTGGCTATATAGGCTCACACACAGTTAAGCATTTAATAGAATTAGGTGAGCAAGTTGTCGTATTTGATAATTTAAGTACAGGGCATCGCGAGTGTGTGCCAGTTGAACTCCCATTTGTTAAAGGTGATTTGGCTTCTTTTGAGAACTTACACAATTTTTTTGCACAGTATCCTAATGTTCATACAGTCATACATTTTGCAGATGTAGGTGAATCTGTGGTAGAGCCTGCTAAATATTATCGAAATAATTTAGTCAATACGGTTAATTTATTAGATGCAATGTTAGCGCATAATATGAAAAACATTGTATTCTCATCGACATGTGCTCAATTCCCTACCAATGATGAGCATGCGCAAAAAATGGTCGTGCGAAGTTAATGATGGAACAATTAATAAATGATTATTCAGTTGCGTACGGGTTTAACTACGCGGCATTGCGCTAGGGCATCAGAAGATAGTTCTAGCGGACGCTCACTATAAGGCGGTACAATATTTATCGAAGGAACCTAAAAAATACCAAGTTGAATTTAACAAATGGGGAAGGATATTTAATGTAGCAATGATTCAAATGGTTGAAGAGGTAACTGGGAAATCAAGTATGTATGAAATAATAGAATGAATACTTGGTGACTCTGGACAATTAAATAGTTGTGCAGAAAAGGCAAAAACAACTATTCAATGGGAGCCAAAATATAATTTACAACGATTATTGAAACCGCTTGAGATTGACATCAGAGAAAATTTACATAATTAGGGTATTGCTAAATATTTGATTATTTCAAGGAGATAAATTTATGAAGAAAATTCGAAAAGCAGTGATTCCAGCTGCCGGTTTAGGTACACGTTTCTTACCTGCGACTAAAGCACAGCCTAAAGAAATGTTGCCTATTGTTGATAAACCGACAATTCAGTATATAGTTGAGGAGGCAGTGGCAGCAGGTATTGAAGATATTATTATTATTAGTGGTCGTAATAAACGTGCGATTGAAGACCATTTTGATAAGACATATGAGCTTGAAGAATTATTAACGAAAAAAGGGAAATGGGATGACCTTGCTGAAATACGAGATATTTCAAACTTAGCAAATATCCATTATATACGTCAAAAGGAAGCAAAGGGCTTAGGTGATGCAATCTACTGTGCGCATCGTTTTATTGGAGATGAGCCATTTGCAGTATTGTTAGGTGATATTATATTACAGGCTCAGCAGCCTGCGCTTGCTCAATTAATTGATGTTTATAAAAAAGAACAATCATCTGTTATCGGTGTACAAGCAGTTAATATGAATGTTGTGCATCAATATGGTGTAATCGATTTAAAGGGGGACGTTAAGGCAGGAGAGGCTATCGAAGTAAAAGGTTTTGTAGAAAAACCAAAGGCGGAGGAAGCTCCTTCGAATTTTGCGATTATAGGTCGATATATTTTAACTCCAAATATTTTTAACGCATTAAATGTAACAGAGCCTGGAGCAGGTGGAGAAATTCAATTAACAGATGCGATTGAAATATTAAATCAATCAGAGCGTATTGTTGCTCATAATGTACAAGGGAAACTATACGATTGTGGCAGTAGATTAGGGCTTATACAGGCAACGATTGATTTTGCATTAGAGCGGGAAGATCTACATAATGAAGTTTTAGCCTATATACGTAAACTAGTTGATTAGAAAGGCATACAAAAAAATAACATGAAATTTTAAACAAAAGAAATATATCACTAGCGTCGCATTAAAATAATCCACTGTATTTCTAAAAAAACTGGATTTTCTGTAATGTTATCCGGACATAAAAAAAGCCCTTATAATGCTTGGGTAGTAGTAAACCATTCAAATCCAAAATAAAGGACACAAATATGGAGAATTCTACACGATTATACAAAGAAGCTTCAAATCGCTTCATTCTTGAAATTATTACTGTTTGCACAGCCGAATGATATTCTCTTGCGAAATTAAATGTGCAATAATAAGTATTTTATACAGTCGGTACTGACAACCTAATTTGATTTTTGATATTCTCAATTTAGCCTAAATACAATTTTATCTAGGGGGCTATGTTATATGCTTAATAGCAATTTATTTATTTATGGAACAGGAAGTATGAGTGAAAGTCTAGTAAGGGAGTTAAGTAAGAAAAAAATTGAATTTAATGGATTTATAGATAGTAATGAAAATAAAATTGGTAATGTAATACAAGGTAAGGAAATATTCAGTTTGAAATATATAGTTTCAGAAATAGAAACATTTTTTATCATTGTTGCATCTAGTTATTATTCAGAAATTGTTTCTAGACTAGAACATTATCATTTGAAGGAGTATAAAGATTTTTGTAGTGCAGATTTTTTTATACCTCATCATCATTCAAACTTAAGTTATTCTCAATACGGAGAAGATATTTTAATTGATAGTATTTTAAATAAAATTAAATTCAAAGAAAATGGAAGGTATATCGATGTTGGTGCATACCATCCGTTTAAATTCTCTAATACATATAAATTTTATTTAAAAGGATGGAATGGAATAAATATTGAACCTACACCTTATAAAACTGAATTATTTGAATTTTCAAGAGGTCGAGATATAAATTTAAATGTAGGAATTTCGCTTGAAGAAATAGATAAAGATTTATATATATATGAAGAAAATGCATATAATACAACTGAATTAAATCGGGTTGAAGAATTAAAAAACAAGAAAAATTTAATGTATAAAGAAGTATTAAATTTAAGTTTTAAGCCTTTAAGAAAAATAATAAGAAAATATTCTTATGAAGAAATTCAACTCTTAAATATCGATGTCGAAGGACAAGAGATTGAAGTATTAAACTCTATAGATTGGAAATCCACAAAAATATGGATTATTGCTATAGAAATATTTGATGCGGAAAATAGTGAAGTTAGACTATTTTTGGAAAATAAAGGGTACATCATGGTGGCGAAAAGTCTTGCAACAGGTATTTTTGTTTTAAAGGAATTTTTCGGAAATTAACTTTGGAGGGTTATATGAAGATCCCAATATTAATTTTAGCATACAATAGAAAAGATAAGACGAGGCAGTTGTTGGAGAAAATAAAAAAGTACAAACCAACCAAATTGTATATATCAATTGATGGACCTAAATTAAAGGATTTATCTCAAATAAATGAAGTTATTAATTTAATTGATAAACTTGTAGATTGGGATTGTGAAATATTTAAAAGATCTATTAATACAAATTTAGGAACACATTATGGGATTGAAACAGCAATTGATTGGTTTTTTTCTAAAGAGAAGATGGGAATAATTTTAGAAGATGACTGTATCCCTACAGAAAGTTTCTTTGAATTTATGGAACTTACACTAGTAAAATTTCAAAATGATGAAAGCATAATGTCGGTAAGTGGACATAACTGTGGTGTTACTTTAAATAATAATTTTTATTATTCATCAACATTGCCAATGACTTGGGGGTGGGGGACTTGGGCAAGGGCGTGGGCGCATTACGATAAATCATTAAAAAATGTGTATACAAATAAAGTGAATTACATAAAAAAAATTTTGGCGAGTTCAGGTAATAGATACGAATATGTGGTTAAGCGGCTAATTGAATTGGATTTGATAAATCAAGATAAAGTAGCGGCCTGGGATTATAGATGGTTTGCAGCGGTGAATTGTAATGAAGGGGAAACTATTTTTCCTCCGATAAATTTAATTAAAAATATAGGTTTTGATGAATCTGCTACCCATACTAAAAATTCAAATTCTCCAATTGCCAATTTACATACGGATGAATTAATTATTCCAGTAAAAGAGATGAAATTGGATAAAACCCATTCTAATGTATTTTGGGACAAGTATTTACTTGATAGAATGTCAAAACGAAGCCTTCAAAATTATGTGTTAAAAAAGGTATTATTGACAATGAGTTTACAATTAAATGGGACTTTTAAAGAGGTTTATATTTTAGGGAATAAAGAATTAGGAAAAAAAATATATTCTAATTTATCTTCGAATTATCAAATATCGGGATTTTGTGGGAAAGATATTCTTTGTGAAAATGTTGATAGGATGATTCGTAATCAGATAGCTGATAAAAATGTACTGATTGTCTCCAGTATCGAGGGACCACATGAAGAAGAAGTTTTATCAGATTATAGAAAATATTTTACTACATGTTCATGGAGAGAATTATTAACAGGAAATAAAGATGTAGACGACTATATTAATAATAATTTTTTGAGATGGGTTAATAATGGAGTTTTTAACAATTAAGGGGAATGAAAAAAATGAAAAAAAATGAAATATATCAGTATTGGGATAATTTTTATAGTGAAAACTATCTTAGTAATACCTCAAGTTTTTATCAATTTGTGTCAAATCGAGTGTCATCTGATTGTGTCGTAATAGATATAGGATGCGGGACTGCAAGAGATACAATTGCTTTTTCATCCAAAGCCTCGGAGGTTATTGGAGTAGATGCTTCAAGTATTGTAATAAAGAGAAATGAAGATAATTATGGCTCACTATTTTCAAATTTGAAATTTGAAGAATTAGACATAAGTGACATACATCAATTAGAGGATTTTTTCTTTTCTATAAAAAATTCACATACTGATAAAAAGATTTTTATATACAGCAGATTCTTTTTACACGCCATTCCAGAAAGTGCTGAAGATATACTTCTATCAGCTTTAAATAGAAATTTAAAGAATGGTGACCTAGTTGTACTTGAATTTAGAACGAAAGAAGATGAAGTTTTATATAAAAATTATGGTAATCATTATAGACGTTATATTGATACTAATGAATTTGATATGAAATTAAATGATTTATATAGTTTTGAAATTGAGTACTTTGAAAAAAGAAGAGGATTATCAATATATAATGAAGAAGATCCATTTTTAGCAAGATACATCCTAAAAAAGGGGAAAGAATAAATGCTTATTTCTTTGAAGCAACTATCAAGTAAAATAGAAAAATATAATTTTGAATTGTTGCATAATGATAGAAAAATGGATAAGAATATTGCTAAAGAAAATATTATTGCTTTAAAAAACATATTTGAACAACATCAAATTAAATATTGGCTATGTTTTGGAACTTTGTTAGGAGCAGTTAGGGAAAATAATTTTATTGAACATGATGTGGATACAGATATAGGCGTAGAATTTAATGAAATAAGTAAATTAGAAGTAGCTTTATCTGATTTAATTAAAATTGGATTTGAAATTATTAGAGTCACGTCAGATTTATCATTAGTGAGTTTATTAAAAAATAATGAGTATATTGATTTATATTTATTTAGAAAAATAAATAATAATGAAGATATGTCATGGCGTTGTTCCGGGTATATTGTGAAGCAAGATTATTTTAGTGAATTAGAGTATATTCAGTTTTTGGATGAGCAGTTTTTAGCTCCTGTGAATTATATAAAATATTTAGAGGAAATATACGGATTGGATTGGAAGGTACCTAAACAGAATGCACATGCTATGCCTATAAATGTAACAGAAGAGATTTATAAACAGTACTATCAAGTTTTAAATAAGTGGCTTGAATTAAGTTTAAATGATAGTTCTATTAGTAGTATACTAGAATATAAGAATATAAATAGAGTTATAATCTACGGAATGGGAAATATAGGGAAAAGATTAATTCAGGATATTGAAAAGAAGAAGGAATTGGAAATTGTAGGTTTGTTAGATGAGAATATCACTGATGAAAATTACGGTAATTATAAAGTTTTAAACAGGGAACATTTGGTTGATATAGGGGAATGTACAGTCATTGTTACTCCGTTTTATTATTTAGATTTTATTAAAGAAGATTTACTGGCAACTAATAATGAATTACTTATATTAGGGATTAACGAAATTCTTACTTAAAAGGAAAGAAGATAATAGAGATATGAAAAAAATTGCTCTTGTAACAGGTATAACGGGCCAAGATGGAGCCTATTTAACTAAATTTTTACTAGAAAAAGACTATGAAGTACATGGTTTAGTACGTCGATCTTCGATAGAACGTTATGAGCGAATTGAAGAATACATAGATGATATTCATCTACATTATGGCGATATGACGGATTCGGCTAATTTAATTCGGTTAATGTCCGAAATTCGTCCGGATGAAGTGTATAACTTAGCAGCTATGAGTCATGTGAAAGTATCTTTTGATACGCCTGAATATACAGCAAATGCTGATGGGATAGGTACTCTCCGTTTACTTGAGGCAATTCGAATTTTAGGGCTTGAAAATAAAACACGCATTTACCAAGCATCCACTAGTGAGTTATATGGGAAAGTGCAGGAAGTACCGCAGTCAGAAATAACGCCATTTTATCCAAGGAGCCCTTATGCTGCTGCGAAGATTTATGCCTATTGGATTACAGTGAATTATCGAGAAGCATATAATATATTTGCTTGCAACGGTATTTTATTTAATCATGAGTCACCATTACGTGGGGAAACATTTGTTACTCGTAAAATCACGCTTGCAGTATCGGCGATTAAACAGGGAAAACAGGATTGTTTGTATTTAGGGAATCTTAATGCAAAGCGTGACTGGGGCTTTGCTGGGGATTATGTTGAGGCGATGTGGCTTATTTTACAACAAGAGCAACCAGATGATTTTGTTATTGCTACTGGTCAGACTAGAACTGTTCGTGAGTTTGTTGAGAGTGCTTTTTCGGCAGCGGGAATAAGGATTGAATGGCAAGGTCAAGGGATTGATGAGAAAGGTATTAACGTTGCTACTGGCAAGGAAGTTGTTGCTGTAGACCCACAATTTTTCCGTCCAACAGAGGTAGATTTATTACTAGGAAATCCTTCTAAAGCAAAAGAGAAGCTAGGATGGGAACCACGGACAAGCTTTGATGATTTAGTAAGAATGATGGTACAAGCGGACTTAGAAGGGAATGTGGATTAAAGTGGATTTTGAAAATATTAAAGGTTCAATAGAAAGAAAAGAAATCTATGCCTTTGGGACAGGCGGGATCTATGAAAAGTACAAAGATGTTATTAAAAATTATAGATTTCAAGGTTTTTAGGATAATAACCTTAATTTATTTAACGATATAAAAGAAGAAAAAACTATTTATAATCCAAAAGAATATCAACATACGGATCAGAAATTTATTATTATTATGAGTTCATATATTGAAGAAATTTCAAAGCAACTAGAGGGTTACGGTCTTCTATATGAGCGAGATTATTGTACGTATATGGACTTAGATAACTGTTTTAATTTACATAGATTAGTTGAAACAGGTCATTTTTATTCTCCAATTCCAAGTACAATAGAAATTTTTGCAGACAATTATAAAGCCTATGAGCGTAGTGAGCGCTACCTAGGAATTGATATGAATATTAAAGTACAAGAGGAATTTTTCCAAAAGGTTTGTCTAAAGGAAGAAGTTTTTAAAGGCTTTCTAGAGAAAGAAGATAAACAATTCTATTTGAACAATGGAAACTTTGAATATGTTGATAGTATTACATACTTTACTTTTATTATGCATTTCAATCCTAAAAAAATAATTGAAATCGGTTCAGGTTTTACCTCAGCATTAGCATTGGAGGCATCTAAATTTTGGGGATTAAATATAGATTTTACTTTTATTGAACCATATCCAGAGAGAGTGAAGTCATTATTATATGAACAAGATTACAATAGTAGAGTGGTTCAGGAAATCGTTCAAAATGTACCAATTGAAACTCTTACGGATTTAAGTGAAAATGATTTTTTATTTATTGATAGTTCACATGTGTCAAAGGTTGATAGTGATGTAAATTATTTATTTTTTGAAGTGATTCCTAATCTAAAAAAAGGGACAATCATTCATATTCATGACATTTTCACTGATTTTGAATATCCTTTAAATTGGATTTATAAAGGTAGATTTTGGAATGAAAATTATCTATTAAGAGGCTTTCTACAATATAATAATCATTTTGAAGTACTTTGTTTTAATAACTTTATCTTTAATAAAAATAAAGATTCTAAAAACTTGGACGAGAAATTTGTTAACGATGATTTTGGAGGAAGTATTTGGTTAAGGAAAATTATTTAAACGACGAGATTGAATTCTCGTTGTACTTTTAAAAAGTATTGTAATTTAGCGGTGAGACACACCCATTTGAGTGAATTACTGTTTAATTAATAATATGGGGGGTGATTCCATGAAAATTATTTTACTATCAGGCGGTTCAGGTACTCGTTTGTGGCCTTTGTCAAACGATTCACGTGCTAAGCAGTTTTTACAAGTATTAAAGAACGAGGAAACAGGCGAATTAGAGTCAATGTTACAACGCGTTTATCGACAGTTATTACAAGTTGTAAAGCATGAGGATATTATTATTGCCTCTAATAAAGTGCAGATTGATATGATTCGTAAGCAAATTGGCGATATACCGGTGGTTGTAGAACCAGAACGTCGTGATACGTTTCCTGCGATTGCTCTTGCTACCAGCTATCTTTATTCCGAGTTAGGTGTGTTAAGTAATGAAGTAGTGGGAGTCGTATCAGTCGATGCCTTTGTCGATGTTGCTTTTTATAAAAAAGTGATGCAACTGGAGGCATTGGTACATGATGGTGGAGCTCAACTTGGATTATTAGGAATTAAACCAACTTACAATTCTTCTAAGTATGGCTATTTAATTCCCGAAAAATGGTTTGGTAATATGATGGTCGTTGAAAGCTTTAAGGAGAAACCGAGTGAGGAAGAGGCACAAAAGTTAATTGACTTTTCTGCCTACTGGAATAGTGGTGTATTTGCATTCCCTATTAGTCTAATTATTGAGAAACTGGAGCAGTTAAATATGCCTTTAGACTTTAGTGTATTACAGCAACAGTTTATGAGCTTACCTAAAAATAGCTTCGACTATGAGGTAGTGGAGCATTTGAATAATATTGTTGCACTTACATATAATGGATATTGGAAAGATTTAGGTACTTGGAATACCCTTACTGAGGAAATGTCCCAGCAAGTCATTGGGAACGGTGGTATGAGCGATGATTGTGATAATACTCATATTATTAATGAACTAGATTTACCAGTAAAGGTATTGGGCATATCGAATGCAGTTGTATCAGTGAGTGCAGATGGTATATTAGTAACGGATAAGCCATCAAGCTCTAAAATGAAGGATATGCTTCACGAAGGGTTGTTCTCTAGACCAATGTATGAGGAACGCAGATGGGGCTGGTATCGTGTAGTTGATTTCACAAAAACAGCAAGCCAAGAAGTATTGACAAAAAGATTGTTTATTGAAGCAGGTAAAAACTTAAGCTATCAATTTCATCACTATCGTTCAGAAGTATGGACGATTATTTCTGGGGAAGCAATGTTTATTTTAAATGGAGAACTTCAAAAAGTGCTACCAGGTGATGTTTTAAAAATACCTGTTGGAGCGAAACATGCATTACTGGCTATTGAAGATACGGAAATTATTGAAGTACAAATGGGTGAGTTATTGATAGAAGATGATATTGTACGCCTGACTTATGATTGGCAAGAGATTGATAACAAGGTGATGTGAAAGGGGCTGAAGCTATTCAGTTCTTTTCTTTTTGGTCGATAATAAATAGAGATAATTACAGAAAAGGTGTTAAATATGGATAAGCATTCTAAAATATATGTAGCGGGACATAGAGGGTTAGTAGGCTCTGCTATTGTTAGGCATTTACAAGCAAAAGGATATAATAATATTGTGTATCAAACTAGCAAAGAGCTAGATTTACGTAATCAAACAGTGGTAAATCAATTTTTTGAGAATGAGAAACCTGAATATGTGTTTTTAGCAGCTGCCAAAGTAGGCGGCATATTAGCTAATGCTACTTACCCAGCACAATTTTTATATGATAACTTGATGATTCAATCGAATATTATTGAAGCTGCTTGGCAAAATGATGTAAAAAAGCTATTGTTTTTGGGAAGTACATGTATTTATCCTAAAATGGCGCCACAGCCTTTAAAGGAAGAATTTCTGTTGACAGGTGAACTAGAGCCCACAAATGAACCTTATGCCTTAGCTAAAATTGCAGGGATTAAAATGTGTAATGCATATAATAAGCAATATGGTACAAGCTTTATCAGTGTTATGCCAACTAATTTATATGGACCAAATGATAACTTTGATTTAGAAACATCACATGTTTTACCTGCATTAATGAGGAAAATCCATGAAGCAAAAATAAATCGAGAAGATGCTGTGACTGTATGGGGAAGTGGCAAGCCATTAAGAGAATTTTTGCATGTCAATGATATGGCAGATGCTTGTGTATATTTAATGGAAAACTGTATACCTGAGCAGGTTGGTGATTTCGTAAATATCGGGACAGGCCAGGAATTAACGATTCATCAACTGGCAGAGATATTATGCGAAGTGATTGGTTTTGAAGGCAAAATTATTTTTGATTCATCTAAACCAGATGGCACTCCCCGTAAATTAACAGATGTGACAAAACTACATCAATTAGGTTGGCAGTATCATATTGAATTAAAAGAAGGAGTTCGAGATACATATAATTGGTATCTTGATAATGTGGTGACCAATGAGTAAAGGGCCAAAAATCAGTATTATTACGGCATGCTACAATGCTGAAAAATCAATTGAGCAAACAATCCAAAGTGTTATCAGTCAAACGTACGACAATATTGAATATATTATTGTAGACGGTGCTTCGACGGATGGTACGATGGATATTGTAAGGAAATATAAAGGACAGATAGATGTAATTATTTCTGAAGCGGATAAGGGAGTATATGATGCTTTTAATAAGGGAGCTAAAATAGCTACGGGCGATTTTATTCAATATCTAAATGGAGATGATTATTTAATCTCAAATGATGCAATAAGCAAAATGGGTAATTTTATCCGTGAAAATAGAGATATTGCGTTAATCTATGGGGGGATAATGTTTGTAAATGAAGATACAGGTCACAAATATCAACTAAATAGAAAATTTACATTTGAAGATATTCAAGATGGCAAGATGATTCCACATCCTGCTACTTTTATAAGTAGAGATGTACTTTTGGAAATGGAGATATTTAATGATAAATATTCAATCGCAGCTGATTACGATTTAATTTGTAAAGTGTATAAAAAATATTATTCTCGTATTTTATTCTATCCAGAAATGATTTCTGTCTTTCGGACAGGTGGCATATCTAGTGATTTTAAGAATAAAGAAAAAGTTAGTGCAGAAGTTAAAAATATTTTAGAACATCATTTTGAAGAACATAGCTACAAGATACAAAAAATAAACAACGAAGCTTTTTTTAAAAAGTGGATCGAAAAAGGGATTTTTGAGAATAAAAGCATGGGTGATTTATTAGCTGAAAAAAATATAAAAAATGTTACTCTTTGGGGAACTGGTGAATTGTCCGTAATGATTTATAAAGAGTTATGCAACAAAGGTATTAATACCTTATTTTATATTGACAATGATAAGGATAAACATCATTTAGAGATGAATAATGTTGCTATTTTCTCCCCCGAACACTTGAAGGAGAATTATAGAAAAATTGATTGTATTATCATGAGTTTTGAAGGTAGACATGAAGAAAGTGTGCGAAAGCAAATTGAAACATTCAACTTACCTATTGGATTACCTGTATATAGCTGGAGAGATTTAGTGATGGAGTTATGAAAATTATGATTAGTGGAGTAATAACAAAAATTAGGAGAACACAGCTAGAACGAATGTAAAATAGTTTCATTTATATATTGAGGCATATTGGAATGAAGAGCAGATATAGACTAGGAATTGGAGAAAAATATATGGTTAAGGATTTTATAAGCATTATAATGACAGCTTTTAATGAAGAGAAATATATTGCTCAGTCAATTAACAGTATTTTAGAGCAGACTTATAAAAACTTTGAATTAATAATTGTAGACGACGGTTCTACAGATGCAACACCTTCAATTATTAAAACATTTAATGATGAACGAATTCGCTACTATAGATTAGCTGAGAATGTAGGAGTTGGGGCAGCTCATGCATTTGCTATTGAAAAAGCAAAAGGTGAGTTTATTGCCATAGCAGATGCAGATGATATTCACCATCCAGAAAGAATTTTAAAGCAACTGTTGTACTTAAAAGAACATAAAAATATAGGAGTTGTCGATAGCTATGTGAGGTATTTTGCAGATAATGATGAGGTAAAGAACACGCCTAGGTATAAATACATAACAAATGTAAGGCAAAAACATATTGATCGTGTGGTTACTACAAATGACTATAAGAGAAGCTTATATTGGTTTTGTAGTGTAGTCCATTCTGCAAGCATGTTTTATAGAGAATTAATGACACAAGTTAATTATAGCGACTTGACAGTTTCAGAAGACTATGAAATTTTCTATAAAATGAATAAAATGAGAGTTGAATTTGCTAAAGTTCCTGAGGTATTAGTTCAAGTTAGAATAACGCCAAATTCTACAACTTTAGAGCAAGAAAGTAATTTAATAAGAAATTTTCTGAATGTTAAAGTAGAAGAATTAAATCAAATATTTGAGAAAAAGGAAAATATATATGTATGGGGAACTGGACACGGTGGTATTGAAACTGCTCGATTGTTAAAAGAAAGTAATGTATTAATAGATGGATTTTTAGATAATAACAAACAAAAAATAGGAGAAATAATTGACAATATTCGTGTTGTAGATTATCGAGAAATTACTATTGAAAATAGTGGAATTATTATTGCTTCTTCGGTAGGGAAATTTGAGATTGTTGACCAGTTAGAAGACTTAGGTTTTAATGAATTTGATGATTTTCTTGTATTATTATAAGAATATGGAGATATAGGTGAGTAACTATGACACTATATTAGTAAATGTGACAGAAAACAGCAGGTTGGGAAATGTTTGATAAGTGTAATTGGAGGGTTATGGAAAACAAGGTGGAAGCTTTAAGCAAGCAACTTGTAAAGCATTCAACTAAAATTTTATTTATGAAGGGGATATTTAACAAATGACAAAACCTAATGTAATTGTCTTCGGAGCCAGTAAAGCTGGTGAAAATTATTTAAAGAATCAAACTGATTATAATGTGTTGGCGATTGCAGATAATGATATACAAAAACAAGGAAGTTATTTAAAGGGGATAATAGTGATTCCTCCAGCTCAAATTAAAGATTATCAGTATGATTATATAGTCATTGCGAGCATGTATATTGAAGGGATCACAAAGCAGCTAATAGGAACTCTATCTGTTGAAAAAGAAAAAATAATATATGTTCCTAAAAGATTATTAAAAATAGTGGACTGTGAGACTTTTAGAGATCTTGAAACTAAAGAATTAGCATATAAGTATTTAGAGAAGTTAAGTAGATTTTTTGATACTAATAATTATAGATATTATTTAAATTTTGGTACTTTGTTAGGTATAGTAAGGGATGGTGATTTAATTCCATGGGATGATGATATTGATATAGCAGTTTTGAAAAATTTTGATGAAAAAATTTTTTTAGAAAATATAAAAATGACATGTCATTTAGATAATGTAGATGTAGAATATTTAGTGAAGCGTAAACCACAGTTAGGTCTGGTTGGATTAGATATTATTATAAATACAGAAAACACTCTATCTTTTACGATATCAGTAGACTTATTAATTGAAGACGATGATAAATATCGACTTCCATTAGATATTTTACCAATGCATTATTTTTCAAAACAACAACCACTTCAATTAGCAAACATAGATTTATTTGGCCCATATCCTGTTGAAGAATATTTAACGTATGTATATAAAGATTGGAAAGTCATAAAAAAAGATGTGACTTATGAAAATAATACGACTACCTATGATGAACCAAAAGATATGATAGTACAAAAAGAGAAATGAAGTTGGTGATTGAAAGTGGTAAGAACAGTATTAATAACAGGTGCAACACGTGGTATCGGTTACGCTACAGCAATTCAAGCTGCGAAACAGCATTGGACATTGATTTTAAATGGTCGAGATGAAGAACGTCTACAAGAAATTAAGGAAGAGTTAGAGTCTGATTATGATACAACAGTACATATTTTAAGCTATGATGTTTGCGATATAGACGCCATAAAAAAAGCATTTATGTGGATTAAAAAAAATATCGGGCAACTAGATGTTGTAGTTAATAATGCAGGCATTTTAGATGATGCATTGCTTGGTATGGTCAATGAAAAACAAGTGTCACATACTTTAGCTGTTAATACTGAAGCGGTTATTTACCATATGCAATATGCGTCTCGCCTAATGATGAAACAAAAATATGGTTCTATTGTTAATGTGAGCTCGATTATTGGTCGAGTTGGTAATGCTGGGCAAACAGTATATGGTGCAAGCAAAGCAGCTGTAATTGGTGCGACGTATTCTGCTGCGAAAGAGCTAGCACCTTATAATATTCGTGTAAATGCAGTAGCACCTGGGTTTATTGAGACAGATATGACGAAGCAATTGTCACAAGAGAAATATGAGCAGCGTTTATCAGAAATTAAAATGGGTCGTATTGGTACCGCTGAAGAAGTAGCTAATGTCATTTTATTTTTAGCTTCAGATTATTCTTCTTATGTAACAGGACAGGTTATAGGTGTAGATGGAGGCATGGTGATTTAAGCCATGCCTTTTATATAGGAGTTGGGATAATTGATTTCATTTCGTAAATTAGAGGAACACGATTTAGAGCTTGTGCTAGAATGGCGTACAAGTGAGCATGTGACACAATATATGTATACGGATATAGAAAAGGATTTAGCGAACCAATATAAATGGTTTGAGAAAATTTCCAATAATGATACACAATATTACTGGATAATTGAAGTTAAAAATACGCCAATTGGTTTAATTTCATTAAATCAGTTGGACCGAGCTAATAAAAAATCATCGTTTGCTTACTACATTGGTGATCTAAGTTATTCTATTATCGCAGGTCGTATTCACCCTTATCTTTATAATTTTGCCTTTTTTGAACTTGGTTTAAATAAAATGTATGCGGAAGTTATGCAAGGAAATGATGGAATGATGAAAATGCATAAGCACTATGGCTTTACACATGTTGCAACATTTAAAGATCATATTTATAAATACGATCAATTTCACGATGTAGAGTACTTTGAACTTTTAGCTTCTGATTGGATAGAGTATACAAAGTTCCATAAATTTAAATCAACATTTGTATTATAATTAAATAGAAATAGCCGAAATAATATATATACAATTTGAAGTAGGTAGGGATCATTTATGACGAATGAAGAGAAATTACGTGGAATTTTTGCAGAAGCACTTGGAATTGATATTAATCAAGTTACAGAGGACCTAGCTTATAATACAATTCCAGAATGGGATTCAATTGCTCATATGGCATTGATTGCAGAAATTGACGATCAATTTGATACAATGCTAGATACAGATGATGTATTAGATATGAGTACTTTTGCAAAAGCGAAGGAAATATTAGTTAAATATGATGTAGAGTTTTAATTGAGGAGGGTGTGGTAGAGACTATCACGCCTTTTTCAATGGAAGGAGAGATTAAATGAGTTTTTTTATACTGAACAACGATAAAGTGGCAGTCATTACACATGAACGTACATATACTTACAATGAAATTTCTAGAGTTGAATTTAAAAGTGCACAAAAAGAGTTAGTGTTAATTTTATGTGAAAATACTATTGATATACTATCAACTTATGTATCAGCTATGAATAGCCAGCATGCCGTGATGCTACTTTCGGCAGATATTAATCGTGAACTTTTAGAAGATATTATAATCCGATATGAACCAAAATGGGTTGTAGGTTTAGAGAGTTATGATGGCTATGAGAGAAGTAGTGAGTATTTAGTAAGAATCGGAAATATTAACATGAATATACATCCCGACCTAGCGATTTTATTGAGTACTTCAGGCACGACTGGTAGCCAAAAGTTTGTCCGTTTATCGTATGAAAATATTCGTTCAAATGCAGAATCTATTATTAAATATCTTGATATAGATGAAAACGAACGCGCCATCATGAATTTACCACTTTCTTATTCATATGGTATGTCTATTGTAAATAGTCATCTTTTTGCAGGTGCTTCTATATTATTAACAGATGAAAGTGTTATGGAAAAATCCTTTTGGAGTTTTGTGAAGGATCATAGGGCTACATCTATATCAGGGGTACCATTTACTTATCAAATGTTGCAACGTATAGGTTTTGCCAAAATGGAATTACCAACATTAAAAACTTTGACACAAGCTGGTGGACGACTAAATGAAAAGCTTGTGAAGTTTTTTGCAGAGTATGCAAAGGAAAAAGATAAACGGTTTTACGTGATGTATGGACAAACTGAAGCAGCACCACGTATCAGCTATGTTCCTTTTGAGAAAGTGCTAGAAAAAGCAGGAACAATTGGTGTGGCGATTCCAGATGGACATTTAGAAGTTAACGAATCAACAGGAGAACTTATTTATAAAGGTGCAAATGTCA
This sequence comes from Lysinibacillus sp., assembly GCA_032053185.1. Lineage (GTDB taxonomy): Bacteria > Bacillota > Bacilli > Bacillales_A > Planococcaceae > Lysinibacillus. The sequence goes on from DAMBVB010000008.1 coordinate 112,108, forward strand.
TGATGGGATATGCTGAATGTCTCGAAGATTTAGCAAAAAGTGATGAGCTTGGTGGCGTGCTTCATACTGGTGACACTGCAACTGTTGATGCAGAAGGATACTTTACGATAACGGGGCGAATGAAGCGCTTTATTAAGCTTTTTGGTTTGCGTATAAACCTAGATGAAGTTGAGAAAAAACTTGAGTCCTCCTTCCATATACCTTTAGCGTGTACTGGTTCTGACGATAAATTAATTATAGCTATTGAACAGGATGTATTTATTGAACCTATAAAAAAAGCAGTAGAGGATTTATATAAACTGCATAAAACAGCCTATAAGATCAAAGTGATGGATATACCACGCTTTGCAAATGGCAAAACAGATTATATGAAATTAAAGGAGAGCTGTTTATGATTGCCCCTTATCATTTGGAACGAGAGCAAAAATCAGCGCAGCTATTAGATAAACTAAATAATTTAACAAAATGGCATATTGAAAACTGTTCAGATTATAAGGCGATGCTTGAAAAAAGTGGTGCTCTACAGCAGGCAAGCTCATTAGAAGAAATCCCCTACCTACCTGTACAATTATTTAAGCTTTTAGATTTAAAATCGATTTCACAAGAAGAGGTAGTAAAAGTCCTTACATCAAGTGGTACGACAGGGCAGCAGGTATCGAAAATCTATTTAGATAAGGAAACATCTGTTTCACAAACAAAAACATTGGTGGAAGTGATGAAGCCCCTACTAGGTAGTAAACGATTACCGATGATTATTTTAGATACGAAATCAGTGTTAAAAGACAGAAAATCTTTTAGTGCGCGTGGTGCTGGGATCTTAGGTTTTTCAAATTTCGGTCGTAAACATTTATATGCTTTAAATGATGATATGAGTTTGGATGTCGAGGGTCTACAGGCATATCTAAAGGAATTTGCAGGACAGAAAATTTTACTGTTCGGCTTTACTTTTATGATATGGCAGTATGTCTATAAGGAAGCTGTAGCTCGAGGCTTAGAGATTGATTTTGGCGACAGTATTTTAATTCACGGTGGTGGCTGGAAGAAGCTTAAGGATGAAGCGGTCGATGCATTAACTTTTAATCGGTTGTTAAATCAGCAATTGGGAATTCGTGAGGTACATAATTATTACGGTATGGTGGAGCAGGTCGGTTCAATTTTTGTTGAGTGTAGTATGGGCCATCTTCATACACCTAGCTACGCTGATATTATTATTCGCAATCCGATAACTTTTAAGCCAGTTCCTTACGGAGAACAGGGGCTTATTCAGGTGTTGAGTGAGCTACCCAAAAGCTACCCAGGACATTCATTACTGACTGAGGATTTGGGTACAATTCATGGGGAAGACGATTGTCCATCTGGTTGGAAAGGAAAATACTTTTCTGTAGCAGGGAGAATTCCGAAGGCCGAGCTAAGAGGGTGTAGTGATACGTTTCAAGGAGGTACAAAATGATGCAGTTATTTTGGCCGAAAAATATAGAATTTGAAGTTGCCATTGAGCAACTATCTTCAAATAAACCGAATCAACAATTTGATCAAGAAGTTGTGGCATTCACACAAGCACTTTCCAAGCGCTTTCTCCGAATGAGAGAATTACCTGAAGTGGTAGCATTAGGTTATTGGCTACGAAAGGCGAATATAAAAGAAATGCAAACAGATTTTGAACAGTATACAGTTCAAAAAATTATAAGAGCGCGTGGGACGGTCTTTCATATGGCTCCGTCGAATGTGGATACTATTTTTGTTTATTCCTGGATGTTATCGTTACTAGCAGGCAACCGAAATGTCATCAGAATTTCAAGCAAGGAACAAAACGGATTAAACGTGCTCCTACAGATTATTATTGATGAATTAGCGCGTAACGAATTTCAAAAAATCGCTAAACAGACGATAATATGTACGTATGGTCACGAGGAAAATACAACAGCTGTCTTAAGTGCTGCATGTCAAACACGTGTGATTTGGGGTGGGGATGAAACGATTAGTACTATTCGAGAAATACCACTAGCTCCTTTAGCTAATGAACTTGCTTTTCCAGATCGTTTCTCGTTGGCAGTATTAAATAGTGATGTACTTGCTAAAGCAGATGAAGCACAATTAGACAGTCTATTAGAGCAATTTTATAATGATGTTTTTTGGTTCGATCAAATGGCGTGCTCTTCTCCAAGATTAATAACATGGTGTGGAGGCAATCAACAGGCCATTAATCGTTTTTGGTCAGCATTTGAACAAAAGATTCAGCAAAAACAGTATGAGTTAATGGCTGCGACACAAGTTTTAAAATATACAACAACTTTAATGCTTGCAACAGAAAGTAATGTAGAAAATTTAAAAAATGGGACTTATTTTTCACGAGTGGCACTATCGGATGTTCCGGTAGACGTTCGAGAACGCCACTGCGGTGGTGGTATGTTCTATGAATATAAAGTCGATAAACTTGAAGAATTAGCAGATGTACTAATAGATAAAGATCAAACAATTGCCTATTTTGGATTTAAACGCGAAGAACTTGAGAGATTAGTAGAAGCTATTGCAACTCGAGGCATCGATCGTATTGTCCCTATTGGTAAGGCACTTGACTTTAATGGTGTCTGGGACGGACAAAGTTTTTTAACATCGTTTACAAGGGAAGTAGTAATTATATAAATTGAGGTGTTTCAAGATGAATACAATTGTAATCATCCAAGCAAGAATGGGATCATCCCGTCTACCTGGGAAAATTTTAAAACAGCTTGGTGATGTGGATGTCCTTACATATGATATAGAACGATGTCGAGCAATTCAAGGAGTTAGTGAAGTGATTGTTGCGACCAGTCATTTACCGCAGGACGATGCAATTGCAAAATGGTGTGAAATAAATCAAGTAGCTTATTTCCGTGGTTCTGAAGACGACGTACTTGATCGTTATGTGCAATGCGCTAAGATGTATAAGCCTGATTATGTTATGCGTGTTACATCAGATTGTCCCTTTGTTGATTATGAAATGGCAAGTGAGATTGTTTCACTAATGGAAAAAGAAAAGAAAGACATTGTACTAATGAATGGAGAGCTGCCACGTGGATTAGCGGTGGAACTCATTTCCTATGAGGCACTATTACGTATATATGAAAGTGGGACTGAACCACGCCATCGTGAGCATGTCACTTACTATGCGTATGAATTTCCTGAAGAATTTTATGCGGTTACATATAAGGTACCTACGAATCGAATAGCGCCTGAACTACGTATTACATTAGATACTGCGGAAGACTATGAGTTAATTTCAGCGATCGCCAAGCATTTTAATGACCCGTTAGTATCGAGTTCAGAGGTTATTCGTTATTTGAGAGAAACGCCTAATGTCGCTAAATTAAATGCACATATTGAACAAAAGCCGGTGATTTAATGAAAAAAATAATTATCCGTACTGATGCGTCAGTAGACATTGGAAGCGGTCATGTTATGCGCTGTTTAACAATTGCTCATAATTTAAAGCTGGAAGGTTGTAATGTTCTATTTTGGATGGAGCCACATGCTGGCAATTTAATAGATTATGTTGCACAACAAGGCTATGAAACTATTTCAAAGGCTGAACAGGCAGATCTTTATATTATTGATCATTACGGGGTTGATATGGAATGGGAACAAAATATTCGTTCTTATACAAAAAAACTAATGGTGATTGATGATTTGGCAAGAGCACATGATTGTGATCTATTGCTTGATCAAAATGTTGTGCCGAATTTTGAAGGACGTTATGAGGGACTTGTACCGGATCATTGTGTGAAATTACTTGGACCAAAGTATTTAATTATGCGTGAGGAATTTATTGAGGTCCGTAAGCAAAATAGGCGTCATAATCGAAATATACAGCGTCTCCTTGTATTTATGGGAGGAACCGATCCAACTAAGGAAACAATGAAAATATTAACTGCACTAGAACAATTGAAATTTACTCATGTAGATGTTGTAGTAGGCAATGGAAATATACAAAAAGAAACAATAGAGCAAATTTGTCGTGAACGTAATTACCATTATCATTGTCAAGTTTCATATATGGCCCAGCTAATGCAACTAGCTGATTTTTCAATTGGTGCTGGTGGTGGTTCAATGTGGGAGCGTTGCTATGTTGGACTCCCGTCTTCGAGTACTATAGTTGCTGACAATCAGCTTATGACAACTAACTATGCAGATCAGCTTGGAGCAGTCATTAATTTGGGGTGGCATGAAGATGTCACAGTGAATTCGTATATAACTTTACTCAATAATTTAAGTACTATAGATGCTGAAAAGTTAGAAAGAACAGGTTTAGAATTAACAGCCACACCACAACCAAATGCTTGGTTATCACAAATAATGGAGTTGTTAGCATGATAAAAATTGGACATAAAGAAATTGGCAAGTATGCAAAGCCTTTTATTATTGCAGAAATGTCTGGCAATCACAATCAATCATTAGAAAGAGCTTTACATTTAGTAGATTTAGCAGCTGAAGCCGGTGTGGATGCATTAAAGCTACAAACGTATACACCTGATACAATTACATTAGATGTGCACACAGGTGAGTTTTTTATTCAAGACGATGCCAACCTCTGGAAAGGAAGTTCCCTCTACAATTTGTATAAAGAGGCCTATACTCCTTGGGAATGGCACGAGGCAATTTTTAATCGTGCAAAAGAACATGGCTTACTAGCTTTTAGTTCACCTTTTGATGAAACAGCAGTCGATTTTTTAGAAACTTTGAATGTACCTGCTTATAAAATTGCCTCATTTGAAAATGTGGATATACCGTTAATTCGAAAAGTTGCGCGCACTGGTAAACCTATTATCATTTCGACAGGTATGGCCACAGCAGCGGAGCTAGACGAAGCAGTTCGAGCTGCAAGAGCTGAAGGAAATCATCAAATTGTTTTATTAAAGTGTACAAGTACATATCCAGCAACTCCAGCAAACTCTAATTTAGCTACAATCCCTCATATGCGTGATTTGCTTGGAACTGAGATTGGTTTATCAGACCATACGATGGGTGTTGGTGTATCGGTTGCTGCTGTAACTCTTGGGGCTACTGTTATAGAGAAGCATTTTACTACATCTCGTGCTGATGGTGGTGTAGATTCTGCCTTTTCAATGGAGCCACATGAGTTAAAAATGCTAGTAGAGGAAACCGAGCGAGCATGGCAAAGTATAGGGCAAATTCAATATGGTCCAACTGAAGCTGAGAAGGACTCAACAAAATTCCGCCGTTCATTATATATAGGAGAAGACTTAAAAGTGGGTGACGTTTTAACAGAGGAGAATCTACGAAATGTTCGACCTGGATTAGGTTTACCTACAAAATACTATGATTTAGTACTTGGAAAGACTGTTAAACAAGATGTGGAAAAGGGTACACCTTTAAGTTGGGAGTTATTACTGTGAATGAATTAAAAGAAATGGATGAATTGTTCGATCGACTTTTTCCAATTATGCGTAGCATTACAGGAGAAGGTGTTCGAGAAACAATTCGTATTCTAAAAGAATATATTCCACTTGAAATGGAAGGAATTTCAACAGGCACAGAAGTATTTGATTGGGAAATTCCAAAAGAGTGGGTTATACGTGAAGCTTGGATTAAGGATGAGCATGGTGAGACAATCATTGATATAAAGGATTTAAATTTACATGTTGTAAATTATAGTGAACCTATTGATATGTGGCTTTCTCTTGAGGAATTAAAGAAACATGTTCATACAATTCCCCATTTACCAGATGCTGTGCCCTATGTTATTTCCTATTATAAGGAACGTTGGGGTTTTTGCATGAGCCAAAACCAGTTAGATGATCTGCCAGATGGACAGTACCAAGTGTATATTGATAGTGAGAAAATTGATGGTGAGTTAAACTTTGCTCAAGCTGTTTTACCTGGAAAATCAAAAAAAGAAGTATTAATTAGTACATATATTTGTCATCCTTCCATGGCTAATAACGAACTAAGTGGACCAATTGTTGCAGCCTTTTTATATAATCGCCTTAAACAGTGGGAAAATAGAGAGCTAACTTATCGATTTGTTTTTTTACCTGAAACAATTGGATCTATTGCTTTTCTGTCGAAATATGGTAAACACCTAAAGGGAAATATGTATTCGGGTGCTGTTTTAACATGCTTAGGGGGAAAAGAGAAGAAGTTAAGTTATAAAGCTTCACGTAATAATGAATCACCATTAAATCATTTACTACAATATTTAAATAGTAAAGAGAATCCGGATATTCTTATCAGACCATTTAGTCCACTGAATGGATCGGATGAAAGACAATTTTGTTCGCCAGGATTTAATTTACCTGTTGGGCAATTTGCAAAAATGACTTACGGTACATATTCAGGTTATCATAATTCACTTGATAATAAGGAATCGATGTCAATAGAAGCACTTTTAGATAGTGTAAATGAGATAGAAAACGTTTTAAAGTTACAGGAATTAGATGGCTATTATGTCAATAAAAAACCGTTTGGTGAACCTAAATTAGGAAAATATAATTTATATCCTGATATTAATGCACCAGCTTTACGAAGAAGATCAAATAATACTAAACTTGATAATCGTCAGCAATTGAACCAAATACTAATGATTTTGAATTATTCAGATGGCAAGCATAGGCTATCCGATATAGTAAAGATGTTAAACTATCCACTAGAAGATTATTCAGTTTCAATAGATACACTAAAAGAACATCAATTACTTGAAGGTCCATTTTACGAGGAGAGGGAGTTATTTTAGTTTGAAAGTATTATTACTAACTGGATCACATCCGAGACATTTGTATGTAGTGAATAAGCTAGCTGAATTAGGTATAGTAGCTGCTCATGTTATGGAGGTTCGAGAGGCGTTTGTTCCTCAGCCACCAACCAATCTAGAAGAAATGGATCGCTTGAATTTTATTCGACATTTTGCAGATAGAGATGAAGCAGAGCAGCGCCATTTTGTAGGACATAAAAAAGTCCAACTTGAAATACCAACTTTAAACGTGTCTTTAGCACAATTAAATAGCAAGGAAACAATTAAATGGGTAGGTTCCCAATCATTTGATCTAGCTATTAGTTACGGGGTACATAAGTTATCCAACGAGTTGTTAAATGTTTTACCAAAGCATTCATGGAATATTCATGGTGGACTTTCACCTTGGTATAAAGGAAATACGACACTATTTTGGCCATTCTTTATGTTACGTCCAAATTGGGCAGGCATGACCGTTCATCGATTATCGGCGCGATTAGATGCAGGAGATATTGTCCATCAATCAGTGCCAAATTTAGATTATGGTGATGGGCTTCATGATGTTGCTTGTAAAGCGGTCGTTCAAGTTGCTAAGGATTTATCTACAATTCTGACTACAACATCTCTTGACCATGTAAAATATCATCCACAAAAAGGGAATGGTAAATTATGGGTGGGTAATGATTGGATGCCTCAGCATCTGCGTTTTGTTTATAACCAATATAACAATGATATTGTAGACCAGTTTTTGGATGGAAAAATACCAAGAATGGAACCTCCTATTATTTCTGCTTTGAGAAATGAGGAAAAGTTATGAAAAAATTGCCTACATTTCTTTCCTATGGTCGTCAATCTATAGATGAGGACGACATACAAATGGTTATAGAAACATTACGCTCACCTTTTTTAACACAAGGTCCAAAAGTTCAACAGTTTGAACGGGCGATAGCCAATTATGTTGGCGCTCAATATGCCGTTGCGTTTTGTAACGGGACAGCTGCACTTCACGCAGCTTGTTATGCAGCAGGTATAAGTGAAGGAGATGAGGTAATTACTTCACCCATCACATTTGCGGCTAGCGCTAACTGCGTGCGTTATATGGGAGGAACAGTTGTCTTTGCAGATATTGATGCAAATACTTACAACATTAATCCTGAAGAGATAAGAAAAAAGCTTACACGAAATACAAAGGCAATCATCCCAGTTGATTTTACAGGGCAACCTGCAAATATGGATGCTATTATGGAGATCGCACAGGAACACAATTTAGTTGTGATTGAGGATGGTGCTCATTCTCTTGGTGCTGAATATAAAGGAAAAAAAGTCGGTACCCAGGCAGATATGACAATGTTTAGCTTTCATCCTGTTAAGCCCATTACGACAGCTGAAGGCGGCGTTATTGTAACGAATAATGAGGAATATTATCATAAATTACAATTATTCCGTAGTCATGGTATTGAGCAAACTGACTTTTCAGTTGATCAAGGTGGTTGGTATTATGAAATGACGGACCTTGGCTATAATTATCGAATGACGGATTTACAAGCGGCACTTGGTTTATCTCAAATGACAAAAATTGATACGTTTATCCAACGACGTCGTGAAATTGCAGCATTTTATACGGAGGCATTTCAAGAAATAGAAGGAATTATCGTTCCACAGCAGCTAGAGGGAACCGAATCAGGCTGGCATTTGTATATGCTTCAGCTTGAGGGAATATCTCGTAAGTTTGTGTTTGAACAAATGAGGTCTTTGAATATAGGAGTTCATGTACATTATATTCCTGTCTATTGGCACCCATATTATCAACAATTGGGGTATGAACGCGGAATATGTCCAATTGCAGAAAAGTGGTATGAAAAAGCTTTAACATTACCAATTCATCTAAATATGACGGTAGAAGGTTTATCAATAATAGTGTCGAATATTAAAGAATTATTAAAACAACCGAAATAAGTAATACAATAAACAGCTTGCTCTTAAAAGAGAAGCTGTTTTTAATAGGAGTTGACGATATGATTCATTTTCAGCCACTACCTGATCTTCCTAAAATGAAAATTTCAGAAAATCCAAGCATGCAGCACTTTAATTCTATTACTAGGCAAGAGCTTTGTATGATTCAACATGTTGCAAATCAGGTAAATTCAGAAGCACAAATTTTCCTAATTATTGGTGTCGGCGGTTCTTTCCTTGGTGCACGTGCAGTGATTGATGCTCTAACTCCTTATTTCTCTACTAACGGTGTCGAAATTTTATATGCTGGAAATAATATGAGTGGTGCTTATTTAAAGCAGCTATTGTCTTATTTAGATACGAAGGATGTTTATGTCAATGTTATTTCAAAGTCTGGTTCAACGATGGAGCTAGCTATTGCCTTTCGAGTTGTGAAAAAATATATGGAGCGACGATATGGTAAGGAGGCACGTAAAAGAATAATTGTTACAACCGATGCAGAAAAAGGAATTTTAACGCAAGTTGCTCATAAAGAAGGATATCGTCAATTTATCGTTCCGTCTGACGTTGGAGGACGGTATTCTGTATTTACGCCAGTAGGTTTAGTACCAATTGCTGTTGCAGGTATCGATATAGAAGCATTTGTACGTGGTGGAAGACAAGCAGAGTTAGATTTTTCAAGTGAGTCGAATAGTGCTGTCGATTACGCGTATAATCGTTATGCATTATATAAACAAGGTTACTCTGTTGAACTACTTGCTTCGTTTGAGCCAAGACTTAACAAATTGCATGAATGGTGGAAGCAGTTATTTGGAGAAAGTGAAGGGAAGGAACATAAGGGGCTATATCCTTCAACTGTAAACTATTCAACTGATTTACATGCTATTGGACAAGGTATCTAGCAGGAAATTTTGTAAGAGATAAAGATGCCGTACAAATTGCGCTCTTAACTGCAGAAATGGCTTCCTATTACAAAGAACAAAATTTATCACTTTTAGATGTGCTGAACTCTCTTTATCAGCAACATGGATACTATCAAGAAAAATTGTTGTCATTTACATATGAGGGGATAGCGGGGCAGAAACGTATAACCAATATTATGGAGCGTTTTAGAAATAAAAAATGTATCGAAATGGCTCGAATAAAAGTTGTAGCTAAAGAAGATTACAAAGTCGGATTTAAGTATTTTGCAAACGGTGAGAAGCAAGCATTAACTTTGCCAAAAACGGATGTAATAAAATATAGATTACAAGATGGTTCATGGATTTGTATTCGACCTTCTGGCACAGAACCAAAATGTAAGATTTACATTGGAGTACGAAAGGATAGCGAAACAGAAGCATTTGAAGCCATGATTAAGATAGAAGAGTATATGAGAAGAATTATTAATTAAAGAATTCTCGAATTCGGCTTATTGTCTGGATGCGAGGTATTTTCATAAGTTTGTCTACAAAATAAATGGGGACTTAAATAAGACACTAGTATTTGTTTACCTAAAAACGTGAAACTATACAAAATGCTTCCGATAATAATGATAAGCAATTGAAAAGTTTAGGAGGTTGAGTTCAATGCGTATTGCATCGCAAGGGCAGTCAATGGCTACGATTACTGCACCAACAAGTACAAAGGCAATGAATGTGCAGGAAAATATGACACCTAATGTTTCAATAGGAATAAACTCTCTATCGGTAGTAGAAAACACATCTAATGTTGGGGAAGAGCAGGAAATATCAAAGGATGAATTACAACAAGCTGTTGATGTTGTAAATGAATTTCTTGGGATAAATTATAGTTCTTCAAAATTTGTTTATCATCAAGGTTTAGAACGCTATTATGTAACGATAGTAAACCGTCATACAGATGAAGTAATTAAGGAAATTCCACCTAAAAAATTATTGGATGCTTTCTATGAAATGCAGAAAATGGTGGGAATGATTGTAGACGAAAAAATTTAAGGTAATTAGGAGGAAGTAAAAATGGTAACAAGAATTGGCGGTTTAGCTTCAGGAATGGATATTGATAGTATTGTAGCAAAATTAATGTCAGCGGAACGTGCGCCGTTGTATAAACTACAACAACAAAAAATAAAATTTGAATGGCAACGAGATGCTTATCGCAGTGTTAATACAAAATTAAAGACTTTTGATACTTATGTTAGGGACAATATCCGCTATGTAAAAGACTTAGGTAAAAAAACAACGACAGTTTCTGATTCAACAAACGTATCTGTTACGGCAGGTTCTAATGCGCAAGGAAATTTAAGTATTTCTAGTATAACGAGTTTAGCGACTGCGGCGAAAGTAAACGGAAGTTTGAATGGACAGACTTCAACACAACGATTAGCAACTAAATCAGATTCACTTGCTACTATGATGGGCGCAGGTGCTCCTGACAAATTAACGATTACTCTAAATGAAATAGATAACTCTGATCCAGATAATCCTGTCATCCAAAATTCTAAAGAAATTGAAATTGATACTAGTCAAAGTATAGAAAGTATTCTAACACAATTAAACCAAGAGTCTGGTTTAACAGCTTCTTTTGATGAGAAAACAGGACAATTTTCTTTTGGTACTAAAGCAAATCACAGTGTTTCTTTTGATGACGCTACAACAAAACAAGCTCTAGAAGATCTTGGCATGAATACTGATGCTACTACCGGTCAATTTAAATCAGATACAAAGTGGATTAATGAATCAGGTGGAACTGTAAACTCAAAAACCCGCTTAGGTGAATTGGGTTTATCAGATGGTTCGTTTACAATTAGTGTTCCTCAAGCGAATGGCACAAATGTTAGTAAAGAAATTAAATACAATGCTACTGATTCGGTAGAAGATCTCTTGAAAAAATTATCAGGAGCTGGCGCAACAGCATTAGTTGGATCTGATGGGAACATTTCTATTACAGCAAATGCCACTGGAGAGGGTAATATTACGTTTTCAGGATTAGATTCAACACTATCTAGCATTTTGAATAATTCACAAATTGAAGGCACTGATGCAAAATTTATAGTAAATGATGTGGAAATGACTTCAAAAACTAATAAAGTTACTGTTTCTGGTTATGAAATTACGCTAAAAAATAAATTTAATCATGACGCAGATCAAGCAAATAATACAACACCACCTGTAACGATTAGTTCATCAATGGATACAGAAGGATTAGTAGATAAAATTAAAGAGTTTGTTGATACTTATAATGCATTAATAGCAGATTTAGGAGACCAATTAAAAGAGACGAAGTATCGTGATTATCCCCCTCTTACATCTGAGCAAAGAGAAGAAATGTCAGATAATGAAATTAAACTTTGGGAATTAAAGGCAAAAAGTGGTCTATTACGCAATGATTCAATTATAAGAGATGGTCTAACAAAACTGCGTGCACAATTCGTTGGTCAAGTAGGCGGATTAAATGATAAATCCATCGATGCACTTTCTGAACTAGGGATTTCGTCATCAGGTAAGATATCGGATGGCGGGAAATTACAGATTAATGATGAGGAGAAACTTCGTGAAGCAATCGCTAAAGATCCAGATCAAGTGATTCAAATCTTTACAATGACAGGTAAAGAAGACGATGTCGAAGTGGTAGATGGTCAAGTAAAAAAGGTAGATTCTCGTGGTATTGCACAACGCCTACAAGACGCTTTATCTAATATTACGAAAGATATTGAGAAAAAGGCAGGGAAGACTGCTGATACTGATAATAAATATTCCATGGGTAAAAGTATGCTTGACTTGGATTCTCGTATTGACAACATGCAAAAGCGCTTGATAGTTGTAGAACAACGTTATTGGAGACAATTCTCAGCGATGGAGCAAGCGATCAATAAAGCAAATCAACAATCTGGCATGTTTGCTCAGTAATAAGCTTAGTAGGAGAAAATTATGCAACTAATAGATCAACTATTACATGTATCAGCTAATTTATTTAAGCTTTTGGGTGATATTCCAAACGGTGAAGAGCGTGATGAATATATTGATAATATCAATAGCTTGTTAGACAAGCGTGGGGAATTTATTGAGGGTTTGGTTCAAGAAGGCTTTCATTTCGACGAACAGAATCGTATTCATCAAATGTTACAAGAATTAGATAATGGGATAAAGGAACGATTAGCTGCTGTTATGGGTGCCGTAAAACAGGATATGGCAAACTTACAGAAAACGAAAAAAAGTGAACAGCAATACTTTAATCCATACTCGAATGTTCGTGTGATGGATGGTATGTATTACGACAAAAAGAATTAACATTTCCCTATTAGCTTTTCTTCGTAAAATGGTTTAAACTAGTAAATAAGTAACCTTTCAAAGGAGTTGTCCTTTATTGGCAGCAAATTTAACAGCACAAAATACGTATAAACAAAATAGTGTTACAACCGCTTCCCCCGGCGAGCTGACGTTAATGCTTTATAATGGCTGCTTGAAGTTCCTGCATAAAGCAAAACATGCCATTCAAGAAAAAAATGTCGAGGAAAAAAATACAAATCTTATTAAAGCACAGGCAATTATTAGTGAGCTTATGGCGACATTGAATATGGACATTGAAGTATCAAAAAATATGTTTGCTCTCTATGAATATATGAATCGTCGTTTAGTCGAGGCAAATATTCAAAGTGATGTCGCTATTATTGAAGAAGTTGAGGGATTAGTGACGGAATTCCGTGATACATGGAAGGAAGTTATTCGCATCAATCGACAGCAGCAATTCGGTCAGGGAAACACTGGACAAATTTAGACAACAATAAAGAGACCATCGATTCATGATGGTCTCTTTTCTTTACAAGAAAGACGGGTAACGGCATTTGGATCATTACAAAAGAGAATCGTTTAATTCGTCATAAAATAGGTCTTTAATCGTAAGCCCGAAATATAAAAAAAGCGCACCTTTTCGGTACACACGGCGAATG